>NZ_LMIH01000019.1:35199-63477 GCF_001428645.1 Acidovorax sp. Root217
ACATTCCTGGGCAGCCGCGCGGCCAGCCCCTGCACCACCACCTCCGTCCAGGCATCGAAGCCCGCATCCAGCGGGTGCGTACTGCCGCTGCTCCAGCGCACCACGAAGGCGCGGTTGGCCATCTGTGGCAGGTGGCGCGCCAGGGTGGGGCAGGCATCGCCATCGATCTGCGCCAGCCGCGCCTGGTGGCCTGCGGCCCAGCCGTCGGGGTCGTCATCGGGCTGCGGCGCCAGTTCCAGGGTCACGAAGCTGACCATGGCGGCAATCACCACGTTGTAGGCATCGAACAGGCCCTGGTCCGCGAACCCGGCCGATTCCAGCAGCGCCAGGATGCGGTCCAGCAGCAGCGGGTTCAGGCTGGCGTTGGAGACCAGCTGCGCACCGAGCACCGGGGCAATGCGCGGGTGCCGGTGCACGGCCCGCCGATAGCGCGCGAACAGGGCGCGCAGTTCCGTGCGCCAGTCGCCTGCCGCATCGGGTGGTTCCAGCGCGCCCACGGCGGCCGTCACCGCGCCGGCAATCAGCGCGTTGCGCCCACCCGGCACATGCCAGTACAGCGCCGTGGGGTACACGCCCAGCGAGCGGGCCAGGTCGCGCACGCTGAAACCCTCCACCCCCCGCTGGTCGATCAGCGCCAGGGCGGCTGCCAGCACGCTCTCGCGCGACAGGGGTGTGCCGGCTGCGGCATCGGGGGTAACGGGGGCTTTGGTGCGGGCGCGGAGCATCGGGAAAGGGCGGAGACAGTTGCCGGATTGTCGGGCATCCGGCAGCGCGGAGCGCTGCCACTTGCCAGATCGCCCTCCGGCATCCATAATTTCTTGTACACCGTACAGGAGATCGCATGAACGCTACCCAGTCCCCCGTGGACCACGCCCTGTTGCAGGCTCTGGAGAACTACCGCGCACGCAACCCACGCAGCGCCGCCCTGCTGGCCGAAGCGGAAACGGCGCTGCCCGGCGGCAATACCCGCAGCGTGCTGTTCCACGGCCCCTTCCCGCTCAGCATGGCGCGCGGCGCTGGCTGCAGGGTGTGGGATGCCGACGGGCATGAATACATCGATGCGCTGGGCGAGTTCACGGCGGGGCTCTATGGCCACTCCCACCCTGTGATCATGGGTGCCATCCAGGAGGCGCTGGCCGGCGGCATCAACCTCTCGTCCCACACGGCGCGCGAGGGCCTGCTGGCGCACGAGATACAGCGGCGCTTTCCCTCCATGGAGCTGATGCGCTTTGCCAATTCGGGCACAGAGGCCAATCTGCTGGCCCTGGCCGCCGCCAAGGCCCACACGGGGCGCAGCAAGGTGGTCGTGTTCGACGGGGCGTACCACGGCGGCGTGCTCACCTTCGCGGGCGGGGGCTCGCCGATGAACGTGCCGCACGATTTCGTGCTGGCGCGCTACAACGATGCTGACGGCGTGCGCGCGCTGGTGACCGCGCACGGGGTGAACATCGCCGCCATCCTGGTCGAGCCCATGCTGGGCGCGGGCGGCTGCATTCCGGGCGAGCCGGCCTTCCTGCAGGCGCTGCGTGATCTGGCCGACGATTGCGGCGCGCTGCTGGTGTTCGACGAGGTGATGACCTCGCGCCTGTCCTTCGGCGGGCGGCAGGGGCTGCTGTCCATCCGGCCGGACCTCACCACGGCGGGCAAGTACCTGGGCGGGGGCATGTCGTTCGGGGTGTTCGGCGGGCGCCGCGACGTCATGGAGCGCTTCGACCCACGCCGCCCTGACGCGCTGGCCCATGCCGGCACCTTCAACAACAACGTGCTCACCATGGCCGCCGGGCATGCGGGCCTCAGCGAAGTGCTGACTGCCGAGGTGGTGCAGGCACTCAATACACGCGGCGAGCAGCTGCGCGCGCGCTTCAACGCGGTACTGGCCGGCCACGGTGTGGACATGGCCTTCACCGGCACCGGATCGCTGATGACGCTGCACGCCACGGCCGCGCCCGTGCACTCACCCGCCGACCTGCAGGGCACCGACGGGCGCGCCAAGGACCTGCTGTTCTTCAGCCTGCTGGAAGAGGGCGTTTTCATGGCCCGGCGCGGCCTGATCGCGCTGTCACTGCCCGTGGGCGACGCCGAATGCGATGCCATGGTGGCCGCGCTGGAGGCCGCGGTGGCAAGGCACCGCAACGTGCTGCCGGCCCGGGCATGAAAAAGCGCCCCTCGGGGCGCTGAAGAAAGGGGCGGCGAGGCGGTCAGTCGACCTTTGCCCCAGAGGCCTTCACCACCTGCTGGTACTTGGCGCGCTCGCTGGCCATGAAGGCTTCGAACTGCGCAGGCGTGGTGGGCACGGGCTCGGCCAGCAGCAGGCCGAAGCGGGTCTTGGTCTCGGGCGCATTCAGGGCCGCCACGAAGGCCTTGTTGAGCTTGTCGATCACCGGCTTGGGCGTCGCTGCCGGGGCCACCAGGCCCCACCAGGTGTCAATGGAAAAGCCCTTGAAGGTGTCCGACAGCGGCGGCACGCCCGGCAGGTTGGGGCTGGCGGCCAGCGAGGTCACGGCCAGGGCCTTGAGCTTGCCGGCACGGATGTTGGGGGCCGCAGCCGCCAGGTTGTCGATGTTGAAATCCACCTCGCCGGCCAGCAGGGCCAATTGCGCAGGGTTGGCGCCGCGGTAGGGAATGTGCAGCGCGAAGATGCCGGCGCGCTGCTTGAACATCTCGCCCGCCAGATGGCCGGCGCTGCCGTTGCCGCCACTGCCGTAGTTGAGCTTGGCCGGGTTGGCCTTGGCGTAGGCGATCAGGTCGGCCAGGTTGCGGATCTTGAGCTGCTCGGCCTTGGCGGCATTGATCACCAGCACATTGGGCACGCGCACCATCTGCGTGATGGCGGCAAAATCCTTCGCCGCGTCGTAGGGCATGCGGCTGTACAGCCAGGGGTTCACGGCGTGCGTGGCCGTGGCCGAGATGCCGATGGTCAGGCCGTCCGGCGCCGCCTTGGCGATCGCGTCGGCACCGATGTTGCCGCCCGCGCCGCCCTTGTTGTCGATGATCACCGTGCCCAGCGAGTCGCGCACCCGCTCGGCCAGCGCGCGCGCCGTCACGTCGATGGGGCCGCCCGGCGCGTAGGGCACGATCAGGCGGATCGGCTGGCCCGAGTCCTGGGCCATCGCGGCGTGTGGAAGGGCAGCGGCCACAACGGCGGCGCTGGCGAGAAGGGTGGTGAGGTTTCTGCGGT
Organism: Acidovorax sp. Root217; assembly: GCF_001428645.1. Lineage (NCBI taxonomy): Bacteria > Pseudomonadati > Pseudomonadota > Betaproteobacteria > Burkholderiales > Comamonadaceae > Acidovorax > Acidovorax sp. Root217. Next base: position 38,378 of record NZ_LMIH01000019.1, read on the forward strand.
TCATGGTGCCATTGTGCAAAAAATGGAGCGGCCACTACAAAAAAAAGGGCCAGCCATCGGGAAATACCCCCATCGCCCGGGGTGTTGTCTCCACCTCAACCGTGCTTGTCGGCCTCGGAGGTGAAGGCGTCCGCAAAGAACTCTTCGGGCGGCAGGCCACGCTGGGCACTGTAGGCGTCGCGTGCCGACTCGACCACGATGGGGGCGCCGCAGGCATACACCTGGTGGCCCGAGAGGTCGGAAAAATCGTCCATCACCGCCTGGTGCACGAAGCCTGTGCGGCCGCTCCAGCCATCCTCGGGCTGGGCGTCGGAGACCACGGGCACGTAGCGCAGGTTGGGCATCTCGGCCAAGCGCTCCTGCACCCAGTCGGCCATGTACAGGTCCCCGGGGCGGCGCCCGCCCCAGTAGAGCACGGTAGGGCGTGTGCTGCCCTTGAACTGCAGGTGCTCGATCAGCGCCTTGGTGGGCGCAAAACCCGTGCCCGAGGCCAGCAGCACGATGGGCTTGTCCGAGTCCTCGCGCAGAAAGAAGCTGCCGAACGGCCCTTCCACGCGCAGGATCTCCTTTTCCTTCATGGCGCCGAACACGTGGTCGGTGAAGCGCCCGCCCGCCATGTGGCGGATGTGCAACTCCACCCCCGGCGCATCGCCCTGGGTGTGGGGGGCATTGGCCATGGAGTAGGCGCGGCGCGCGCCGTCGCGCAGGATGAACTCGATGTACTGCCCCGCGTGGTAGCGGAAGGTGTCGGCTGCAGGCAGCTGCAGGCGCAGCTGCATCACGTCGTGCGACTTCTTCGTGAGGGTGGACACGCGCACCGGCATCTTCTTGACCGGGTAGGCGCTCTCGTCCGTGACCTGGCGCGATTCGAGCACCACGTCGGACAGGGGCGTGGCGCAGCAGGTCAGCACGAAGCCGGCGGCCTCCTCGTCGGCCGTGAGCGCCTTGGACTGGTGGTTGGCGTGGAACACCGCGCCGCTGAGCTTCTTGCACTTGCAGGAGCCGCAGGCACCGTCCTTGCAACCATAGGGCAGGCCCACGCCGCTGCGGATGGCGGCGGACAGGATGGATTCATCGCCCTGTGCGGCAAAGGCGCGGCCGCTGGGCTGCACGGAAATCTGGAAACTGGACGCGGGGGCCGCCTCGGCGCTGGTCATGTTGTGGGTATCCTTGGAACTTGTCTTCTTCGCGGACCCGATTTTGCCCTCAAACCAAAGCCCCCTTGGCGCCCTGCCGGCGCGCTTTCGCCGTGAGCGCCTGTTGATCGTTGGCTGTGGCGACGTGGGCCAGCGCGTGGTGCGCCAGCTGCAGGCGCCCGGTGCCGCGGCCCCGCGCGTGCGCGTGCTGGCGCTCACCTCCAGCCCTGACCGCGTGGAGGGCCTGCGTGCACGGGGCATCACCCCGCTTTTGGGCAACCTGGACAACGCGGCCACCCTGCGGCGCCTGTCGGGTGTGGCGACCCGGGTGATGCACCTGGCGCCGCCCCCGGGTGAAGGCGCTGGCAGCGGTAGCTGGTGGCGCGACCCGCGCACCGTGGCGCTGGCGCGCGCGCTGCGCCTGCGCAGCCAGCCGGCCTCCCTGGTGTACGCCTCCACCAGCGGGGTGTATGGCGACTGCCAGGGCGCCCTGGTGCCAGAGACCCGGGCCCTGGCGCCCGCCACCCCGCGCGCGCAGCGCCGCGTAAATGCCGAGCGCGCCGTGCGCCACCTGGGCCGTGCGGGCGTGCGAGCCAGCATATTGCGCATCCCCGGCATCTACGCCCCCGACCGCGCAGGCGGCACGCCCGAGGCGCGGCTGCGCAAGGGCACGCCGGTGCTGGTGGCCGAGGACGACGTGTACACCAACCACATCCACGCCGACGACCTGGCCCGCGTCTGCCTGCGCGCCCTGTGGAAGGGGCGCCCGCAGCGCATCTACAACGTCAGCGACGAAAGCCACCTGAAGATGGGCGACTATTTCGACCTGGCGGCCGACCTCTATGGCCTGCCACGCCCGCCACGCCTGCCGCGCAGCACGGCGCAGACCGAACTGCCCGTGGTGCTGCTGAGCTTCATGAGCGAGTCGCGCCGGCTGGACAACCGGCGCATGCTGCAGGAGTTGGGCCTGCGGCTGCGCTACCCCAGCGTGGCCGAGGGTCTGCGCACTTAGAAAAACAGGTTCTCAGGGCTTCTCAAGGCTGTTGGACTGCTGGCGGGCACGCCAGTCGGTCGGGGCCGGGCCGGGGCCATACTGCATCGGGCGCTCGTTGCGTACCCGATCCGCAGCAGCCTTGCGGTCGCGCTCCATCTGGTCACGCCGCGCCTGCTCGCGTTCCCGCTCTGCCTGCTGGTCGCGGCGTTCCTGGTCGCGCCGGGCGGTGTCGCGCTCCCGTTCACGGCGCTCGCGGTCGGCCTGGTCACGCTGCGCCTGTTCCCGCTGCGCCTGCTCGCGGTTGCGCGCGTGGTCGTGCCGCTCCTGGTCCCGGCGGGCCTCTTCGCGTTGCCGGTCGCGCTCGCGATCCTTATCACGTGCACGCTCACGCTCGCGTTCCTGCTCACGCTCCTGGTGGTAGCGGCGGTCGCGTTCCATCTGGTCGCGCAGGGCCGCCTCGCGGTACTCCTGCTCCAGGCGGTCCTGTTCGCGCTGGCGCTCGCGTTCCTGGCGGTCGCGCTCCATCTCGCGTGCCATGGTGTCCAGGCGCAATTCATTGTCGCGCCGTGCCTCGTCCTCGATGCGGCGCATGCGGTCCATGTCTTGCGCATAGGTGGGGCGCGCTATCGCAGGAGGCGTGCTGCCGGAATGGGGCCGGACGGTCGAGGGCGGTGGGGTCGCTGCCGAGGTCTTCGCCGCCTTCGAAGAGGTGCCCGCTGTGGTGGATCCTGGTGGAATGGGCGAGGGGTAGCTGGCCAGGTCGACGTGCTGCAGACCTGGCAGGCCCGATGGGCGATGCGGGCCTGCGGGGCCCATGGTCGGGGGCACGGGGGCGGCCGCTGTGGGTCCTGTGCCTGCATCCTGCATGGGGGCGGCAGCGAAGTTGGACGAAGGTGCCGGGGTTGGCGGTGGCTGTACGGGAGAGGGATAGCTGGCCAGATGGACGTGCTGCAGGCCGAGCGGGTGTGCAGGGTAGGTGCCGCGTGGGGCGCAGGCGGTCAACGCTGCACCGATGAGTGACAAGCATGCCAGGCGCACAGGCAAAGGGGTCATGGGGCTCCTTGGGCAACCGCCAAACTGCGGCGGTGTCCGTTCTAGACGCGCGATGGGGGTGGGCGGTTGACGACAGCGGCTACGGTATTAGGGGGAGGTGCCCAGGCCGCAGCGCGCCGTGCTGAGGGTGTGCCTGTAGGGGAGCGTGGAGCGCAGGGCAGTGCTGCCCTGCTGGCCTCAGCAGGGCGCCTGCCCGCCGTTGGAGCGGCAAACGCCGCCAGTGCCAGGGAAGCGCCCCGGCCCGTTGCGCGGGTAGGTATTGCCCTGGTTGTCCGTGCAGCGATAGTCCGAGCACTGCGTGAGCCGTGGCGGGGGCTGCTGGGGCACGGTGGGAAAAGGCTGCGGGAAGACCGCAGGGGGCGGGTAGGGCGCCGGGTAGCCGATGCCGTAGCGCGGCGGCACCACCACCACGCGGGGCTGCGCGGCGCGGGCGCGCTCCACCTCGGCATAGCCCTGGGGGCCCAGGCAATCGAGGTCCATCTGCCGCTGGGCAGCTTCCAGGTGCTGCCCCTGTTCCTGCGTCGAGCGGGGGCCCTCGCTGGCCTGCATGTCGTAGTTGCGGCGCGAACGTGCGCACTCGGGCGAGCGCGCATAGTCCTGCGGCAGCGGTGCGTTGGCGGCGCGTGCTCGATTGCGTTCATCGGCACGCCGGGCTTCGGCATCCGCTGCGTCGTTCTCTGCCTGCTGACGCTGCTGCTTGCGCTCCAGGGCCTCGGCGGAGAGTTGTCGGTCCAGCAGAATTTCCTCAGGGGAGCGGCGCGGCTCCACCTCGCGCGCTGCCTCTCTGCTGTTGCAGGCGCCGTCGGTGTAGGTCACCTTGCCGGTGCGTGCATCGGTGCAGCGCGTGACCTGGGCCTGCGCGCCAATACACCACCCTGCCAGGACAAGGCTGCAGATAGCGGGCAGGTGGGCGCGGATCATGGCGTCTGGCCGTTGAGGGCCTGCAGCCACTCAGGGCTTTTCAGGGCTGTTCGACTGCTGGCGGGCGCGCCAGTCGGTAGGTGCCGGGCCGGGGCCGTACTGGCGGTTGTCGCCACGGGCCCGGTCGGCGGCCGCACGCCGGTCACGCTCGGCCTGCTCGCGGCGAGCCTGCTCCTGATTGGCCTGGTTGCGGCGATCCTGGTCCCGGCGGGCGTTGTCACGGTCGCGATCACGGTCCCGGTCGCGGCGTTCGCGCTCGGCCTGCTCGCGCCATTGCTGCTGCGCACGTTCGCGTTCGCGCTCACGTGCCCAGTCGCGCTCATCGCGGCGGGTGTTGCCGTAGTACACCGGTGGGGGGGTCACGTACACGGGCTGCGGCGAATGGTAGACCGGCGGCGAGTCGTAGATGATCGTCGACGAGCTCGGCGGGTAGTAGGCAGGGCCTGGCGCGTAGTACGGGTCGCCCGGTACCGTGGCACAGCCAGTCAGCACGGCGCCCAGGACCGTGGCGGAGAGAACGCGGGCGATGGTATTTGTCATATGGATTCAGACTCCCGGCGCACAAGGCGCGTTCCGCGTTGCAGGTAAAGCCCACGAAAACAACACCAATCAGGTGTTACATCGCACAGGCAGATTGCAACTTGACGTTTGAGCCCTGTATTTGGTTGACCGGCATCCAGTTTGCCGCAGACGGGCGCGCGGCGATAGCCCTCCCGGGTAGGCCAAAGGCTACTTGCCTGGTAGGTGGCGTGAAATCGTTCACGCAAAAGAAGGGGCAGCGGCCTCGGCCGCCGCTGGGGGCTTATTTCGGCAGCACGCGGCGAATGGTCTCTGCCAGGTCTTCCGCCACGAACTTGGCCACGTAGCCGTCGGCACCCACGCTGCGCACGTGGTCTTCGTTGGCCGAGCCCGACAGCGAGGAGTGGATGACCACCGGCAGGCCGTGGAAGCGCGCATCCTGCTTGATGTTGCGGGTCAGCGTGAAGCCGTCCATCTCGGGCATTTCCAGATCGGTCAGCACCATGGCCACGCGGTCCAGCACCGTCTTGCCTTCGGCCTCGGCGCTCTTGGCGATCGCGTTCAGGCGGTCCCAGGCCTCCTTGCCGGACTTCACCATCTCGTAGGGTGCGTGCAGCACCTTGAGCTCCTGCTCGATGAGCGAACGCGCCACGAAGGAGTCGTCCGCCGCCAGGATGATGCTGCCAGGCTTGAGCTTGAGCTTTGCGCCCACCTTCTCTTCGGTGACCTCGTGGCCGTCCGACGGGGACACCATCTGCAGGATGGCTTCCACGTCCAGCACCTGGGCCAGGCGCGATTCGTCGGTGTTGCCGTCCAGCCGGGCAATGCTGGTCACCAGCTTGCCGGCGGCACCGCTGGTTTCGGCCGAAAGCACCTGCTTCCAGTCCAGGCGCACGATGTCTTCCACCGACTCCACGGCGAAGGCCTGGGTGGTGCGGGCGTATTCCGTCACCAGCATGATGTTCAGGCCCGTCTGGGGCTTGCAGCCCACGATGGAGGGCAGGTCCAGCACGGGGATCACCTGGCCGCGAAGGTTGACCACGCCCAGCGAGTGGGCCGTGGTGCCCGCGATGGGGGTGATGCTGGGCATGGCCACGATCTCGCGGATCTTGAACACGTTGATGCCGAAGAGCTCGGACTTGCCCAGGGCACTGTCGGTGCCCAGGCGAAACAGCAGCAGCTCGAATTTGTTCGTGCTGGTGAGGTTGGTCCGCTCGTCGATGTCCTGCTGCACTGCTTTCATGGGGATGTCCTTTGCGCGGATACGCGCGTTTACAAATTCTAGGATCAGAACGGTGTGCGCAGCACGTTAAATTGTCAGGTCGTACCCGAATGGGGTCTGCCCGCCCCCAAGCGTCGCGGCGCCGAGACATCTGCCCATGCACGCCCCATGCCAGCCCCCGCCCGGCGTGGCGCAGAGGCTCCTCGCATTGTGCTACAGGCCTGCCACCGGGCCGTAGTGCAGCACGGTGGGGAAAGGGTCATAGAAGTGGTGCAGCAAGGCTTTCCACTCCTGGTACTGCGCGGATTGGCGAAAACCCACCTCATGGTCCTCCAGCGTGGCCCAGCGCACCAGCAGCAGATAGTCATCCTGGCGCTCGATGCAGCGCTGCAATTCGTGCGATTGGTAGCCGGGCATCGAGGCAATGATGCGCTGTGCCTGGGAAAAGGCCTGCTCGAAGGCGCCGGTCTGGCCGGGGCGGATGGTCAATTGGGCAATTTCCAGGATCATCGGGTGGCCTGTTGGTGTGGGTGCAACCCCGGTTGTACCGCAATGGGCACCGGTGCCAGGGCTTTCTACGCCACGCTCGACAATGGGGCCGGTGCGACCGCCCCCGCGGCCAGAACACCGAGCAGGGCCAGCATGGGCGCGTCGGACGCATCGCAGGCCAGGCCCATGTGCCGGTCGAAGGCCAGTGCCCCGTCCAGCGGCCGTACCACCGCGTGGCGCGCATGGGCAGCGTGCGATTGCGGTACCACCGCCAGGCCGATGCCGGCGTCCACCATGTGCAGCAGCAGTTCTTCGCGCTCTGCGCTGGCGCGCACCGCGAGCGCAATGCCACGCTCGGCCAGCAGGCGGATGAACGACTGGTGCAGCGGGCAGTGGGGCCATTCGATCAGCGGCAGGCCCTTGAGGTCTGCGACGCCAAAGCGTTTCTTGAAACGCAGCGGGTGCTGCGCGGGCACCAGCATCACATAGGGCTCGCGCCACAGCGGGAAAAAGGTATCCCCGGGCGCCTTGCAATGCTCGGCCACCAGGCGCAGCCGGGATTCCTCGGCGCTGGCGGTCAGGCGGACCAGGGCCTGGGGCAGGTGCTGCTCCAGTTGCGCCAGCAGCGGCGCAGCCGGGCCCACGAGCAGGGTGTCCTGCAGGAAGACGCGCAGGGTCTCGCGCGGCGCCTCGCGGAAGTCGCGCACCATGGCGTTCGCATCTGCCAGCAGGCTGCAGGCGCGTGGGTACAGGCGGTGCCCTTCGGGCGTGGGTGCCAGGCCGCTGCGGCTGCGCTCGAACAGCACGGCATCGAGCGCATCTTCCAGCCCCTTGATCGCCATGCTGATGGACGGCTGCGCCACAAAGCAGCGCCGCGCGGCCGCCGTCACCGAGCGTTCCTCGTAGGCGGCCACGAAGTAGCCGAGCGCGCGCAGGTCAAACAGCATGCTTCAAAGGCGGTTTCAGACCGGGGTGATGGTGGTGACGGTTTCTCGGAAATAGTCCACCTGGCCCGCCACCGAGTGGCTCACGATCCAGGTCAGGCTTTCCACCTCCCGCTGTTGTACCGCATAAAAGAAGCGCTGGTGGAACTGCGTGAGCACCCACTCGTTGCCCAGCGGCTGGCTGTGGGTGTGCAGGATCTGCGTGCCCCGGGGGAACACCTCCACCGCCAGGCGCTGCAGCATGGCGATCAGGCCCTGCTTGTCGCTGGCCACCTGCCAACGGGTGTCCGCGCCATCGCGGTAGTGGTCGATGCGCAGGTCCACGTCGTCGGCCACATGGCCCAGCAGCGTGGGCACGTCGCCGTTGGCAAAGGCGGCGATCACCTGGTCGATGGGGTAGGTGGGGGTGGCGGGGTTCGTCGTCATGGCAAGGCTCCTGGGGGAAAGAAAGAAGCCGCGACTGTAGGCAGGCCACTGCGCCGGCACAACGATGGAATTTATGGTCCGCAGCGATAAAAAATCGATGGATCCCCAGGCCTCATTCATTCCAACATGCCAGGCACCTGGCGCAGGTAGGCGTGCAGCGCCGCGATCGCCTGGCGCACCTTGGCGGGCTGGGCATCGCGCTGGGGCGTCACGGCCCACACGTCGAGCGTGCCCAGTTCCCACTGCGGCAGCAGCCGCACCAGGCGCCCGGTCTGCAGGGCGTAGTGCACATCGCTGCTGCCCAGCATGGCCACGCCCAGGCCGGCCTCGCACATCTGCTGCAACGAGAGCTGGTTGTTGCTGGCGATGCGCGGCTCCATGCGCAGCGCGCGCGCTTCGCCCATGGTGTTGCGCAGTTCGGCGAACATGGCTTCGCCGTCGCGCACCAGCCCGAGCCAGCTGTGCGATAGCAGCGCATCGGGGTGCGCAGGCATGCCGTGCCGCACCACCCAGTCGGCCGAGGCGCACAGGTAGACATTCATCGCGCACAGGCGCCGTGCCGCCCAGCTCGAATCCTGCAGCCGGCCAAAGCGCACGGCCAGGTCGATGCGCGCGTTGATGAGGTCGATGGGCGAGTCATCCACCAGCAGCCGCAGCCTGAGGGCCGGATTGGCCGCCAGCATGTCGCCCAGGGCCGGTGCAATGTGGCGCGCAAAGCCCACCGTGGCCGACAGGCGCAGCTCGCCGCTCGGTGCATCGCGCGATGCCGCCAGCTCGGCCCGCGCCTGGTCGGCCGCCGCGCACATGGCCGCGCAGCGCGCGTGGTAGCGCTGGCCGGCCTCGGTCAGCGCCAGTTGGCGAGTGGAGCGGTGCAGCAGCGTCACGCCGCCATCGCTTTCGAGCTTGCGCACCTGCTGGCTCACGGCCGAGGTGCTCATGCCCAGGGCGCGCGCGGCCCCGCTCATCGAGCCGTGCTGCACCACGGCGGCGAATACGGCCATGCGCTTGAGGTCATCCATGTTTTTTCTTAGATTGTGAAGTGGGGCTTCAAGGTGAAGGCGATTTTTGCCGTCTAGTAGGTTGTTTGACAAGCCCCTATTCTTACTGCATCGAACTTCAACCACAGGAAATGACATGAACATCGCATTGATCGGCGCCACCGGCTTCGTCGGCTCGGCCGTGCTCGAAGAACTGCTGCGCCGCCAGCACCGGGTGACCGCGCTGGCTCGCAACCCCGGCAAACTGGCTGCGCGCGACGGCCTCACCGTGGTGCAGGCCGATGCCCAGGACGCCACCCAGGTCGCCAAGGCCGTGGCCGGCCACGACGCCGTGGTCAACGCCTACAACCCGGGCTGGACCGTGCCCGACATCCACGACCAGTTCCTGGTCGGCACGCGCGCCATCTATGCCGGCGTGAAGCAGGCTGCGGTCAAGCGCCTGCTGGTGGTGGGCGGCGCAGGCAGCCTGTACGTCGCGCCCGGCGTGCAACTGGTGGACACTCCCAACTTCCCCGCCGAGTACAAACCGGGCGCCCTGGCCGCGCGCGAGGCGCTCAACCTCATCCGCAGCGAAACCTCGCTGGACTGGACCTTCCTGTCGCCCCCCATCCTGCTGGCCCCCGGCGAGCGCACCGGCAAATACCGCCTGGGCACCGATGCTCCGCTGATGAATGGCGAAGCCCCAGGCGGCATCAGCGTGGCCGACCTGGCCGTGGCCATCGTCGATGAACTGGAGAACCCGCGCCACGTGCAGCAGCGATTCACCGTGGCCAGTTGATCTCTGCGGGGATATTCCTGCCAAATAAAGTCGTAAACCCACAAATAAAGTCGTAAACCATCGTTGAGCACTGGCGCGGCTCTTAGCGGGGGAGGGGCTATTTGCGAATGTCGTAAACCCTTCCCAGCCCGGACGGTAGTGGAAAGGTCATACGTACCAATCCAGGCAGTGTGCCAACGGCATCAGATGTTTGCGCCAGATTGATGCTGCGCGGCAAGCTTATTGATAAAGTCTGCGATCTTGCTAATAGCGTTACGGTGGTGTGGTCGGGTGCCGTAACCGAACCAACTGACTACAGCAAATAAAGTCCGTTGGATGAAAAGAAGGTCCGTCGGGCATTTACTGCATTGTGGAAATCAGCGGGGCTCCTGCCGCCCCATGGCATGAGGTCGACTGTCCAAACGGCTTGAGCGGAGCTATTGCACTGAAGGCAGCAAGCTGGAGCCTTCATAGGGCCAAGCGCCAGTGGCTATTGCGGCCCAGATGGCGTCACTCACATCCTCCGAAACCTGAACCAGGCCTCGGGCTGCGTTTAGCACCATGAGCGACCTCAGCAGTTGGTCTTCCTCAGGTGGATTACACAGGTGGTAGCTCCGTCCTGACTCCGTTTTGACTATTGCCCTGGGCAGGTCTATGGCTTGCAGCAAGGAGGTGACACGTAGTGGCCCGGAATCAAGTTGGGCGGCAATGTGTAGGGTTCCATTGCCCCGCCGCAGGATACGCCAGTGGTGCAGTTCGACCTCGGGTTGCGAAAGGACATCCGGCGCCGGACGCTCGTTGACAAGGTGAAGCTCCATGATGAACCTCGTTGTTCGTCCAGAGACAAGCAGGATAGCAAAGTTATGGCCTGCACCAAGGTGTCCCTCAAAAGCCTTGATTCGGCCGCGTTGGCCGCACTTCAACAGGTAGGACCTGCAGCCCTCGCCCTGTCTTGCCTAGGAATTAAGCACTCCATCAAGACCCGCGCCGGTGCAGGCTCTGCAGGACATACCACGGAGATATCCACAGCTTCATCCACGGCTTGAGTGGACATTCTTCTGTGGGAAGGCTGTTTGGCCGTCCATCCCCTGAAAATGTCAGCATCGGAGCTTGAACTGCAGCGCATCGAGGCGCACTGGCCACTGCTTTTGCTGAAGATGGGGCAGGGCCTGGACCAAAGCAATGCACGAACACCGTGGCCTTGATTCTGTACTGCCCTTGAAGCCCCGGCTCCTTGGAGGTATGTTGCTCCCATTGCAAGGAGCGACCATGTCAATCGACCGTTCCACTTATAGCGGAATCCCTGCCGACTTCCCGATAGTCGCGATCCCTTCTGCTCTCTCTGGCGCGCATCCAAAGATGAGCTTGACCGAAGAGGATGGAAAGTTTTACGCCCCAGGTACCTCACCCTCCGAGGTCGCTACCGCCTTCGAGGTCTGTGAGGACTTGGTCGTGCAGATGGTGCCCTACTGCGAGCGCAAACTGACTGCGTTTCAGGGTGATCAGGAGGCTACGCTGAGAGCTGTTTATCGGAGCCTGCTCAGCAAGAAGTGGTGCACAGATTTGCAGTCCGAATGGATTGTGCGCAAGACCGCCGAGCGTCTCGGTTGGCATCTGTCCCCGTCGACCCTCGCTGCATGAGGGTTACCGCAAAGCCATTCCTTACCTGACCCGAGTACCTCGCCTGGTAACACGGTCAAAAGTGAACACATGCTCTTGAGGCGCCTCAACGCAGCAGCCGAACAGCCTGCGTCTCTTATGACCTTGACCGTATCGGAGTTCCACCGCTGCAGCGCACACTGGACAGTTGGCCGTGTAGCGGACCAAGCCAATGACTCTTCCCTGATCAACCCTGAAGCTCTCCAGCTGAGCGGGCTCCTCTGTCAATCTGACCAGGCCATCGGGTGCAGGAATGATGCGATCTTCAAGCAGCCACCAGGTGGTCCGAATCTGATCCAGCATGAACCAGCCGATTCCGAACGCAAAAATCGCAAACGCAAGATCTGCGGTTCGAAGCGGCCGATCCATCAATAGATGGAGCCCACCTGTCGCCACAAGCAAAAGCAGCAATGTTCCTGGCACAAGGACGGTGCAGCCAAACAGCAGACCTCGAGCCGACTTGACCTTGAACGAACCTTTGCCCAGCAGCAGATGGGCCAGGTACGAGGACTTGACAGTGCCTGCATGCGAGTAGATGCGTACACCGCCATAGCTGAGCCCTCAAACCAACATTTCGCTATCAGGTCACCGACATGCGGCACCAGTAGCGCATGGTGATGGGCTCGCTAAGTCGCTACATGTAGCGGAGCGTTTGCGCAGGCAAGTCAGTCCGCCACTCGCAGCCACCTGAACCTGCGTTCCCAGCTTCAGGTAAAGCACCCCGTCCGCGCCCATGCGCCAGGGCTCCCTCTGGCCTGCCGCGCCAGTAGGCAGTGCCAACTGCGGCACCAGTCGCCATGCCTGCCCGCCCAGAGTGAGCGTGAACGCCCCGTCGCTGCTGCCTGGCTGCACGGCCAGCGTCGAACCAGGCATCGCCGCGCTGAAAATGCCCTGTGCCTGAGCGGTGCTAAGCAGCGCAGGCAGCAGAAGTTGCTTGGGCCCACTGCCTGCCTGGAACACGATGCGGCCCTGTTCGTCTACCCCGATGCGGTGCGTGCCTGCGCCTGCCCCTGTGCCGACACCCGCGCCCGTCCAGTCGGGCTTGAGCACATAGGTGGTGCCGCCAAAGCCCAGTTGCAGTACACCCTCGGCACCCGGCTTCAGCGTGGCACCCGGCAGTGCTGTGGTCACAGCGCTGGCCAGACCCGCCAAGTCGGCCACCGCAGGCGCAAATTGCACCACCACGCCGCCACGCACCAGCGAAGCAAGCCCAGGGGCGTGAAGGTCAGGCCATCGGGCTGCGTTCATCCACGGTGAGGGGTAGCATGGGCCCCGGCCAAACACAGACCTGCACTTGCGCGTCAACTCCAAGACGGTGCGGTGCGCATCGACAACAGACTCCTGTAGCGTCAGCTCAAGCCCTTGGCAATGGGGCGCGAGGCTTGGATGTTCGCAGTCATTGAACTGGCCGGACAACGCGCGGCTGTGATGATGAGCTTGGTGCAGTCGGCCCGCGTGTGTCGCCGCGAGCGCTGTATCTATCTGCGCGATGTTCTCAAATGTTTCGGGCGCAGCTCAACAGCCGCATCGAGGACCTACAGCCGCATCCTTGGCAGCCCACTTAACACCGTAGCTTGGCTGCCACAAGATAAGGCGACTGGACGCTGCCAGTTCACGAGCGCCCAAACGCTACAGAAGATTTCGTTATTGGAATTGCTTGCCACTGAAAGCGCATACCCAGGTTCTGGCGTGATCCAGCGCCTCCTCTTCGGTGTCGAATGATTCAGCAGGGGAGACGAACTCCGTCTTGCCATCTGGCAGTTCTACGGAAGCGACTGACCATTTCGTTTGTCGCACAAGAAGCACCCAACAACTGTTGTACGCATCGCATCGAAGCCTGTGCTCAGTAGTGATGATTCTCATGCAATCGAAAATATCAGAAAGGGCGCGCCCTCGCTTGAACTGCTTCCAGATCGATATGATTTTCATTGTCATTTAATTCTTGACAATATTCCTAGAATTGGCCAATCCGTAGTGCTAGGATCTTACGTCTGATTCTCGGTAGTCTCTGCAGAAACAGCCTTTGGAAGGTCCATGTGCCAGAGGATGTTTTGGCCGCTTCAGTGAGGTCAGCATGACAAAACTCGCGCTATTTCGCCAACTAGGCCTGCGGACCCAACTCTCTTTGGTCTTCGCTGCTCTTGTCGTTGTCCTGACATTGGTTCTCTCGGCAGGGTTGGGCGGGATGCTTCGCTCTAGCGTGCAAAAGGACGCGAGCCAGGTGCTCCATACCGTGGCTGAAAATGCAAGTCGACAGCTGTCACAAGGCCTTTTTGAGCGTAGTCGCGTGGTACAGGTGCTTTCCAAAGCGAGAGGCATCTGGGAGAAGGGCCTTGACTCGCCAGAGGTACGCGAGCTTCTTGCCCGCAATCAGGCAATTGACCCCTACAGTTTGTGGATCGGAGTCGCTGACGCTGAAGGGCACGTGAAGGCCGCAACCCAGGGTTTGCTGGAAGGCAATAGCGTTCGAGAGCGTCCATGGTTCATCGCTGGCCTTGCTGACCTTCACGTTGGCGACGTGCACCCTGCAAAGCTGTTGGAGAAGCTTTTGCCGCCCAATGCGTCCGGCGAGCCTCATCGCTTCGTCGATTTTGCCGCTCCGATCGAACTGGGCGGCACGACCGTGGGGGTGCTCGGGATGCACGGCAGTTGGGAATGGACGAGAGATGTGTTGGAAAGTCTTGCGCCCACGGTCACCCAAGCTTCGTCGATTGAATTGTTCGTTTTCGACCGCTCAGGTGCGCTGATCTACTCACCTCCGGCGTACAGAAGTGAACTGGAACGTGGAAAGCAACGACTGCCTGTACCGCCGTCTTTCACAGATGGCTTGAAGAAGCCAGCAGCGGTGTCATCGTGGGTCGATGGGAAGAGCTACCTTACCTCGTCGGTACCTTTGCAGCCGCGAAACCAAGCGAGTGATCTTGGATGGAATATTGTTGCCAGGCAACCTGTGGACATAGCCTTTGCAGATGCCAATAGGGCCGTCAATGCCACGCTTTTTTTCGGCGCGTTCGCGGCGTTGGCTGCAATTCTGCTGGCATGGTTTGCTGCACGACGCCTTAGCGAAGACATCAAAACTCTGTGTGAAGCAGCGAGCGAGGTGGAAGCCGGAAAGCTTGGCGCGATGATCCCGCTTGTCGACCGAAATCGCGATGTGAAGCAGCTGTCATTTGCTTTGCGAGGGATGACAGCGCGACTGCTCACGGCCAACACAGAAATGGAAAAGCAGGTCCTCGTTCGGACTGCTGAGCTGGAAGCGGCGAACCGGGCGTTGGACCTCCAGGCGCGTACGGATGCGCTGACAGGCTTGTTGAATAGACGCGGGTTTACTACGCAGATCGAGTTTGCAGTGGCCCTGGCGATCCGAAGTGGACGGCCGTTGAGCCTCGTATCGGTGGACGTGGACTATTTCAAAAAAGTGAACGACACGTTTGGTCATGACGCGGGCGACGAAGTGCTGCGACGATTGGCTCAGGTACTCGAGCAGCGCGTAAGGGCCTGCGACATCATTGGCCGGCTAGGTGGTGAGGAATTCGCGGTTATCTTGCCTGACACTGACAGCCTTGGCGCACGCACTCTCGCCCAAGCGATCGTTGACAGTGTCGCGGCACAACAGATGCCACTCGTTGGGCGAATAACCGTAAGTGCTGGAGTGGCGAGCTTTCGCGCGCCGCAGGATTCCTCCAGGGCGCTTCTGCGCAGAAGCGACGCCGCGCTTTATGATGCCAAGGCTCAAGGCCGCAATCAGGTGTGCGTCGAGGACGTAGCGTGATTGGCGCATAACTCAGCTGCGAATGGCTCTGGAAGTCGCGCGCGTTCACCTAGAAGCGTTCCCCCCTGGCGCATTGAATAGTCGACTCTCCTGCGCTGGACTTGGGTGGGATGCAACTTCTGGCTATTGGTGCTGCGCTCAAAATTCATTTTGCGTCAGGGTGCTTCTAAGTCGTCGCGTCAGACAAAAAATGTAACATTTCGCCAGTCCCAAAACGGCCCCAAGGCGCACAATCTGCCATTTTTGGGGGGGCTGTGAAGGACATTCTCGTGGTTGATAGTTCGAAGGAGTCACTTGAGCTCATGGTCGAACTGCTGGAACAGTCTGGCTATGGCGTACGTCAAGCCACGACCGGACGGGCTGCTCTTGATCACATGCTTCAGCGGCTTGCGAATGTCGTATTGATCGACGAAGACCTTCCGGATTACACCGGTGTAGAGTTGTCTCACCGTCTTAAAGCAGCGGCCAAAGCAGCATGGGGTGCCGAATGCATCACGATCGCGATCCGGGGGGACATCGAACACCGCGAGGTCGCTGACTGGTCAGGGACCGACCACCTTGTGCTCAAACCCCTCAATTTCGATCTTTTCGATGCGCTGATTGCAGACTGTTGTGATGCCAGGTATGTCCCGGTGCCCAACAGGCGCTTACTTCAGTAGCTAACCGCGCATGGAGGACAACCGCTGGCCACCAATCCGCACGCCGTGCGCGGCTTGGTGCGTCTAGGTTGCGGATTTGCCGATGGCGGCATGCAGCATTTGGGGCGTGCAGGGCTTGGGCAGCACATCAAAGCCCAGCTGCGAGATGCGCGCCAGTTGCTCGGCATACCCCGTCATCAGTAGCACCCGCTGCGCAGGCCATTTCTCGCGGATGAGCCTTGCCAAGCCCTCTCCGTTGAGCTCGCCGGGCATCATCACGTCAGTCAGCACCAGGTCGGGCCGCTGGCCCTCCTGCAGCAGGTAAATGGCCTTATCGGCGCGGTCCACGCGGGTAACGGTGCACCCCAGCGACTGCAGCAGGGGGACGAGGGACTCGGCCACCTCGTCGTTGTCCTCCACCACCAGCAGGCGCATGCCGAGGGGCTTGAAAGAGGGATCGACGGCGGGCTCCTGCGTGGATGCCCTGTAGACCGTGCAGGGCAAGTACAAACTGACCTTGGTCCCCTTGCCCACCTCGCTGGCAATTTCCGCGTACCCACCTACGCCCTGGCAAAAGCCATACACCTGGCTCAGGCCCAGGCCCGTGCCTTCGCCCACGGGCTTGGTGGTGAAGAAGGGTTCGAACACCTTGTCCAGGTTGTCTTGCGCAATGCCGCTACCGGTGTCGGATACCTCAATGACGACCATCCCGGCTTGAGCACCCTGCGCCCCTTGGGCTTCTTGCGCCGGTTGTGCCCCTGCGGGCCGGGGCCCGGCATTGCGCACCTGGATCGACAGCGTGCCCCCCGAGGGCATCGCGTCGCGCGCGTTGATGCTCAGGTTGAGCAGGGCCAACTCCAGCTCGCTCATGTCCAGGAACACGGGCGCGGTTGCGGGGTCCACCTGCACGTCCAGCCGCACTCGGCTGCCCAGCACCGGAACGATCAGGTCCTGGATGGCCGGGAGCTTGTGCTGCAGCTGCACGTACTCGGCCACCAGGGGCTGGCGCCGCGAGAAGGCCAGCAGCTGGCGGGTGAGATTGGTCGCCGACTTCACGGCCCGGGCAATGGATTCGATCTGCCGCAGGGCCGACTCCGGTGCCGTGCGCTTGAGCAGGTGCAGGTTGTTGCTTATCACCATCAGCGCGTTGTTGAAGTCGTGCGCCACGCCGCCGGTCAGCCGGCCCAGCGCCTCGAGCTTTTGCGCCTGGCGCAGCGCCTCTTCGGCACGCTGGCGGCTTTCGGTTTCACGCTCCAGGTCCTGCAGCGTGTTGTGCGCAGCGCGGGCGCTTCGCAGCGCCGCCCGCGCCGTGACGACCAGGGCAGCCACCGGCAGCGCCCCCATGGCGAACAACAGCGCGAGCTGCTGAAACAGCTCGCGCAGCGGCACGTTTAGCCGCATCGCCGTGGACACGTACAAGGGGTAGTCACCCACCTTGCGGTAGGCGATGACGCGCTCCTTCTGGTCTATCGGCGAGGAGCCACGCAGGCGCCCTGAGTCCTCGCCAGCGCGCAGCCGCTGCATTACCGGCGCGTCGGGATGCAATTTCACCGGTATGTCGGCGCTGTAGGGCCAGCGGGTGTAGATCTCGCCGTCTCCCCGGAAAAGACTCACCGCCAGGTTGGGCTCGTCTGCCACCAGATCCCCATAGAAATCGTAAAAGTACGACGTGAGCAAGGCCACGTTGATGACCCCGCCAAATTTGCCGACGTCGTCCTCGAAGGGGATACTGACATTTAGCACCCGCTCGTTGGACGTGCGGGTCACGAGCGGCCTGGAAAGATGGGGCCCCGTGCGGCCCCGCAGATGCTGCTGAAAATACTCACCATCGGACAGATCGACCCGCGGGAACGGGAACATGCGGCTGCTGGCGATGGGCCGGCCCTGGGCATCTAGCACCAGGAGGGACTGGATCTGGGGCTGGTCCATGCTGCGCCTGCGCAACTCTTCGTGCAGGAAGGCCTCAATGCTGTGCAACGCCTGCGGATTCTTGCCATTGACCAGGGAGAAGGCCTTTTCGGCGACCGCCTCTGACGTAGCCATCACCTTGGAGGCATGCTCATGTGCAACGCGAAGGGACCGAGACACCCGTGCATCGGTCTCGTCGGTGGCACGCAGGAACCCCACCACCCCGAAAATGGCGTAGATCACCAGGGGCACTGCCACGCTCAAAAACGCCATCCGGCGCAGCCAGCGCACCGACTCTGCTGCCTCTTTCGAGCCCTTGTCGCTGGCTCTTTTTAGTGTCCACATAGGTTGTTCCTGGCGAGCGGGGTCAATTAAACCGGGATGGACGGATCCGTTCTGCGCAGCGACGTTGAAATACGGCGCACAGGACCTCGCATCAGCGAGAAATGCCGAGCTACCACTCACGAGGGGGGCCGGACAGACCAACGCGTCATGCGCGCTCGCCATTTACCCTGCGCTGCTTCGTGCGAATACCAATCGGTATGAATGGTAACTGCAAAGTCACCAGCGCGCTTATGGGCTGGTTCCGGAGGCAGTCGCGGGGTCAGTCCGGGTGCCCTGCTTGTTGATCCAGGCCGAAGTGACTCACTAACCCCAGTGCTGTATCGCCTACCTGAGGCATGTCGTCGGTGCCTGACCGTTTTGCAAATTGCTGTATGACGTTCAGGGCGCTGACACCGCACCTGAAGAGGCTGATCGATCGGGACACGCCCCACCCGGCCAACAGCGGGCGTTCAAGCTGCTTGTCTATCCACTGGCATGGGGTCTGCTCGCGTTAAGGCACGGGCAGCCTAAGAGCCGCAGCATCCTTTGGGCTTTGCTGGACCGGTAACACCCAGGCTCAGGTCCGTCAAGATGGTGCATTTGGGGGCGGGCCCACCGATGCAATCGTCAGAACAAGCCTGCACGAACTTGACCAAGCTGCGCTCCAGGTTTCTCAGCTCCTCCAACTTCGCTTGCACCGCGCTCAGATGCCGTTGAGCAATGTCTCGCGCTTCCACGCAATCGCGTTCATCGCTGGTGGAGAGCGACACAAGGGCACGGGTTTCCTCTATCGAGAACCCGAAGTCCCGGCAGTGCCGTATGAGCGTCAGCACCTCCTGGACTTTCTCGTCATACGCACGGTGGCCACTCGGCCGCCGTGTGGCGGGAGGTATCAACCCGATTTCCTCGTAGTACCTCAGCGCAGACACATTGAACCCCGTGCGCTGGGCCAGCACACCAATGCTCAATTGCCCATCGCTCGACAGGGTATTCATTCGATTCTCCTTGCATCTCAAGTTACTTGAGGTTCTAGAGTCAGTGTACGGGAATGTCCCCGGTAAGCTTTGAGAGAAATACCATGAAAAAACCCATTTTGGCCGCGCTCGGATTGGCAGGCGCATGCGTTGCGTGCTGCTCCGTTCCCATCGCCGTTACGCTGCTCAGCGGGCTGCCCGCCGCTGGATTGGCGGGATGGCTGCTGGGCGAATGGACTGGACCACTTATCGCTGCGGTGTTGGCCGCGTTGATTGTTGGTGGTGCATGGGCTTGGAAGGTTCGACGCACAAATGCTGTTTGCGCGACCAATAGCGCCCCAGCGTGCTCCATCGACCAAGCCGGATGCGGGCCGAAATCGCGCCGGTCTTGAAGTATGTTCGCTCTTGGGTGATTAAAGGCAGCTTTGGGCAAGGGGCGAACGGCTGCTTTGGGTCCATTTCCGTCGTTCGCGTGACCCCATAGCAGTCGTTCGCGCTTCTGGAATCAACGTATGTCAGGTGGTTTGCCCATCGCTGATTCGCGCAACCATCGGAAAGACTCGCCCTCATACTGATCTGGCAAATCGAATCGCGCCTTGCCGGTGTCGATGTCCTGGAATCGCATCAGTATCTTTATGCTCCCGGTGCGCACCAGAAGCGACCAGGGAGATCTACTAAAAAGCTCGGCGACTGGAAGTCGCTCGCCGTCGCTATCCAAGTACCACGGCGAATCGGTGTCAGCTTCACGCTGATCGTGATCTCGCAGCCAAGCACGTTGGCTCTCGGATAGAACAAGCCGCCCGTTTAACTCTGTCGCGGATGTGCACTCGAAGTCCAAGACTTGGTCTTTACACTGGAGCTTGAGGGGTTGCTGCATGGAGTGCTCACACGGAATGACTGCTTTTGGCCGAGGCTGTGTGAAAACGCGCGTTACGCCCTCGGCTTGACGACCCACCAAGAAATCGACCGCTCAGATCGGCCTACAACGCACGAGCTGGATGCGCGCAAGGGTTGAAGTACCCCTGCAAAAGTCGTCTATCGACGTTTTCACACAGCCTCGGCCGATAGCGGAATTCAGTTTGGTCGCGCAAGTACTCTGCATCACCCGATACGGCGACTCGGCAAAGCTAAACAGAAGCTCATGTCAGCAATCTGGAGATGACCACGAGAGCCGAATTGTGTGTCCAGCTCCCGCCGTTCCAGCTGTCCAACTCACTTCGTCCCCACCGTCCAGTAGCGACCGAAATACGCAACTGCGGACCGTCATCGACGAAAGCAACTTTTGATCAAAAACTAGCTTAGGAAGTGACTTCGTCGTTGACATGGTCACGAGGTGTGGTGAGGTGAGCCAGCGTGAATTGGTTTAGTGATAGATCATGTCCGGTGTATGCAAGTAGACGTACTCGATCTCCTGGCTAAGGACCCCCAGGGCCGGTTCAACCGGTTGGTCAACGGGTTGTAGAGCAGTTGGGCTCGTCTGCTCGCCCGGGACGTAGGCCTCCAAAAACCATCTGGCACGGTGTCGGCCTTTCGGTGAGTGCTTGCCCAGTCGGATGGCACGCGCAAAGCCCTTGCTCTCGAAGAAGGCCTCAACGCTGCGTTCCCGGCTCTCGAGGTAGGCATCGAATTGGACGCCTTTGACCCTTTTGGACGCCGCAGTGAAGTCATCTTGCTCTGGCCAGTCACAGGCTTCGGCGAGCTCCTGTGCATCGAACTCACGGAGTTGGATGTCCTTGGAGTTGGCTTCCGCCTTGATGGACTCGGCGACCAAGCCACGCAAAAGGGCCATCGCCCCGTTGTCATCGCGCTGGGTATCCAGCCAGTCCCGCAAGCACGGCAGCAGCTCTCGCAAGACGGGTTCGGGCAACCCGTTGGCAACCGGTTCAGGGATGGTTGGCAGGTTATCGGATCGCAACACTGGGTTTTCCTCCACTCAACTCTTGGACCTCCCATGTTGTCACTATTTGCCCTGCACACCTCCAACCGTTTTGTTCATGTGACCGAAGTCGAGCGCGGCTTGGCCTGCGATTGCCATTGCGCTGTCTGTGGCGAGGTGGTTCTCGCCCGTCAGGGCGATGTCCGGGAGCACCATTTCGCGCACAGCTCCAACGCCGAGCCCTGCGCATCCGGCTACGAGTCAGATCTGCACCGGTTTGCAAAACGGGTGATCGTCGAGGCCGGCGGCCTGGTGGTTCCTGTCACTGCGGCCATGTCCATGACCCTGGGCTTTGGCGCGCGGCTGGAGCCCTCGCTTCTTCTGGCGTGCACAGACATCGAGGAAGAAGTCACCGTTGGAGATCTTCGGCCGGACCTCCTGGCTGCGACGACCGCCGGTGTGCAAGTGGCCATCGAGATCGCATACTCATCATTTTGCGATGCAGCGAAGCGTCAGGCATACGAGCGGCTGCAACTGCCCGCACTCGAAATCGACTTGCAGTCATTCACGCCAACCGCGTTTGATGTTGGTCAAGTCAAGCGGGCAATCTTGGCAGCCGCCGAAGGCAAAACCTGGCTTTGGCCGGAGCCTATGGACATCGAACCGGCGGCGCTTGGAGAAACTGTGCCCGCACACCCAGATGTCACCCCGCCACGCCCATTCCTGCCCGAAGAGATTGTGACGATCCAGGGGCGCTGGATCTCGGTCAAGGAATTGCCAAGTGGCGACGTCGCCCTGAAGGCGGTTCGCTACGACCCGGAAATCGTCTCCGTTGTGCGCACGGTCGCTCGAGCTCATTTCGGGCGGTACCGAGGAACTCACCACAACTGGGTGATTCCGCGCTTCAGGGCTGAGGCTGCACGAGCACAGTTGAGGATGATCGCCGCGAGCCTGTCTTAGCGGTGTCATTGAAAAGTGTTGCGCCGAGCCTATTTGTTGCACAATGTTTCGAGCCAATTTGCGCAGAGGGGGAAACCTTGTTCACGTCGAATGGAGGGGCGCATCAACAGAGGTCGCACTACATGCCTACGATTTACCAGGCCAGGGACGGCAGGGCGTGATGCTGTACACGCCACACGCTCTTACTTACCGCCGCAGGGTGCTTCCGGACGGTGGTGTCGTTGCGACGGCGAGCACGGGCGACTTTGCTGTGTTCGAGGCTGATGAGTTTGAGATCTTTGCCACCTCGCCAGCAAAGTTATCGTTGATCCGACAAGCCGAACTTCGCGCGAAGTTTCTCCTTGGCGACAAGCAACCCTCCGAGGGAATGCGCCGGTTGATGGCGTCAAGGATCGCGATGAAGCGCGAGGTTGGAAGCTCGGGCCCCTCACTGCACATCATCGTCCCAACGCTGCAATGCGCCCATTCCTGCCAGTACTGCCAGGTCAGCAGGTCACTGGACGACCAAGGGCACACAATGTCGATAGTGGACCTGGATGCCGCATGCGACACCGTACTGCAGAGCAGTGCTCCTAGCCTGACCATCGAGTTCCAAGGCGGAGACCCGCTGCTTCGATTCGATCTGGTGAAGCGTGCCGTCCTTCGCATCCATGCAGCGGCTGGGAGCGGGCGCCGGATACGCTTCGTTGTCGCCTCGACGTTGCACCAGCTCGATGGCGAGATGTGCGACTTCTTCAAAGCGAACGGGGTATATCTGTCCACCAGCATTGACGGCCCGCAAAAGCTCCACAACTTCAACCGGCCCATACCGGGGCGCAATGCCTATGAGCGCACCCTGGCGGGCATTGCGCTCGCGCGCGAGCGCATAGGCTCCGACTCTGTCTCTGCCTTGATGACCACGACGAAAGCCTCGCTGGCCTTCCCCGAGGACATCGTCGACGAGTACGTCAGGCAGGGGTTCCGTGAGATCTTCCTCCGCCCGCTCAGCAGCTACGGCTTTGCGAAGCGCAATCAGCAACTGCTTGGCTATTCCACGGACGACTTTCTCCGGTTCTATGAACGGGGACTGAAGCGGGTGATCCACTGGGCAGAGCAAGGCGTCGAGATCAGGGAGGTCTACGCATCCATCTTGCTGAACAAGATGCTGTCGACTTTCGATGCCGGCTACGTCGATCTTCAAAGCCCGACCGGGGCTGGCTCCAGTGTCCTGGTCTACAACTACGATGGCTTCGTGTACCCCTCTGACGAAGCGCGCATGTTGGCCGAAACCGGTGACCATTCGCTTCGCATGGGACGTATCGGGTCCTCACTTGAAGAACTGCTCAATTCTCCTGTGCGACGCCAGCTCATCGAGGCCAGCGATGTGGATCGCGTGGAGCACTGTCGCGATTGCGCATACAACACCTACTGCGCACCGAACCCGGTCGACGCGCTGGCGCAGCATGGAGTGCTCTCTGTCCCCGCACACCTCACTGAGCACTGCCAGCGGCACATGCGCCTTTTCGATACCGCGTTCATGGCCGTTCGGTCTGCTGACGAGCAAGCCTTGGCCCGCATGCAGGCCTGGGCGCAGCCCGTCGTCACGGAGATGTGATGCGCAAGATCTCCGCAAACATCGAGCCTGGCTGCACAAGCGACGTGCACCGCGTCGTTGAGCTCGAACACCTCGCGGCCGTGTGGGAGCCGGAACTCCGCTTCCTGGTGCTGGCCCAGACAAGCGAAGATCAGCGCCGCGTCGTCGGACTGCGATCGGCGGGGCTGAGCAATGTCGCCTGGTTGGCTGGAGCTGGACTCCAAGACGGCGACATCGTGGTCCCGAGAGGCGCGAAGTCCGAGCTTATCGTGCTGTTGAGAAGGTCCGATGCGCACCATGCCCTGTTCATGACGAACCGGTGCAACAGCTACTGCCTGATGTGCTCGCAGCCTCCTACCAAGGAGGATGACAGCTGGCTCATAGAAGAGGCTCTGCAAGCGATCAGGCATCTGGACTGGGCCCCCAGAGTGATCGGCCTCACCGGTGGCGAGCCTTTGCTTCTGAGGCATGGGCTGCGGCAGATCCTTGATGAAGTCGGGCGTAGGTTTCCTGAGACGGTCGTTGAGGTGCTTACCAACGGCCGGATGTTTAGTGACCGGGCCGTGGTGAAGGAAATCCTGACCGGACTGCATACCCTTGTGCGGTGGCTGGTCCCGCTCTACGGACACGCGAATTTCCTGCATGACTTCGTCGTGCAATCGCCAGGTGCGTTTGACGAGACGATCGCCGGTCTTTTGGCGCTGCAGGAGTATGGCCAGACCGTCCAACTGCGCTCCGTGCTGATTCCTTCTGTATTGGAGAACCTGCTCGAGCTCTCCAACTTCGTTGTGCGTAATCTTCCATTCGTCAGGGAGTGGGCGCTGATGGGGTGTGAGCCCATTGGATTCGCTCTGGCCAATCGAGAACAGTGCGAGGTGGATCTCACCGCCTGGGCTCCGGCACTTGAGCAAACGTCTCGCACACTTCGAACCTATGGCGTGCGGCACGTTCTGATGAATACCCCGTTGTGCTCATTGCCGCAATCGCTATGGCCGTGGGCCCACAAAAGCATTTCTGATTGGAAGAACGTTTACGCCCAAGAATGCGACGGCTGCTCGGTCCGCAAAGACTGTGTCGGCCTGTTTGCCTGGCATGAGCGCGGCTGGACGCCGGCCCCACTAAAAAGAATCGAGACAAGCGAGGTCAGCCTATGAGCAAGTTCATCCGCAACCTGACGCTGTTCATGGCAAGCTTGCCGCTGTTGATGACGAAGAGCGTCTCTGCAGCGCCATCGCCCAGAGCGGAGTTGGAGCCGCTGGCCAACGATGGTGCAGTGCCACTGCGGCCGCTGAATACTGAGGCTGACAACCTATTCGCAGGGCATCGCTCGCACTCAAGCCACAGGTCCCATTCCAGCCACAGCTCGCACCACTCTGGATCGGGAGGAGGGAGCTCGAGCTATCGCGCGCCTGCGTATGTTGCGCCCAGTCCGGCTCCAGCCTACGTGGCGCCAGCTCCTGCACCGGCCTACGCTCCATCGCCGCCGGCGGTCAATCGATTCGTGCCGGAGCCTGCGCCTCCTCCATCGGGGACGAATCGCTCCTTGGCGGGATCAGGGCACGATGCGACATCCTCTGGCAACAACCATTTTCCAAGCAGCCTGGCGCCGATGGGACCGGGGGCCAAGGCGTCTCACCCCCCAGGCGATCTGACGCATCCAGAGAAGCTGCGCCTGCAGCTCATGCGGGTGCAGATAAAGCTGCGAAGTCTTGGGTTGTATGAGGGGCCCATCGATGGTGTGATGAGTTCCAGCGTGCAGGAGGCGTTGAGGTATTTTCAGGATCTGAAGGGCTTGCCTAAGACTGGGACCATGAGTACTGCAACGCTGAATGCGATGGGAATACCTGCTTCGAATTAACTGTTCGATATGGCTACGAGCCGTTGGTATAGAGGAGGCGGATTCAAAAGCGAAGCGCAACACCCTGGATTTCAATGAACAAGGGTGGAGTGCTGCGGG
>NZ_LMIH01000020.1:0-26628 GCF_001428645.1 Acidovorax sp. Root217
TCGCCATCCGTGAAGGCGGTCGTACCGTCGGCGCCGGCGTCGTGGCCAAGATCATCGCCTAATCGCTCAGTAGAACAACAAGGAACTTGACATGTCCAAGCAAAAAATCCGCATCCGCCTGAAGGCGTTTGACTACAAGCTGATCGACCAGTCCGCTGCCGAGATCGTTGACACCGCCAAGCGCACCGGCGCCATCGTCAAGGGCCCCGTGCCCCTGCCGACGCGCATGAAGCGTTTCGACATCCTGCGCTCGCCGCACGTCAACAAGACCAGCCGCGACCAGCTCGAAATCCGCACGCACCAGCGCCTGATGGACATCGTGGATCCTACCGACAAGACGGTTGACGCCCTGATGAAGCTCGACCTGCCTGCCGGCGTGGACGTCGAAATCAAGCTGCAGTAATGGTTGTTTCGAGGTGGCTTGCCACCTCGAATTGCCTCGAACAACGCGAACTTGCTTGAAAAAGCAGTTCGCGTTATACTTTAAGGCTTCGCTTTATTTGCGTGCACTCTTGGGTGCACGCGGGGCGAAGTTTTAATAACCCTCTTTCATGCACGCGAGTGCAACGCCGCA
Source organism: Acidovorax sp. Root217 (assembly GCF_001428645.1). Classification (NCBI taxonomy): domain Bacteria; kingdom Pseudomonadati; phylum Pseudomonadota; class Betaproteobacteria; order Burkholderiales; family Comamonadaceae; genus Acidovorax; species Acidovorax sp. Root217. The sequence goes on from NZ_LMIH01000020.1 coordinate 575, forward strand.
GCCAATTGAAGTTGCGGCGGTGGAAGTTTTGGAGAAACAAATGAGTCTGAGCAACTCCCTCGGGTTGCTGGGTCGCAAGGTGGGCATGATGCGTCTGTTCACCGATGACGGGGACGCAGTGCCTGTCACGGTGGTGGATGTGTCCAACAACCGCGTAACCCAGATCAAAACCCAAGAGAACGATGGCTACGTGGCCCTGCAGGTCACGTTCGGTTCGCGCAAAGCATCGCGCGTGACCAAGCCAGAAGCCGGTCACCTTGCCAAGGCAGGTGTGGAAGCCGGTGAAATCATCCAGGAATTCCGCGTGACCGCCGACACCGCTGCCCAGTACCAAGCTGGCGCATCGGTCGTTGTGACGTCCGTGTTTTCCGTGGGCCAGAAGGTCGACGTGCAAGGCACCTCGATCGGTAAAGGCTACGCCGGCACCATCAAGCGCCACAACATGAAGTCGCAACGCGCGTCGCACGGTAACAGCCGTTCGCACAACGTTCCCGGCTCCATTGGTATGGCGCAGGATCCAGGCCGCGTGTTCCCTGGCAAGCGGATGACGGGCCACCTCGGCGATGTCACCAAGACCACGCAAAACCTCGATGTGATCCGCATCGACGAAGCGCGTCAACTGCTCTTGATCAAGGGCGCTATTCCGGGCTCCAAGGGTGGGTTCGTGACGGTGCGTCCAGCGGTCAAGGCCAAAGCCTCCAAAGGAGCGAACTAATGCAGCTCGAACTCCTGAATGACCAAGGCCAGGGCGCGTCCAAGCTGGACGTTCCTGAGACCGTGTTCGGCCGTGAATACAACGAAGACCTGGTGCACCAGATCGTCGTGGCTTACCAAGCCAACGCCCGCCAGGGCACCCGTGCGCAGAAGGACCGTGAACAAGTCCGCCACTCGACCAAGAAGCCTTTCAAGCAAAAGGGTACGGGTAACGCACGTGCAGGTATGACCTCGTCGCCACTGTGGCGCGGGGGCGGTCGGATTTTCCCGAACATGCCTGACGAAAATTTCACGCAAAAGATCAACAAGAAGATGTACCGCGCCGGCATGTCTGCGATTTTCTCGCAGCTGGCCCGCGAAGGCCGTCTGGCGGTGGTCGACTCGCTGAAGCTTGACTCGCCCAAGACCAAGGTCCTGGCCGACAAGTTCAAGGCGATGAACCTGCAATCGGTGATGGTGATCTCCGAGGAAGTGGACGAAAACCTGTACCTGGCTTCGCGCAATCTGGTGAACGTGCTCGTCGTCGAGCCCCGTTACGCCGACCCCGTGTCGCTGGTCCGTTTCAAGAAAGTGCTCGTCACCAAGGGTGCAATCGACAAACTCAAGGAGATGTTCGCATGAGCACACTCAAGTTTGACGAAGGTCGTCTGATGCAAGTGCTGGTCGCTCCCATCGTGTCCGAAAAGGCCACCATGGTTGCCGAGAAGTCCAATGCTGTGACGTTCAAGGTGCTGCAGAACGCAACCAAGCCAGAAATCAAGGCCGCTGTGGAATTGATGTTCAAGGTCGAGGTCAAGGGCGTTTCTGTGGTGAACACCAAAGGCAAGACCAAGCGTTTTGGCAAGACCATCGGCCGCCGCGACAACGTTCGCAAGGCTTATGTCACGCTGCAACCAGGTCAAGAGCTGAACCTCTCCGGGGAGGCCGCGTAATCATGGCTGTCATCAAGATGAAACCCACTTCGCCCGGCCAACGTGCCGTGGTGAAGGTCACGCGTGACCACCTGTACAAGGGTGAAGCGTACGCCCCCCTGCTGGAACCCCAGTTCCAGAAGGCCGGCCGTAACAACAACGGTCACATCACCACCCGCCACAAGGGCGGTGGCCACAAGCACCACTACCGTGTGGTGGACTTCAAGCGCAACAAGGACGGCATTCCGGCCAAGGTCGAGCGCATTGAGTACGATCCAAACCGTACGGCCCACATCGCTCTGGTGTGCTATGCCGACGGCGAGCGTCGCTACATCATCGCTCCCCGCAACCTGGAAGTGGGCGCAACCCTGCTGTCCGGTTCGGAAGCTCCGATCCGCGCTGGCAACACGCTGCCTATCCGCAACATCCCCGTGGGTTCGACCATCCACTGCATCGAGCTCAAGCCCGGTGCCGGTGCTCAGATCGCCCGCTCGGCTGGTGCTTCGGCAACCCTGCTGGCCCGCGAAGGTACCTACGCTCAAGTGCGCATGCGCTCGGGTGAAGTGCGCAAGATCCACATCGAATGCCGCGCCACCATTGGCGAAGTGGCCAACGAAGAACACAGCCTGCGCCAACTCGGCAAGGCCGGTGTGAAGCGCTGGATGGGTATTCGTCCTACGGTTCGCGGCGTTGCCATGAACCCAGTGGATCACCCTCACGGTGGTGGCGAAGGCCGCACCGGCGAAGGCCGCCATGCAGTCGATCCTTGGGGCAATCTGACCAAGGGTTATCGCACCCGTAACAACAAGCGCACACAGATCATGATCGTGTCGCGTCGCAAGAAGTAAGGGGTAACAGATGACTCGCTCTCTCAAAAAGGGTCCATTTGTTGACCATCACTTGCTGGCCAAGGTCGAAAAGGCCGTTGCCACCAAGGATAAGAAGCCAGTGAAGACCTGGTCGCGTCGCTCCATGGTTCTGCCCGATTTCATCGGTCTGACCATCGCCGTTCACAACGGCAAGCAGCACGTACCTGTCTACGTTACCGACCAGATGGTGGGCCACAAGCTCGGCGAATTCGCCCTGACGCGCACCTTCAAGGGTCACCCCGCTGACAAAAAAGTCAAGAAATAAGGAACGACCATGTCTGAAACACGTGCAGTCCTCCGGGGCGTCCGTCTGTCGGTCGACAAGGGCCGTCTGGTCGCTGACTTGATCCGCGGCAAGAAGGTGGACCAGGCTCTGAACATCCTGAACTTCACGCAGAAAAAAGCTGCGGGAATCGTCAAGAAGGTTCTGGAATCCGCCATCGCCAACGCTGAGCACAACGACGGCGCTGACATCGACGAACTGAAGGTCAAGACCATCTACGTCGAGCAAGGCACCACGCTCAAGCGCTTCACCGCGCGCGCCAAAGGCCGCGGCAATCGCATCAGCAAGCCCACGTGCCATGTGTACGTGACGGTTGGCAACTAAAGGCTCGGAAGACTATGGGACAAAAAATCCATCCTACCGGCTTCCGCCTTGCGGTCAGCCGCAACTGGTCCAGCCGTTGGTACGCCAGCAACCGCGACTTCGCGGGCATGCTGGCCGAAGACATCAAGGTGCGCGAGTACCTGAAGGCCAAGCTCAAGAACGCCGCCGTGTCGCGCATCCTGATCGAGCGCCCCGCCAAGAACGCCCGCATCACCATCTACTCGGCTCGTCCTGGTGTGGTGATCGGCAAGAAGGGTGAAGACATCGAGAACCTCAAGAAGGAACTCGCTCTTCGCCTGGGCGTGCCTGTCGCAGTGAACATCGAAGAAGTGCGCAAGCCCGAAATCGATGCCAAGCTGATCGCCGACAGCATCACGCAGCAGCTCGAAAAGCGGATCATGTTCCGCCGTGCCATGAAGCGCGCCATGCAGAACGCCATGCGTCTGGGTGCCCAGGGCATCAAGATCATGTCGTCCGGCCGTCTGAACGGTATCGAAATCGCCCGCTGCGAGTGGTACCGTGAAGGCCGCGTGCCACTTCACACGCTGCGCGCCGACATCGACTACGGCACCTCCGAAGCCAAGACCACCTACGGTGTGATCGGCGTCAAGGTCTGGGTCTACAAGGGCGATACGCTGGGTCGCAACGACCTGCCTGCCGTGGAAACCCCACGTCCAGACGAAGAACGCCGCCCACGCGGTCCACGCCGTGATGGCCGCCCAGGTGGCGACCGTCCAGGTGCTGGCCGTGGAGGCCCACGTCGTCCAGCCGGTGTGAACACCGGTCCGGCCGACGGCAGCGACAAGCCAGTGGAAGCTGGTGGCGCTGATAACACCGCCGTTAAGCGCGTACGCAAAGTCGCCGCGCCCGCTACAGCAGCGGACGGAAAAGGAGAATAAGTATGCTGCAACCTGCTCGCCGCAAATACCGCAAGGAGCAAAAGGGCCGTAACACCGGTGTCGCAACGCGGGGTGCTTCCGTTGCTTTCGGTGATTTCGGTCTGAAGTGCACCGACCGTGGCCGCCTGACGGCCCGCCAGATCGAGGCTGCACGCCGTGCAATCTCCCGCCACGTGAAGCGTGGTGGCCGCATCTGGATCCGCGTGTTCCCGGACAAGCCAATCTCTACCAAGCCCGCAGAAGTGCGTATGGGTAACGGTAAGGGCAACCCCGAGTACTACGTGGCCGAGATCCAGCCCGGCAAGATCGTGTTCGAGATCGTCGGCGTGCCCGAAGAACTGGCCCGTGAAGCGTTCCGCCTGGCTGCGGCCAAGCTGCCGCTGCGCACCACGTTCGTCAGCCGCCACATTGGCTCGTAATTCAGGAGAACAAGCAATGAAGACTACTGAACTGCGCCAAAAAGACGTTGCCGGCATCGAAGGCGAAATCAAGGCTCTGCAGAAGGCCCACTTCGGCCTGCGCATGCAGAAGGCTACCCAGCAGTTGGCCAACACCAACACGCTGCGTACCACCCGCCGCGATATCGCCCGTGCAAAAACCATCCTTGCTGAAAAGCAAGCCGCCAAGTAAGGAGCCGACATGACGGAAGCTAAAAAATCCCTCAAGCGCACCTTGATTGGCAAGGTGGTCAGCGACAAGCGCCAGAAGACCGTGACCGTGCTGATCGAGCGCCGTGTGAAGCACGAGCTCTACGGCAAGATCGTGGGCAAGTCGAGCAAGTACCACGCCCATGATGAAAATGGCGAGTACAAGCTGGGCGACGTGATCGAAATCACCGAGAGCCGTCCGCTCTCCAAGACCAAGAACTGGGTTGCCACCCGCTTGGTGCAAAAGGCCGGCCTGCTCTAAGCCCTCCCGGCTTGTTGGCAGCACTGCCCTCCAAAACGACCCACAATGTGGGTCGTTTTGCTTTTGGGGCCTGCGTTTTGTGCGCTCTGCCCCGGGCATGCGGATACCACCCCAACAACCCTAGGAGAGATCAATGATCAAAGTCGGTGACACCCTGCCAGCCAGCACGCTGATGGAATACTCGGAAGTCGAGGGCGAAGGCTGCTCCATTGGCCCGAACCCGGTGCCGGTGGACAAGGCCACGGCGGGCAAGACCATTGCCCTGTTCGCGCTGCCCGGCGCCTTCACGCCCACCTGCTCGGCCAAGCACGTGCCCGGCTATGTGGAAAAGGTGGACGAGTTCAAGGCCGCCGGCGTGGACGAGATCTGGTGCGTGAGCGTGAACGATGCCTTCGTGATGGGCGCCTGGGCGCGCGACCAGAAGACCGAAGGCAAGGTGCGCATGCTCGGTGACGGCGACGCCACCTTCGCCAAGGCCACCGGCCTGACGCTGGACCTCAACGGCAAGGGCCTGGGCCTGCGCAGCAACCGCTACTCGATGCTGGTGCGCGACGGCAAGGTCGTCACGCTCAACATCGAGGCCCCGGGCAAGTTCGAAGTCAGCGACGCCGCCACCCTCCTGGCCCAGGCCAAGGCGTAATCGACTCCCGGCCCTGGGCAGCACCTGCTGTGACGGGGCCGGCGGCGTTCAGGAGATATCAGCCTTGAGGTAATGCGACCCTGCAATGGGGTTGTGGTAGTAAGGCGGGATCTCCTCGAACCCCAGGTCCGTGTAGAGCGCACGGGCCGACTCCATGTCGTCGAGCGTATCGAGCAGCACGCAGGCGTAGCCCGCGCGGCGCGCCTGGTCAAGCATGGCTTCGGCCAGCTCGCGGCCCAGGCCGAAGCCGCGGAAGGCCTTGCGCACGTACAGGCGCTTCATCTCGCTGGCATTGGGGTAGTCGGCCGCATCCAGCGGCCGCAGGGCGCAGCAACCGGCGATGGCGCCATCCACCTGGGCCAGCAGCAGGTGCCCCCGTGGGGCAGCGTAATCGCCCGGCAGGCTGGCCAGCTCGGCCTCAAAGTCCTGGAACGCAAGGTCCACCCCCAGGGTCGCGGCGTACTCCCGGAAAATCTCGCGGACCGTCTCCATCTCGGCGGCAGACGACGGGTTCAGCAAGGTGACGGCAGGCTTGTCCAAGGCGCGAATTCAGGAAATGCAGGAATCCGCAGTGTAGCGGCTCGCACTCAGAACGCGCTCAGGGTGGACACCCACCAGGCCACTCCAGCGCCCACACCCAATGCGACCAGGGCCAGGGCGCGGGTGGCGAGGTCGTCGCGAGATGGCGCCACGGGCTGGGGCAATTCCTTGTCACCATGCAGCATGGGCGCCACCAGCCGGTGCTTGCGCACCAGCACATAGAAACCGATGGCCAGGACATGCAACGCCACCAGGCCCAGCACCAGGTACTGGCCGATCTCCTTGTGGTAACCCGTGGCCTGGCCCACGACCGCATTGGAGACAAAGCGGGTCAGCGGCCCTGAAAAGGCGATCTCATCGTCGCTGAGCAGGCCGGTGCCCACTTGTGCCACCAGCACGGCAAGCAGGGCGAATACCGAGAGCGCGCCCAGTGGGCTGTGGCCCACACCGTCCTCGGGGTGGCCCGCGCCGCGCAGGTAGCGCACCAAGCGCGCCGGCGAGTACAGGAAGGCGCCAAACCGCGACCAGCGCCCGCCCACCAGGCCCCATACCAGGCGAAAGACCAGCAGCGCCAGCACCACATAGCCCAGGCGCAGGTGCCAGACCATGGCATTGCCGCCCACCTTCGCGGTGACCACCAGGGCGATCACGCTGGCGGCCAGGGCCCAGTGGAAGAGGCGGGTGGGCAGATCCCAGATGCGGACGGTGTGTGTCATGGTCGTGGTCCGGCGCTTGCCGTGTCGTGGGGGTGTCGTTGGCCGCATTGTGCGCGAGATGGCCGGCGCCGCCAACGCGCACCATCGGGCATGCCAAAACCGCCGCAACGCGGCATACTGGCGGCGGCTGGTTGGTTTTTGCTCCCCACGATAAAAGGAAACATCCGATGAAAACCCTCGCTGTAGTCGCCTTTGCTGCGGCCGTCGTCACCCTGTCTGCTCCTGCATCTGCCCAGTTTGCCAAACCCGAAGACGCCATCAAATACCGCCAGAGCGCGTTGTTCGTGATGGGCCAGCATTTCGGGCGCCTGGGTGCCATGGCCAATGGCCGCATCCCCTTCGACGCCAAGGCGGCGCAGGAAAATGCGGATGTTGTCGCCGAGATGGCCAAGCTGCCCTGGGCCGCCTTTGGTGCCGGCACCGACAAGGGGGCACCGACCAAGGCGCTGCCCGAGATCTGGACCCAGCAGGCCAAGTTCAAGGAGCATTCCGACAAGCTCGAAGCCGAGACCGTCAAGCTCGCCGCAGCCGCCAAGACCGGCAACCTGGACAACCTGAAGACTGCCTTCGGCTCGGCCGCCAATTCCTGCAAGGCCTGCCACGACAACTACCGCGCCAAGTGAAGCCGGCCGCTGCGGCGGCCCCAAAGCAAAAAGCCTCTTCCAGATAGAAGAGGCTTTTTTGCTTTGCGAGAGACCCGTTCAGGTCTCGGCGAGCAGCTTCTCGATCAGCTGGTGCAGTTCCGGGAAGTTGGGGGCGCCCACATAGGTCTTCACGATCTCGCCGCGCTTGTTGACGATGAAGGTCGAGGGCGTGAGCCGCACATCGCCCCAGGCCTTGGCCACGGCGCCGGTGTTGTCGATGGCCACCTTGAAGGGCAGCTTGCGCGTTTCGGCGAAGTTCACCACGTAGCTCGGCGGGTCGTAGCTCATGGCCACGGCCAGTGTTTCGAAGCCCTTGGGCTGGTATTTCTTGTAGGTGGCAATGATTTCGGGCATCTCGGCCACGCAGGTGGTGCAGCTCGTGGCCCAGAAATTCACCAGCGTCACCTTGCCGTGCAGGTCGGCGGTGGACTGGCGCGAGCCATCGAGCAGCACGAAAGTGGACTCGGGCGCCGCAGAGCGGCCCGTGTCCAGGAACACGTAGGCGCCCACGGCGGCAAAAGCCACCACCGCTGCACCTGCTGCCCACTGCTTGATACCCATGGCGTCATCCCATCCCGGAAGTGCGGGCTCCAACCCGCACGGTATTGTGCCGGACAAAGCTGCCGCCTGCCGGCTGGCCTGTCCACTGCGGTGATGGAGTGTGGGGCGGTGCAAAAGTTCTCCCTTCCCGGGCTCCGCGCACGAAATATCCGGCCACTGCCGATAATGGGCCCATGAACTGGACATTGACCGGCGCCGCCAGCGCCCTCCTGGGACTGGCCGCATGCAGCCCGGCACTCAACTGGCGCAGCGTGGCCCTGCCCGAAGCCGCCCTCACCATCACACTGCCCTGCAAGCCCGACCATGCCACGCGCAAGGTGGAGCTGGCGGGCACGCCGGTCGACCTGTCCATGGTCGGCTGCGAGGCTGATGGCGCGACCTTTGCCGTGTCCCATGCCACGCTGGCCGACCCGGCGCAGACCGGCGTGGCGCTGGCCCACTGGCGCGCGGCCGTGCTGGCGCGCCTGGGTGGCGCGCAGGCCCACGAGGTGCCGTTTGTGCCCCGCAATGCCCTGCCGCTGCCCCAATCGGTGCGCACCGTGGCCCAGGGGAAGGGGCCCGATGGGCAGGCCGTCACCGCGCAGGCGGTCTGGTTTGCCCGCACCGTGGGGCCGCAGATGCAGCTGTACCACGCCGTGGTCTATACACCCAGGCCCCGCCCCGAGGTGGCCGATACCTTCTTTAGCGGGCTGGTGTTGCCATGAGCGCCGGTGTGCTGCCACGGCGCGCGGCCGTCATCGTCTTCCTGGCCTTCGCGTTCGCCTACTTCCTTTCGGCCCTGCTGCGCGCCGTCACGGCCACCCTCGCGCCCACGCTGTCGCAGGAGTTCACCCTGCACGCCAGCGACCTGGGCCTGCTGGCGGGCGGCTACTTTCTGGGCTTTTCTGCCACGCAGTTGCCGCTCGGTACCTGGCTGGACCGGCATGGCCCGCAAAAGGTGCTGCTCGGATTTCTGGGCGTGGCTGTCGCCGGCTGCCTGGTGTTCTCGATGGCCACGGGGTTCTCGGGCCTGCTGGCGGGGCGCGTGCTGTGCGGCGCGGGCGTGAGCGCCTGCCTGATGGCGCCGCTTACCGGCTACCGCCGCTGGTTCGATGCCACGGCGCAGATGCGCGCCAACTCCTGGATGCTGATGACGGGCTCGCTGGGCATGGTGGCCTCCACCCTGCCGGTGCAGTGGGCCGTGCCGCTGGTGGGCTGGCGCCCGCTGTTCTGGGGGTTGGCCGTGCTGATCGGCGTGGCCATGGTGGGCATTGCGCTGTGGGTGCCGCGCTGGCATGCGGCCACCCCGGTTGCGGGTGCCGGTGCCTCACCCGCGCCGGGGGGCTACGCCATGGTCTGGCGCCATCCGTACTTTCAGCGCATGGCCCCGCTGGGCTTCTTCGTCTACGGCGGCATGGTGGCCATGCAGACCCTGTGGGCGGGCCCCTGGATGCAGCAGGTGGCCGGCTACAGCGCGCTCGAGTCGGCCACCGGCCTCTTCTGGATCAACCTTTGCATGCTGTGCACCTTCTGGGCCTGGGGCATGGTCAATCCCTGGCTGCTGCGCCACGGCCTCGGGGCCGACCGACTCATCCTCGCGGGCCTGCCGCTGTCGCTTCTCATCCTGCTGGCCATCATCGTCGCCGGGCCTGCGGCGGGGGGCGCGGCGTGGGCACTGTTCTGCGTGTCGTGCACCTTCGTTTCGCTCTCGCAACCGGCAGTGGGCATGGCCTTTCCGCAGGCCCTGGCGGGGCGTGCGCTGTCGGCCTTCAACCTGGTGATCTTTGCCGGCGTGTTCGTGGTGCAGTGGGGCATTGGCCTGGCGGTGGATGCATTTGCCGCCGCCGGCCTGTCCACGACGGCCTCGTTCCAGGCGGCCATGGGGGTGTTCCTGGTGTGCAACACGGGGTCCTACCTCTGGTTCGCCCTGCGGGGGCAGCGCCATAATGCGCTTCAAACCTCTGTCCCATGAGCACCAGCATCCTGATCATCGCCCACGCCCCTTTGGCCCATGCCCTGCGCGAATGCGTGCTGCACGTGTTTGCCGACTGTGGCGACAGCGTGGCCGCACTCGATGTGCAGCCCAATGAGCGGCCCGAGGAGTCCCTGGCCCAGGCGCGTATCCTGCTGGAGCAATTGGGGCCCGACTCCACCCTGGTGCTGACCGACGTGTTCGGCGCCACCCCCTGCAACGTGGCGCAGCGCCTGGTGGACGGTGTCCGCTCGCGCCTGGTCACAGGGGTCAATCTTCCGATGCTGCTGCGTGCCGTGAGCTACCGTGCAGAGCCCCTTGATTCGGTCGTCACCCGCGCGGTGGTGGGCGGCACGCAAGGGGTGATGCAGGTGGCCATTGCAGCGCCGCAGAACCAGTCCCGACGCAACCGACATGATCAAGACTCGTACGACCATCAGCAATAAACTGGGCCTGCACGCCCGCGCCTCGGCCAAGCTCACCAAGCTGGCCGGCAGCTTCCCCTGCGACGTTTTCATGAGCCGTGGCGACCGTCGCATCAATGCCAAGAGCATCATGGGGGTCATGATGCTGGCCGCCGGCCTGGGCAGCGAGGTCGAGGTGGAGACGAATGGCGAGCGCGAGCAGGAGGCCATGGACGCCCTGCTGGCGCTGATCGCCGACAAATTTGGCGAAGGCGAGTAAACGCCATGGCTGCAGCGCGCGTATCCACGGTGGCTGAAGAAAGGGAATTGCGATGACCTTTGCCGTTCACGGTCTGGCGGTGGCACGCGGCATTGCCATCGGCCGTGCCGTGCTCGTGGCCTCGAGCCGCGTGGACGTGGCCCACTACTTCATACAGCCCGAGCAGATACCGGCCGAGATCGAGCGTGTGCGCCAGGGCCGCAATGCGGTGGTGGAGGAACTGCAGCGCCTGCAGACCGACATGCCCGCCGACGCCCCGCACGAACTCACCGCGCTGCTCGACGTGCACCTGATGCTGTTGCAGGACGAAGCCCTCACCGGTGGCGTCAAGCACTGGATCACCGAACGCCTGTACAACGCAGAGTGGGCGCTCACCACCCAGCTCGAAGTGATTGCGCGCCAGTTTGACGAGATGGAGGACGAGTACCTGCGCGAGCGCAAGGCCGACCTGGAGCAGGTGGTCGAGCGCATCCTGCGCTACATGAAGGGCGTGGCCAGCCCCGTGGCGCCACCCGCCAGCAGTCCGCGGCGCAAGACCCAGCAGGACCTGCTGCTCGACGACACGGTGGACGTACCCCTGGTGCTGGTGGCGCACGACCTGTCGCCAGCCGACATGCTGCAGTTCAAGCAGAGCGTGTTCGCCGGCTTCGTGACCGACGTGGGCGGCAAGACCTCGCACACCGCCATCGTCGCGCGCAGCATGGACATTCCCGCCGTGGTCGGCGCGCGCGCGGCCAGTCAACTGGTGCGCCAGGACGACTGGGTCATCATCGACGGCGATGCCGGCGTGATCATCGTCGACCCCTCGCCCATCATCCTGGCCGAATACGGCTTTCGCCAACGCCAGACCGAGCTCGAACGCGAGCGCCTGTCGCGCCTGCGGCACACGCCGGCCGTCACCATCGACGGCCACCGCATCGAACTGCTGGCCAACATCGAGCAGCCCGGCGATGCCGTGGGTGCGGTGCGCGCCGGCGCCGTGGGTGTGGGCCTGTTCCGCAGTGAATTCCTGTTCATGGGGCGCACCGGCAACCTCCCGGGCGAGGACGAGCAGTACCGCGCCTACCGCGAGGCCCTGGACGGCATGCAGGGCCTGCCGGTCACCATCCGCACCATCGACGTGGGGGCCGACAAGCCACTGGACAACAAGGTCCACAAGGACACGCACCTGAACCCCGCACTGGGCTTGCGCGCCATCCGCTGGAGCCTGGCCGACCCGGCCATGTTCCGCACCCAGCTGCGCGCCGTGCTGCGTGCGGCGGCGCATGGCAAGGTGAACCTGCTGTTCCCCATGCTGGCGCACACCAACGAAATCCACCAGACCCTGGCCCAGGTGGAGCTGGCGCGCGCCGAGCTCGACGCCCGGGGCGAGCCCTACGGCCCGATCCAGCTGGGCGCCATGATCGAGGTGCCGGCGGCGGCGCTGATGGTGCGCACCTTCCTGCGCTACTTCGATTTTCTGTCCATCGGCACCAATGACCTGATCCAGTACACCCTGGCCATCGACCGGGCCGACGAGGCGGTGGCCCACCTGTACGACCCGGTGCACCCGGCCGTGCTGCGCCTGGTGGCCGACGTGATCGCCGAAGGCGAGCGCCAGGGCAAGAGCGTCTGCGTCTGCGGCGAGACTGCCGGCGACGTGACCATGACACGCCTGCTGCTGGGCCTGGGCCTGCGCAGCTTCTCCATGCACCCCGCGCAGATCCTGGCCGTCAAGCAGGAGATCCTGCGCGCCGACACGCGCAAGCTCGTACCCTGGGCGCTGCAGGTGCTCGACGGCGAAGAGCCTGCGGCCTTGCTGGCATCCTAGAACTCTTGAATCAATAGCTACCAGCGCTCGCTGGAAAAGCGCTGGAGGTCGATTTGGCCCATACCCCGGTAGCAGCCCCCGCAGACGCGTCCCTCATCGACTCGCGCCAGGCCTTGCAGCGCCTGCTGGTCACCCTGGGCCTGGTGGTGCTGGGCAACAGCAGCATGTATGTCGTGTCGGTCGTGCTCCCGGCCGTGCAAAGCGAGTTCGGCGTTGGCCGTGCCAGCGCGTCGCTGCCCTACACCTTGATGATGGTCTGCCTGGGCCTGGGCGGGCTGCTCACGGGCAGGCTGGCGGACCGCCATGGCCTCACGCCCGTGCTTTGGCTGGGCGCGCTGGCCGTGCTCGGCGGCTTTGTGGGCGCGGCCTTTTCCGGCAGCATATGGGCCTTCGGCCTGGCGCACGCGGTGATGGGCTTCATCGGCAGCTCGGCCACCTTTGCCCCCCTGCTGGCCGACACGGCGCTGTGGTGGAACCGGCGGCGCGGCATTGCGGTGGCGGTGTGCGCCAGCGGCAACTATGTGGCGGGCGCGGTCTGGCCGCCCATCGTGCAGTACGGTGTCGACACCGTCGGCTGGAGGCCGACCTACATGGCACTGGGGGTCGTCTGCGGCCTGGGCATGCTCGCGCTGTCGCTGCGCATGCGCCAGCGCCCGCCGGCCATCCAGGCCGTGGCGGATGGAGCCCAGGCTGCCGCTGTGGACCACACGCGTCCCTTCGGCCTGCCGCCTGGCGCCGCGATGGCGCTGCTGTGCGTGGCCGGTGTGGCGTGCTGCGTCGCCATGGCCATGCCACAGGTCCACATCGTGGCCTATTGCACCGACCTGGGCTTCGGCGCCGCCCAGGGTGCGCAGATGCTGTCGCTCATGCTGGCCTGCGGCATCGTGAGCCGGCTGGTCTTCGGGCTGATCTGCGACCGCATCGGTGGCATCCGCACCTTGCTGCTGGGGTCTGCGCTGCAGGGCATCGCCCTGCTGCTATTTTTGCCCTATGACGGCCTGGTGCCGCTGTACGTGATCTCCGCGCTGTTCGGCCTGTTCCAGGGCGGCATCGTGCCGACCTACGCCATCATCGTGCGCGAGCACTTCGCGCCCGCACAGGCGAGCGTGCGGGTCGGCGCCGTCATCATGGCCACGCTCGTGGGCATGGCCCTGGGCGGCTGGCTGTCGGGCTTTATCTTCGACGTCACCGGCAGCTACCACGCCGCCTTCCTCAACGGCATCGGCTGGAACCTGCTGAACCTCTGCATCACCGGCTGGCTCTTCCTGCGATTGCGCAGGGTGCGCAGGGACGCCTCTACTTCGCCCGTACGCCCAGGATGGCCGCACTGATGATCAAGGCCGTGGCCAGCGCGATGCTCCCGCTGAACGCACGGCCGCTCACCACGATCAGCAGGGCGGTCGAGGCCAGCGGCGTGATGTAGCTCAGGATGCCGATGTGCCGCGCATCGCCGAGCTTGAGCGCCTTGTCCCACAGGAAGAACGAGGCACCGAGCGGCCCCAGGCCCATCACGGCCAGCAGCATCCAGTCGCGCGGCACGAGGGTGGCTGCAGGCTCCAGCGCCACGTGGCACAGCAGCGACAGCGCACCCGAGACCAGGCCGAACAGGCCGATGGCCGTGGTCGGAAAGGCCGCCACGCGCTTGGTCATCAGCGAATAGGTGGCCCAGATCAGCGCCGCAGCGAAGGCCGGCACATAGCCCCAGGCCAGGGTGCCGCTGAGTTCGCGCCCGCCCAGGATGGCGATGGCCGCGCCGCCAAAGCCCAGCAGTGCCGCCAGCACATGCGGCCAGCGCAGCCGGATGCCCGGCAGCACCACGGGCGACAGCACCACGATGAACAGCGGCCACAGGTAGTTGACCAGGTTGGCCTCCACCGGCGGTGCGTTGCGCAGCGCGATGAACAGCAGGAAGTGGTAGGCGAAGAGGCCATACACCCCCAGCGCCAGCGTGCGCAGCGGAATTCGCCACTGCGACGGGTCGCGCAGCACGAAGGGCCAGGCAGGAATGCTGCCGATGATGAGGGCAATGCCCGTCAGCAGGAACGGCGGCACATGGGAGAGCGAAATGCCCAGCGAGGCGAGGGAGGCCCACAGCGCGATGGCGCCCAGGGCATAGAAGTTGGCTTGCATGCGGCACTGTAAGCGCGCTGGGCATCGCGCAACGACGGAGCATCGTCGCGGCCCTGCGGTCCGGCATCAGCCCCGGCGCAGCGCCGCCGTCAGGGCCGACGGCGAGCGGTAGCCCGTGCGGCGCGCCACCTCGGCCACGGCCATGCCGCCTGCGCGCAGCAGCTGGGCATGCTCGAGCCGCTGGCTGCGCAGCCAGGCCATCGCACCCTGGCCTTGCTCCTCGCGGCAACGCGCCGCGAACTGGCTGGGGCTCAGGTGCACCTGCTGCGCCATGTCTGCCACCGACAGCGACCGGTGCCAATGCCGGGCGGCCCATTGGCGCAACGCCGGCCAGTCGATGGCACGGCGGCGTGCACGGGCATCTTCCGCTGGGGCCGGTGTCCGGGAGGAGGGCAGCCAGGCCTCCAGCAGCAGGGCGGGGCCGTGGGCCCGGGCCAGGGGGCGGCCTTGCTGCAGGGCGCTGGCGAGGTAGCGGGCCAGGGTCAGTGCCGGGGGCGGTGGAGCCGTCCGCAGCGTGGGGGCGGTGCAGTGTGTCCAGCCCAGGTCGCTGCTGTCCAGCACCAGGCACAGGCTGCCGCCGCTGGCTTCGAAATCGTGGTGTGCACCTGGCGCGATGACGCAGCCGCCGCCGCTGGCCACGCGCATGCCGCGTCCGTCGACCTCCAGGTCGAGCGCACCGGCCAGGCCCAGCAGCACCTGGAAATGTCCATGGCTGTGGCTGCCGGGGGAGGCGCCGTACCGGCGCAGCGAGAGCGAGCCGGCGGTGTCCATGGCGTGTGCGCGTTGGCTCTGCGGCAGTGCTTACACGCCGGCGGCGTGCGCCTGCTGGTCGGCGTGGTAGCTGCTGCGCACCATGGCGCCCACGGCGGCGTGGCTGAAGCCCATCTTGTAGGCCTCTTGCTCGAACATCTTGAAGGTGTCGGGGTGCACATAGCGGCGCACGGGCAGGTGGCTGCTGCTGGGCGACAGGTACTGGCCGATGGTCAGCATGTCGATGTCGTGCGCGCGCATGTCACGCATCACCTGCAGGATCTCTTCGTCCGTCTCGCCCAGGCCCACCATGATGCCGCTCTTGGTCGGCACCTTGGGGTGCAGGGCCTTGAACTTCTTGAGCAGGTTCAGGCTGAACTGGTAGTCGGAGCCCGGGCGCGCTTCCTTGTACAGGCGCGGCGCGGTTTCCAGGTTGTGGTTCATCACGTCGGGCGGCGCGGCCTTCAGGATCTCAAGCGCACGGTCATCGCGGCCGCGGAAGTCGGGCACCAGGATCTCGATCTGGGTGAGTGGCGAGAGCTCGCGGATGTTCTGGATGCATTCCACGAAGTGGCCGCTGCCGCCATCGCGCAGATCGTCTCGGTCGACGCTGGTGATCACCACGTACTTCAGGCGCAGCTGCGCGATGGTCTTGGCCAGGTTCAGCGGCTCGTCCTTGTCCAGCGGGTCGGGGCGGCCGTGGCCCACGTCGCAGAAGGGGCAGCGGCGGGTGCACTTGTCGCCCATGATCATGAACGTGGCTGTGCCCTTGCCGAAGCACTCGCCGATGTTCGGGCAGGAGGCCTCTTCGCACACCGTGTGCAGATTGTTCTGGCGCAGGATGTCCTTGATCTCGTAGAAGCGCGTGGTGGGCGAGCCGGCCTTCACGCGGATCCAGTCGGGCTTCTTGAGCACTTCGCCCTGTTCCACCTTGATCGGAATGCGCGACAGCTTGGCCGCAGCCTTCTGCTTGGCCAGCGGGTTGTAGGCTTCGGTGGACTGCGCTTCGCGGACGACGTCGGTGGTGCTCATGGCTTGTAGGCGGTTCAGGGAGACAGGCGGATGCCGAGCTGCTGGCCCAGCACCTGCGCGGCTTCTTCCCAGGTGGTTTGGACCCCGATTGTAGAAAGGTCCACGGTTCGCAGTCCCGCGTAGCCGCAAGGGTTGATGCGGCCGAAGGGTTCCAGGTCCATCGCCACGTTCAGCGCGGCGCCGTGGTAGGTGCTGTGGCGGCTGACCTTGATGCCTAAAGCGGCGATCTTCCCGAGGCCCTCGAAGTTGGGTTCGGGTGCCGCCTGGCCTTCGCGTTTTTGCGGGCGCTGGGGCAGCAGGGCGTGGCTGTGCGGGTCATCCAGGCGCACGTAGATGCCGGGCGCGCCGGCCACGCGGTGGCCGGTGACGCCGAAGTGCGCCAGCGTGCGGATCAGCGCTTCTTCCAGCCGGTAAACATATTCCTTGACGTAGTAGCCCGCGCGCTGCAGGTCGATGAGCGGGTAGGCCACCACCTGGCCCGGCCCGTGGAAGGTGACCTGGCCACCCCGGTTGGTGGGCACCACCGGAATGGCGCCGGGATTCAGCAGGTGGTCACTCTTGCCGGCCAGGCCTTGCGTGTAGAGCGCGTCGTGCTCGCACAGCCACAGGGCATCGGGCGTGTCGGCCGTGCGTGTGGCCGTGTAGGCCTGCATGGCCTGCACCGTGGCGGCATAGTCCACCCGCCCGAGCGTGCGCAGATCGATGGTCACGGCCTTACAGCACGACCTTGACCAGGGGGTGCGATGACAGCGCGCGGTACAGGTCGTCGAGCTGCTCGCGGCTGGTGGCCGTGATGGTGACAGTAACCCCGAGGTAATTGCCCTTGCTGCTGTCGCGCAGTTCAATGGTGGCGGGGTCGAAAGTCGGATCGTACTGGCGGGCCAGTTCGGTGACCGCGTGCACGAAGCCGTCCACCTTGGCCCCCATGACCTTGATCGGAAACTGCGAAGGGTACTCGATCAGCGAGTCCTTGCGGGCATCCGCAGCGGCCGAGTCGAGGATGGTGAGGTTCGGTGGCAAAGGAGAGGACGTCATATGCAGGAGCTTCGATTTTTCGGTGGCGGTGCAGGCGGGGCCATTGTGCGGCAAGCCCTTCGGGTCGGCGTGGATGTGTCATACAGCTGCGCGCCTTTTTGGTGCATAACCGGGGCTGCCGCACCATGGCGGGCGTTGGTGGGTCACCACAGAGGTGCTGGCGCGCACCCCCCTTTCAGACCCTGATTGCAGGTCTTTGTCGTTCGCCACGGGTTTTTACTTATAATTAGAGGCTTTGTGAAATTTGCAGTCTGTAACATGGGCGTTACCAACAATGAAAACAATCGCCCCTGAGACAGAAACTGAGGCTGAAGATTCTGACTTCAAGCCCTTGTCCGCGCAGGAAGCGGACCAGTGGCGCAGCCGCAACCCTCCCGTCTCGATGTGGAAGGTGGTGGCGGGTCAGGCGCTTGTCGGCGTGCTCGTGGCCCTGGTGGCCTGGGGGCTGACGGGCAGGGCCGAAGTGGGCTGGTCTGCCGCCTACGGCGCGCTTGCAGTGGTGGCTCCGGCCGCATTGTTCGCCCGCGGTATGTCGCGCCAGATGGCGTCTGGAAATGCAGGCGCCTCCATGGCGGGGTTCTTTGGCTGGGAGATAGCCAAGATCGTGTTCACCGTCGCGCTGCTGGCTGTGGCCCCCTGGGCTGTGCCGGGGTTGGTCTGGCTTGCCTTGCTGGCGGGCATGGTGGTCACGATGAAAACGTATTGGGTCGCGCTTCTGGTGCGGCCTGGTGTCCGAAAAACCGATTGATATAGAGAAGAGTTGTCCGATGGCCGCAGAAGCGCACGCTCCGACTGCAAGTGAATACATCGTTCACCACCTGCAGCATCTTCAAAACGTCAACCAGACCAAGATTGTTGACTTCACGGTCATCAACTATGACTCGATCATCGTGGGTTTGGTTCTGGGTGCCCTCACGCTTTTGATCCTGTGGTCAGCTGCCCGTAAGGCAACCTCCGGCGTGCCCGGCCGCTTCCAGGCGGCGGTGGAAATGCTGGTCGAGATGGTGGACAACCAGGCCAAGGCCAACATCCACAACGCCGAGAGCCGCAAGTTCATCGCTCCCCTGGGTCTGACGGTGTTCGTCTGGATCTTCATGATGAACTTCATGGACATGCTGCCGGTGGACCTGCTGCCCGCCATCTGGGCCCAGATCTACGGTGCTGCCGGCCACGATCCGCACCATGCCTACCTGCGCGTCGTGCCCACGGCCGACCTGTCCACCACCCTGGGCCTGGCATTCGCCATCCTGATTCTGCGCTTCTGGTACAGCGTGAAGATCAAGGGCGCTGGCGGCTGGGCGCACGAACTCGTGTCGGCCCCGTTCGGCACCAGCAAGAATCCCATCTTCGCCCTGATCCTGGGCGTGATCAACCTGCTGATGCAGGTCATTGAATATGTCGCCAACACCGTCTCGCATGGCATGCGGTTGTTCGGCAACATGTACGCCGGCGAACTGGTGTTCATGCTCATCGCCCTGATGGGTGGTGCGGCTGCACTGTCGCTGTCGGGTGTGCTGCTGCCTGTGGGCCACATCATTGCTGGCACCATCTGGACGCTGTTCCACATTCTGGTGATCTCGCTGCAAGCCTTCATCTTCATGATGCTTGCGCTGATCTACCTCGGTCAGGCGCACAACGCGCACTAACGGTTCCCTTTCGTTTCTCTTTCCTTTTCAACCTTTCTTTTTTTAACTCAGGAGTCATCATGGAAAACATTCTCGGTCTCGTCGCTCTGGCTTGTGGTCTGATCGTTGGCCTCGGCGCTATCGGCGCTTCCATCGGTATCGCACTGATGGGTGGCAAGTTCCTCGAATCGTCGGCCCGTCAGCCTGAGCTGATCAACGAACTGCAAACCAAGATGTTCATCTTGGCCGGTCTGATCGATGCGGCTTTCCTGATCGGCGTGGCCATCGCCCTGCTGTTCGCTTTCGCCAACCCCTTCGCTTCCACGTTCTTGGCCAACCTGCCCAAGTAATTCCCACCCAACGCCACTCTAGAAAGGTGTTGCCGTGAGTATCAACGCGACCCTGTTCATTCAGGCCATCGTCTTCCTGATCCTGGTGTGGTTCACGATGAAATTCGTGTGGCCCCCGATCGCGAAGGCGTTGGATGAACGAGCCCAGAAAATCGCCGAAGGCCTCGCTGCTGCCGACCGTGCCAAGTCCGAACTGACCGCTGCCAACCAGCGCGTCGAGAAGGAACTGTCACAGGCACGCAACGAAACGGCCTCGCGTCTTGCGGACGCCGACCGACGTGCCCAGGCCATCATCGAAGAAGCCAAGGCACGCGCCACGGAAGAGGGCAACAAGATCGTTGCCTCCGCCCGTGCCGAAGCCGAACAGCAAACGGTGCAAGCCCGCGAAGCCCTGCGTGAGCAGGTCGCTGCGCTGGCCGTCAAGGGTGCTGAGCAGATTCTCCGCAAGGAAGTCAATGCCGGCGTTCACGCCGACCTGCTCAACCGCCTGAAGACCGAGCTGTAAGGGGACACACATGGCTGAACTCGCCACCATTGCCCGCCCTTACGCCGAAGCCCTGTTCAAGGCCGCTACTGCGGGTGCGGGCATGGACCTGGCCAGCACCGCTGACTGGGTCGATGAACTGGCGGCGATTGCCGCCAACCCCCAGTTGCGCCAGCTGGCAGACAGCCCCAAGGTGACGGCAGACCAGGTGTTTGCCGTCGTCACGGGTGTTGCGCGTTCGGCGCTGTCCGATACGGCCAAGAACTTCCTGCGCACGGTCATCGACAACGGGCGCCTGCAGGCGCTGCCGGAAGTCGCTGCGCAGTTTCGTGCCCTCGTGAATCGCCGCAGCGGCTCTTCGGACGCCGTGGTGCACAGCGCCTTTCCGATGGATGCCGCTGCACTGGCTGAGGTCTGCTCGGCGCTGGAAAAGCGCTTTGGCCGCAAGCTCAACCTCACCGTTCAGCTGGATGCGTCCCTGATCGGTGGCATTCGCGTAGTGGTGGGTGACGAGGTGCTGGACACTTCGGTCAAGGCCCGTCTTGAACAAATGAAAGCGGCCCTCACCGCGTAACGCGCGGCGAGGACAGCGAACCAAAGAAAGAAGGAAAGAGTCATGCAACTCAATCCCGCAGAAATTTCTGAACTCATCAAGAGCCGCATCGAAGGTCTGGCCGCCAGCAGCGATATCCGCAACCAGGGTACCGTGGTGTCCGTGTCTGACGGTATCGTGCGCGTGCACGGCCTGTCGGACGTGATGGCCGGTGAAATGCTCGAGTTCCCTGCCACCAAGGACGGCCAGCCCTCCTACGGCCTGGCCCTGAACCTCGAGCGCGACTCCGTCGGCGCCGTGATTCTGGGTGAGTACGAACATATCTCCGAAGGCGACACCGTCAAGTGCACGGGCCGCATTCTGGAAGTGCCGGTCGGCCCCGAGCTGATTGGCCGCGTGGTGAACGCCCTGGGCCAGCCCATCGACGGCAAGGGCCCCATCAACGCCAAGCTCACCGACGTGATCGAAAAGGTCGCTCCGGGCGTTATCGCCCGTAAATCGGTGGACCAGCCCCTGCAGACCGGCCTGAAGTCCATCGACTCCATGGTGCCTGTGGGCCGTGGCCAGCGCGAGCTGATCATCGGTGACCGCCAGACCGGCAAGACCGCTGTCGCCATCGACGCCATCATCGCCCAGAAGGGCCAGGGCGTCAGCTGCATCTACGTCGCCATCGGCCAGAAGGCTTCGTCGATCAAGAACGTGGTGCGCGCGCTGGAACAAGCCGGTGCCATGGACTACACGATCGTGGTGGCCGCATCGGCCTCCGAGTCGGCAGCCATGCAGTACGTGTCGGCCTACTCGGGCTGCACGATGGGCGAGTACTTCCGCGACCGCGGCCAGGACGCTTTGATCGTTTATGACGACCTGTCCAAGCAGGCCGTGGCCTACCGCCAGGTTTCGCTGCTGCTGCGCCGCCCACCAGGCCGCGAAGCCTACCCCGGCGACGTGTTCTATCTCCACAGCCGCCTGCTCGAGCGCGCAGCCCGCGTGAATGCCGACTACGTCGAAGCCTTCACCAAGGGTGAAGTCAAGGGCAAGACCGGTTCGCTGACGGCACTGCCCATCATCGAAACGCAAGCCGGCGACGTGTCCGCCTTCGTTCCTACCAACGTGATCTCGATCACGGACGGCCAGATCTTCCTGGAAACCAGCCTGTTCAACGCCGGTATCCGCCCCGCCATCAACGCCGGTATCTCGGTGTCGCGCGTCGGTGGTGCTGCCCAGACCAAGCTGGTGAAGAACCTGTCCGGCGGTATCCGTACCGACCTGGCCCAGTACCGTGAGCTGGCTGCGTTCGCGCAGTTCGCTTCCGACCTGGACGAAGCCACCCGCAAGCAGCTGGACCGCGGTGCCCGCGTGACCGAACTGCTCAAGCAGGCACAGTACAGCCCCCTGCCCATCTCGCTGATGGGTGCCACGCTGTTCGCTGTGAACAAGGGCTTCATGGACGACATCGACGTCAAGAAGGTTCTCGACTTCGAACACGGCCTGCACCAGTTCCTGAAGACCAGCCACGCCGCACTGCTGGCCAAGCTGGAACAGGCCAAGGCCATGGACAAGGACGCTGAAGCCGAATTGACCGCTGCCGTCGCCGCGTTCAAGAAGTCGTTCGCTTAAACCGGACGAGGAGCCATCATGGCAGCAGGCAAGGAAATACGCGGCAAGATCAAATCGGTGGAAAACACCAAGAAGATCACCAAAGCCATGGAGATGGTGGCTGCATCCAAAATGCGCAAGGCGCAGGAACGGATGCGGGCTGCCCGCCCTTACAGCGAGAAGATCCGCAACATTGCAGCCAATCTCGGCCACGCCAATCCAGAGTACGTGCACCCGTTCATGAAAGTGAACGATGCCAAGGTCGCCGGCGTGATCGTGGTGACGACCGACAAGGGCCTGTGCGGTGGCATGAACACCAACGTGCTGCGCATCGTGACGGCCAAGCTGCGTGAGCTGCAGGGCGCTGGCGTGTCCACCGAGGCGGTTGCCATCGGCAACAAGGGCCTGGGTTTCCTGAACCGTGTCGGTGCCAAGGTGGTTTCGCACGTGACGGGCCTGGGCGACAAGCCCCACCTGGACAAGCTGATCGGCCCCGTGAAGGTGCTGCTCGACGCCTATGCAGAAGGCAAGATCAACGCGGTGTACCTGAGCTACACCAAGTTCATCAACACCATGAAGCAGGAATCGGTGGTGGAGCAGCTGCTCCCCCTGTCGTCCGAGCAGATGCAGGCCGAGAAGACCGAACATGGCTGGGACTACATCTACGAGCCCGATGCACAGACCGTGATCGACGATCTGCTGGTCCGCTATGTCGAGTCCCTGATCTACCAGGCGGTTGCGGAAAACATGGCGTCCGAGCAGTCGGCACGCATGGTGGCCATGAAGGCCGCCACCGACAACGCCGGCAGCGTCATTGGCGAGTTGAAGCTGGTCTACAACAAGACGCGCCAGGCAGCGATCACGAAAGAACTTTCGGAAATCGTGGCTGGCGCCGCTGCTGTGTAAGCAGCTCAACCAACATCTAAATTGGAGCGAAAAATGGCTCAAGTGCAAGGCAAGATTGTTCAATGTATCGGCGCGGTGGTGGACGTTGAGTTCCCACGCGACCAGATGCCCAAGATTTACGACGCTCTGAAGCTCGAAGGTTCCACCCTGACGCTGGAAGTGCAGCAGCAGCTGGGCGACGGCGTGGTGCGTACCATTGCGCTGGGTTCGTCCGACGGCCTGCGCCGCGGCATCATGGTGACCAACACCGGCAACGCCATCACCGTGCCCGTGGGCAAGGCGACGCTGGGCCGCATCATGGACGTGCTGGGTGCGCCCATCGACGAACGTGGTCCCGTGAGCCAGGAACTGACGGCATCCATCCACCGCAAGGCCCCTGCGTACGACGAACTGTCGCCATCGCAAGAGCTGCTGGAAACCGGCATCAAGGTGATCGACCTGGTGTGCCCGTTCGCCAAGGGCGGCAAGGTGGGTCTGTTCGGTGGCGCCGGCGTGGGCAAGACCGTGAACATGATGGAACTCATCAACAACATCGCCAAGGCCCACTCGGGTCTGTCGGTGTTCGCTGGTGTGGGCGAGCGTACCCGCGAAGGGAACGACTTCTACCATGAAATGGCCGATTCCGGCGTGGTGAACCTGGAGAAGCTCGAAGAGTCCAAGGTTGCCATGGTGTACGGTCAGATGAACGAGCCCCCAGGCAACCGTCTGCGCGTGGCGCTGACCGGCCTGACCATCGCCGAGTCCTTCCGTGACGAAGGCCGTGACGTGCTGTTCTTCGTGGACAACATCTACCGCTACACGCTGGCCGGTACCGAAGTGTCCGCTCTGCTGGGCCGCATGCCTTCCGCCGTGGGCTACCAGCCTACGCTGGCCGAAGAAATGGGCCGCCTGCAAGAGCGCATCACCTCGACCAAGGTCGGTTCGATCACCTCCATCCAGGCCGTTTACGTGCCAGCCGATGACTTGACCGATCCTTCGCCTGCCACGACCTTTGCCCACTTGGACTCCACCGTGGTGCTGTCGCGTGACATCGCCTCGCTGGGTATCTACCCTGCCGTGGACCCGCTGGATTCGACCAGCCGCCAGCTGGACCCGAACGTCGTGGGCGAAGACCACTACGCCACGGCCCGCGCGGTGCAAGGCACGCTGCAGCGCTACAAGGAACTGCGCGACATCATCGCCATTCTGGGCATGGACGAACTGGCTCCTGACGACAAGCTGGCCGTGGCCCGCGCGCGCAAGATCCAGCGTTTCCTGTCGCAGCCTTTCCACGTGGCCGAAGTGTTCACGGGCTCGCCAGGCAAGTACGTTCCCCTGTCGGAAACCATCCGTGGTTTCAAGATGATCGTCAGCGGCGAGTGCGACCACCTGCCGGAACAGGCGTTCTACATGGTTGGTACCATCGACGAAGCCTTCGAAAAGGCCAAGAAGGTGGCCTGATTGCCTGGCGGCTGAGCAGCTCCGCGCTGCCCGGCCTTCACGAGCAATCAAGCAACCCCTCTTTTCCTAGGAGCAATGATGAACACCATCCATGTTGATGTGGTCAGTGCCGAAGAGTCGATCTTCTCCGGTGAAGCACGCTTTGTCGCGCTGCCGGGCGAGTCTGGCGAACTGGGCATCTTTCCCCGCCACACCCCGCTGATCACGCGCATCAAGCCGGGCTCGGTGCGCATCGAAATGGCCGACGGCCGCGAAGAATTCGTGTTCGTGGCCGGTGGCATTCTGGAAGTGCAGCCCAACCGCGTGACCGTGCTGTCCGACACCGCCATCCGCGGCAAGGACCTGGACGACGAGAAGGCCAATGCTGCCAAGGCATCGGCCGAAGAAGCGCTCAAGAATGCCAAGAGCGAGATCGACCTGGCCCGGGCACAGTCCGAGCTGGCCGTCATGGCCGCCCAGATCGCCGCGCTGCGCAAGTTTCGCCAGAAGAAGTAAATAAGACAAGCAAGCCCCCAGATCCTTGCGGATCTGTTCAAAAAACCCGGCCCCGCCGGGTTTTTTTATGCCTGCGCGCCCGTGCTTTCAACGAGGCCGATGCGCAGGCCCTCGCATGCTATCCACAGTGTGTCCCAATTGTCATCCTGCAGCAGTTGGCGGCTTGCCAGGAACATGCGTGCCGTGGCCAGTGAGTGCACGCTGAACGTGAGTGACTCGATCCGCAACTGTCCGGCGGGAACCAGTTCCAGCGAGATCCCCGGCGCAAGCATGATCGGTTGCCCAGAGGGCGAGCCACTGAGACGCTGCCAGTGCTTTCGATGCATGCCCAGATCGGGCGTGCCCATGCGTATCGACTGTAGCCCGATGAGTCCGAGCGGGCCCCCATGGGCTTCCTGCAGCGCCTGCCGGTGCCGTCCGCGGCGTTGTACCGGTGTGGCTGCTTCGTCCCAGGGATAGATGGCCGCGCGAGGATTCCACTCACAGAAGAAAATGCAGCAGCTCGGCTCGGATACATCGAGCACGACGGCATTGGTGAAGTTTGTGACCACTTCGCCTTGTGTGTTGGGAGACTGGAAGGTACGGGCGGGCTTGCTGGCGATGCCTGCAGCAGCTGTGTGCTCCAGCGCTTGTGGCAAGGGCAGGGCGGGCTCCAGCGCGAAGCCGTGGATGAGCGGTGGCTGTGAATGCTCGGGAAGATCGGCATTGGAGGTTGCGGCCCAGAATTCGAGGTCCGTGCTGCCCGCATGCACCCAGCCGTAGGTCGCGAAAGCGGCGTGCTGCAGGGGCCAAGCCACGGGCAAACCGAACACGCGGCTGAACAGGTCGAACAATGGCTCTGCGTTGGTCAGGCGCAGCATGATGTGGTCGATGGATCGGTAGGCTGGCGTCAAGGGCATGGGTGCAGTTGCGGCTGGCCTGTGCATTGTGACCGGGCCGCCGCTGAGGGGGTGCCTGGCACAGGGTGAGCCTTCACCTACGGCTGCCTGTGCGATTGCCCATGAAAAAAGCCGAGGCCTCTTGCGAGGTCTCGGCTTGTGCAGGGTGGCTGCAGTGCGGTCTGCAGCC
The DNA here is from genome assembly GCF_001428645.1 of Acidovorax sp. Root217. Taxonomy (NCBI): domain Bacteria; kingdom Pseudomonadati; phylum Pseudomonadota; class Betaproteobacteria; order Burkholderiales; family Comamonadaceae; genus Acidovorax; species Acidovorax sp. Root217. The sequence goes on from NZ_LMIH01000020.1 coordinate 26,494, forward strand.
CGTTGCCTTGCAAATTACAGGGCGCTGATTTCGCCCGAGGGGATCTGGCCGGTGCGAACAGCTTCGGCAGCAGCGGCACGCACCGCAGCACGGTCAGCCGTCGACTTGTAGGTCACCACACGCGAACCAGCGGGT
>NZ_LMIH01000020.1:26751-26939 GCF_001428645.1 Acidovorax sp. Root217
AGGCGGCTTACAGCGCGCCGATTTCGCCGGAAGAGATCTGGCCGGTGCGCACGGCATCGGCAGCCTGGGCACGCACGGCAGCACGGTCGGCGGTGGACTTGTACGTCACCACACGCGAACCAGCAGGCTCGATGCTGCGGGTCTGTGCCACGGTAGCGGCTTCAGCGGCCACTTCGGCGCGGGTGCGG
>NZ_LMIH01000020.1:27041-38623 GCF_001428645.1 Acidovorax sp. Root217
AACTGTTCCAGTATTGGAAACAATGCCGAAGGAACTTTGAAGGGTTTACCCGAGCCTCAGTGGAACGAGCGGGCGCTTCCCGGGTCTGGGTACATGAAAACCCGTAGCGAAAATCGGGACGATGGTGGGGGTCGAGCAGAGGCTGTCCACGGCGGTTCCATGCCGGTCCATCCGCTGCGGCAGCGGACCGCGCACAATAGGCGCACGCCCACAATCCCCTTTTTTGCCCATGCCACGTGCACGACCCACCGCAGCCACCCAGGGCGGTTCTTCGGACGAGACCGAAGCCGCTTTTTACGACGCACTCCAGCGGGGCGACATCGAACTGCTGATGTCGTGCTGGGCGGATGAAGAGGACATCGTCTGCGTGCACCCGGGTGGCCCCCGGCTCGTAGGGGCGGGCGCCATCCGCACGGCGTTCGAGGCCATGTTTGCCAACGGCACGGTGCGTGCCCGGCCGACGCAGGTGCGCCGCGTGCAGGCGCTGTCCAGCGCCGTGCACAGCGTGGCCGAGCATGTGGAGGTGATGTTGCCCGACGGCATGCACCGCGCCATCGTGATTGCCACCAACGTGTACCACAAGACCCCGCAGGGCTGGCGCCTGGTGGTGCACCACGCCAGCGCGGGCGTGGTGGAGGACGTACAGGCCATGCAGGCGCAGCAGCCGGTGCTGCATTGACGCTGCACTCTATGCACTCCCTGCAATACACGGCGCCACGGTGGCTGCCCGGCGGGCAACTGCAGACCATCTGGCCCGCGCTGTACTCGCGCCGTGCCTTCGGCGCATCACCGCGGTACCGGCGCGAGCGCTGGGCCACGCCCGATGGCGATTTCGTGGATGTGGACTTCCTGGACGATGGGGTGGCACCGGGCACGAAGCGCCCGCTGCTGGTGGTGTTCCACGGCCTGGAAGGCTCCTCGCGCAGCCACTACAGCGAGGCCTTTGCCGACCTTGCGCGCGAGCGCGGCTGGGCCTGCGCGTTGCCGCATTTCCGTGGCTGCAGCGGCGAGATCAACCGGGCCCCGCGCGCCTACCACTCGGGTGACCATGCCGAGATCGGCTGGATGCTGCAGCGCCTGCGTGCTGGCCACAAAGGCCCGCTGATGGCGGCAGGCGTGTCGCTCGGGGGCAATGCGCTCCTGCGCTGGGCCGCCGAGGTGGGCGAGGAGGCCGGCCGCAGTGCCGATGCCGTGGCGGCGGTGTGCTCGCCCATCGACCTGGCCGCCGGTGGGCATGCCATCGGGCGTGGCTTCAATCGGCAGGTCTACACCCGCATGTTCATGCGCAGTCTGGTCCCCAAGGCCTTGCAGAAGCTGGCCCAGCACCCGGGCCTGTTCGACCGCCAGGCCCTGCTGGCGGCGCGCGACCTGTATGAATTCGACAACGTCTTCACCGCGCCGGTGCATGGCTTTCGCAACACCGAGGACTACTGGCTGCGGGCTTCGGCCAAGCCGCTGCTGCACCGCATCCGCATCCCGGCCCTGGTGGTGAATGCGCGCAACGACCCCTTCGTTCCGGCCAGCAGCCTGCCCAGTGTGAGCGAGGTGGGCCCGTGCGTCACCCTCTGGCAGCCCGCGCATGGCGGCCACGTGGGCTTTGCCAAGGGACGCCTGCCCGGCCATGTGCGCGCCATGCCGGACACCGTGGGCGCCTGGCTCGCGGCGCAGGCTGACACGGAAGATCCTGGCGCGGGGGCACAATCGCGGCATGGATGACATCGTCAAACAGGCCTTGGCCAAATGGCCCAACGTGCCCGACTGCTACGGCTGGCTGGGGCTGGATGCGCGCGGGCGCTGGTACATGCGCGACGACAGGACGCAGGCCGCCGGCCCGTTTCCACAGGCCAAGGGCTCGCTGCTGCAGCACGAAAAGCTGATCGACTTCATCCACCGCAACTACGAAGCCGACGAAGCCGGGCAGTGGTTCTTCCAGAACGGGCCGCAGCGCGTGTATGTCGAGCTCGAAGCCACACCGCTGGTCTGGCGCCTGGCCATCGATGGATCGGTGACCTCCCACACCGGCAAGCCCACGACCGTGGAGCAATGCCTGCTCGATGCGCAAGGCCGTGTCTACCTGGCCACGCCCCTGGGCCTGGGCCTCGTGCACACCCTGGATGTGGGCCTGGCCGCCGACGCGGTGGAGCAGGGGCGCTGGACGCCGGTGGAGGTGCAGGCCGAGGAACTGCCTGCCCGCTATGGCTTCGTGCCCAGCCCGGCAGCTCGGCACGCCACCGCTGCCTGATTTCCCACAAAAAAGCCGACCTCGCAGGGTCGGCTTTTGCTTGGCGCGCGCAGTTCGCTTATTGCGATGCGCCAGACGCTGGCACCATTGCGGCCGATGCTCCGTCACCTGCGGCGGAAGCCGCCGCCGCGGGGGCTGCAGGCTCTTGGAACTTGGCACCACCGGCATTGGCCATGAAGGCCGCGGCGCGCGCGATCTCGGTGTCGCTGAAATCGCCACCGCCTTGCGGCGCCATGGCACCCTTGCCTTTGAGCGCCGAATTCACCAGAGCGTCCAGGCCTGCAACGATGCGAGGGCCCCAGGCGGCGGCATCGCCAAACTTCGGTGCCCCTGCTGCCCCCGTGGCGTGGCAGGCGGCGCATTGGGCCTTGTAGACCGCTTCGCCATTGGCCAGCGGCCGGTTGGCGTCGCGCACTTCGACCATGCCTACCTTCTGGATGCGCGCGGCGGTCGCCTTCTGTGTGTCTACCGCGCCGGCCGCCGGCTTGTTCTCCGAGGTGACGTACAGGACGAGGCCGATGATGGCAAAAATCGGAATCACAAACGAGGCAAGTACCGCGATCAGCAACTGCTTGGGGTTCTTGATCGGGCCGGTATGGGCTTCTTCGTGGTGGGTGTCGCTCATGACTTCCTCGGGTTTATCGTGGGGCTTTGATGCAATCAACCTTCAATTATATCTGCCGGGGCCCCCGGGCCCTGAAGCGCGCGCGACGTGCGTGTTGAAAGGCACAGAAAACATTTCCGGGCGGCCCACTGCAGCAGGCAGTGGCCGCCCGAAAGCGCTCAGGAGCCTGCCGTCACAGGGGCGGCCGGCTCGACCGCACCACCGCCGCCCAGGGCCTTGTATAGCAGCACCTGGTTCTGCAACTGGGCCAGTCGCACCTGCACCACACCCTGCTGAGTGGCGAACAGGGAGCGCTCGGCATCCAGCAGGTCCAGGTAGCTGGAGACGCCGTTGCGGTAGCGCAGGTCGGCCAGGCGCAGGCGCGCTTCCTCGGCCTCGGCCTGGCGCTGCTGGGCGTCGGACTGCTCGGCCAGGGTGGACTGGCCGGCCAGCGCGTCGGACACTTCGCGGAACGCCGTCTGGATGGCCTTCTCGTACTGCGCCATGGCAATGCTGCGCGAGGCCTGCGAACTCTGCAGGTTGGCCTGGTTGCGGCCCGCGTCGAAGATCGGCAGCAGCAGCGACGGCGCGAGGGTGAAACCCCAGGAGCCGCTCTTGAACAGGCCCGAGAGCTCGCCGCTGGCCGTGCCGGCCTGCGCCGTCAGCGAGATGCGGGGGAAGAACGCAGCGCGCGCAGCGCCGATGTTGGCGTTGGCCGCGATCAGTTGCTGTTCGGCCTGGCGGATGTCGGGGCGCTGCGTGAGCAGCTCCGACGGCAGGCCGGCAGGCAGGGCGGCCATGGCCGGCGCATTGGCCAGCGTGCTGCCCGCCAGGCTGGCCAGCACGTCGGCCGGCACCGGCTGGCCCAGCAGCAGGGCCAGCGCGTTTTCGTCCAGCGCACGCTGGCGCTGCTGTTGTGCCAGGGTGGCGCGCGCGGCCTGCGTCAGCGATTCCGCCTGGCGGAAATCGAGTTCCGAGGCCACGCCAGCATCCAGGCGCAGGCGCGTAAGGCGCACCGATTCCTCGCGCGAGGTCAGGGTGCGGCGTGAGAGCTTGAGCAACTCTTCGTCGGCCAGCAGTGTGAGCCAGCCATTGGCCACGGCAGCCACCAGGCTGACCTGGGCGGCGTTGCGGCCTTCCTCGCTGGCCAGGTACTGCGCCAGCGCCTGCTCCTTGAGGCTGGCGATGCGCCCGAAGAAGTCGATCTCCCAGGCCGAGAGGGCCAGTCCCACGCTGAACGAGTTGGTCAGGTCGCCATTGGAGGCCGAGGGCCCCCGGCTGGCGTTGACACCCAGGCCCACGCTGGGGAACTGGTCGGCCCGGCGGATCTGGAACTGTGCACGCGCCTGCTCGATGTTGAGCGCGGCCACGCGCAGGTCGCGGTTGTTGGCCAGCGCTGCGCCGATCAGGGTCTGCAGGCGCGGGTCGGCGAAGTAGTCCTTCCACGGCACGGCGGCTGCGGTGGCAGCACCGGCAGGCGTGGCCGTGCCCGCCTGGTAGGTGCCGGGCACGGGCGCTGCGGGGCGCTCGTACGTGGGAATGAAAGAGCAGCCGGAGAGCAGCAGCGCCACAGCGGCGGCCACAGCCAGGGGCAGGGGGGTACGTCGATCAGTCATGGGTTCCAACTCCTGCTTCTTGTGCATGGCGCCGATTCATCTCCTGCTGGCGCGCGCTGCCCTTGAACAGGCTGCGCACCACCACGAAGAACACGGGCACGAAGAACACGGCCAGCGCCGTGCCGGTGATCATGCCGCCGAGCACGCCGGTACCGATGGCACGCTGGCTCGCCGAGCCCGCGCCCGAGGCGATGACCAGTGGCACCACGCCCAAGCCGAAGGCGAGGGAGGTCATCACGATGGGCCGAAAGCGCAAGTGGGCTGCGGCCAGTGCCGACTCGATCACGCCCTTGCCCTGGGCCTGCAGGTCCTTGGCGAACTCGATGATCAGGATGGCGTTCTTGGCGGACAAACCGATGATGGTGATCAGCCCCACCTGGAAGTACACGTCGTTCGCGTAGCCGCGCAGCAGGGTGGCCAGCAGCACGCCCAGCACGCCGAGCGGCACGACCAGGATCACGGCCAGCGGGATCGACCAGCTCTCGTACAGTGCGGCCAGGCACAGGAACACCGCCAGGATGGCGAAGCTGTACAGGATCAGCGACTGCGAGCCGGCGAGCTTTTCTTCGCGGGACTGGCCCGTCCACTCGTAGCCAAAGCCTGCGGGCAACTGGGCCGCGAGCATTTCCATCTCGGCCATGGCTGCGCCGGTGCTCATGCCGGGCGCGGGCGAACCCGAGATGCGCGCAGCAGGGTAGCCGTTGTAGCGCACCGTCTGCTGCGCGCCCTTGATCCAGCGGGTGCTGGCAAAGGCCGACAGCGGTACGGGCTTGCCCTGGCTGTTGGTGGCGTTGATCTTGAGCAGATCGTCGGGTTGCATGCGTGCCGGTGCATCGGCCTGCACCACCACGCGCTGCAGACGGCCCTGGTTCGGGAAGTCGTTCACGTAGGTGGAGCCCAGGGCCGTGGACAGGGCCGAGTTGATCGCGTCGAACGGCACGCCCAGTGCGTTGGCCTTGTCGCGGTCGATATCGATCTGCAGCTGCGGCGCGTCTTCGAGGCCGTCGGGGCGCACCTGGGTGATCACCTTGCTCTGCGATGCCATGCCCAGCAACTGGTTGCGGGCGTTGATCAGCGCTTCGTGCCCGGCGCCGCTGCGGTCCTGCAGGCGGAACGAGAAGCCGCTGGCATTGCCCAGCTCGGGAATGGGGGGCGGGCTCAGCGGGTAGATGAAGGCATCGCGGATGCCCATCAGCCCGCCGAAGGCGCGGCCGGCCAGGTCCTGGGCCGACTGGCCGGGGGCGTGGCGTTCCTTCCAGTCCTTCAAGGTCACGAAGGCGAGCGCCGCGTTCTGGCCCTGGCCGGAGAAGCTGAAGCCCAGCACGCCGACCATGCTCTGCACCTCGGGCTGCTTGAGGATGAATTCCTCGACCTGCTGCATCACGGCCAGCGTGCGCTCCTGCGTGGCGCCTGGCGGCAGCTGCACGTTGACGATGATGTTGCCCTGGTCTTCACCTGGCAGGAACGAAGTGGGCAGGCGCATGTAAACGACCGCCACGGCCCCGACGATGGCGGCGTAGATGATCAGGTAGCGCGCGGCCTTTTTCAGGATGCGTGATACCACGCCTTCATAGCCCTTGGCGGTGCGTGAGAAACCGCGGTTGAACCAGCCGAAGAAGCCGCTCTTTTCATGGTGGTGGCCGGCTTCCACCGGCTTGAGCAGTGTGGCGCACAGGGCTGGCGTGAGCGACAGCGCCATGAAAGCCGAGAATGCGATGGAGGTCACCATCACCGCCGAAAACTGTCGGTAAATGTTGCCGGTGGAGCCTGCAAAGAAGGCCAGCGGCACGAACACCGAGATCAGCACTACGGTCACGCCGATGATGGCGCCCGAGATCTGGCGCATGGCCTTGCGGGTGGCTTCCAGCGGCGGCAGGCCTTCCTCGCTCATGATGCGTTCGACGTTTTCCACCACCACGATGGCATCGTCCACCACGATACCGATCACCAGCACCATGCCGAACATGGTCAGCACGTTGATCGAGAAGCCCAGGGCCAGCAGCGTGGCGAACGTGCCCAGCAGGGCGATGGGCACCACGATGGTCGGGATGATGGTGTAGCGCCAGTTCTGCAGGAACAGGAACATCACCAGGAACACCAGGGCCACGGCTTCCAGCAGCGTGATGGCCACCTGGGTGATGGAGATGTCCACGAAGCGCGAGCTGTCGTAGGGAATGCTCCATTCCGTGCCTTCGGGGAAGAAGCGTGCCAGTTCGTCCATCTTCACACGCACGGCCTTGGCGGCCTCCAGCGCATTGCCGCTCGGGGTCAACTGCACACCGATACCGACGGCGGGCTTGCCGTTCAGGCGTGCCGAGGTGGAGTAGGCCTGGCCACCGAGTTCCACACGCGCCACGTCCTTCAGGCGCACGGTGGAGCCGTCGGGGTTGGCGCGCAGCACAATGGCGCCGAATTGCTCGACGCTGGACAGCTGGCCGTTGACCACCACCGTGGCGGCGATGCCCTGGCCGGCCACATTGGGCAGGTCACCGATGGTGCCGCTGGCCACCTGCGCGTTCTGTGCGCGAATGGCGGCCGTGATCTCCGCCGATGACAGGTTGAAGCTGACCATCTTGGCCGGGTCGATCCAGATGCGCATGGAGCGTTCGGTGCCGAACAGCTGGGCCTGGCCGATGCCGGTCAGGCGCTGCAACTCGGGCACGATGTTGCGCGAGGCGTAGTCGCCCAGGGCCACGGTGTCCATCTTCGGGTTGGTCGACGAGAGCATCGTGAACAACAGGAAGTTGGAGCGCGACTTGTCCACGCGCACGCCCTGCTGCGTCACGGCCGAGGGCAGCCGAGGAGAAGCGCGCGAGAGGCGGTTCTGCACGTCCACCTGCGCCAGCTCGGCATTGGTGCCGGGCTGGAAACTCAGCGTGATGCTGCCGGAGCCATCGGCCTGGGCCACGGACTCCATGTAGATCAGGCCGGGTGAGCCGTTCATCTCGCGTTCGATGACGGACAGCACGCTGTCCTCCAGCGTCTGCGCCGATGCGCCGGGGTAGGCGGCGTTGATGACGATCGATGGCGGTGCCACCGGCGGGTACTGCGCGATCGGCAACTGCGTGATCGCCACGCCGCCCATCACCATGATGAACAGCGCGATCACCCACGCGAAGATCGGGCGGTCGATAAAGAACTTGGCCATGGATGCCCCTTATGGCTTCGATGCAGCTGCTGCTGCGGCGGGTGCCGCGTCCGAGGCTGCGGCGGCGGCAGGGGCCGCTGCTGGCGCGGCGCCGGCAGCCTGCCATGGGACGGGTTTCACGGGCGTGCCCGGGGGCAGCATCTGCAGCTTCTGGAAGCCGTCGACCATGACCTTCTCGCCGGCCTTCAGACCATCGAGCACCACCCAGCGGTTGTTCTGCGCAGCGCTGATCTTCACGCTGCGCGGGCTGATCTTGCCGTCGTCGCCGACCACGCTCACCGTGTCACCCTGCTGGGTGCGCGTCACGGCCTGCTGTGGCAGGGTGATGGCATTGCTGGCCTGGGCCTGCTCGATCTGCACGCGCAGGTACAGGCCAGGCAGCAGCTCGCCCTTGGGGTTGGGCGCTTCGGCGCGCAGCGTGACCTGGCCGGTGCTGGCATCGACCGACAGGTCCGAGAACAGCAGCTTGCCGGGGTGTGCGTACGCCGAGCCATCGCTGAGCAGCAGCTTCACGCTGGCCGCTTCGCCGCCCGCGCGCTTGAGCTGGCCGTTTTCCATGGCACGGCGCAGCTGGAACACATCGGTGGCCGACTGGGTGAAGTTCACGTACACCGGATCGATCTGCTGGATGATGGCCAGCGGCGTGGCTTCACCCTGGCCCACCAGCGCGCCTTCGGTCACCAGGGCACGGCCGATGCGCCCGGAGATGGGCGCCGTCACGCTGGCGTAGCCCAGGTTGATGCCCGCCGTGCGTGTGGCGGCGCGGCCGGCCTCCACATCGGCCTGGGCCTGCTTCTGGGTGGCCTCGGCGTTCACGAAATCCTGCTTGCTGATGGCGTTGGCGGCGACCAGTGGGCGGTAGCGTTCCACCGTGGCCGTGGCCTGCGCCAGATTGGCCTCGGCCTTGGCCAGGCTGGCCTTGGCACTGTCGGCGGCCGCCGCGTAGGTGGCCGGGTCGATGCGGAACAGGGGCTGGCCCGCCTTCACGTCGCTGCCTTCGCGGAACTGGCGCTGCAGCAGGATGCCGGCGGCCCGTGCGCGCACCTGGGCAACGCGCGAGGCTTCCACCCGGCCGGGCAGCTCGGTGATCAGGCCCACGTCGCCCGGTGTGGCAACCACCACGCCCACCTCCACGGGGGGCATCTTGGGGGCGCCGCCGGCTGCGGCCGGGGCATCGGCCTTGCCGCACGCGGCGAGAAAGACGGCAACGGCGCACAGGGCGGCCACTGGCAGCATCCGCTGCAGGGCAGGGACGCGCGCAATGCGGGGAGAGGGGTCACGCAGGCGAGGCATGGGAGTCCTTGTGTTGGGCATCAACGGTATGGTCACGGCAGGCACCGCCGACCAGCAATTTGCGTCGGCGACTAAGAGTTTCTACCAATAGATGGACAATTATACATACAACCATGGATGTATAATAGAGGCGGCGTCCACCCCTGGCCGCCCGCGAATTTGCACGGAATGAGAGGCTGTACCCATGGTGCGCAGAACCAAAGAGGACGCGATTGCCACCCGCAACGGCCTGATCGACGCAGCGGAAAAGGTGTTTTACGACAAGGGCGTCTCCCGCGCCTCCTTGAGCGACATTGCCCTGGCCGCCGGCACGACCCGGGGCGCCATCTATTGGCACTTCAAGGACAAGGTCGACCTCTTCAATGCCATGATGGACCGGGTGACGCTGCCGCTGGAGCAGGGCTATGGCGAGTTCGAGGCCAGCGTCTGCCCCGATCCGCTGCAGCGCCTGCGTGCCGTGATGGCCCTGGTGCTGGAGAGCGTGGCCTCGGACGAGCGCACCCGCCGGGTGTTCGAGATCGCCATGCACAAGGTGGAATATGTGGGCGAGCTGGTGGCGGTGCGCGAGCGCCACCTGGCTGCCAGTGATGGGTTCATCCGCCAACTGGCCCGTGATTTCGAGCTGGCGGCCCAGGCCCAGCACGCGGCCATGCCGGTATCGCCGATGGGCGCGGCCATGGGGCTGCACGCGCTGTTCGATGGCCTGATCCAGAACTGGATCCTCTCCAACGGGGTGTTCGATCTCGTCGGCATCGGCCAGGTCTGTACCGATGCCTTCATTTCCGGGCTGGGCCTTCGGCTCGGGGTTCCGGCGCCAGCTGCGGACAGGCCGTGAACGTTGGGTGGGCCCCGCTTGTGCTGGAGGGGGCCTGCTGCATGCGATAATCCAAAGCTACACGCATGCGGCTGTAGCTCAGTGGATAGAGTATTGGCCTCCGAAGCCAAGGGTCGTGGGTTCGATCCCCGCCAGCCGCACCACCATCTTCCGGAATGAACCTGGATGTACACGCGAGCGTGCTCCCTGCACCTGACCGCAGCGCTGCGCAGCGCGCCCATGCTTGCCTTGGTGTGGCTTCGCGTCTTCGGTGCCGGGCCTTGTCGGCCCCTGTTCGTGCCGAGTGCCGCCGGGCCAGGTGCCTGGTGCATTGCCGTGCCGCCACTTTCCATCCATTGCCTTCGTTCCTGATGCCGCCTGCAAAGGCCGCGCCATAGTGCTGATGTCGATGGCTGCGGCACAACCCTGGAACAACATCTTCTCCCCCCATGTCGCATCTGCTATTCAAATGGGTCCTCCGTGAGGACCGTTACGAGTTTTCCGGCCAGGCCCAGACACCACGGGCCCTGCAGGCCGAGGTGGATGCCGAGATCGTGAAGATCTGGGCCTGGGTGCAGCGCCAGAAGCTGCGGCCAGGGCAGTTTGGCTGGGAGGCCACGCGCCGCACCGCGACCAGCAAGGACGAGGTGCTGACCGTGGCCCACGGCGCTGTCGTGGCCGATGGCAGCACGGTGCTTCATCCGCAGGAGACGCGTGTCGTGGTCACGCTGCCCGAGAAAGTGGCGGTGCAGTTCCGCTTCGAGTTCAATGTGGTGGATGACCGCAGATGAGGTAGGCATGCCACGGCGGCAGGGCGCGGCGCTCGCCGGCCTGCCCGGGCATGGGAATGTGCATGTGCATGTGCATCAGGCGGCGGGAGCCTCGGTTTCCGCCAGCACCCGGTCTCCCACCAGATGCCCATGCTGGTCATTGACGGCCTTGAAGTGGTCGATGTCCGGCAGCAGTACCGAGAAGGGATTGCGGTAGCGCTGCCAGCGCATCATCTCTTCGCTGCCGTGCTGCAGGATCGCCCGCCGCGCCAGGGTGCCATCGCCACCCGAGGTCGCTGGCCGGCTCTGTGGCGCTGGCGGCGAGACGAGAGGGCCGTGTGGACCTCGGCGCAGGGGTGGTATTTTTTTGGTGCAGAAAGCCTCAGGCTGGCGCCAGGGCATCCGTGGGTGGCATAGAATCGAAGTCTCGGACAAAAACGCCGGTGCTCTCGCAAGAAGTGCGGCGGAATGTTCGGGATGAAAAGTAGTGTTTGGAATTTTTCGGCTGGCACTTTTGCGAAGTGCAAAAATTCAGTGCTATAATTCGAAATTCTCCGGAGGGGTGCCCGAGTGGCTAAAGGGGGCAGACTGTAAATCTGTTGGCTTACGCCTACACTGGTTCGAATCCAGTCCCCTCCACCAGTAGAAGAAAATGAAAGCAGGTTGCGGCAGGTCCTTCGCGGGGCTGGGGTCGCAGGGCCAGTTGGCAGTGCGGGAGTAGTTCAATGGTAGAACCCTAGCCTTCCAAGCTAATGACGCGGGTTCGATTCCCGTCTCCCGCTCCATTGTTCGGTTTGCTGGTTGGTTGAGAAGTAGAAGTCTTTTGATGCTGCGAAAGCAGTTTCAATTGCCCATGTGGCTCAGTGGTAGAGCACTCCCTTGGTAAGGGAGAGGTCGCGGGTCCGATTCCCGCCATGGGCACCAAAATTCTGGTGCATCCGCTTCAGGTTGTGCCGAAACCTTGTTGTGTAGTTGTAGATTTTTTTCGGAGTCGGAAAAATGGCAAAAGGTAAATTCGAGCGCACGAAGCCTCACGTCAACGTGGGCACGATCGGCCACGTGGACCATGGCAAGACGACCCTGACGGCGGCCATC
>NZ_LMIH01000021.1:0-346 GCF_001428645.1 Acidovorax sp. Root217
CCTCTCGGTCTCGGCCGTCAACATCGTCACCGGCGACACCATCGACGTCTCCAAGCTGTCGGTCGTCGGCCAGGGCGGGGGCTCCTACACCCTGACCAGTGGCAACGTCGCCGCTGCCAGCGCCACGGCGTTCTCGGTCACCCTGAACGCCGCAGACAAGCTGGCCGTGGGCGGCCTGCTGAACAAGGCCGGCACCACGGCCGCCGACGCCACCACCTTCAACCTGGCCGCCGCCGCCAGCTGGGATGTGACGACCACCTCGGGTGCAGACCTGACGGGCAACGCGGTGACCGTGTCGAATGTCTCGGCACCCACCATCACCTCGGCCACCTACGACGTCACCACC
>NZ_LMIH01000021.1:403-1672 GCF_001428645.1 Acidovorax sp. Root217
TGGCACCACCCGCTCGCTGAGCACCACGGGCAATGTCGAAGTGATCTCGGGCACCAGCTTTGCCGTGACCCTGGCCGGCGCCGACCAGGTGGCTGTGGAGGCGCTGTTCAACAAGAACGGCACCACCTCCACCAACGGCACCACCTACAACCTGGCCGCCGCCGACGACTGGAACAGCGTGGTCACCGGCGGCGACATTGCCGATGCCACTTCGCCCATCACGGTCAGCAACGTGGCTGTCCCGACCATCACCAGCTCCGTCTACAACGCCAACACCGGCGTGCTGACGGTCACCGGCACCGGGCTCACAGCTGCGTCCGGCGCGGCCAATGACATCGTGGCCAACAAGCTGAGCCTGCAGGGCGAAGGCGGTGCCAGCTACACGCTGACCACCACCAGCAATGTGGAGATCACCAGCGGCACCAGTTTCACGCTGACCCTGAGCGCGGCCGACCGCCTGGGTGCCAACCTGATCATGAACAAGAACGGCACCAGCTCCACCAGTGTCAATACGTACAACCTGATCGCCGCAGAGGACTGGGCCGCCGGGGCAGACGCCGCCGTGGTGGTGGCCGACCCGACGGGCAATGGTGTCACGGTGACCAATGTGGTGGCCCCCACCGTCACCAGCGCCACTTACAACGTGGCCACCGGCGTGCTGGTGGTCACGGGCAACAACTTCCTCTCGCTGACCGGGGCGAACAATGACATCACGGCCAACCGCATTCGCTTTCTGGGCCAGGGGGCGTTCAACTACACGCTGACCGATACGTCCAATGTGGACATCACGTCCAACACCAGCTTCACCATGACCATGAGCGCCAACGACAAGGCCCAGTTGGCGTTGCGGCTGAACAAGGATGGCACGAGCTCCACCGACACCACCACCTACAACATCGGCATGCTGGAGGACTGGAACACGGGTGCGGCCGTGGCGGTGGTGATTGCGGACCTGTTTGGCAATTCGGTCACGGTCTCTGGCAACAACGTGGCGCCCGCCGTGAGTGGGGTCGTGGCGGGGCAGGCCGTCAACGACAACGCAACGGTCTCGCCGTTCGCGGGCATCGTCATCAGCGACCCGGACGTGGGTGCTTCGGAGACGGTGATCATCACGCTGGACATGGCTGCCAAGGGCGCGTTCACTGCGGCCTCGCTCACGGCCTCGGGCTTCTCCACCGCCGATGGCGGGCTCACGTACACCCATGCGGCAGGCACACCCGCCGACATCCAGGCCGCGCTTCGCGCCCTGGTGTTCAAACCGGCAGTGGG
>NZ_LMIH01000021.1:1765-1982 GCF_001428645.1 Acidovorax sp. Root217
GGTGCCGGTGGTACTGCCCACCCGGCCCGACACCGCAGGCACACCCACGCCGCTGGCCGACATCCCTATCGTCAAGGCAGCCGATGGCCATTCCATCGTCTCCGTCAGCGTGCCCACCGGGGTCGGGCTGCAGGCCGAAGGCCTGACCACCACCACCATGGGCTCCGCCGCCCTGGCAGAACTGGGGTTCCGCATCGAGCGGGTCACCGGCAACAAC
>NZ_LMIH01000021.1:2069-2346 GCF_001428645.1 Acidovorax sp. Root217
ACAGGCCGTGATCCTGGATGCCCGCGCTCTACCCTCGGGCACGGTGATCCGGGTGGACAACATCGAGTTCATTGCCGTGGTGGGCAATGTGCGCCTGATCGGCGGTGCCGGCCAGAACGCCGCCAGCGGCGACAACGCAAACCAGTGGATCGTGCTCGGCCCCGATGACGACATCATCCACGGCGGCGGCGGCAACGACGTCGTGGGCAGCGAAGCCGGCGATGACCAGGTCTTTGGCGATGCCGGGGACGACATCGTGTTTGGCGGCGCAGGCAAT
>NZ_LMIH01000022.1:0-670 GCF_001428645.1 Acidovorax sp. Root217
CGCCCCGAGCATCCTCTCGTCCACCTACGATGCCGCCACCGGCATCCTCTCGGTCTCGGCCGTGAACATCGTCGGTGGCGACACCATCGATGTGAGCAAGCTCAGCGTCACGGGCCAGGCCGGCAGCTACACGCTGACTACCGCCAACGTCACGGCCAGCAGCTCCACGGCCTTCGCGGTCACGCTGAACGCCGCCGACAAGCTGGCCATCAACGGCATCCTGAACACCAACGGCACCTCTGCCGTGGACACCACGGTGTTCAATCTGGCCGCTGCGGCCAGTTGGGATGCGACCACCACCTCGGGTGCAGACCTCACGGGCAATGCGGTCACCGTCTCCAACGTGGCCGCCCCCACCGTCACCTCAGCCACCTACGACGGCACCACCAACACCCTGGTGGTCACCGGCACCGGCCTGGTCAAGACCATCGGCGCCACCAACGACGTCACGGTGTCCACCCTGACCATCACTGGCGAAGGCGGTGCCACGCGCACCCTGTCCACCTCCGGCAATGTGGAGGTCACCTCGGCCACCAGCTTCACCGTCACCCTCACGGGCGCAGACATCGCCGGCGTCGCCTCGTTGCTCAACAAGAACGGGACTTCTTCGGCCAGCAGCGCCACCACCTACAACATCGCTGCTGCCGATGACTGGAACAGCGTCATCACC
>NZ_LMIH01000022.1:753-1036 GCF_001428645.1 Acidovorax sp. Root217
GGTCGGCCAGGGCGGGGGCTCCTACACCCTGACCAGTGGCAACGTCGCCGCTGCCAGCGCCACGGCCTTCGCGGTCACGCTCAATGCCGCCGACAAGCTGGCCGTGGGCGGCCTGCTGAACAAGGCCGGCACCACGGCCGCAGACGCCACCACCTTCAACCTGGCCGCCGCCGCCAGCTGGGATGTGACGACCACCTCGGGTGCCGACCTCACGGGCAATGCGGTGACCGTGTCGAATGTCTCGGCACCCACCATCACCTCGGCCACCTACGACGTCACCACC
>NZ_LMIH01000022.1:1113-2413 GCF_001428645.1 Acidovorax sp. Root217
CGGTGTGGCCCGCACCCTGTCCACCACCGGCAATGTGGAGGTGATCTCGGGCACCAGCTTTGCCGTGACCCTGGCCGGCGCCGACGTCGCTGCCGTCGAGGCGCTGTTCAACAAGAACGGCACCACCTCCAGCGGCGGCACTACCTACAACCTGGCTGCGGCCGACGACTGGAACAGCGTGGTCACCGGCGGCGACATTGCCGATCTCACCGGCAATGCCATCACGGTCTCGAACGTGCCCGTGCCCACCATCACCAGCGCCACCTACAACGTCGCCACGGGGGCCCTGGTGGTCACCGGAACGGGCTTGGGCTCCAAGGCGGGACCTGCCAATGACATCGTTGCGAGCAAGTTCACCCTGACCGGTGAGGGCAACGCCACCTACACGCTGACCACCACCGCCAATGTGGACATCACCAGCGCCACGTCGTTCACGCTGATCCTGAGCCCGGCCGACCAGGCAGCCGTGCGCGCCATCGCCAACAAGAACGGCACCAGTTCTACCAGCGGCACCACCTACAACCTGGCTGCGGCCGAGGACTGGGCCGCCGGGGCGGATGCCGCCGTGGTGCTGGCCGACCTCACGGGCAATGGCATCACCGTGGCCAGCGTGGCCGTACCCACCGTCACCAGCGCCACCTACAACGTGGGCACCGGGGTGCTGGTGGTCACCGGCACCGGGCTGCTGGGCCGGGCGGGCGCTGCCAACGACATCGTCGCCAACAAGCTGACCTTCACCGGCCAGGCCGGGGGCACCTACACGCTGACCGATACCCTGGACGCCGACATCGCCAGCTCCACCAGCTTCACCCTGACGCTGAGCGCCACCGACAAGACCGCCGTGAACCTGCTGCTCAACAAGGAGGGCACCGCCTCCAACGGCGGCACCACCTACAACATTGCCCTGGCAGAAGACTGGAACGCCGGGGCCGACGCGGCCGTGGTGATCGCCGATCTCACGGGCAATGCGGTCACGGCCAGCGGCTTCCCCTCGGACGGTGGCGGCACCCCACCCATCGGCACCCCCATCGACGGCGTGCCTGTCATCACCGAACCGGGCCCCGGCGGCTCCACCATCATCACCATCCCGGTGGTGCTGCCCACCCGGCCCGATACCCCTGGCACACCCTCTCCGCTGGCCGACATCCCCTTGGTCACCTCGCCCAGCGGCACCCCCATCGTCTCGGTCAGCGTGCCCACCGGGGTGGGGCTGCAGGCCGAGGGCCTGACCACCACGACCATGGGCTCCGCCGCCCTGGCAGAACTGGGGTTCCGCATCGAGCGGGTCACCGGCAACAAC
>NZ_LMIH01000022.1:2515-3311 GCF_001428645.1 Acidovorax sp. Root217
GGGCCAGAACGCGGCCAGCGGCGACAGCGGTGCCCAATGGATCGTGCTCGGCCCCGATGACGACATCATCCATGGCGGTGGTGGCAACGATGTCGTGGGCAGCGAGGGCGGCGATGACCAGGTCTATGGCGATGCGGGCGACGACATCGTGTTTGGTGGGGCGGGCAATGACCTGCTATCCGGTGGCACGGGCAGCGACAAGCTCAATGGCGGTACCGGCTTCGATGTGGCCGTGCAGGAGGGAGCTCGCAGCGACTACACGGTCACCCTGGAGGGGGCCGGTATCAAGCTGACCCATACCGCCTCGGGCATCTCCGACTGGCTGCTCGATGTCGAGCAGGTGCGGTTTGCAACGGGCCCGAGCCTCACGGTGGTGCACAGCGCCGCCGAAGAAGCCGGCGCCTACCTGTTCCAGAAGTGGATTGGCCGCGATCTGAACCAGGGCGAAGGGGCCATCATCCAGAGCCTGACGGGCAAGACGGCGCTGGAAGTGGCGACGCTGTTCGCCCAGGTCTTCCCCGAGCAGAGTGCGGGCAAGACGCCTGCCCAACTGCTGGAAGGCATGGGTGCCGCAGGCGCCATCCGCGTGGATGCCGTGCGCGATATCACCGTGACTGGCGATGCGGGCAACAACACCATCACGCCGACGCTGGGCCTGGCCCGGTATGTGGATGGAGGGGCAGGCATCGACACCGTGGTCATCCCGGCCACCCTGGGCCAAACCTATGTGCAGTCCCAGAACAATGGCACCTTCACCTTGCAGCGCCTGACCGATGGGGCGATGCTGGATGTGACG
>NZ_LMIH01000022.1:3338-7355 GCF_001428645.1 Acidovorax sp. Root217
ACTGGACCTGAACGGCCATGCGGGCGAAGCGGCCAAGCTGCTCGGTGCCCTGGGCGGGCCGGCTTTGCTGACCAACAAGGGCGTGGTGGGCGAAGTGATCCGGCTGCTGGATGCCGGGGCCACGGGCCAGACCATCGCGGGGCTGGGGCTGCAACTGCTGGGAGCGAGCACGCCTACGCAGATTGCGCAGACGCTGTGGACGAATGTGGTGGGCCGCGCGGGTACGGATGGGGAGCTCAAGCTGCTGACCGACATCATGGCGGGTGGGGTATCGGCCTCCGAGCTGACGGTGATGGCGGCGAATCTGGAGCTCAATGCGGTGCGGATTGATCTGGTGGGGCTGGCGGCCAAGGGGATTGAGTTCGCTTGACCTGCGCTGGCATTGTGGGGGACACAGGCCACCTATGTGTCCTGTGCTCCCCTGGGCCTCAGGCGGGTGACTGTGCGTTGTTGCCCGCGCACCAGGCGGAGGCATTTTTTTGTTGACCGGGACCGGCCTTTCGCTTAATTTCTCCGAATAACCATACATAATTCCCGGACTTTCTATTGACGTTGTCGCTATGAACGTCCTCCATGACCATTTTCGGCAGTGCGGCGACTACAGGCCCCATGGCATCCGCGAGCGAACCTCGCCAGGCAGTTACTGCCCAATGGCTTTCGACCATGGCCACACATCCCTCGTGCTGCCTTTGCACCCGCGCGTGCTCGACAGCTGAGCGCCACGAGTACCTTGCAGGGCTGTGCTTCTCGACCCACAGCCCTCCTCTCCCCCAACCGCCTCCCCTTCAGCAGTGCCCTGTGTGGCGTCAGCCGATGACGACCACAGCAGGCCTGGCCCATTCATAAAAAAATTGCACCATGACCTCTACGCTTACCAACGCCGAGACTGCCGCCCGCGAAATCGTCTTTGTTGACAGCCGTGTGCCTGATCTGGAGTCCGTCATCGCGGCCACCCGACCGGGCGTGAAGGTGGTGGTGCTCAACAGCGCCGAGAATGGGGTCGCGCAGATGGCCAAGGCACTGGAGGGAGAGCACGGCCTGGCTTCCATCAGCGTGGTATCGCATGGCGACAAGGGTGTGCTGCTGCTGGGCAACGGGCCGCTGTTTGCCGGCAACCTGGATCAGCACCAGGCAGACCTGAAAGCCATTGGCGATGCCCTGGGGCCCGATGGCGACCTGCTGCTGTATGGCTGCGACGTGGGGGCCGGCGAGGCGGGCTCACAGTTCGTTCAGGCACTGTCTGCGGCCACTGGTGCCGACGTGGCTGCTTCGGACGACGCCACCGCAGGTTCAGCCCGTGAGGGAGACTGGGTTCTCGAGGTCACCACGGGGACCATCGAAGCACCCGCAGCGGTGGACGTGCAGGCACTGGCCGGCTATGACTACAGCTTGCACACGGCCAGCGTCAGCACCGTGGCGCAGCTCAAGGCCGCCATCGCCACGGGCAGTGTCGATGGCGCCGCCGATGTCATCACCCTGACAGGCAACATCACATTTGCCAGCTCAGCCGATGCGATCGCCATCAGCGTTAACGATGGGCAACAGCTGTCGATCGTTGGCGGCGGGTTCACACTCAGCGGCGGCAATTTCGCGCGGGTCTTGGATGTCACGACTGCCGGGGCGGGTTCTTCGGTGGCTATCGACAACCTCACCATCACCAACGGCAAGGTGTCCGGCGATGGTGGCGCTGCAGGAGCAGGTGGCGCCGCCGGGGCCGGTGGCGACGCATTGGGTGCCGGCATCAGGAACGCAGGCACCCTCGTCATCACCAACAGCACGATCACCGCCAACAAGGCGGCGGGCGGCGGCGGCGGCGGCGCCAGCACAGGGTCGAACTATGCAGGCGGCGGCGGCGGTGCCGGCGGATTTGGATCAGGGGCAGGTGGCTCAGGCGGCAACGGATCCCCCGGCGGGAGTTACGCAGCAGGCAGCGCTGCAAGCGGCATTACGGGCGGCAAAGGTGGCGGTGGCGCGGCAGGCTCAGCTGGCAAGGGAGGCAGCGCGACAGGCGGCGCGGGCGCAACCTACTCTGGCACTGGCTATACCACCGGCGGCAATGGCGCCACGGCAAACAACGGCTCCATTGGCATCGGCGGCGGTGGCGGCGGCACCGGCACCAAGGGAACGGGGGGCGCAGGTGGCAATGCAGCAGGCGCCGTCTACAACGGCTCGACCGGCATTCTGACCGTTACCAACAGCAGCATCACCAACAACATTGCGGCAGGTGGCGGCGGCGGCGGCGGCGGCTCCACGTATTTCTCAAATACCGGCAATGGCGGCGTGGGGGGGCTCGGCATTGCAGGCATATGGAACAAAGGCGGTATCGTCAACCTGGACGCCAGCACCAATACCTCGCTCTCCACGGCGAACACTGGGTCAGGAGGCTCTGGTGGAACGGCGACAGGGGGCACGAACACCAGCGGCTCCAACGGCAGCGCTGTCAACACGCTTGCTAGTACGAACGGCGGCACCCAGAACACCAATTTCATTGCGACGTCCATCACCAGCGCCACCTACAACGCGAGCACCGGCGTCCTGTCGGTCACCGCCGCCGGCATGACCAACGGGGACACCATCGACGTCACCAAGCTCAGCCTCACCGGCCAGGGTGGCAGCTACACCCTGACCGCCGCCACCACCAACCCCACCGCGAGCAGCGCCACGGCCTTCACGGTTACGCTCGGCGCCGTGGACAAGCTGGCCATCAATGGCATCCTGAACACCAACGGCACCTCAGCCGTGGACACCACGGTGTTCAACCTGGCGGCCGCTGCCAACTGGGACCAGACCAGCTCGTCCAGCGCCGACCTCACCGGCAATGGCGTCACGGTCAGCAACGTCACCGCCCCCACCATCACCTCGGCCAGCTACGACGCTGCCACCGGAATACTGACTGTCACCGGCACCGGTCTGGTCAAGGTCGTTGGCGCGACCAATGACATCACCGTGAACAAGCTGCGCATCGTCGGCGAGGGCGGCACGGGCCGCACCCTGGTGATATCGAGCAATGTCGAAGTGACAGATGCCACCAGCTTTGCGGTGCAGCTGTCCGGCAACGACCGGATCGTTGTCGACAGCCTGCTCAACAAGAATGGCGCCACATCCTCCAGCGGCTCGACCTACAACGTCGTCGCCTTCGATGACTGGAACAGCACGATCACGAACGGCGACATCTCCGACGCCACCAACCCGCTGACTGTCTCGAATGTGCCTGCACCGACGATTACGTCGGCCACGTACGACGCCTCCACAGGGACTCTCAGTTTTGTGGGTACCGGCCTGGTGCAGCTGACGGGGGTCAACAACGACATCATCGCCAACAAGTTCACCCTGACCGGCGAGGGTGGTGCCACCTACACCCTGACCGACACGGCCAATGTCGATATCACCACCACATCGAACACGGCGTTCACGCTGACCCTGAGCGCTACCGACAAATCCGGCATCAACCAGATCATCAACAAGAACGGCAGCAGTTCCACCGGCGGCACCACGTACAACGTGGCCGCAGCAGAGGACTGGGCTGCCGGGGCTGATGCAGCAGTGGTGGTTGCAGACATCACGGGCAATGGCATCACTGCCACCGTCGCCGCCCCCACCGTGACCTCGGCCACCTACGATGCCAGCACCGGCACCCTGGTGGTCACAGGCACCGGCTTCACGCACCGCAGTGGCGCCACCAACGACATCATTGCCAACAAGTTCACCCTCACCGGCCAGGGCGGCGGCACTTACACGCTGACCGATACCTCCAACGTGGAGATCACCTCGGACACGGGGTTCACGCTCACCCTGTCCGCTACCGACAAAGCCGGCCTGCGCACGCTGGCCACCGCCAACGGCACACAATCCGCAGGCGGCACCACCTACAACCTGGCTGCGGCAGACGATTGGGCCAATGGTGCCGATGCTGCACTGAATATCGCCGACACCACGGGCAACGGCATCACGGTGTCCAACGTGGTCTCGCCCACCCTCACCTCGGCCACCTACGATGCCGCCACCGGCATCCTGTCC
>NZ_LMIH01000023.1:0-231 GCF_001428645.1 Acidovorax sp. Root217
ACACGCACCCACCCCAGCCCCTGCGCTTCTCGGCGCAGCCAGCAGGGGTGGGGAGCGGGGTCCGAACGGCTGCTGCTGCGCAGCTGCGCCTGGGGTCGGGTCGCGCTGCGCGCTGCCGACGGTTGGGCATGAAGGCCCTGCCCAGGCCGAGCGCAGCGAAGGCACACCGGGCCGAGCGAAGCAATGGCCCGTGTGGAGCCCGCTCCCACCCCCTTCTGACCGTGCCGAGAA
>NZ_LMIH01000023.1:348-63014 GCF_001428645.1 Acidovorax sp. Root217
AAAAAAACACCAGAAGCAACCACCGCCCCAGCCATTCCAACAGCGATCCAATAGCCCTTCATTTCAACCACGACACAAACTGCATAAACAGGGGATACAGGCTGGCGAGACACTGTGCACACGGTCACCCAGACAGCCAGCCAGTCAAAGGCAGCGCGGTCCGGGTGAGTGGTTTTCTTCTTCAACAGAACCTGCAAGCCCATGAACACCAACACCCTGCACCACGACGACGACACCGCCCACCACCATGGGCTCCAGCACGACCTCAAGACCCTGACCCGCCAGGCCGCCACGCGCCGCAATGCCTTGCGCTGGCTGGCCGTGGGCAGCATGGCGCCCATGTCCCTGCTCTCGGGCAACAGCATGGCCGACACGGCCAGCGACGCATCCACGGTGCTCAACTGGGCCCAGGCCAGCTACCCGCAGTGGTTCCCGGCCAGCTCGGCTGTGGCGCAGAGCAATGCCAATTTCATCTTCCGCTTCTACCCCACCACCGACAACTACCTGGGCGTGAGCCTGCAGGACTCGAACCTGTACGCCTATGGCCGCGAAACCGGCTACGCCTTCCTGAACCTCGGCCCCCTGTCGCACTGGGTGAGCATGGCCGCAGGCGGTGCCACCAGCCAGACCTGCAGCATCATCCCGCAGGAAACCGCCGGCCCCTACCCTGGCGACGGCACCAACAGCAACCAGTCGGGCGTGGCCAATGCGCTCACGCTCTCGGGCATCGTGCGCAGCGACATCCGCCCCAGCATCGGCGGCGCCACCGGCATCGCGGCCGGCATCCCCCTGCGCATCGAGCTGGAGCTGGTCAACGCCGCATCGAGCTGCGCCAGCCTGTCGGGCTACGCCATCTACCTGTGGCACTGCACGCGCGACGGCCTGTACTCGATGTACTCCAACGGCGTCACCAGCGAGAACTACCTGCGCGGCGTGCAGGAGACCAGCGCCTCGGGCGTGGCCACCTTCCAGTCCATCTTCCCCGGCTGCTATTCGGGCCGCATGCCCCACATCCACTTCGAGGTGTACCGCAACCTCGCCAGCGCCACGCGCGGCTCCAATTCCATCCGCACCTCGCAGCTGGCCTTCCCCACCGCCGTGTGCCAGCAGGTCTACACCGCCGATGGCTACAGCGCCAGCGTGCGCAACCTCTCGCAGATCACGTTTGCCACCGACAACGTGTTCAGCGACGGCGTCTCGCTGCAAACCGCCACCGTGACGGGGGACAACAGCGCCGGCTACGTGGCCAAGCTGCGCGTCGGCGTGAGCGGCTGATCCGTCGCACCCCCCTTTTCCCTGCATTCCCGCCCTTGGGTGCTTCCGGCTGGCCGGAGCACCCTTTTTTCATGTTCTGCGGGAACGCGCCACCACCGAATCCGCACTACAGCCAGGCCACCCATCGGCCTACAGCCGCCCCGCCCATGTGCGCCCAGAATGTGCGCACGACACCGGGAGACTTCCATGAGCGCGATTCCACCCAAGGACACCTACCAACTGGTCTTCGACTGCCTCACCGAGCAGGACTCGACGACGGCAGAGCGCACGGCGCGCCTGCTCGCCCAGGTCATCGACCACCTGGAGCAGCGCCGGGAGCTGGACCGCCAGGAAATCGAGGACATGGTCCGCAAGCTCGGCTGACTTGCCACGCTTCGTGCAGGCGGGTATCCATGCGCAGCCAATGCCTTTGGCGCGGCAGGGCCAAAGACCGGTTCAGTAGCATGTCCGCTCACCTGTCAAGGACCTGGATCTACCCATGAATGCTTCGCTTCGCACCACCTCGGCCGTCATCGCCCTGGCCATCGCCGCCCTGACCGTTCCCACGCTGGCGCAGGCCAAGCGCATGGGAGGCGGCAGCAAGCCCGCTGCGGCCCGTCCAGCACCTGCAGCAACCCCGGCCGCCACTGCGGCGCCCAAGGCGCCGGCAACTCCCGCCACCCCAGCAGCTGCAGCAGCTCCGGCGGCTGCAGCCCCTGCTGCTGCAGCGGCACCCGCAGCGCGCCCCGGCATCGGATCCACCCTGGGCGCTGCCGCCGTAGGCGGCGTGGCCGGCGCCATGATCGGCAATGCCATGGCCAGCCCCAGCGCAGACAAGGATGCCAAGGCCAAGGAAGCCAAGGTGAAAGAAGCCGAAGCCGCCGAAAAGGAAGCCAAGGAACTGCAGCGCAAGGCCGATGAAGCCAAGGCCAAGGCCGAGGCGGCTCGCACGGCCGCCAAGTAACAGCAAGCAGCGCTACTCCAGCGCCCTCAGGGCGCCCAGCGCAAAGACGGAATTGGGAACCCCTTCCCGGGGCAGCTGTGGCCGGGGCTTCATGCGCTTGGCAGGGCTGCTCTTTTCTGCGGCCACCGGCATGCGCTCGATGGGTGCCTGCTGGCTCACCAGTTCGGCCACGGACACCGATGCGAGGTACTCCATCACCGAATGGTTGAAAGCCGCCCAGAGCTCCGCCGTCATGGCGCCTTGCGAAGAACTCATCGCATCGACCGGTCGGTTGGAACCACCCGGTTTGCCGACCTCTGAAGCCAGCACGATGTCGGCCACCGAAATGTCGCGCGCGCCGCGGGCCAGCGTGTAGCCGCCGCCCGGGCCCCGGGTGCTGATCACCAGCCCCGCCTGGCGCAGGCCGCTGAACAGGACCTCCAGGTAGGACACGGAAATCTCGTACCGCTCGCTCAGGGCAGACAGTGCCACCGGGCTGCCCACGGAGCGGGACGCCAGGTCCACGATGGCAACGACGGCAAACTTGCTACGGGTGGTCAGGCGCATGGCTTGCTCCGGAAATGGGGGGCGCTGTGGTGGGCATGCACCCCGGTGTTCTTGTTCATGGGGGTCAGGTGGGCAATGGCACCAGGGCCCGCAAACCCGCAAGGGTCGGACAGCCGCTTGGGCAGAAGAAAAGCAGGCACGGTGGCGATTTCCATGGTGAATATCGGGGGCCGGTCGCTGGCGCCACGGGGCGGCGGCGCAGGGAATACCGGTGGGCGCTTCGGTGCAGAGGGGGATGCGGCAACAGCCAGGTGCGCGTGGCGCAAGGCTGCCGGAAGGCAGCCTCCCAGGAGAAACACCGCTTCAGCAGCGAAGGGGGAGCCGGCCGTGGGCCGGACGCTCAGGCGAGGATGCCCAGAGCTTTTGGCGGTTTGTGCGGTGGCGCAATGGCCGCAGAAGACGTTCGCACGGGGGTCAGCGCAATCAGGCCCCTGTCAGCAACCGTGCCGGTATCGGGCAGGGGCGGGGGCTGCAGCAGATCAGGAAAGTCCTGCCGGTCATCGAGCAGGGCATGGTCGTCCGCATCGGAATTGGCACCGGGCGCCTCCTGCCCTGGTGCAGACTGGCTCAGCGCCGCCACGTCCTGCGGATCGAACGACGTGTAGGGCTTGCTGGAACCGACGACGGAAATCCCCACGCACAGCAAAAAGTGCAGGAGAAAGACGGCGACAAGGCTCCGGAACATGGTGGCCAATTATAGGCAGCATGGCGGGCCTCCCGGGCCCGCCACTGACCTAGGGAATGACCTCGATCAAGGAAGGACTTCAAACACCAGGTATTGGTTGCGGTCGGTCTGTGAGTCTGCCGTGGGAAAGTTGTCGTCCGCCACCACCACCAGCGAATCGCGCCCGTTGGCCAGCTTGGGGCCGAAGGTGATGCCTTCCAGATTGGCGATGCCGCCCAGCGGGCCCTTGAGCGTTTCGAAGTCGAGCACCAGGCGCTTGGTAACGGGCGTGTAGGCGGCACCGGCCAGTGCGGGCGTGGTCAGCACGTTCGAGGCGTTGGCGGTGTTGATTTCATACAGGCGGATCTGGTTGCCCACCACGCCCACGGAGAAGCTGCGCTCCAGCACCAGGAAGCGCGTGCCGCTCAGGGCCAGGATTTCCGTGGCACCGCTGACCGTGAACTGGTCCGCTGGCACCGGCACGGCCTGCACCTTGTCGACGGGATAGGCGTACTGCGCCACGGCCGCACCGGTGGCACGGTCGAACATCGTGATGCGCGACACGCTGCCGGCCGTGGTGGTCGATGCCGGGCCATCCTGCAGCAGCGCACCTTCCATCAGCACGGCAGCCCGGCTGTTGTCGGGCGTGAACGCAATGCCTTCAAAAGCGAGGTTGCCACGCGGACCGGTGTTGTCGGCCGACATACGGAACATCGCAGGGATCTGGTACTCGCGCACATGCGTGCCGTCGGGGCGCACCTCGCGGATGAACGGGTCGATGATGCGCGCGGCGCTCGTGCCCGAGGCCAGCGTGCGGTCGCCCTCGCTGACCCAGACATAGTTGCCCGTGGCGCGATCGACGCGCACCGATTCAGGGTCGGCCACGAGCGGATCGGGCACCTTGGGGTACACCGCGCCATTGGGCTGCTTCATGCTGAAGGTCGAGAGGAACTGCACGCCGCTGAAGCTGCTGGCGTCGTAGTTCAGGCGCACGGTGTACATGCGCGGCGCATTCGCCGAATCGGTCGTCGTGCGGTCGTCCGACAGCAGCACGAACTGGTTGCTCTTCTCGTCATAGTCGATGCCCGAGATGCCGCCGACGACGGTGCCCTGGTACTCCATGCGGCGCGGCAGGATCTGCTGGCCGATGAGGCGCAGGGAGCCGACGCTGCGCTCGCCGTTGTTGTCATCGCTGCCGCCACAGGCGGCGAGCAGTGCGGTGGCGGCGCACACGGCGCCCATGGTCCTGATGCTGCGAAGAACTGTCATTGTGGTTTTCTCCCCGTGAGTGAAGCGGGCGAGTCTAGGGAGGGGATGTGACAGAACGGAGACCGGCTCCTGGCGCGAGATGCAGGCACCCGGATGCGGCAAGGCATACAAGTGATGGTAAATTTTCTGGCTATTTACCAGGACACCTTGTGCCGCTGTTGAAACTTTCGTGCGCCAACTGCTCTGCCCCCCTGCAAATCGGAGAGGACCTGGAGCGCTTTGCCTGCAGCTACTGTGGGACCGAGCAGATCGTGGAGCGCTCCGGAGGCATCGTCTGGTTGCGGAAGGTGGAGACCGCGATCAAGGCCGTGCAACGGGGCACCGACCGAACAGCGGCAGAACTCGCCCTGGTGCGCCTGGACCGTGAACTCGTCGAAGCCCAGGCGAGCAAGGCAGCGTTGATCCACGCGGCGAACGCGCAGTTTGCGAAAGCCAACGCCCACCGCAGCAGCATTGCTTCGATCTCGTTCCTGGCTGCAGCTTTGCTGTTCCCCATGGTCGTTGGCCTTTTCGGCAGGCACATCAGGGAGGGGGAGTCCTTGTTCGTCTGGGCCATGGTCAGTCTGGGCACGCCCCTGGCAGTCTACTATTCGATCAAGGCGCCCACCCGCGTCGACATCCAACAGCCCTTGGCGGAAATCGACGCCCGAATCGCCCAGATTGAGGAAGACATCGGTTTGAGCCGTGCCGTTCTGGATGCTCCGCAGACATGACGGTGGTGCAGCGCAGCCAACATGGTTGACCGCCTTCTTCACTACATGCAGGCCCGCCCCGCGCGGGCCTTTTTACGCCCGGTTGCAGCCCGGCGATAGAATCCGCTTTCGCTAGGGGTGTCGGCCTGCGCAAGCAGCTCCGACTGAGAGAGTCCCTTTGAACCTGATTGAGATCATCCTCGCGCAGGGAAGCAGTTCGCATACGCCATACCTGGCGCCCCGCTCCCAATGCCATGGAGCTGGTGCGTTGGGGTCCAGCCAGTACGCTGCCGACCCTGCTCTGTCGTCCATTGATTGAACGGAGAGCCCAAACACCATGTCTGCCCACGTTTCCCCCACCGCCCCCGCCAACGAGGCGCTGGCCCCGGTTTCACCGGACCGCCGCGTCTTCCAGTGGCATGACCATGCCTCGCTCTGGTTCAGCCTGGGCGTGGGCCTGTTGGTCATGCAGGTCGGTGCCTACCTCATGCCCGCGCTGGGCACCAAGGAAGCCTTGATCGCCATCGTCGCCGGATCCATCGTGGGCGCGGGGCTGCTCGGGTGGGTGGCCAAGCTGGGCTGCGACAGCGGGCTGGCGAGTGCGGGGCTGATGCACGCGGTGTATGGCCGCACCTTCGCGAGCCTGCCCATCATCCTGAACATCGTGCAGCTGGTGGGCTGGGGCACGTTCGAACTGGTGGTGATGAGCGAAGCCACCGTGGCCATCGGCCGCCAGTCCGGCAGTATGGCCGGCGGGCAGTGGCCGGTGCTGGCCACGCTGCTGTGGGGCGGCGTGGTGATGCTGCTGATCAGCGCGTCGATGGTGCAGTTGGTGCGCAAGGTGATTGCGCGCGTGGCGCTGCCGCTGGTGGTGCTGTCGCTGCTGTGGCTGAGCTGGCAGTTTCTGTCCCTGGCCAACGCCCAGGGCTTTGCGCAGCTGTGGAACCGGTCTGGTACTGGTGGCATGGGCGTGCTGCCCGCGCTGGACCTGGTGATCGCCATGCCCATCTCGTGGCTGCCGCTGGTGGCCGACTATGCGCGCCATGGCAAAAACGGTGGATCGGCGCTGCGCGGCACCTGGCTGGGGTACGCGCTGGCCAATATGTGGTGCTACACGCTGGGTGTGCTGGTGGCGCTGACCCTGCCGAGCAAGGATCTGGTGCAGGCCCTGCTGCTGGCCCAGGGCGGGCTGATCGCGCTGTCGCTGATCCTGATCGACGAGGTGGACAATGCCTATGGCGATGCCTACTCGGGCGCCGTGTCGGCCCACAGCCTGCTGCCGCGCTGGGGTGTGCGCCGCTGGGGCATGGCCATGGCCGCGGGCTGTACGGCCCTGGCGCTGGTGCTGCCCATGCACAGCCTTGAGCCCTTCTTGCTGCTGCTCAGCTCGGTGTTCGTGCCCTTGTTCGGCGTGATCATCGGCCGCCTGGCCTTTGGCACCAACGCCCCGGCACTGCTGCAGCGCGCGCCCCAGGTCAACTGGCTGCCCGTGGCCATCTGGCTCGTGGGCATTGCGGTGTACCACGTGGCGCCACTGGTGCTGCCGGGCGCGGGCTCTGCCCTGCCCGCGCTGGTGTTCAGCTTCGGCCTGGCCTGGGCAACACGACCCAAAGCCTGATCAGAACACCCGCTGCGCCACCGGCGCATAGCCATGGTTCAGCGGACCATGGCCGCCACCGGTGACCACATTCGCACCGGCGGCAATCGCACCCAGGATGTAGGCACGGGCGTTTTCCACCGCCTGCTGCAGCGGCTGGCCCAGGGCCAGGTGCGAGGCGATGGCGGACGACAGCGTGCAGCCCGTGCCATGGCCGTTGTGCGTGGCGATGCGGGCAGACTGCAGGCGGTGGCCAGGGTGACCCGGGGTGGCCAGCATGTCCACCACCCAGTCGCCGGGCAGGTGGCCGCCCTTGAGCAGTGCAGCGCGCGCGCCCAGGCCCAGCAGGTCTTGCGCGGCCTGCTCCAGGTCATCCAGGCCCGCCAGGGTGCGGCCCAGCAGCCAGCCCGCTTCGTCGAGGTTGGGGGTGATCACCTCGGCCAGGGGGAACAGCTCCCGCACCAGCACGGCCACGGTCTCCTGCGCGATCAGGCGGTCGCCGCTGGTGGCGACCATCACCGGGTCCAGCACCACGTGGGGCAGCCGGTATTCGCGGATGGCATCGGCCACCACGCGCACCACCTCGGGCGAATGCAGCATGCCGATCTTCACGGCGTCCACGCCGATGTCCTGCACCACGGCGTCGATCTGCGCCTTGAGCATGTCGGGCGGAATGCCGTGGATGCCGGTTACGCCCCGGGTGTTCTGCGCGGTGATGGCGGTGATGGCGGTCATGCCGTAGCAGCCCAGCGCGGCAAAGGTCTTGAGGTCGGCCTGGATGCCTGCGCCGCCCCCGCTGTCGGAGCCGGCGATCGAGAGCACGCGCGCATAGCGCGGGGCCGTGGAGGGCCCTTGGGGCGCGTTGGGGGAGGCAGAAGTCATGGGCGAAAATTATCCTTGATCCGGCAGCCGCCCTACCAGTCCATGACCTGGGTCAGCGCCGACCCGGAGGGTTGTGCTGTAATTGCGGCTTACGGACGAAACAGGGGTGTCCCGCCCATGCGGCGCGCGACTGAGAAATACCCTGGGGCCTGCGTACACGCGGCCCCGCTACCCGATCCAGGTCATGCTGGCGTGGGGAGTTTCCACAGTGACGGAAAGCCATCCCGTTTTGTCCACCTGTTGCACAGCTGGACGCATGAACCTCCCTTCCTCCTCGTCGTTTGCCATCCTGGGCGCTGGCCTCATGGGCCGACTGCTGGCCGTCGAACTGGCGCGCCAGGGCCACGCCGTGGACATCTACGACGCCGCGGGCCCGGCGGCCGAGCAGTCGGCCGCCACGGTGGCCGCAGCCATGCTGGCGCCGCTGGCCGAGTCGGCGGTGACCGAGCCCGGCGTGGTGCGCATGGGCCAGCATGCCCTGACGCGCTGGCCGCAGTTGCTGGCACGGCTGGAGAAACCCGTCTTCTTCCAGCAGCAGGGCACGCTGATCGTCTGGCACCGGCAGGACGCGAGCGAAGCCCAGCGCCTCACGCTCCAGCTGCAGGCCAACAACCGGGCCATTCCCGAACTGCCCCCGCTGGAATTGCTCGACGGCACGGGTCTGACCACCGTAGAGCCGGCGCTGGCTGGCCGCTTCACCAAAGGCCTGTACCTGCCCGGCGAAGGCCAGCTCGACAACCGCCAGTTGCTGGCCGCCCTGTTGCACGAAATGCAGCGCCTGGGCGTGCACACGCACTGGCATGCGCCGCGCCACCCCGACGACTTTGCCCCCGGCGACCCGGGCCAGCCCGACTGGGTGCTGGACTGCCGTGGCCTGGGTGCACGCGACCCGTGGCGCGCCCTGCGCGGCGTGCGCGGCGAGGTGGTGCGTGTGCACTCACCCGAGGTCACGCTGCAGCGCCCCACGCGCCTGGTGCACCCGCGCTACCCGATCTACATCGCCCCCAAAGAGGACCACCTGTTCGTGATCGGTGCGACCGAGATCGAGTCCGACGACCTCTCGCCCGCCAGCGTGCGCTCCACGCTGGAGTTGCTGAGCGCCGCCTATGCCGTGCACAGCGGCTTTGCCGAGGCGCGCATCGTCGAGGTGGCCACGCAGTGCCGCCCCACCCTGCCCGACAACCTGCCCGCCATCCGCCAGCAGCGCCCGCGCGTGCTGGAGGTCAACGGCCTGTACCGCCACGGCTTCATGATCGCACCGGCCATGCTCGACGTGGTGATGGAGTTGCTCGCTGCGGGCCAGTCCCGGCTCGCCCCCCGATTCGATCTGAACCTGCAATTGCTGCAGCAGCCCCAGGAGGCTGCTGTCGCTGCCCTTTTGCCATGAACGTTTCCATCAACCAGACCCCGCACGAGCTGCCCGAGGACGCTACTGTCGCCTCTGCCGTGGCCGCCATCGCTGCCCGCCCCCCCTTTGCCGTGGCCGTGAACACGGTCTTCGTGCCCAACAGCCGCTATGCGGCGCACACGCTGAACCCGGGCGACAAGGTCGAGGTCATTTCCCCTGTAACAGGCGGCTGAGCACACCCCCACCACCATGACAACACCCGCAATCAACGACCCCCTGGTCCTGTACGGCCAGACCTTCGCCAGCCGCCTGCTGCTGGGCACCTCGCGCTACCCCTCGCCCGCCGTGCTGGAAGCGGCGGTGCAGACCGCCCGCCCCGCCATGGTCACGGCCTCGCTGCGCCGCCAGGGCAGCAACCCGGCCGAGTCGGGCAGCAGCTTCTGGGAGCTGCTGCGCCGCCTGAACGTGCCGGTGCTGCCCAACACCGCTGGCTGCCACAGCGTGCAGGAGGCCATCACCACCGCGCAGATGGCGCGCGAGGTGTTCAACACGCCGTGGATCAAGCTCGAGCTGATCGGCGACGACTACACCCTGCAGCCCGACACGCTGAACCTGGTGGGTGCTGCCGAGCACCTGATCAAGGAAGGCTTTCAGGTGCTGCCCTACTGCACCGAAGACTTCGTGCTGTGCCAGCGCCTGGTGGACGTGGGCTGCCAGGCCGTGATGCCCTGGGCCGCACCCATCGGCACGGGCCGCGGCCCGGTGAACCCCTATGCGCTGCAGATGCTGCGCGAGCGGCTCAAGGTGCCCATGCTGGTGGACGCCGGCCTGGGCCTGCCCTCGCATGCCTGCCAGGTGATGGAATGGGGCTACGACGGCGTGCTGCTCAACACCGCCGTGGCCCTGGCGCAAGATCCCGTGGCCATGGCCGGCGCCTTTGCCAACGCCGTGCATGCCGGCCGCACCGCGCGCCTGGCCGGTGCCATGACCGCGCAGGATGCAGCCCAGCCCAGCACGCCCGTGCTCGGCACCCCTTTCTGGCACCACGACGACCATGCCTGACACCGCACCCACCGAACTGGCCAAGGCCATCCTCGCGCACCACGCTGCCACGTTTGCAGGCTTCAGCGCCGAGCCGGTGCCGGCACCCACGTCCAGCGAGCCGGCCTACCTGGCCGCCCTGCAGGCCGCCAGCGCCCTGGGCTTCATCGCCCACGATGCCGAATGCATCGCCCGCGCCTGGCAGGCACGCACTGTCCGCACGGGCGCCGTGAGCCCCGAAACCTGGCCCGACGCACCTGAAGACTTCGGCCTGCAGGCCCTGCCCCGCGCCCACGCATTCACGGCCTGCCCCAAGGACCTGGGCCTCTACGCCGTGCTGCCCGATGCCGCCTGGGTGGGCCGCATGGCGCGCGCGGGCGTGCCCACGGTGCAATTGCGCTTCAAATCGGACGACCCGGCCGCCATCGACCGGGAAGTGAACGCTGCCGTTCAGGCGGTGCAGGACACCGGTGCGCTGCTGTTCATCAACGACCACTGGCGCGCGGCGATCAATGCCGGTGCCTACGGCATCCACCTCGGACAGGAAGACCTCGATGCCCTGAGCGCGGGCGACCTGCAGACCCTGCGCAACTCGGGCCTGCGCCTGGGCGTGAGCACCCATGGCTATGCCGAGATGGTGCGCGCCGATGCCGTGGGGCCGAGCTACATCGCCATGGGCGCCGTGTTCCCCACCACGCTCAAGAAGATGGCCACTGCGCCGCAGGGCGTGGGCCGGCTGCAGGGCTACGCGCGGCTGCTGCGCAGCTACCCGCAGGTGGCGATCGGGGGTATCGGTGCAGAGCAGTTTCCCGAGGTGCTGGCCACGGGCGTGGGCTCGATTGCCGTGGTGCGTGCGCTGGTCAACGCGCCCGACCCTGAGGCCGCCGCCGCAGCGCTGATGCAGGCGATGCAAGGCTCTTAGCAACACCCCAGGCCCACAAGCGGCCCTGTAAAAACAGGCCTTGAAGGCCTGTTTCTTTTTCTACTTCTTGCGTTCGTCGTCGTCCTTGCGCTGCTCCAGCTCCAGGCGCAGCTCCATGAGGTCGTTCTCCGCCCCGAAACCCACGGCCTGGCCGGCCGGCGGAGGGGGCGTGACCGGCACGGGCGGCAGATCGCTCAGCGTGAGGTGCAGGGGCTCCGACAGGTCCACGTCCAGGTTGATGGACGACCTGGTGTAGGTTGCCGGCGGATGGCGCGGCTGCGCGGAAGTCAGCGGTGCGGGGGAGGAGGAAACCCCCACGATGGGCGACAGACCCGATGCAGGCTCCAGCGTCAGCTCGGCAGGCCCGGAATGCCGTACCACCGGCGCCGGGGCGGGCGCGGGAACCTCACCGAAATCGAACTCCAGGCTGGCGGCCAGCGAATCGAGCGGAAAGTCGGGTTGCGTGTTGTCCAGCGGCGACAGATGGCTCAACCCCTTCTCGGCAGCGGCCTCGAACGAGTCCTCCACAGGCGTGGTGCGCTTGCGCGGCGGCGGTGCGCCCCGCGCGCTCGACGGCGTGGTCTGCGCAATGCCCAGCAGCAGCAGCAGGTCGTCGTAGGCGGCCAGATCGAAGGGCTCGGCCGCCTGGTTGCCCGGGCGGTGGAACAGAAACTTGTCCAGCGTGTGCAGCACGGCCGGTGAGCTCCACTCGGCCTCGACCTCGGCCAGCGCATCGGGGTAGCGGTCCAGCGGACGCCCCTGGCGGTTGAAGGCCGAAAACTCGGGCACCTTGGCGTTGAAATAGCGCATGAACTGCGCACGCAACTGCATGAAGTCCTCGGCCCGGCTCAGGGTGTGGAACAGGCGCAGCAGCTCCAGGTAGGCCACAGGCGTGGTTTCCTTGTGGTCAACGATGTGCTTGCGCAGCACCTCCACCGCCTGGTTGTGCTCGCCCACCGAGACAAAGAACTCGGCCTGCTGCTGGATGTCGAACAGGTCATCGGGGTTGACGATCTGCAAGGCCCTTGCCGGCTCGACCGCAGGGGCTGGCGCCTTGGCCTGAACTGGCACCCGGGCGGCCGCAGCCGCCACCGCCGTCGAGGCGGCATACAGGGGCGCCGGTGCGGAGACCGTCTTGGCGTCCTTGAACAATGCGGCGCTGCCGGATGGCGCCAGCAGATCGCCCTTCATCGAAGGGACGGGCAAGGTTTCGAGCGGCTCCCATCCAGGATCGACCTGCCCTGCCGTGGGTGCGCTGGAGTCCACGGCGCTGACCTTGACCGACTCGCGCCACGATTTTTGCGACAGCGTGGCCTGGCGGTTGGCGCGCTGCCAGACCCAGGCCAGCAGGCCCAGCGCCAGCGCCAGCAAGGCGCCCAGCACGTAGACCACCGTGGCGGGAAAGCGCTCCTGGGCCTCGTCGAGCTGCTGCTGCAATTGCTGCGTGGTGGCCAACTGCTGGGCCGAGTCCGCCTTCACGGCCTTGGCCTCGGCCTCCAGAACGCGCAGGCGCTCGGCATCCTGCGCCAGCGTTTCCGGCGTGGCGTTCAAGGCCTTCCAGGCGGCAGCCGCTTCGGCACGCTGAGGCGAGGACTCCTCTGCCGGGGTCGACAGCAGCTGCGCCGTGGCGCGCAGGGCCACCGGGCTTTCGAGCCACAGATCAAGGGGCTCCAGCACCAGGCGCGGGCCGGCGGCTGCTGGGGCGGGTGCCTGCGCACCGGCGAGCACGCGCGCATTGGTGCGGGCGGGTGCAGTAGCGGCGGCACGCGGGGCACGCACTGCAGCGGCGCTGGCCGGTGCCGCCCGGGTGGGCGCTGCGCCAGCGCCACGGGCTGCTGCACCGGCAGCATTGCGATCGAGTGGGGAAGAAGCACCGGCCAGGCCCGATGCGCCCGCAGCGAGGGTGCCCGGCAGTGCTGCCGGCACCGCCGGCAGTTGCCCAGGGGCAACAGGGGGGAGGCGCGCAGGGGGGTCTGCCAAAAAGGTGTAGCTGCGCGTGACCTTGCCTGCACAGCCTGCGGTGAGCGTGACGGTCAACACGGGCTCGTCGACCACAGAGGTGGTCTGTACGCGGACGGAGGCCGCGCGCCCGGCCGATTCGGCCTGGGGCGTCACGCGCACCCGGGAGGCGCTGATGGGGGTGTCGCCCGCGACCAGGGTGGCACCGATACATGACGATGCGACGTCAGAGCCCTGGTCTGGCTGGATGTCGAAGACCAGATCGACGGGCGAGCCGATCACCACGGCGCCCCGCCCGTTGCCCATTGAAAGCGCCGAGGCGCCCATGGCAACCACCCACAAACCGGCTCCCAGAATGGTGTTACGGATATTCACAATAATTTCTGTTTTGAGCGCAGCCCATTCTTGCACATAAGTGCGCAGGCATGTCCACAGCCATAATGGCGCTATGAAAATTCAGTTTCTCAATGTCGGCATCGTGGGTTCGGGCGCCATGGGTCGCGGTATTGCACAGATCGCTGCCCAGGCCGGCAGCCAGGTTTTTTTGCTGGATGCCCAAGATGGTGCAGCACTTGCCGCCAAAGACAGTATCCACGACCAGTGGCAAAAACTCGTAGGGAAAAATCGCATTTCTGCAGAGCAGGCCACGGCCTGGTCTGCGCAATTGCACATTGTTGACAATGCGGCCGGCCTGGCGCAGTGCGACTTGGTGATCGAGGCCATCGTCGAGCGGCTGGATGTGAAGCGCGGCCTGTTTGCCGACCTGGAGAAGGTCGTCGGCGCTGACACCGTGCTGGCAACCAACACATCCTCCCTGTCGGTCACCTCGATTGGCGCAGGCATGCAGCGGCCCGGGCGCCTGGCGGGCTTTCACTTCTTCAACCCCGTGCCGCTGATGAAGGTGGTGGAGGTGATTGCCGGGCTCAAGACCGAGCCGGCTGTCTGCACCGCCCTGTCGGCCTACGCCAAGCAGATGGGCCACACGCCCGTGCAGGCGCAGGACACGCCGGGCTTCATCGTCAACCACGCCGGGCGCGGCTACGGCACCGAAGCCCTGCGCATCGTGGGCGAAGGCGTGGCCGATTTCGCCACCATCGACCGCATCCTGCGCGACCAGGTGGGCTTCAAGCTCGGGCCGTTCGAGCTCATGGATCTGACGGCACTGGACGTTTCGCACCCGGTGATGGAATCCATCTATCAACAGTACTACGACGAGCCGCGCTACCGCCCCAGCGTGATCACTGCGCAGCGCCTGGCCGGCGGCGTGGTGGGCAAGAAGGTCGGCGAAGGCTTCTACCGCTACGACAAGGGCGTGGCCCAGGTGCCCGCCGAGCCCCCGGTGCCCGTGGTGGCCGAGATCCCGCCGGTGTGGGTGTCGCCCCGCGCCGCACGCCGGGCCGAGCTGTACCAGTTGCTCAAGGACCTGGGCGCCACCATCGAAACCGGCACCTCGCCGTCGCCCACGGCCCTCACCCTCGTGGCCCCCCTGGGCTTTGACGTGACCACCGTGGCCGTGGTGGAGCGCTTGGACCCGGCGCGCACCATCGGCATCGACATGCTGGTGGAAGAAGCCGCCACCAAGCGCCGCGTGCTGGCCACCAACCCCGCCACGCGCGTGGACATCCGCAACGCCGCGCACGCCCTGTTCGCCCGCGACGGCAAGCCGGTGAGCGTGATCCGCGACAGCGGCGGCTTCGTCACCCAGCGCGTGGTGGCCACCATCGTCAACATCGCCAGCGACATCTGCCAGCAGGGCATCTGCAGCCCGCGCGACCTGGAGACCGCCGTCACCCTGGGCCTGGGCTACCCCCTGGGCCCACTGGCCATGGGCGACCGCTGGGGCCCGACCAACATCCTGGAAGTGCTGTTCAACATGCAGACCGTGTATGGCGACACCCGCTACCGCCCCAGCCCCTGGCTGCGCCGCCGCGGTGCCATCGGCCTGAGCCTGACGCACGTCGAAGAAGCTTGATTCGGTACATCCCCCTGAGTCGCTTCGCGCCGTCCCCCTTCTCTCGAATGGCTGTGCAATTCGGGAAGGGGGACGCAGCCAGTGCGGCGGGGCGGCCCTTGCACGGCTGCCCTGGCTTGGGCCGCGCCCTGTTCGATAAGCTGAAGACGATGCGTAGCCCCGTGAAAACCTGACAACAGCCGTCCAAAGCCTTTACCCGGAGACAAGATGCCCGCAGAACTCAAAAGCACCAGCCAGGGCAAGACCCTGGTCCTGACCATCCACAACCCCGAGCGGCGCAACGCCATCGAGCCTGCGATCTACGCCGCCGGCGTGGAGGCCCTGAGCGTGGCCGAGAACAGCGACGACATCCGCAGCGTGGTGATCACGGGCTCGGACAGCATGTTCTGCGCGGGCGGCAACCTGCAGCGCCTGCTGGCCAACCGCCAGGAGCTGCCCGAGGTGCAGGCGCAGAGCATCGAAGGCCTGCACAACTGGATCGAGATGGTGCGCACCTACCCCAAGCCCATCATCGCGGCAGTGGAAGGAGCGGCAGCGGGCGCGGGCTTCTCGCTGGCGCTGGCCTGCGACATGGTGGTGGCCGCGCGCAACGCCGTGTTCGTGATGGCCTACAGCAACGTGGCCCTGTCGCCCGATGGCGGCGCCAGCTGGAGCCTGGCGCAGGCCCTGCCGCGCCAGATCGCCACCGAGATCCTGATGTGCGGCGACCGCGTCCCCGCCGAGCGCCTGCACGCGCTGGGCGTGGTCAACCAGCTGGCCGATCCGGGCAGCGCGCTCGAAGTCGCCATGGCCCTGGCCGAGCGCCTGAACGCGCGCGCACCGAACGCACTGGCCAGCATCAAGGAACTGCTGGGCGATGCGCCCGGCAACCACCTCACGAAACACCTCGCGAGCGAGCGCGACCACTTCGTGAAGAACCTGCACCACGCCAACGGCGGCGTGGGCATATCGGCCTTTCTCGACAAGCGCACGCCGACCTACGAGTAGGCTCAATCGCCCTGCCCTGGGCGCAAACCTTGTCTTCACCGCACACACACGGCCCTTGCACAGGGCCGTGTGTGTTTGCGCTCGCGTTCGCACCAACAGATATCCAAGACGCTCAGGTGACAACCCTGACGCGGCGCGCCGGTCCCTCACGCGACAATGGGGCTGTTTCTAGTCACGCAAAAGACAGGCCATGGACGACCCGATTCTTACCATCGAAGAACGTGAAGCGATCAACTCAGGTCGCTGGTTTTCATCCCTATCACCTTCTCTACGCCACGACATCCTCCGATGTGCCTACGTCAAACGCTTCAAGGATGGCGGCCTCATAGCCGCCCGCGGGGACCCGCCCGAGGAGTGGATTGCGTGCGCGCGTGGTGCGGTGCGGGTGAGCTCCACCTCTATCTCGGGCAAGCAGATCACGCTGACCTACGTGGAGCCGGGCATCTGGTTCGGCGACGTGGCGATCTTCGACGGGGACCGGCGCACGCACGATGCCTATGCCCATGGGGACACCACCATCCTGTGCGTGGCCAAGGCCGATTTTCGCAAGATCCTGGCGGCGCACACCGAGCTCTACGAAGCCATGCTGCGCCTGCATGCACGGCGCATACGCCAGCTCTTCGGCCTGGTGGAAGACCTCAACACCCTGCCCCTGCGCTCGCGCCTGGCCAAACAGCTGGTGCACCTGGTGCGCAGCTACGGCGTGCCCAGCCTGTCGGACGGCAGCGAGATGCGCATCGGCCTGCAACTGGCGCAGGAAGAACTGGCGCAACTGCTGGGCGCATCGCGCCAGCGCGTGAACCAGGAACTCAAGTCGATGGAGCGCGAGGACGCCATCCGCATCGAACCGGGCGGCCTCGTCATTCGCGACCGAGAAGCGCTGATGCGCATCGCGGACGCCGATACCTGAATTGGGCCGCAGCGAAGGCCGGCACGGCCCTCGCCACCCTCAAGAACACCACCGCCTGCGCCTGCCGGTGGACAGAGACAAGCACGCGACAACCCGCGTGGGGAACCCCAATACATGAGCAATTTTGACCACTTCGTCGGCACCCGCGCGGTGTCGGAGCAGCACGCATTCGACGTCGACGCCCTCACCGCCTGGCTCACCACCCACATGCAGGGCTTCGAAGGCCCGATGACCGTGGAGATGTTCAAGGGCGGGCAGTCCAACCCCACCTACAAGCTGGTGACCCCAAAGGCAAGCTACGTGATGCGCGCCAAGCCGGGCCCGGTGGCCAAGCTGCTGCCTTCGGCCCACGCGGTGGAGCGCGAGTTCGCGGTGATGAGCGGCCTGGCGGGTACCGATGTGCCCGTGCCGCAAATGCATGTGCTGTGCGAGGACGAGTCGGTGATCGGCCGCGCCTTCTACATCATGGAATGCATGCAGGGCCGCGTGCTCTGGGACCAGTCGCTGCCCGGCATGACACCCTCCGAGCGCGGCGACATCTACAACGAGATGAACCGCGTGATCGCCGCGCTGCACAGCGTGAAGTTCGCCGAGCGGGGCCTGGCCAGCTATGGCAAGCCCGGCAACTACTTCGACCGCCAGATCGGCCGCTGGAGCAAGCAGTACGTGGCCTCCATCACCCAGCCCATCGAAGAGATGGACCGGCTCATGGAATGGCTGCCCGCGCACATGCCGGCCAGCGCGCGCGACGAGGGCCATGTTTCCATCGTGCACGGTGACTACCGCCTGGACAACCTGATGTTCCACCCCACCGAGCCGCGCGTGATCGCCGTGCTCGACTGGGAGCTGTCCACCCTGGGCCACCCGCTGGCCGACTTCAGCTACCACTGCATGAGCTGGCACATCCCTGCCGGCATGGGCCGCGGCATCGCGGGCATGGACATCGCGGCGCTGGGCATCCCCGACGAGGACAGCTACATCCGCCTGTACTGCGAACGCACCGGCATCACCACGCCCGAGGCGCTCGCTGCCGACTGGAACTTCTACCTGGCCTACAACATGTTCCGCATCGCCGCCATCCTGCAGGGCATTGCCAAGCGGGTGGAGGCAGGTACCGCCTCCAGCGCCCAGGCCAAGGCCTCGGGCGACACCGCACGGCCCATGGCCGAGCTGGCCTGGTCGTTCGCCCAGCGCAGCTGACCGCCGATGCGGCCCGAATTTCTTCCACGAATTTTTTGACGGAGACTCCCCATGGACTTTGACTATTCCCCCAAGACCAAGGACCTGCAGGCCCGACTGCTCCAGTTCATGGACGAGCATATCTACCCCAACGAGGCGGCGTACAAGAACGAGCTGGCGGCCAACACGGCCGCAGGCAAGCGCTGGACGGCCCTGTCCACCATCGAGAACCTCAAACCCAAGGCCCAGGCCGCCGGCCTGTGGAATCTGTTCCTGCCGGTGGACAGTGCCGCCGCATCGGGCTATGCAGGCGCCGGCCTGACCAACCAGGAATACGCCCCCCTGGCCGAGATCATGGGCCGCGTGCCATGGGCCAGCGAAGTGTTCAACTGCTCCGCGCCCGACACCGGCAACATGGAGACCATCGCCCGCTACGGCGACGATGCCAACAAGGCGCGCTGGCTCAAGCCGCTGCTGGAAGGCAAGATCCGCTCGGCCTTTGCGATGACCGAACCCGACGTCGCGTCGAGCGATGCCACCAACATCGAGACGCGCATCGAGCGCGATGGCGACGAGTACGTGATCAACGGCCGCAAGTGGTGGATCTCGGGCGCGGCCGACCCGCGCTGCGCCGTGTTCATCACCATGGGCAAGAGCGACCCCGACGCCCCCCGCCATTCGCAGCAGAGCATGGTGCTGGTGCCCGCCGATGCCAAGGGCATCACCATCATCCGCCCACTCAACGTGTTCGGCTACGACGATGCGCCCCACGGCCATGTGGAGATGACCTTCGAGAACGTTCGCGTGCCGGTCTCCAACATCCTCTTGGGCGAGGGCCGCGGCTTCGAGATCGCCCAGGGCCGCCTTGGCCCTGGACGCATCCACCACTGCATGCGCCTGATCGGCCTGGCCGAGCGCGCCCTGGAACTGATGTGCAAGCGCGCCAGCTCGCGCATCGCCTTCGGCAAGAGCGTGGCACAGCAGACCGTGACGCAGGAACGCATCGCCGAGGCCCGCTGCAAGATCGACATGGCACGCCTCTTGACCCTGAAGGCCGCATGGCTGATGGACGTGGCCGGCAACAAGGTCGCCAAGACCGAGATCGCCATGATCAAGGTGGTGGCCCCGAGCATGGCCTGCCAGGTCATCGACTGGGCCATGCAGGTGCATGGCGGCGGCGGCATGTGCGACGACTTCCCGCTGGCCTACGCCTACGCCGGTGCGCGCACCCTGCGCTTTGCCGACGGCCCGGACGAAGTGCACCGCAACGCCATCGCCAAGTGGGAGCTGGGCAAGTACGGCGCCTACGGCCGCGATGCCGGCGTGCCCATCACGCGCGGCAGCTGAGCAAGCCCTGCCCCTGCGCGCAGCGCAGGGGCTCTGCGCTGGCGCACGGCGTCAGCTTGGTTCAACGAGCGCAGAAGCGATGCGCACCTCACCGGTCAGCAGCTTGTGCACCGGGCAGGCATTGGCCACCTGCAACAGGCGCTCGCGCTGCTCCTCGCTCAGCGCGCCCGACAAAGTGATCGTGCGCGTGATGTCGCTGCCGCTGGCGGGCGTGCCGGCGGGGTTGAGCTGCAGGGCCACCTCCACACCGGCCAAGGGCCATTGCTTGCGCGCAGCGAACATCTGCAGGGTGATGACGGTGCACGCCCCCAGGCTCGACAGCAGCAGGTGGAAGGGGGAAGGCCCGGCATCGGCCCCGCCAATCTCCGCAGGCTCGTCGCCCAGCCAGGTATGCCCGGCCTCATCGACCAGAGTTACGGTGTAAGGGGTGGTCCCGCCAATGGCGCGGACAGAGGGTGTGGTCATTCGAAATCTCTATGGAACGCAGGCCCTGATGATAGGAGCACTGCGAGCCCCGGCGCCGCAGGCGGGAGATTCGCAGAAGCCTGCCCCCTGAAGGAGGGACCGCAGGTCAGGAATCCAGGTCCACCGGCGGTGCCGGCAGGTGCTGCGCGGCGGCCTGGGCTGCCGTCAGCAGCACCGAACGGGCATGGACGATTTCGGACAGGGAGCGGCGCGTGTGCTCGGTGCGCAGGTAGACCCGGCCGCGCGCAAGCATCAGCACCATGGGGGTTTCCGAGCGCAGCGCGCCCTGCTCGCCCTCTACCGCGTTGAGCAGCTCGGACACCAGGTGCGCGTGGATCCAGCGCTCGGCATGCTCGATGCGCTCGGCCACCACGGCGAAATGGCGCCGGAACGAGCCAGGCAACTCGGGCCAGGACACCTCGTCGAACATGGACAGCCAGCGCATCTCCTCCGGTAGGCGCGCGTCCACGCTGGTCTGCAGGCTGTCGGTGATGGCGTTGTAGGCATGGCGCTCGAGCGCGTCGCGCAGCGGGCGGTTGAGCACCAGCACGGCGGCGTCGGGGTCGGCATCCACGTCGGCGCGCCCGCGCAGTTCCAGCCCCAGGATGTAGTCGCGCGTGGAGGTGCTGCCCTCCAGTCGCCAGGGGCGGCCCAGTATGTCGCCCCCCACGTCGAAATGGCCTTCGACCGGCTGCGGCACGCTGTGCAAGCCCTGCTCTGCGATCCAGCGGGCCAGTTGCGCGCCGGTGACCGGTCCCGCATGGCCCAGAGTGGAATCAGCGTCGGCGGCGGTGCCGGCAAAAGCCTGGCGAATGCGATCGAACATGGTGGTCACAGGCCCGGGGGCCTTGCGGAAGTCGCGGGTAGCGCCATTATTGGCACAAACCGCTACGATTGGGGGGCACCATGACCTGCCCAACCGATATCGCCTCCCCCGTCCGTGAATTTTTGGCGCTTTCAAGCGCACAGCAGCCCTGCGCCGTGCCGCGCCGCGCCCTGCTGGCCAGCGCCGGAGTGTTGCTGGCAGCGGCCGCCTGGTCACCCGCTGCCCTGGCGGCGGCTGACCCGTGGAGCCGCTCAGGCGCCTCGGTGGATGCACAGCGCCTGGTGCGCTGGGTGGCCGCCAGCGCCAACCACCAGGGCATGGCCTTTGCCGTGATCGACAAGCCTGCCGCCACCATCCACGTGTTCGGCCCCGCAGGCGGCTACGCCGGCAGCGCGCCGGTGCTGCTGGGCTCGGCCCTGGGCGACCGCTCGGCACCTGGCATCGGCCAGAAGCCGCTGTCACAGATCCGGTCGCACGAGCGCACCACGCCAGCGGGCCGCTTCGTGAGCGAGCCCGGCAGCAACCTGCAGGGCCATGACATCGTGTGGATCGACTACGATGCAGCCGTCTCGCTGCACCGTGTGCGCGGCGCCCCGGCCGAGCGCCGCGTGCAGCGCCTGGCCAGCCCCGTGCTGGCAGAGCGGCGCATCAGCAATGGCTGCGTGAATTCGCCCGCCGAGTTCTACAACCGCTGCGTTGCGCCCTGGTTCGGGCGCGAGGCGGGGGTGGTGTACGTGTTGCCGGACTCGGAGCCGTTCGCCACCTTTTTCCCGGCAGCGGATGCGGCCTACCCTCTCGCCAACCTGCCCTCCTGAGCCTCGCGTCAGGCTGCAGCGGTACCGAGCCTGAACACCGGCCGGCGGGTACCCACCTCGATCCCCTTCGGATTGACCAGGTGCGCCGAGCGGCGAGTGGCCAGCGCAGAGCGCTGCGCATCGCTGAGCCAGCCGAGCTGGTCCATCACTTCGACGGCCGCCGCCACCTGGGCGGGCATATTGCCATCCATGATCTTGAGCGCGAAGGCCTCGCCCCGACTGCGGCTGCCCACCACCTGCACGCCATCGGCCCCGGTCTTGGAGAC
The DNA here is from genome assembly GCF_001428645.1 of Acidovorax sp. Root217. NCBI lineage: Bacteria > Pseudomonadati > Pseudomonadota > Betaproteobacteria > Burkholderiales > Comamonadaceae > Acidovorax > Acidovorax sp. Root217. The sequence goes on from NZ_LMIH01000023.1 coordinate 22,254, forward strand.
CCAGTCTCCGGCGCCCACGCGCATGAAGTCGAGGTCGTGCCGACCCGTGCCCGAGCCCAGCTCGGGCCGTACCACCATGGCATCGGCCAGCGCCGTGAGGCTCTCGTCGAGATCGGTGTCCGGCGCACCGCCGGCCAGGCGTGCATAGCCGCGCGCCAGGTTGGCCAGCGGCATGGCGTAGTTCGGGGCCGAGCAGCCGTCGGTGCCGGCGGCCAGGTCATTCACTTCCAACCCCACGGCCTGGGCCACATAGCCACGGATCGCTGCCTGCAGCGGGTGCCCGGGGTCCAGGTGGTCGTCCAGCGGCAAGCCCTGCTGCACACAGTAAGCGACGAAGCCGGCGTGCTTGCCGCTGCAGTTGTTGTGGCGTTCGTCGGGCACGAAGTCCGCCGGCAGGGAGCCGAGCCCCAGCTCGGCAAACAGCGGCCGGTGGCAGCCGCAGCGCAGCGCGTGGTGGGTTTGCCCCACGCTGGCCAGCATGTGCTCCACCTGCGCCACATGCATGGGCTCGCCGTTGTGGCTGGCGCACAGCAGCGCCAAGTCGGCAGGGCCCCAGCCCAGCGCACGGGCACCGCCCGACTGCATGAAGGGCAGCGCCTGGAAAGCCTTGATGGTGGAGCGCGTGAACACCACCGACTGCGGGTCGCCCACCTGGGCGAGCAGCCTGCCCGCGCGGTTGGCCACGGCCACGGCACCCCAGTGCTGGCATTCGACCAGGGCGCCCCGGGTCACTTCGATCAACGGTACGAAACCCATGGAAATCCTTGGAAACTGTTCTTGGCTCAAGGCGCCGGCGCGAGCGTCAGGGAGTGGCTGAAGCGCGCTGGCTGGCGCTGCAGCAGCCGGGTGCCAGACCCCGCCCAGGCAGTCGCCATGTCGCGGTAGCGCGGCGAGAAGACCAGGCCGCTTTGCCCCGTCTGGTAGATGAAGGTCGATTTTTCCAGGTCCGCCAGGTCGTAGATGGCGCGCAGCGACGCGGCGTGGCGGTTGGCGAAGGGGCCCTTGGCCTCGCCCGCGTTGTACTGGCCCACGTTCACGGTGTAGCCGTCGCCATGGGATGGCACGCTCACGTCGAAGAAGCGCGCCAATGCCGCCACACTGCCAAAAGGCCGGTGGGCACTGAGCGCGGGGTGGGCATCGCCCCAGCGCCACGCGGCCGGGTCGGCGCCATAGGCGGCCTGCAGGCGATCGAGCGCACGGCCCAGGGCGGCGCCGGCCTGCTCCGCGCAGGTGGAGGGCTGGCACCACCAGGTGTCGTTGCGCTGCAGGATGCCTTCGATGCCGGCGCGGTAGTCGCGCTTGCCATAGGTGGCGGCAAAGCGTGCCTCGCCAATGCGCGGAATGATCACACCACGCGCCAGCTCGTCGGCCCAGGCGGCAAACACCAGTGGCGCTGCACGCCCGGCGTCCATCACGCCGTCAAAGTCCTTGAGCAGGGCCTGCGCCCTGGCGGCCAGCCGGTGGCTGGACTGGGCCTGCTGCAGGTGCGGCAGCAGGCGCCGGGTGGCCAGCGAGGTGATGTCGAGCTGGATGGCCTGCAGGCTGGCAGCGGTATGCCGAGGGCGTGCCTCGATCAGCTCGGCGATGCGCTCGTAGCGGTAGGGCAGCACCCAGTCCTGCGCCAGGTAGTGGGGGTAGCCGGGCGGCGTGACGCGCTGGTTGGCCGTGGCGATCCAGCCCTTGGCGCCCTCGTCCTGCGGGGTCTGGTCCAGCGGCAGCCAGCCCTTCCAGTCGTAGCGCGCGTCCCAACCGGGCGATGGGGCCACGCCGCGGATGTCGTTGTCCGGCGCGCGCACGGGCACGCGGCCCATGGCCTGGAAGCGGATGCGCCCACTCACGTCGGCCGCCAGCACGCTCTGCATGGGCGCCTGGTGGTGCTCAAAGGCAGCGAACAGGTCCTCCACCGTGGTGGCTTGGTTGACCATCAGTCCCGCCAGCACGGTCTGGTTGTCCGCCTCCAGCGCCGTCCAGCGCAGGGCCAGCACGTACTTCTTCAGGTCCAGCACGTCGGCGTGCGACTTCTGTGCATCGCTGAGCACCGGGCCGTGGCGCGTGCTGCGCAGGGCGATCTCCACGTCGGGCTTGCCCTTGACGCGGATGGTCTCCTTGCGCACGGCGAACGGCGCCCAGCCTTCGGGCGTGCGGTACTGCGTGGCGTCCGCCGGGTTGATCTGCTCCAGGTACAGGTCCTGCACGTCGGGGCTGGTGTTGGTGAAGGCCCAGCCCACGCTGGCGGTGCGGCCCAGCACCACGAAGGGCAGGCCCGGCAGGGTGGCCCCCATGGCATCGATGGCGGCGATCGGCGAACCGTCCGACGCCTTGCCGGCCGGCGCCTGCAGGCGCGCGAAGTACCAGATGGCGGGCGCGCTCAGCGAGAGGTGGGGATCGTTGGCCAGCAGGGGCTTGCCGCTTTCGGTGCGTGAACCTGCCACCACCCAGTTGTTGCTGCCCTTGCCATCGCTGGTGCCAGCGTTGTGCGTCAGCTCATCGGCCCAGGCCAGCATGCCGGCGCTGATCTGGCGCGAGAGCGGGTTGCCGCCCTGCTCTGCCGCAGGCGCAGCGTCGGGCTTTCGGGCCTGCAGCGCGGCGCCACGGGCCAGACCGGCGCTGGGCGCGGCGGCAGCGGCATCGCTGCGGTAAACGCCCAGTTGCCGGTACAGCGCCGCCAGGTCGGCCGATGCGGCGGGTGGCTCGCCGGGGTACGGCGGCATCAGCTGCCACAGCCGGTCGGTATCGAGCGTGCGGGCCACGGAAAGGCGCGCGAATTCATTGCCCCAGTTGCCGCCCAGGTCCAGCGCCATCATCAGCGCCCAGCCCACGCTGTCCTCGGGCTCCCACACCGCGCCGGCCTCGCCACCGGGCTTGGCGCCCAGCACCAGGAACTCGGGCGGCAGGGCCTGCGGTCGGTCCTTGTGGAAGGCATGGATGCCCTTGCTGTAGGCCTGCAGCGCCTCGCGGGCGTACAGGGGCAAACCGGCGTACTGCTTGCGCGCCGTGCCGATGATGTCCAGCGAGCGCATGAGCTTGTCGGTCTCCAGCGTGGCTTCGCCAAACACTTCGGAGAGCTGGCCATGCATCACACGGCGGTTGAACTCCAGCTGCCAGGTGCGCTCCTGCGCATGCACATAGCCCATGGCGAACCAGGCATCCTGCGGGCTTTGCGCGCCGATGTGCGTCACGTCCGCGCCGTCGCGCCGCACGCTCACGGGCTGGGCCAGGCCGGCGACGGTGATCTTGCCGTCCACCACCGCAAACGTGCGCTGCACGTAGATGGCAGCGCCCGCACCCGCCAGCAAGGCCGCAGCCACCAGGCCCACGGCCGTTTTCTTGATCCACGCCATTGTTGCGTCCTGTCTTGTCTCGGGTTTTCTTGTGCCAGCGATTGTGTCAGAACGTACGCAGGCGCTGAAAGCGCACCGATCCTCGCCAGCCCGCAGGCGGCATTCCAGCCTTCAGCCGAGATGCACGTTGCCGCCCACCACTTGGAAGCGCATCTTGGGCGCAGTGGACTCGCTGAAAGAGACGCCCAGCGCAATCTCCCCCGTGCCGTGCAGGATGCAGGCATCGCGGCGCAGGCGCACGGGCGAGTCGCTGCCCTCGAAGCGCACCCAGGTGCCGAAGCTGCTCATGTCGGTCAGCACGAAACCGCTGTTGCGCCAGTCGATGCGGGCGTGCAGGCGCGACACGCGGGGGTCATTGATGCGCAGCTGCATCTCGGTGGCTCGGCCCACATGCACGGGGGCATCGGCCGAGCTGAACGACAGATCCACCCCATGCCAGGAGAACTGGATCTGCCCCAGGATGGAATCGACGGGCGAGAAACTGCTGATCAGCGCCGACTGCATGGTGAGCGAGTCGGGCTCCTCGTCCTGGCGCCACTCCACCTGGTAGAGCATCAGGGTTTCGGCCTTGCCACGGATTTCCATCATCCCCAGCTTGCGGTACCAGACCGAGGCCGCAGCGCCTGCCAGCAGTACCGCCGTTTCGGTGGCCCAGATCTCGGACGGGCCGGCCCGCTCGCACAGGCGAGAGGCCACGTTCACGGCGTCACCATAGCAATCGCCATCGACATCCACCACCTCGCCACTGGCCACGCCCACGCGGATGTCCATGCGCAGGGGGTGGGGCCAGCGGTCCAGCCGCGCCAGGTGCATGCGCTGCATCTCGGCCATGGCCGAAACGGCACCGGCGGCATCGCCAAAGATGCCCAGCACCCCATCGCCCAGTTTCTTGACGACGCGGCCGGCATTGGCTTCGATGGTGTCGGCAATCCACTGGGTCAGCTGCGTCACCGCTTCGGTGGCGCGCTCGTTCCCCAGCGTCTCGTACAACGACGTACTGCCGGAAATGTCGGCAAAGACCACCGTCGATAAAACCGTCATGGGTACGCAAGCGCAGGTAACTTCATGTGAATCAGTTTAGTTCAAGCGCCCACAGAGCGCATGGCGCCACTGCGGCTGCACACGCCTGGCAACGGCCCTGCGCAGAGGCCACGGCGGCCCGGCCGGGCGGTCTTTGCTGGCGAAGCCACACGGCATGGTTTCGCCCGCACTCACAGGCCAGCAGCGCTTTGCAAGCAGTTGCCGGTGGATGGTTCGAAGCGTTCAGAGCACCGGGCATGACTTCTGCTTAATCCATTCGTACTACATTCAAAAACAAATCGAAAGTTTGCAATTGTTTGCAAAAAGCTATCGAGGCTTGTTGGCTTTATGCGAAAAGCGGGAGCGGCCCCCTTGCATTTGCGCAGTCGGCCACGTACCTTGAGTCCCTTGTTACTTATTTATGGTGAAGAACCATTCCATGCGCTGGAACAAACCCTACGTACGCGGCAGCAGCCTGCACGGCCTCATTGGCCGTGACGCACCCGCGTCGACCGCCTGGGTGCGTGACCAGCAACTGGAGGAAGTGCGCCGCGCCATGATCGGCAGCCTGTCGGGCTTCTCCGGCTGCGAAGTGGCGCGCATGAACATCCGCCTGCGCTATGCGGGCGACATCGAGGCGCTGTGGTACCTGCGCACCGACCTGCAGAGCACCCTGGTCCCCTTGCAGGGCGAGCCTTCTGCCAAAAACGTCATCGCGCAGGTGACACTCCTGTTCCAGGGTCTGTTGCCGCGCGCCCTGGGTACGCCGGTGGCACGCGCGTCGTCGGCATCCTGAGCGGCAAGCCCCTGCGGCGCGCAGCGCCTTTGTGCAGGGCCTACAGATGCCCCCAATAAATCAGCGCGTCGCGCTCTTCCACCGACAGTGACACCGTGGCCCCCACGGGCAGCAGCACCTTGGTCTCCACATGCCCGAACGGCAGGTTGGTGAGCACGGGCGCCTTGATCTGGCTGCGCAGCCAGTCCACCACCGATTGCAGCTTGTAGCCCTTGTCGTGCGGCACCAGCTTGAACTGGGTGAACTGGCCCAGCACCACGGCCTTTTGCTGCGCCAGCACGCCCGCGTGCAGCAACTGCGTCAGCAGCCGCTCGATGCGGTAGGGGTGCTCGTTCACGTCTTCCAGGAACAAGATGCCGCCCTTCACGCTGGGCAGGTAGGGTGTGCCCACCAGCGATGCCAGCACCGCCAGGTTGCCGCCCCACAGCTGGGCACTCTTCACGTAGATGTCGGGCACGGCCGGCTTGCCGGTGGTGGCATGGGGCTTTTCGCGGTGCATGCGCCAGCCCGCGCCTTCGCCGTGGCCGGTCAGCAGGTCGTCGAAGCAGGCCTCCATGATGTCGTCGGGCTCGCCCGCGACGCCGAAGTCGGCGCCCAGGGCGGGGCCGGCCCAGCTCACGGCGCCGGTCTGCGCCAGCAGCGCATTCTGGAAGGCCGTGAAATCGCTCAGGCCGACGAACTTCATGCCCTTGTCGATGGCCTTGGCCACCGCCTTGTAGCGGATGCCCGACAGGATGCGCGACAGCCCATAGCCCCCGCGCGAGATCAATGCCACATGCGCGCCGCTGGCGGCCGCGCGGTGGATGGCGGCCAGGCGGGTGTCGTCGTCGCCGGCAAAGCGGGTGTGGCTGGCCAGTGCATCCACATCCACCTCCACCTCGTGGCCCAGGGCCTTCAGGCGGGCAATGCCGCGCTTGAAAGCCGCCTTGTCGCGCACGGCGCTGGACGGCGAGTAGATATAGATGTGCTTGGGACCATGGTCATGGTCGCAATCGGCGTGGTCGTGATGGTGGTGGTCGTCGTGATCGTTGTGCAAAGCGTTCAGGCGCCAGTATCGGGCCTGCTCCGTGGAATGGAATGCCGCTGGCGGGCCGCAGAAAGCGGCGCTGGCGTGCGGTCAGGGTGCGAAGTATTCCACAGCCCGTTCGGCAATGCCCCGCCCATGCTCCTGCACGAAGTGCCCGGCCTGCGGCAGCACGACGGGATCGGGGCAGTTGCGGATGTCCTTTTGCAGTGCCTGCATGGTCGCCGGGCCCAGCACCGGGTCCTGCGCGCCCACCGCCATCAGGCTCTGGCCCTGCCATTGCTGGCGCCAGAAATCGCGGGCCTGGCGCGACAGTGCGGCTCCCGGGTCATCGGGCCCGGCGGGTACCCGCTCGGGGAAGGCGCGCAGCGCCGCGCGGTAGCCCTTGTCGGGGAAGGGTGCGTCGTAGGCCGCGCACTCGGCGGTAGACAACTGCGGGTTCCCGCGCCCCAGCAGCCGGCCCACGCCGAACAAAGGCTTGTCGCGGCACATGGCGCGCCAATCCACAAAGCCCTGTGGCAGCGGCACGTCGCCGGTGGCGAGCAGCGTGTTCATCACCAGCAGGCCGTCAAAACGCTCTGGGCAGTCCATGGGCAAGGTCAGGCCCAGAATGCCGCCCCAGTCCTGCACCACCAGCACGGTGCGCTGCAGGTTGAGGCGCTCCACCAGCTCCAGCAGTACCTGGCGGTGCCATTCGAAGCGGTGCACGGCCTCCTTCTTGGGCTTGTCGCTCTTGCCGAAGCCAATCAGGTCGGGCGCCACCACGCGGTCGCCCGCCGCCAGCCACACGGGCAGCATGTGGCGGTACAGATAGCTCCAGGCCGGGTTGCCATGCAGGCACAGCCAGGTGCGCGGCGCGTCGTGCGGGCCTTCATCCAGGTAGTGCAGGCGCAGGCCGGCCAGGCCGGGCAGGTCGCTCACGTAGTTGGGGGCCCAGGGGTAGCCGGGCAGGTCGGCAAAGGCCGCATCGGGCGTGCGCAGCGCGTCGTCGCGCAGCGGGTGGCGTGCCAGCGCGTCGGCACGCTGCTGGCTGCGCCGTGCGCCAAAAAAACCGGTGAGCAGTGCGCTGCATTCGTCCGCCAGCACCCCGCCCTGCACCTGGGTCTGGTGGTTGATGGCGGTGTGGGCGAACAGGTCGAGCACCGAGCCTGCGGCGCCCGTCTTCGGCTGCGAGGCACCGAACACCACGCGCGCCAGGCGCGAATGCAGCATCGCCCCGCTGCACATGGCGCAGGGCTCCAGCGTGACATAGAGCGTGCAGCCGTCGAGCCGGTAGTTGCCCAGGCGCTGCGCGGCCGCGCGCAGTGCCACGATCTCGGCATGCGCCGTGGGGTCGTTGGCCTGCACGGGGGCATTGCGCCCGGTAGCGATCACCTGGCCGTCCTTGACGACCACGGCACCCACCGGCACCTCGCCCGCATCGGCGGCGGCGCGCGCCTCGGCCAGCGCCAGGCGCATGCCGTCTTCGTCGGTGAGCACCACAGCCACCACCGTCACTTGTCGGCGTCCGGCAGGGCCTGCGCGCGCTGCTTCATGATGTCATCGAGCTGCTGCTGAATCTGTTGCTGCACCTGCTGGCTTTGCTCGCGCACATTGCCTGTGGGGTTGATCACCGGGGCCGATGCACCGGTGCCCGCGATGGGCGCCTGCTGCAGCGCCGCCGCAGGTGCGCGCGTGGCCGACAACTGCTTCTTGGCAATGATGCCCACGATGGCCAGCACCACGACCAGCCCCACCAAACCAAACAATCCACGCATTCCCTGCTCCCGGTACGCGACTGACAAAACTCTTCTGGCGTCGTTGCTGCGTCTTGTCGTACTACCGTACTGCCTGCGACGCAGCGCCTAGCCAAAACCGCTTCGCTGAGTTTTGTCAGCCGCTTGTTTTACTGTGCAGCCCGCACTGTAAACCGGGACGGCGGTGAAGGAGGTCAATGCGTCATCGGCAACGCAGCTCCCATCAGCCCGAACAAGGCCCCACAGGCGCGGTTGAACTTGCGCCCCGTGCGTTGCAGCCAGGGGCGGATGCGGTGCGCCAGGCTCGCCAGGCCGAACTCCACCAGGCACTCGACCGCCGCGAAGGTGCCCGCCATGACCACGAACTGCAGCCACAGATCACGCCCCGGCACGATGAACTGCGGCAGGAACGCACCGTAGAACAGCAGCACCTTGGGGTTGGAGATGGCGGCCAGCAGTCCTTGCCGAAACAGCCTGCCGCCCGTGACCACCCGCTCGCCCCGGGCACTCGGCAAAGCATCCAGCTGCATGGCCGGCGCCCGCCACAGCTGGATGCCCAGCCATACCAAATAGGCGCCGCCCACCCATTTCATCACCGTGAGCGCATGGGCCGACGATTGCAGCAGCGCGCCTATGCCCAGCATGGACAACCCGATCAGCGCCACGAAACCCACCGCCCCGCCACCAATGGTCCACAGCGTGCGCGCCCGCCCGTGCAGGGCGCCATGGGCCAGCACCAGCAGGCTGTTGGGGCCGGGGGTCAGCGACAGGCCGATGACCGCGAGCAGGTAGACCAGCCAGATTTTCAGTTCCATTGCGGCACCATCTTCTTGAATATGGTCTGCAGTCTAGGTGGGTGGGGTCGTCCATATGGCATCGAATTTGGCTATTATCAATACCAAACTGGACTCCCCCATGAGCGCCCCCAGCCCCCTGCCCCGCCCCGACGTGCGCCTGTTGCTGCTGCCGCTGCCCGACTTCGCGCTGCTGCCCTTTGGCGGCTTTCTGGACAAGCTGCGCTTTTCGGCCGACGACGAGGACCACAGCCGCCAGCGCTACTGCGCCTGGACGCTGCTGGGCATCGACGATGCGCCCGTGCTCTCCAGCAGCGGCGTGCAGGTGAACATGGACACCACGGCCGACGCCGTGGACCTGGCGGCGTTCGACTACCTGGTGGTCTTTGGCAGCCGCACGGTGCAGGCCTCGCGCGCGTATGTTCAGGCCTATGGCCCGCTGCTGCGCAAGGCGGCATCGTGGGGCCTGCCTCTCGTGGCCATCGACAACGCCAGCTTTCTGCTGGCCGAGGCCGGCCTGCTCAAGGGCCACCGCGTGGCGCTGCACTGGCGCCATGTGGCCGAGTTCCGCGAGGCCTTTCCGCGCATCGTGGTGGCCGATGAACTGATCTATTGCTTCGACCGCGACCGCATCACCTGCGCGGGCGGCACGGCGGCCATCGACATGGCGGTGGAGCTGCTCTCACGCCACTGCGGCCGCGTGCGCGCCTTCAAGGGCCTGGCCGACATGCTGGTGGACGCGCCCCGGCACCAGGCGCACCACCTGCAGTCGATGGAAGGCGCAGGGCCCGACCTCACCCGCCACCTGTCGCGCGCGGTGGCGCTGATGCGCAGCGCCCTGGCCGATGGCCTCACCGTGGCGGATCTCGCCGAGCGCATCGGCATCGGCCGCCGGCAGCTGGACCGGCTGTTCGCCGAGCAGATGGGCATGAGCGCCCATGACCACTGGACGAAGATGCGCATGGAGCACGCCCACTGGCGCGTGACCAATTCGCACCACAGCCTGGCCGCCATTGCCGACGAGGTGGGCCTGGGCAATGCCAGCAGCCTGGCACGGCTGTTCCGCAAGCACTATGGCACCAGCCCTGGCGCGGTGCGCGCAGGGCGGGCTGGAGCCGCGCGCTGAAAGATCAGTTCAGCGCTACGCGGCTACCGTCCTTGTAGGTGTACAGGGTCACGGCGGGCGTGGTCAGCTCACCCTTGCTGGTGAAGGCGATGTTCGCCGTCACGCCCTTGTACTCGGTCTTGCCGATGAACGGGATGAACACCTTGGGGTCCACCGAGTTGGCGCGCTTCATGGAATCGACCAGCACCATGGCCGCGTCGTAGGCGTAGGGGCTGTAGATCTGGAACTGGCCGGGGAACTTGGCGTCGTAGCGCTTCTTCCAGTCGGCGCCGCCCTGCATCTTGGCAACCGAGGCGCCGCCCGTGGCGCAGGTCACGTTCTTCAGGGCGGGCGTCTTGCCAGCCAGCTCGGGCAGCTTTTCGGTGCACAGGGCGTCGCCGCCGAAGAACTTCACGTTGCCCAGGCCCAGCTGATCCAGCTGGCGCAGCATGGGGCCGGCCTGCGCGTCGAGGCCGCCGTAGAAGATGGCGTCAGGCTTCTTGTTCTTGATGGCGGTGAGAATGGCCATGAAGTCCGTGGCCTTGTCGGTGGTGAACTCCTCGCCCACCACCTTGAGGCCCTTTTGCTGCGCCGTGGCCTTGAAGACCGAGGCCACGCCCTGGCCGTAGGCCGTGCGGTCGTCGATGATGGCCACGGACTTGAGCTTGAGGTGGTCGGCCGAGAAGATGGCCAGCGCCGCACCCAGCGCGCTGTCGTTGGCGATCAGGCGGTAGGTGGTCTTGTAGCCGGGCTTGGTCAGGTCGGGGTTGGTGGCAGCGGCCGTGATGTGCGGCACACCGCACTTGTCGTACACCGATGCGGCGGGGATGGAGGTGCCCGACTGCAGGTGGCCCACCACGCCAGCCACCTTCTGGTCGCACAGCTTTTGCGCCACGGCCGTGGCCTGCCGCGGGTCGCCCGCATCGTCTTCGGCAGCGATCTCGAACTTGATCTTCTTGCCACCAATCACCAGGTTCTGCGCGTTCAGGTCATCGAGCGCCAGGCGCACGCCGTTTTCCGTGTCCTTGCCGATATGGGCAATGCCGCCCGACAGCGGGCCCGCGTGGGCGATCTTGACGACCTGCACGTCCTGCGCCAGGGCGGCGGAGCAGACAACGGTGGCGGCTGCCGCAGCAACCAGTGAGAGATGAAAGCGCGAACGGTAAGCAAAAGACACGGGCAAAACTCCGGATGAACAAGGACAAGGGAGAGCGCTCTGACCAGAGGCCCGGCCAGGCGCCGCCATCCTATCCCGTCTTCGGTACATCAGACTTGCACAACAGAATTGCATACAGCATTAGTCGAGCTAATTGCAATCCCATTGGACCGGGAGTGGCCGCCGCTGGGATAATTGCGCCCCATGTCTCTCTTGCCCCACCAGCTCGAACTGCTCGCGCCTGCGCGCGATGCGGACATTGGCATCGAAGCCATCAACCACGGTGCCGACGCCGTCTACATCGGCGGCCCGGCCTTCGGCGCGCGCGCCGGGGCGGGCAACGACATCCGTGACATTGCGCGCCTGGTACGCCACGCGCACCGCTTCAACAGCCGCATCTTCATCACGCTCAACACCATCCTGCGCGACGACGAGTTGGAAGACGCGCGCCAGATGGCCTGGCAGGTCTACGAGGCCGGGGCCGATGCGCTGATCATCCAGGACATGGGCCTGCTTGAAATCGACATGCCGCCCATCCAGCTGCATGCCAGCACGCAGACCGACATCCGCACGCCCGAGAAGGCGCGCTTTCTGCAGGACGCGGGGCTGTCGCAGATCGTGCTGGCGCGCGAGCTCACGGTGCAGCAGATCGCAGCCGTCCACATGGCCCTGGGCCCGGTGGACGCGCCGGGGCGCGCCAACATCGAGTTCTTCATCCACGGTGCGCTGTGCGTGGCCTACAGCGGCCAGTGCAACATCAGCCATGCGCAGACCGGCCGCAGCGCCAACCGCGGCGACTGCAGCCAGGCCTGCCGCCTGCCCTACCAGGTGACCGACGCGCAGGGCCGCTTCATCGCGCACGACAAGCACGTGCTCAGCATGAAGGACAACAACCAGAGCGACAACCTGCGCGCGCTGATCGATGCCGGCGTGCGCAGCTTCAAGATCGAAGGCCGCTACAAGGACATGGGCTACGTGAAGAACATCACGGCCCACTACCGCACCCTCATCGACGGCATCATGGAGGAGCGCGAGTCCTCTGGCCACCCGCTGTCGCGCTCGTCGAGCGGGCGCACCAGCTTCACCTTCACGCCCGACCCGCTGCAGAACTTCAACCGCGAGTTCACCGACTACTTCGTCACCGGCCGCAAGCAGGACATCGGCGCCTTCGACACCCCCAAGAACCCCGGCCAGGCCATCGGCTGGGTCACCAAGGTGGGCGCCGATTTCGTGGAGCTGGAAGTGAGCAGCCCCGAGACCGTGCTGCACAACGGCGACGGCCTGTGCTACTACGACCTGCACAAGGACCTGGTGGGCATGGCCATCAACCGGGCCGAACCCGTGTCGCCGCGCAGCACCACGCAGTGGCGCGTGTTCCCCAAAGACCCGATGGAGGGCTTCAAGGACCTGCGCCGGGGCACCGAGATCAACCGCAACCGCGACATGGACTGGGTGCGCACGCTCGACAAGAAGTCGAGCGACCGCCGCATCGGCCTGTGGGTCTACCTGTCCGAAACGCCGACCGGCTTTGCGCTGACCCTGACCGACGAAGACGGCTATGCCGGCGGCGCGCAACTGGACCACGCGCACCAGCCGGCCACCGACGCCACCCAGGCCGACGCCAGCCTGCGCGAGCACCTGGCCCGCTTTGGCGCCACCATCTTCGCGGTGAACGACGTGGGCCTGCAGCTCTCGCAGCCCTGGTTCATCCCCGCATCGGCCGTCAACGCGCTGCGCCGCGACGCGCTGGCCGACCTGGAGGCCAACCGCGCCAAGGGTTTTACGCGCCTGCAGCGCGCCACCCCGGTGGAGCCCCCGGCCCTGTACCCCGAGGACACGCTGAGTTTTCTGGGCAACGTGTTCAACCACAAGGCGCACGACTTCTACGTGCGCCACGGCGTGAAGGTGATCGACGCCACGTATGAGGCGCACGAGGAAGAAGGCGAAGTCAGCCTCATGATCACCAAGCACTGCGTGCGCTTCTCGATGAGCCTGTGCCCCAAGCAGGCCAAGGGCGTCACCGGCGTGCAGGGCACCATCAAGGCCGAGCCCTTGATGCTCATCAACGGCAAGGAAAAACTGACCCTGCGCTTTGACTGCAAGCCCTGCGAGATGCACGTGGTGGGCAAGATCAAGCGCCAGGTGCTCAACAGCCAGGCGCGTGAGACGCCGCTGAATTTTTACCGCACGCGGCCGCAGCAGGGCAGTTGAGACGGCCCCCAAAGCTCCCTTGGTGGCTGGGCACAAGGCCGGCTTCCCGCGCCTGAAAGAGACCGTTCTGAGCTACCACGGGGCTGTCTGCACAGGGGCCCCGCCGCCTTCATCGGCCGCGCCCGCGTCGTGCCCCTACGCAACACGGGAGCCGCGCTGGCACCGCAGAACGCCTTTCTCATCCGGCAAGGCATCGAAACCCTGGCCCTGCGCATGGACCGCATCTGCGACAACACCCTGGCCATCGCCGAGTACCTGCAGGCCCATCCCAAGGTCGAATGGGTGCGCTACGCCGGCCTGCCCGAACACCCGGACCATGCGCTGGTGCAGCGCCAGTTGGGCGGGCGCGCGTCGGGCATTTTGAGCTTTGGGGTCAAGAACAGCGATGCCGATCCGCGTGCTGCGGGGGCGCGTTTTCTCGATGCGCTGCAGCTGTTCACCCGCCTGGTGAACATTGGCGATGCGAAGTCACTGGCCACGCACCCGGCATCGACCACGCACCGCCAGCTCAATCCAGAGGAACTGGCCAAGGCGGGGGTGAGCGAGGGGATGGTGCGGTTGTCGGTGGGGATTGAGCACATCAGTGATCTGAAGGCGGATTTGGAGCAGGCGCTGGGCAAAGTGTAAAAGCAGTGTGGCTCCATTGGGCAGGACCAGGGTTGCCTGAGACGTAGAAAACGCCCATTAGACTGGACGGTGAACACGCCGCGCCCTGCGGCACCTAAATCATGCCAAGCGACCCATGCACGAAATTTCGTTGAAAGTGATCATCAAGACCCCCGACAGCGATACCGGTGCCTGGCTTGGACAAATCAGCGAAACGCTGGAGACAGGCACGCTGGCCGCCTTGGCCACTGCCTTTGGCGGCCCAGTCGGCGCCGTAAATCGGCCGCTGGACACAGCAGCCACCATCACCGGCAAGAAAATCTCCAAGGACCTCTACGGCCTCGATCTCTTCGGCGACGCTTGCGAAGAGGTGCTGGCCGTTCTTTGCGAGGCGAAAAGCGCGATGTTCTGGGCCTTCATGTCACACGAGAACGGGCATGACATGTATGCTTTCAACGATGGGGCGGGCACGTGGTCGCGCTCCGTCTTCTGGGAAAATGGCAGCGATCCGGCAGAAGACAAGCGGGAGGCCGAGCAGGAATGGTGGGCGAGCATGCCCAAACCCGTGCTTGCCCAGGTGGCCAACGATGTGCCGGAGGCGCTTGTGCGCATTGCTGCGCACAAGGAGAAGATGGCCGTGGAAGTCGACCACTGGCGCCACTTCCTGAACCGGCACATCGACAGGGACGGGCTCATCCTCAAGATGCGGGTCAAGAACAAGAAGGCGCGGTCAGCGCTTTACCGCAGGCTCAAGACCCACATAACCATACCCAACGCAGACTTCTCCAAGCTCCCAAGCCATCTCACGGAGTTGCGTATCGGCTACCTGGGAAAGGACGATGGGGCACGCTATCCCGACTGGTCCCAAACGATGAAAGCCCCCGAGGCCTTGGCGCAAGGACTGATGTTCGTGGAAGAGTCAGGCAACTACCTGCATGTCGGGTTCCAGATGGACAACATCAAGCCCTACCTCAGCGGCGAATGCAATGTCAGCCCGAATGGCAACTACGCCACCAACATGGTGCACTACTTCCATTTTCTTTCAGACAGCATTTCGGGCCGAGCAGTACACAGGATAGGGGATCAATTCGTCACCAACGACATCATGGAGCATGACGGAAATCTGTACCTCCAATAGCCCTTGCGCAACGCTTGCGGACCGACACGGGCCCCCGAACAGTCCATGAAAACATTGGCATTCACCGCTTCATCCATCCTGGCGCTGCTGGTCGTGGCCTATTTTGGTGTCCTCTACGTGCCCGAAGCGGCTACAGGCGTCCGCCTGAAAATGGGCTCCGCCACGGAAGAAACAATCCCCCAGGGCATCCACATAAGCATCCCATGGCTGTACGAAATCCAGGTGTTCTCCGGAGCAATCCACATATCGCAGCTGGAAATCAATGTCGACGGCCACGCCTGCGAACCAGGTCCACGCGCAAAGCTACGCACCCTGTGGCGTATTGTCGACGCCCGGCGGTTCATGCCGCTGGTGGCGGCAAGCCCCGGAACATCGGTGGCGGCATTGGGCGAGCGCCAGATACTGCAAACATTCTGTGCGCTGAGCAAGGCTCACCCGGAGGCGTCAAAGCACAGCGGCAGCCCATCGCCGAACCTTGAAGACGGATCGATGGAGACGCTACTCAATCAGTCGCTGGTGCAAGGCTTCGGAGTCGAAGTGCTGAACATGTCAAAAAGCACACGCTAGGACAGTGCCAACAGGTACTTTGGCTTAGACCTGCACAAGCACCCGGTCTCCAGCACAACTACACATCCCGCGCCAACCGCACCCCCGAAAACTGCCACCGCGCAGTCGCCGGAAAGAAGTTGCGGTACGTGGCCCGCACATGCCCCGCAGGCGTGGCGCACGAGCCCCCGCGCAGTACATACTGGTTGACCATGAACTTGCCGTTGTACTCACCCACGGCGCCCTCGGCCGTGCGAAAGCCGGGGTACGGGGCGTAGCTCGACTGGGTCCACTGCCAGGCATCGCCGAACATCTGCGCCATGCCCCCACCCTCGGCCGCACCGGGGTGCAGCAGTGCATCGGGGCCGTCGACAAAGTGGCCTTGCAGGGGCTGGCGCGCGGCGGCGCATTCCCATTCGGCCTCGGTGGGCAGGCGGGCGCCGGCCCAGCGGGCGTAGGCGTCGGCTTCGTAGTACGACAGGTGCACGGCGGGCAATGCGCTGGCCAGGGGTACGAGGCCGGCCAGGGTGAATTCGTGCCACGCATCATCGCCACCGCCCTGCCCTGCGCGGTGCCAGTAAATCGGTTGTTCAAGGCCTTGCGCGGTGCGCCAGTCCCAGCCTTCGGCCAGCCAGTGGGCGGGGTTGCGGTAGCCGCCGTCTTCGATGAAGGCGGCATACTCGCCATTGCTCACCAGGCGCGATGCCAGGGCGTGGGGCTGCAGGTAGACGCGGTGGCGCGGCAGTTCGTTGTCGAAAGCAAAAACGCCAGAGTTGCCGGCATGGCCGATTTCGACCACGCCGCCGTCGCTGCGGTGCCAGGTGAGGGGCTGGGCGGGGCCGCTGCCTGCAGTAGTATCAGCGGGCTGGCGGGTGTGGTACGCCGGGAACAGCGGGTTGCACGAGAGCAGGTGCTTGATGTCGGTGACCAGCAGCTCCTGGTGCTGCTGCTCGTGGTGCAGGCCCAGCTCGACCAGGGCCAGCAGCTTGGCGTTGCCTGCGTGGCGGGCCAGCAGGCGCTGCATGCGCTCGTCCACATTGGCGCGGTAGGCCAGCACCTCGGCCAGCGAGGGGCGTGTGAGCAGGCCGCGCTGCGCGCGCGGGTGCTTGGCGCCCACGCCGTTGTAGTACGAGTTGAACAGCACGCGGAACGCGGGGTGGAACGGCGCAAACGCCAGTTCATGCGGTTCCAGCACAAAGGTCTCGAAGAACCATGTGGTGTGCGCCAGGTGCCATTTGGCGGGGCTGGCGTCGGGCATGGACTGGGCGCAGGCGTCTTCCGCCGACAGGGGCGCCGCCAGCTCCACCGAGCGCTGGCGCACGGCGGCGTAGTCGGCGGGCTGAGGGGGCGGGTTCGTCGTCGTCGCCAGGGTGTTCATCATCCTGCCAGTGTGCCCCAGCGTGGCGGCATTCGGCTGGGAAAATCGCTCGGGCAACCCCGCGTTGCCGTGCAGTGGTGGCGGCGCAAGCCGCGTGTCAAGGCTGCGCATGCACCACCGCAAACCAGCCACGCGGATCGGTCCAGGCCTGGGCACGCGAGAAGCCGGCGCGCGCCAGCAGGTCGGTGAATGCGGGCAGCGTGTACTTGTAGCTGTTCTCGGTGTGGATGCACTCGCCCGCCGCAAAGTCGCGTACACCGCCGCCCTGCCAGCGCACCTGCAGGGGCGACATGGCCTGCAGGTGCATTTCAATGCGCGACTGCAGGGTGTTGAAGAAGGCCAGGTGGCGCCACTGCGCGGGGTCGAAATTGCTGCCGATAAGGCGGTTCACGTGCGTGAGCACATTGAGGTTGAAGGCAGCGGTAACGCCGGCGGCATCGTCGTACGCGGCCTCCAGTACGTCCACATCCTTGGGCAGGTCGATGCCGATGAGCAGGCCACCGTTGGCATGCGGTTCACCCTCGCCGTCCACCAGGTCGCGCATCTGCTTCAGCAGCATCAGCGCATGCGGTGGGTCGAAGTTGCCGATGGACGAACCGGGGTAGAACACCAGGCGCCCGGTGCGCGGGATGTCGGCCGGCAGGGTGACGCCGCGCGTCATGTCGGCGCCCACGGCGCGGGCGTCCATGCCGGGGAATTCTTCGCGCATGCGGGCCACTGCGTCCTGCAGAAAGTCGGCCGAGATGTCCACGCCCACAAAGCAGGCCGGCGCCAGCGTGCGGCACAGGGTGCGCGCCTTTTCGCAGTTGCCAGCGCCCAGTTCAATCAGCGTACGGCCGTGGCCCACGGCGTCTGCAATGGCGGCGGCGTGCTGCTGCATCACCGCATGCTCGGTGCGGGTGGGGTAGTACTCGGGCAGTCGGGTGATGGACTCGAAGAGCTCCGAGCCGAGCTGGTCGTAAAAATACTTGGGCGAGATGGTGGCGGGCTGCTGCAGCAGGCCCTCGGTAATCTCGTCGAATACGGACTGGTCTGCCAGCGCGGATACGGGGGCTTGCGCGTTGTCGGTCTCGGGGGCCAACCCCTCGAAGGCTTCGAAGGCCAGGTGGGGTGGCTTGGCGTTCGAGGCCGCTTGGCGCGGCGCGCCCTGGGTTGGAAGCAAGGGCGACGGGTTCTGGAGGAGTGCGTGGGCCATGGTTCGGTAGGTTAGCGGCGGGGCCGGGGCCCCAAAGTAGGACGAGCGCGCATGTGCCTGATCATGGGGCATCCTGGATGGCGCTGCTTGGGCGCAACTGCGCAGGCTTTCCTGTCATCGGGCCATGCCACCATGATGTCGCCCCATAGGAGCCTGTCGGACTTGGAAATCGTCGGCTGCAAATCGGCCGCAGCGGTCCATTTTTCACCGCCTTTTTGCCCCATAGCCTGGCTATGGGGCTGCAAATCCGGCAAAAACTGTCCTCGCTGAGGCCGATTTTCGCTTTCGACGCTCCAAGTCCGACAGGCTCCTAACATGCGCGGCAAGCCCTGTTGTGGCTGGCCCGCATTTCGCTTGCAGACACATCTTTGCCACAAATACTCCAGACAAGGACACACCGCCCCATGGATTCATTGACCCAGATCGCCCTGGGCGCCGCCGTCACCCTCGCCACCATGGGCCGCCGCACCGCAGCGTGGAAGGCCGTCTTCTGGGGCGCCGTGGCCGGCACCCTGCCCGACCTGGATGCCTTCATCGACCATGGCGATGCCATGCTCAACATGGTGCTGCACCGCAGCAGCAGCCATGCCCTGCTCACCCTCACACTTTTGTCAGGCCCGCTGGCCTGGCTGGTCGCACGCCTGCATGGCGAAATGCCGCACCTGCTGCGCTGGTGGCTGGCCTTGTGGCTGGCGCTGGTCACCCACCCGCTGCTCGATGCGATGACGGTCTACGGCACGCAGCTGCTGTACCCGTTCACCAACCACCCGTATGGCGTGGGCAGCGTGTTCATCATCGACCCGCTGTACACCGTGCCGCTGATTATCGGGGTGGTGGCGGCACTGGTGGCTCGCGGGCGCGATGGCCGGCGCGGCCTGCGCTGGAATGCCTGGGCGCTGGTGTTCAGCACTGCCTACCTGGGCGTCGGCGTGCTGGCGCAGCAGCATGTAGAGGGCATTGCGCGTGCCTCGCTGCAGTCAGAAGGCATCACTGCGGAGCGCGTGCTGGTGACGCCGGCGCCGTTTTCTGCCGTGCTGTGGCGTGTGGTGGCGATGACGCCCACGCACTACCTGGAGGGCTTTCGCTCGCTGGCCGATGGCAGCCACCAGCCCATGCGCTGGACGCGGCATGAGCGCGGAGCGGACCTGTTCGCCACCTACCAGGGCAACGCGCATGTGCAGCGCCTCTCGCGCTTCACCCACGGCTTCTACCGCATGAACGAGGCGGGCGGGCATGTCTACATCACCGACCTGCGCATGGGCATGGAGCCCGCGTACTCGTTCCACTTCGACATCGGCACGCCCCAGCAGGTGCTGGCAGGTACCGCCAAGGCACGGCAGGAGTGGCAGCGGCCCGACCTGGAGACCGCCCTGCCCTGGCTGTGGCGGCGCATGTGGGCGCTCGATGACGCCCCCCTGCACCCACCGCCAGGCACTGAGCCGAGGACGCCCGCGCCGACGGCCACCCCAGCGGGCTGAGCACGCAGGCAGCAGCAGTACAGATGGCGCTGGTGGCAGCAGCTGTCTGTACCTTGCCGGGCAAGGCGGCTGCGCATAGAGTGGGCGGTCTACCGACCACCCCGAGGCCCCGCCATGCTACAGATGCGCCCCAGCTGCGAATGCTGCGACAAAGACCTGCCCCCTGATACGACTGCCGCGCGCATCTGCACCTTCGAGTGCACCTTCTGCAGCACCTGTGCGGGCGGCCCACTGGGCGGCATCTGCCCCAACTGCGGCGGTGAGCTGCTGCAGCGCCCGCGCCGGCCCGCATCCAAGCTCGCGAAGTTTCCCGCGTCAACCGATCGCGTACACAAACCGCAAGGCTGCGGCCCGGTGCTGGCATGAACGCCACCACCCTGCTGGTCTTTGCGCTGGTGGCGCTGGTGGCCATTGCCACGCCCGGGCCCACGGTGCTGCTGGCGCTGGCCAATGGCTCGCGCTACGGCGTGCGCCGCTCCGTGCCGGGCATGCTGGGCGCGGTGGCATCGGACTTTGTGCTGGTGGGTGCCGTGGCGGTGGGCCTGGGCGCGCTGCTGGCGGCCTCGGAGTTCTGGTTCTCCGTCGTCAAATGGGTAGGGGCCGCGTACCTGGCATGGCTCGGCCTGCGCCTGCTGCGCTCGCAGGGCGGGCTGGACCTGTCGCAGGCCGGCAGCGCCGAGGGGGCGACGGCTCGCGGCATCTTTGCCAAGTCGTTCCTGGTGGCGGTGACCAATCCTAAGGGCTATCTGTTCTGCTCGGCCCTGCTGCCGCAGTTCATCGACGCCGGCGCTCCGCAGTGGCCGCAGTACGCAGCCATTGCAGTGGTGTTCGCCGGCCTGGATTTCGCGGTGATGCTGGCCTACGCCATCGTGGGCGCCAAGGCGGTGCAGCTGCTGCACCGCCGCGCCGTGCTCTGGCTCGACCGCTGCTGCGGCGGCGCGCTGCTGGCGCTGGCCGGCTCGCTGGCGTTCTACCGCCGCAGCGCTTAGAACCGGTAGCCCAGACCTATGCCGACGAGTACAGGATCAACCTTGAAGGTACCGGCCTTCACGCCACCTGCAAACACATCGGTCTGGATATAAACCTTCTTCACATCCACATTCAAATACAGGTTCCTGGACAGGGGAATGTCCACCCCGGCCTGCAGGGCCGCGCCCCAGCTGCTCTTGTCGATGCCCACGCCAGCGGGCAGGTGGACGCTGGAAAAGCGCGTGTAGTTCAAGCCCGCGCCCACATAGGGCTTGAAGCCGGGTGCGTCGAAGTGGTACTGCAGCAGCAGCGAGGGCGGCAGGTGCTTGAGCGTGCCGATCTTGCCGCCCAGCGTGCTGGCGCGCACGTCGTGCTTCTGCGGCACGGTCAGGACCAGCTCGGCGGCGATGTTCTTGGTGAAGAAGTAGGAGACGTCGACCTCGGGGATGGCCTTGTCGTTGATCGACAGGCCCAGGCCGGTGCCGTCCTTGTTGGCACTGTCGAGGTTCACGGCGCGGGCGCGCACCAGCCAGGGGCCGTTGGCGTCTTGTGCGCCTTGTGCCATGGTGGCGCCGGATGCCAGCGCGCAGGCGGCCACCAGGGCCAGGTTCAGCAGCTTGTTGTTCTTCATGGGAGCGATCGATTCGATGCGGTTGCACGGGGACGACCCCCGTGCATGCATTGGGCCCCCGCACGCACCACCTCGCCTTGCCGCAGATCAACCGATGCGCCGGCCGGGCCGGCGCATCAGCGCCCTGGTGCCGGGGCTTCGATCTGGATCAACAAAAGTGGGGGCGGCGCGTCAGTGCGCGGCCGCGCTCTTGCCACGCATTTTTTGCACGGCGGTCACCACGGCTACTACCAGTCCACCGGCAATGATGCCCACCAAGGCATTGAGCAGGTTGGGGACCAGCACGGCCCACAGCCCGCCCACGGGCCACAGGGCGGACGCAGCGCCTGCACCTTCCACGGCGTGGTGCAGGGCCGGCACGCCATGCACCAGAATGCCGCCGCCCACCAGGAACATGGCGGCCGTGCCGGCGATGGACAGGAACTTCATGAGCCAGGGGGCCGCATTGACGATGCCCGTACCCAGCGCCTTGGCCACCGCGCTGCGCTTGTTGTTGAGCCACAGGCCCAGGTCGTCGAGCTTGACGATGCCGGCCACCAGTCCATAGACGCCTATGGTCATGATGACCGCGATGCCCACCAGCACGGCCACCTGCTGCGCAAACGAGGCCGTAGCCACCGTGCCCAGCGTGATGGCGATGATTTCTGCCGAGAGGATGAAGTCGGTGCGCACGGCACCCTTGATCTTGTCCTTTTCCATGGCCACGAGGTCCACGGCGGGGTTGGCATTGGCCTGGGCACGGCTTTCGTGCTCGGCCTCGTCCTTGCTCTCGCTGTGCAGGAACTTGTGGGCGATCTTCTCGAAGCCCTCGAAGCACAGGAAGGCGCCGCCGATCATCAACAGCGGCGTGACGGCCCAGGGCGCGAAGGCGCTGATCAACAGCGCCGCCGGCACCAGGATGGCCTTGTTGATCAGGGAGCCCTTGGCGACGGCCCAGACCACCGGGATCTCGCGCTCGGCGCGCACGCCGGTGACCTGCTGGGCGTTGAGCGCCAGGTCATCGCCCAGCACGCCGGCCGTCTTCTGTGCGGCCACCTTGGTCATGACCGATACGTCGTCGGCCATGGCGGCGCTCTTCTTGGCCGCCACCTTGGTCATGAGGGCGACGTCGTCGAGGATGGTGGCGATATCGTCCAACAGGGCTAGAAGGCTGCCAGCGGCCATGGAATGTCCTTGCGATTGCGGTGAATGCGCCGACTATAGCAACGCGCAGGGCCCGTCCCCACGCGTCCAACGGCTACATGCAAAGTAGGCCAGGAGCCCATTGCGGGCCACGCAAGGAAGCCCCTACAGGCCAAAAGGCGCATACTTGGCGCTGCACCACCAACCTTTGGGGTCCCTTGATACCGGGCTTCTCGCCCGGGCCATGCCAGGCTACCTCACCAAGCAAGACAGCGTCCCGATCGCGGGCGCTGCGAATCTCATCATCCGTTCGCTGCTGGACAGGCAGCAGTTCTCTGACCCGCTGGGCGAAGCCGAGCGGCTCGGCATTTCGTCGGCCCTGTGGCCGCTGTTCGGCATGCTGTGGCCCTCGGGCACGCAACTGGCTGAGCGCATGGCCACCCGGCCGCTGAAGGCGGGCGAGCGCGTGCTGGAGATCGGCTGCGGCCTGGGCCTGGCCAGCCTGGTGTGCCACCGGCGCGGCATGGACATCACTGCCAGCGACGGACACCCGCTGGCCGACCGCTTTTTGCTAGAGAACCTGCGGCTGAACGCCCTGCCGCCCATGAAATACTGCGCCGGCCACTGGAACCCACCCGAAGGCACCGAGGGCGACGGCACCGCCGCCAGCACCGTGAGCGGCCAGTTCGACCTGATCATGGGCAGCGACGTGCTCTACGAGCGCGACGCACGCGCCACCCTGGCCGGCTTCATTGACCGCCACGCCGGCGTGGGCGCCCAGATCTGGATCGTGGACCCGGATCGCGGCAACCGCAGCGCCTTCCACAAGCAGATGGCCGTGCACCGATTCGCCGTGGTGGAAGAGCGCCTGGACCACCCGGCCCTGGACGACCGCCCGGCCTACAAGGGCCGCCTGCTGGTCTACCAGCGGCCTGCACTGGCCAGTTGAGACAGCAAACGGCTCGCCCATGAAAAAACGGGGCCGAAGCCCCGTCCCTTGATCCCGGTCACGGCCTGAACGGCCGTACCCACCGGATCAGCCAACCCACTTGCGGGCATTTTGCCAAAGGCGCATCCACGGGCTCAGCTGGCTGCGGTCTTCGCTGGTCCAGCTCATCTGCACGTTGCGGAACACGCGCTCGGCGTGCGGCATCATGGCCGTGAAGCGGCCGTCGGCCGTGGTCACGGCGGTCAGGCCGCCCGCGCTGCCGTTGGGGTTGAAGGGGTACTGCTCGGTGGCCGCGCCGTGGTTGTCCACGTAGCGCATGGCCGCAATCGCTTTGTCGGCATTGCCGCGGTAGCGGAAGTTGGCATAGCCCTCGCCGTGCGCCACGGCGATCGGCAGGCGGCTGCCGGTCATGCCCTGGAAGAACAGGCTGGGGGATTCGAGCACCTCCACCATCGACAGGCGGGCCTCGAAGCGCTCGCTCTGGTTGGTGGTGAAGCGCGGCCAGTCCTGCGCGCCGGGGATGATGTCGGCCAGCTCGGCAAACATCTGGCAGCCGTTGCACACGCCCAGGCCAAAGGTGTCCGTGCGGCCGAAGAAGCCCTGGAACTGCTCGGCCAGCACCGGGTTGAAGGTGATGCTGCGCGCCCAGCCGATGCCGGCACCCAGGGTGTCGCCATAGCTGAAGCCGCCACAGGCGACCACGCCCTTGAAGTCCGCCAGTTGGGCACGGCCGGTCTGCAAGTCGGTCATGTGCACGTCATAGGCCTCGAAGCCCGCTTCGGTGAAGGCATAGGCCATCTCGATGTGCGAGTTCACACCCTGCTCGCGCAGGATGGCGACCCTGGGGCGCGCCAGGTTGAGGTACGGCGCGGCAACGTTCTCGGCCGTGTCGAACGTGAGGTGCACGTGCATGCCGGGATCGGCCGGGGCGCCGGCAGCGGCGTGCTCGGCATCGGCATTGGCGGGGTTGTCGCGCTGCTGGCAGATCTTCCAGCTCACCGCGTCCCACACCTGGTGCAGGTCGACCAGCGGCGCGCTGAACACGGCCTTGGCATCGCGCCAGACCTGCAGCTCGCCCTTGCCGGCGTCGATGGGCGAGGACACGGGGCGCGTCTTGCCCACGAAATGGCTGAAGCGCGACAGATTGTGCTCGCGCAGCAGCTGCATCACGTCGTTGCGCTCGGCGGTGCGCACCTGCAGCAGCACGCCCAGCTCTTCGTTGAACAGGGCCTTGAGCGTGAGTTCTTCGCGGCGCGCGCTGACCTGGGTGGCCCAGTTCTTGGCGTCGCCGGTTTCCATGCGGCTGTCGCTGATGCCGTCGCCTTCGGTGACCAGCAGGTCCACGTTGAGCGACACGCCCACGTGGCCGGCAAAGGCCATTTCGGCGGCAGCGGCCAGCAGGCCGCCATCGCTGCGGTCATGGTAGGCCAGGATCTGGCCCTTGGCGCGCAGCGCGTTCACGGCGTTGACCAGGTTCACCAGGTCCTGCGGGTCGTCGAGGTCGGGTACCACATCGCCGCTCTGGTCCAGCGTCTGGCCCAGGATGCTGCCGCCCATGCGGCTCTGGCCCTTGCCCAGGTCGATCAGCACCAGGGTGGTGTCGGCTTCGGTCGCATCGAGCTGCGGCGTGAGCGTGCCGCGCACGTCGGCCAGCGAGGCGAAGGCGCTCACGATCAGGCTCACGGGCGAGGTGACCTTCTTCTTGTCGCCACCCTCTTGCCACTGCGTGCGCATGGACAGCGAATCCTTGCCCACAGGGATGGAGATACCCAGGGCCGGGCACAGCTCCATGCCCACGGCCTTCACCGTGGCGTACAGCGCGGCGTCTTCACCGGGTTCGCCACAGGCGGCCATCCAGTTGGCGCTGAGCTTGACGCGCGGCAGCTCGATGGGCGCGGCCAGCAGGTTGGTGATGGCCTCGGCCACGGCCATGCGGCCCGATGCGGGGGCGTTGATGGCGGCCAGCGGCGTGCGCTCTCCCATGCTCATGGCCTCGCCGGCAAAGCCCTTGTAGTCGGCCAGGGTCACGGCGCAATCGGCCACGGGCACCTGCCAGGGGCCCACCATCTGGTCGCGGTGCGACAGGCCGCCCACCGTGCGGTCGCCAATGGTGATGAGAAAGCGCTTGGACGCCACCGTGGGGTGGGCCAGCACGTCGATCACGGCCTTCTGCAGGGGCACGCCGGTCAGGTCCATGGGCGCGAACTGGCGCTCCACCGTGGCCACGTCGCGGTGCATCTTGGGCGGTTTGCCCAGCAGCACGTTCATGGGCATATCGACGGGGCTCTTCTGGTCGCCACCGGCCACGGCCGTGTCGTCCAGCACCAGTTGGCGCTCTTCGGTGGCGGTGCCGATCACGGCGAAGGGGCAGCGCTCGCGCTCGCAGAAGGCCTGGAACTGGGCCAGCGAACCGGGGGCGATGGCCAGCACGTAGCGCTCCTGGCTCTCGTTGCTCCAGATTTCCTTGGGCGCCATGCCCGACTCTTCGAGCGGCACGGCGCGCAGGTCGAAGCGTGCACCGCGGCCGGCGTCGTTGGTCAGCTCGGGGAAGGCATTGGACAGGCCGCCCGCACCCACATCGTGGATGGCCAGGATGGGGTTGGCATCGCCCTGCGCCCAGCAGTGGTTGATGACCTCCTGTGCGCGGCGCTCGATCTCGGGGTTGCCGCGCTGCACGGAGTCGAAGTCGAGCTCGGCCGCATTCGTGCCGGTGGCCATGGAGCTGGCGGCGCTGCCGCCCATGCCGATGCGCATGCCGGGGCCGCCCAGCTGGATCAGCAGCGAGCCGGCGGGGAACTCGATCTTCTTGGTCAGGCCGGCGTCGATCACGCCCACGCCGCCCGCGATCATGATGGGCTTGTGGTAGCCGCGCTGCACGCCGCCTACGTTTTGCTCGTATTCACGGAAATAGCCGGCCAGGTTGGGCCGGCCGAATTCGTTGTTGAACGCCGCGCCGCCCAGCGGGCCTTCGACCATGATCTGCAGTGGGCTGGCGATGTGCTCGGGCTTGCCGACCTCGCTGCCCCAGAGCTTGGAGACCGTGAAGCCGGTCAGGCCCGCCTTGGGCTTGGAGCCCCGGCCGGTGGCGCCTTCGTCGCGGATTTCACCACCCGCGCCGGTGGAGGCACCGGGGAAGGGAGAGATCGCCGTGGGGTGGTTGTGCGTTTCCACCTTCATCAGCACATGCTGGAGAGCCTCGCTCTTGGCATAGCCCACCGTGCCGGCATCGCCCATGCGCGCCAGGAAACGCTCGACCTGGTGGCCTTCCATCACCGAGGCGTTGTCCGAATAGGCGATCACCGTGTGCTGGGGTGCCAGCTGGTGGGTGTTGCGGATCATGCCGAACAGGCTCTTGTCCTGCGCCACGCCGTCGATGGTGAACTCGGCGTTGAAAATCTTGTGACGGCAGTGCTCGCTGTTGGCCTGGGCGAACATCATCAGCTCGACGTCGCTGGGGTTGCGCGCCAGGCCGGTGAAGGCGTTGACCAGGTATTCGATCTCGTCCTCGGCCAGGGCCAGGCCGAAGCGGGTGTTGGCGGCCTCCAGCGCGGCACGGCCGCCGCCCAGCACATCCACATGCTCCATGGGGGCGGGCTGCAGCTCGGTGAACAGCGCTGCGGCGCCGCTGCGGTCGGCCACCACCGACTCGGTCATGCGGTCGTGCAGCAGGGCCGCGACCTGGGCCACCTGGTCGGCGCTCAGCTCGGGCGTGCCGCCCAAGAGGCCGGGCTTGAGAGCCACGCGGTATTCGGTGATGCGCTCCACGCGGCGGATCGCGATGCCGCAGTTGCGCGCGATGTCGGTGGCCTTGGAGGCCCAGGGCGAGAGCGTGCCCAGGCGCGGGGTGACGACGATGACCGCGCCATTGTCTGGGCCGGAATAGGGGTCCCCGTAGGTCAACAGGGCCGCCAGACGCTCCTGATCGGCTGGCGAGGGTGCCGCATCGGTGGCCACCAGGTGCACGAAGCGCGCAGCGATGCCAGTGATCTTGGGGTGGATGGCCTCGAGGGCAGGCTGGAGTTGCTGGGCGCGAAAGGTGCTGAGGGCGTTGCCGCCCGCCAGCGTGGTCATGTGCAAGGTCACGGTAGCGGCCTGTTGGGGTGTGAGGGGTACGGTGGGCGCCGCCGCCATCCGAAAAACGCAGGCTTGGTGGCGGTTAGCCTCCCATTTTAACCGGCGTCTTCCCACCGCATGCGGCAGCAGAACCTGTTCACGATCTCCCAGGGGTCGCGCAGCGGCCTTGGCGGGTGGTATGCAAGGCGCGGTGTGCAGTTGATAGCCCGTCTATCAACAAGCACCGCAACGCCGCAGACCGCCCGCCAAGGCCACTGCCCGAAGGGTTGGAGCGAAATCGGGCGATTGGAGGCCCCGGCTGCTTACATGGGCATGAGCCCATGCGGCGCATCCGAAGCATCCACTCATCCCGATTGCGCTCCAACGCGATCCCCTGCGAGGTCGTGAACAGGTTCTTCACCGCAATGGGATAATCCCCTCCATGAGCATCACCATCAAAACTGCACAGGACATCGAGGGCATGCGCGTCGCCTGCCGCCTGGCGTCTGAAGTGCTGGACTACATCGCCCCCCACATCAAGCCCGGAATCACCACCAACGAAATCGACCGGCTGGCCGCCGAATGCATGGTCCAGCAGGGCACGATTTCGGCCACGGTGGGCTACCAGCCGCCGGGCTACCCGCCCTACCCCAAGTCGCTGTGCACCTCGGTCAACAACGTGGTGTGCCATGGCATCCCGAACGACAAGCCCCTGAAAAAGGGCGACATCGTGAACGTGGACGTCACCGTGATCACCAAGGAGGGCTGGTACGGCGACAACAGCCGCATGTACCTGATCGGCGAAACCTCCATCGCCGCCAAGCGCCTGTGCGCGGTGACCTTCGATGCCATGTGGCATGGCATCGTGCAGGTCAAACCGGGCGCCCACCTGGGCGACATCGGCCACGCCATCCAGAAGTTTGCCGAAGGCCTGGGTTTTTCCATCGTGCGCGAGTTCTGCGGCCACGGCATCGGCCAGCGCTTCCATGAAGAGCCCCAGGTGCTGCACTACGGCAAGCCCGGCACGCTCGACGAACTCAAGCCCGGCATGGTGTTCACCATCGAGCCCATGATCAACGCCGGCCGCCGCGAGGTGAAGGACCATGGCAACGACGGCTGGACCATCGTCACCAAGGACCATAGCCTCTCGGCCCAGTGGGAGCACACGGTGCTGGTCACCGAGACGGGCTATGAGGTGATGACGCTGTCGGCCGGCTCGCCGCCGCTGCCGTCCTTTGTGACCGCCACAAAGACATAAAAAGTCAGCGGGAACCCCGCTGCGCACGACTCTTGCGTGGAACACTGCATGGCCATATCGACTGCAACGCCCCTATCGTCCATGACCGAAATCCACGCCCTTCGGGACGCCTACCGCCGCGACAAGGCGGCGCTGATGGCCTCCATCCAGGCCACGGGCGCCTCTACGCGCGGCATCCGGGTGCTGCTGCGCAAGCTCTCCACCCTGGCCGGCAGCCTGCTGCAGGAGCTGTGGCGCCGGGCCGAGCTGCCCCCCGACCTGGCCCTGGTGGCGGTGGGCGGCTTTGGCCGTGACCAGCTGTTCCCGTATTCCGACGTGGACGTGCTGCTGCTGCTGCCCGACGACCGGGCCGCCGATGGCTGCAGCGTGCTGCGCGCGCAGCTCGAAGCCTTCATCGGCAGCTGCTGGGACGCGGGGCTGGAAATCGGCTCCAGCGTGCGCACCATTGCCGAGTGCCTGGCCGAGTCGGCGGCCGACGTGACGGTGCAGACCTCGCTGCTCGAAGCGCGGCAGATCTGCGGCAGCACCGGGCTGTTCGCGCAGTTCCAGGTGCAGTACCGCGCGCAGATGGACCCGCAGGCCTTTCTGGTGGCCAAGACGCTGGAGATGCGCCAGCGCCACAACAAGTACGAGAACACCCCCTACGCGCTGGAGCCCAACTGCAAGGAGTCGCCCGGCGGCCTGCGCGACCTGCAGATGATCCTGTGGGTGGCCCGCGCGGCCGGCCTGGGCAGCACCTGGAAGGAGCTGGCCACCAGCGGCATGGCCACCGCCTTCGAGGTGCGCCAGATCGAGCGCAACGAGGCCGTGCTGTGCCTGATCCGTGCGCGCCTGCATGCCGCAGCAGGCCGGCACGAGGACCGCCTGGTGTTCGACCTGCAGACCACGGTGGCCGAATCCTTCGGCTACCGCTCGCAGGCGCCCGACGGCGCACGCCTGCCGATGCGCGCCAGCGAGGCCATGATGCGCCGCTACTACTGGGCGGCCAAGGCGGTCTCGCAGCTCAGCCAGATCCTGTTGCTCAACATCGAGGAATCGCTCAACCCCTCGGCGCACGAACCGCGCCCCATCAACGAGCGCTTCTTCGAGAAGTCGGGCCTGATCGAGGTGGCCAGCGACGACCTGTACCTGAAGGACCCGCACGCCATCCTGGAGACCTTTCTGCTCTACCAGACCACCGTGGGGCTCAAGGACCTGTCGGCCCGTACCCTGCGGGCCCTGTACAACGCCCGCAGCGTGATGGACGGGGCCTTTCGCAGCGACCCGGTGAACCGCGCCGCCTTCATGCGCATCCTGCAGCAGCCCGCCGGCATCACGCATGCCATGCGGCTCATGAACCAGACTTCGGTGCTGGGGCGCTACCTGTGGGCGTTTCGCGGCATCGTGGGGCAGATGCAGCACGACCTGTTCCACGTCTACACGGTGGACCAGCACATCCTGATGGTGCTGCGCAATGTGCGCCGCTTCTTCATGGCCGAGCACGCGCACGAATACCCGTTCTGCTCGCAACTGGCCGGCGGCTGGGACAAGCCCTGGATCCTGTACCTGGCCGCGTTGTTCCACGACATCGGCAAGGGTCGCGGTGGCGACCATTCGCAGATCGGCGCCATGGAGGTGCGGCGGTTCGCCCGCCAGCACGGCGTGGACCGCGAGGATGCGCAGCTCGTCGAATTCCTGGTCAGCGAGCACCTGGCCATGAGCCGCATCGCGCAAAAGGAAGACCTGAGCGACCCCGACGTGATCGCCGCCTTTGCCAAGCGCGTGGGCAATGAGCGCTACCTCACGGCGCTGTACCTGCTGACAGTGGCCGACATCCGCGGCACCAGCCCCAAGGTGTGGAACGCCTGGAAGGGCAAGCTGCTGGAAGACCTGTACCGCGCAACCTTGCGCGCCCTGGGCGGGCGGGCGCCCGATGCCGCCGCCGAGGTCGAGGCGCGCAAGCGCGAGGCCCTGGTGCTGCTGGCCCTGAGCGCCCTGCCCTTCGAGGCGCACAAGGCCCTGTGGGCCACGCTGGACGTGAGCTACTTCATGCGCCACGAGGCCGCCGACATCGCCTGGCACACGCGCCACCTGTCGCGCCACGTGGGCGCGCCGCGCGCCGTGGTGCGGGCACGCCAGTCGCTGGCCGGCGACGGCCTGCAGGTGATGGTCTACGCGCCCGACCAGGAAGACCTGTTCGCCCGCATCTGCGGCTACTTCGACCGCGCGGGCTTCAGCATCCTGGATGCGCGCGTGCACACGGCCAACAACCAGCATGCGCTCGATACCTTCCAGATCGTGGCCGACGACCAGGCCGGCCACTACCGCGAGCTGACCCACATGGTGGAGAGCGACCTGGTGCATGTGATCGAGGAAGGCGGCCCGCTGCCCGAGCCCACGCGCAAGCGCGTGTCGCGCCGGGTCAAGAGCTTCCCCATCGCCCCGCGCGTCACCCTGCGCCCGGACGAGAAGGCCCAGCGCTGGCTGCTGGCCATCTCGGCCAGCGACCGCGCGGGCCTGCTCTACCTGGTGGCCCGGGTACTCGCCAACCACCACCTGAGCGTGCAACTGGCCAAGGTCAGCACCTTGGGCGAGCGGGTGGAAGACACCTTTTTGGTGCAGGGGCCCGAGCTGCAGAACAACGCGCGGCAGATCCAGATCGAGACGGAGCTGCTGCGCGAGCTGTCGAACTGATCGTCAGGTCACTTCAGGCAGCTTGTCGAGCAGCTTGTCCAGCGTGACAGGGTAGTCGCGCACCCGCACGCCCGTGGCGTTGAACACGGCATTGGCCACCGCCGCCGCCACGCCGCAAAGCCCCAGTTCGCCGACGCCCTTGGCCTTCATGGGCGAGGAGACCGGGTCCGTTTCGTCCAGGAAGATCACCTCCTGGTGCGGGATGTCGGAATGCACCGGCACCTCGTAGCCTGCCAGGTCGTGGTTGACGAAGAAGCCCTGGCGCTTGTCCACGGCCAGTTCTTCCATCAGCGCCGCGCCCACGCCCATGGTCATGGCGCCGATCACCTGGCTGCGCGCGGACTTGGGATTCAGGATGCGGCCGGCGGCGCACACCGCCAGCATGCGGCGCACGCGGATCTCGCCGGTGGCCACGTCCACGCCGACCTCCACGAAATGCGCGCCGAAGGTCGATTGCTGGAACTTCTTGTCCAGGTCGCCGTATTCGATGCTGTCCTCTACCACCAGTTCGCCACCCACGGCGGCCTCGGCCAGCGGTACGGAGCGCTCGCCCGAGCGCACCATGCCGTCGGCAAACACGGCGCCATCGACCAGCACGCCGAGCTTCTGCGCCACGGTCTCGCGCAGCTTCACGCAGGCGGCGTACACGCCGGCAGTGGACGAGTTGCCACCCCACTGCCCACCCGAGCCGGCCGACACGGGGAAGGCCGAGTCGCCCAGGCGCACCATGACCTTGTGGATGGGCACGCCCATCATCTCTGCAGCGGTCTGCGCGATGATGGTGTACGAGCCGGTGCCGATGTCGGTCATGTCGGTCTCCACCGTCACCACGCCTCGGCTGTTGAGGCGCACCCGCGCGCCCGACTTCATCACCATGTTGTTGCGAAACGCCGCCGCCACCCCCATGCCCACCAGCCAGCGGCCATCGCGCACCTGGCCGGGCTCGGCCCGGCGCTGGCCCCAGCCGAAGCGCTGTGCACCGGTGCGCAGGCACTCGATCAGCTGGCGCTGCGAGAAGGGTCGCTCGGGCTTTTCGGGGTCGACCTGGGTGTCGTTGATGATGCGCAGCTCCACCGGGTCGATGCCGAGCTTGGTGGCCATCTCGTCCATGGCGATTTCCAGCGCCATCAGCCCAGGGGCTTCGCCGGGCGCGCGCATGGCATTGCCCTCGGGCAGGTCGAGCACGGCCAGGCGCGTGGCGGTGAGCCGGTGGGCGCCGGCGTAGAGCAGCCGTGTCTGGTTCACCGCCGTCTCGGGCTTGCCGTCCGGCAGATCGCCCGACCAGCTCTCGTGCGCAATGGCGCTGATCTTGCCGTTTTTGGCGGCGCCAATGCGGATGCGCTGGATGGTGGCGGGGCGGTGCGTGGTGTTGTTGGCGATCAGCGGCCGCTGCAGCGCCACCTTCACGGGTTGGCGCGCCGCCTTGGCGCCCAGGGCGGCCAGCAACACGTCGGCACGGATGAAGAGCTTGCCGCCAAAGCCGCCGCCTACGAAGGGCGAGACCAGGCGCACATTCTCCTTGGGGATGCCGAGCGTCTTGGCCAGGTCGCCCACGCTCCAGTCGATCATCTGGTTGGAGGTCCACACCGTGAGCTTGTCGCCCTTCCATGCTGCCGTGGAGGCATGCGGCTCCATCATGGCGTGCGAGTGGTCGGGTGTGGTGTAGGTCGCATCGTGCTGCACCGGTGCGGTATCGAAGGCTTTCTCGAAATTGCCCTTGCGCGTGTCGGCGGGCGACCCATCCTGTTCGGGCGGCTTGTGCGCCGAGGGGCGGGCCGCAGCCAGATCGAAACGGCCGTTGGCGCGGCTGTACTGCACCTTCACCAGTTGCGCAGCCGCCCGCGCCTGCTCGAAGGTCTGTGCCACCACCAGCGCAATGGCCTGGTGGTAGTGCGCGATCTCGGGGCCGCCGAGCAAGGCGGCAGTGTTGAACTGGCCCTTGCCGAGCTTGCCCGCTGTCTGCGCCGTGACGATGGTGATCACGCCCGGCGAGGCCTGTGCGGCGCGCAGGTCCATGGACTCGATGCGCCCCTTGGCGACGGCCGCGCCGACAACGACCCCGTAGGCGGCGTTCTGCACCGCGTCGTGGCGCTCGTAGGCGTAAGGGGCGGTGCCGCTGGTCTTCATGGGCCCGTCGATGCGGTCCATGGGCTGGCCAATGAACTTGAGCTGATCAATGGGGTTGGTGGTGGCGGGGGTATCGAACTTCATGGCTCAGCTCCTTGCCTGCAACAGTACGGCGGCGATGGTCCGCTCGGCCAGCGTCAGCTTGAAGGCGTTGTCGTGCGCCGGCTGCGCGCCAGCGAAGAGCCTGGCCGCCACGGCCTTGGCGCCCTGGGGCATCTCGGCCTCGGCGGCCGCCACGCGCCAGGGCTTGTGGGCCACACCGCCCAGGGCGATGCGACCGGTGCCATTGCGGTTCACGATGGCCGCCACCGACACGAGCGCAAAGGCGTAGGACGCCCGATCGCGCACCTTGCGGTAGATGTGGGTGCCGCCTGCGGGCTTGGGCAGCGTGACGGAAGTGATGAGCTCACCCGGGGCCAGCACCGTCTCCACATGCGGGGTCGTGCCGGGCAGGCGGTGGAAGTCGGCGATGGGAATCACGCGCGTGCGGCCATCGCCGCGCACGGTCTCCACCGTGGCGTCGAGCACGCGCAGGGCCACGGCCATGTCGCTCGGGTGCGTGGCGATGCAGGCCGCGCTGGTGCCAACCACCGCATGCTGGCGCGTGACCCCGCCGATGGCGCTGCAGCCGCTGCCCGGCTGGCGCTTGTTGCAGGGCATGTGGGTGTCGTAGAAATACGGGCAGCGCGTGCGCTGCAGCAGGTTGCCGGCCGTGGTGGCCTTGTTGCGCAACTGGCCCGAGGCACCGGCCAGCAGCGCGCGCGAGAGCACCGCATAGTCGCGCCGCACGCGCTCG
This sequence comes from Acidovorax sp. Root217, assembly GCF_001428645.1. Lineage (NCBI taxonomy): Bacteria > Pseudomonadati > Pseudomonadota > Betaproteobacteria > Burkholderiales > Comamonadaceae > Acidovorax > Acidovorax sp. Root217. Next base: position 56,356 of record NZ_LMIH01000023.1, read on the forward strand.
TGCGCGGCCAGGTCGGTGTTGCGCGCCAGCGCGCCGATGCGCAGGCCGCCTTCGAGCGTGGGCTCTATCCTGTCGAGCTGCAGCGCGTTCACGTCCACCAGGTGCACGGGGTTTTCGATCTGCAGCTTCATCAGGTCCAGCAGGTTGGTGCCGCCCGCGATGAACCTGGCGCCGGGTACGCGTTCGACGGCGGCGGCCGCCTCTGCGGGGGACTGGGCGCGTTCGTAGGTGAAGGGCTTCATGCTTTTGCTCCCGCCGCCACTTCGGTGATGGCATCCACGATGTTCGAATAGGCGCCGCAGCGGCAGATGTTGCCGCTCATGCGCTCGCGCAGTTCATCGGCCGACAGCAGGGGCCGCGCCGTGAGGTCGGCGCTCACGTGGCTCGGGATGCCCCGGCGGATCTCGTCGAGCACGCCCACGGCAGAGCAGATCTGCCCCGGCGTGCAATAACCGCACTGGTAGCCGTCGTGCTTGACGAAAGCCGCCTGCATGGGGTGCAGGTTGCGCGGCGTGCCCAGGCCTTCCACGGTGGTGACCTGCGCTCCCTCGTGCATGACAGCCAGGGTCAGGCATGAATTGATGCGCCGGCCATCCACCATCACCGTGCAGGCACCGCACTGGCCATGGTCGCAGCCCTTCTTGGTACCGGTAAGGTGCAGGTGCTCGCGCAGCGCGTCGAGCAGCGTAGTACGGGTGTCCACCTCCAGCTCGCGCGGCTGGCTGTTCACGATGAACGTGACCTTGGCCATGGGGGTGGGCACGGTGACGCCGGGCGGCTGGGACGCCACGGGTGTCTGGGCGTCGGCGGGCATGGCGGCTGTCGCCGCGCCGGAAGCGGCGCCGACGATCAGCAAATCGCGCCGGGAAATCGGCAGCGCAGTCGCTTGTTGCATGTTTTTGTCCTGTGGGGGCGGATCAATGCATGCTGGGCGCTGCAGACTGCCACGCCATGGCGGCCGTGTCCTGATTTTCTGTAGGACCAGGCCCCGCCCTCTCCAAGAGACCTTGCGGGTCAGGCCCTGCAGGCCTGTATGAGGCTGTGCAGCTCCGCATCCCGGTCGTGCTCGTGTGCGCTCACATAGCGCGGCTCGGGGTACACCGCCAGATTCACCACCACCAGCTTTTCGGCGCGGTGGATGTAGATGCGTTGGCCCGAATGGCCCATGGCCAGCATGGCGCCGTCATCGGTCAGCCACCAGCCAAAGCCGTAGCCCGTGACCCCCAACGAGCGCCGGGCGGGATGAAAATCCTCGGGGATGTCGAAGGCGCGGGTGCCCATGGTGTCCACCCAACCCGGGGGCAGGATGGCCGCGCCATCCAGCACGCCGTCCGCCGCGACCAGCGACGCCAGCCGCCCCATGTCGCGCAGCGACATACCCGCGCGGCTGCCCGCGATCTCCTGGCCGCCCTCGGATTCGAGCGTGTAGTACGCATCGTCCTCCATGCCGCAGGGCTGCCATAGGCAAGCGCTCATGTAGTCGGCCAGGGTCTGCCCGGTTGCCGCACACAGGACGCAGCCGAGCAGGTAGGTATCGCCGGTGTTGTAGTGCCAGTGGCTGCCGGGCGCGTGCTGCGGGGGCAGGGCCTGCAGCATGCGCAGCACCCCGCCCGGCACCTTGTCCGCGAGCGACTTGCTGTAGCGGTTCACGTCGGACTGCTTGTCGGTGTAGACCTCGGACCAGGCCACCCCTGAGGACATGGTCATCAACTGCCGCACGGTGACCTCGGCGTAGCCGGATGACTGCATCTGCGGCAGGTAGCGCACCACCGGGTCGTCCACGCTGCCGATGGCGCCATCGCGCACGGCAGCGCCCACCAGCAGCGCCGTCATCGACTTCACGGTGGACATGGTGCTCCAGCGCTCACCCGGCTGCAGGCCCAGGCCATAGCGCTCGAGCACCACCTGGCCATCGCGGATCACGAGCAGGCCGGCCACGCTGTTGCGGTCCATGAAGTCCTCGACCGTGCGCGTCTCGCCCGCGTGGGCATAGTGCAGCTGCAGTTCACGGCCACGCACAACAGGTCTGGCTACTGGGCCACGCCGGATGGTGCGCGTGGCAAAGAGCTGGTCCACGATGCGGTAGCCATAGGCCTGCAAGGGGGGCGACCAGAGCAGGAAGTCCTCGCTGCGTGGCAGGTGCACCCTGGGTTGGGCGGTGGGGGCCGTGTCGATGGAAGGAGAAAAAGGCATGTCGGACACCGTATTGCGCTGCATGAAGGGTGCTCACTCGTTCTGGATGCCCAGGCGCTTGATGATCGGACCCCATACCAGGGCCTCGTCCTGCATGGTCCTGGCGACCGCTTCGGGGCCCAGGGCCGTGGGCGGGTCCATGAACAGCGCGTCCATACGGGCCTTGACGGTCGGGTCGGCCCAGAACTTCTTCGTCTCGGCATTCAGCAGCGCCACCACCTCTCTGGGTGTGCCCTTGGGCACCATCAACCCATACCAGCCGCCGGCAGGGAAGTCCTTGAGCCCGGCTTCGTAGACCGTGGGCACATTTGGCAAGGCCGGTGAGCGCTGGCTGCCGAACACCAGCAACGGCACCACCTTGCCGCCCTTGGCCTGGGGCACCACGCTGGTGATGGCATCGGCCGTGACCTGGGTCTCGCCGCCCATGAGCCCGACCATGGCGGGGGCCGCGCCCTTATAGGGCACGTGGGTCATCTGCAGGCCATAGTGCTGCGCCAGGAACTCGACGTTGAGGTGCGTCGAATTGCCCTTGCCGGCGGAGCCGTAGTTGAGCGAGTCGGGCTTGGCCCGGGCCAACTTGACGAGGTCCTCCAGCGACTTGATGCCCGATGCCGGGTTGGCCACCAGCACCTGCGAGGTGCCCGCGAGCATCAGCACCGGATCGAAATCCTTCACCGGGTCGTAGGCGAGCGTCTTGTATGAGAAGCGGTTGAGCGACATGTTCGACGTGCTGCCGAACAGGATGGCGTAGCCATTGGCAGGCTGCTTGGCGACGTAGCTGGCCGCAATGCCGCCATTGGCACCGGGCTTGTTGTCGACCACCACGGGTTGCCCGAGCGATTTGCCCACATGGTCGGCCCAGGCCCGCGCCAGGCCATCTGCGGCACCGCCCGCGGCCACCGGCACGACCACGGTGATGGCCCTCGACGGATAGGCCTGCTGGGCCTGCAGCGGCATGGAGGCCAGAGCGCAAAGGCCCATCGCCAGGCTTGCGAGAAGAGGATGTGAAACCATGGATCGCCTTCGCATTGAGTTGATTGCAGGGCAATGCTAAGCAGCGCAAACCATGCCGTCCAATGCATAATTATTTGAAATTGCATTACCATTTCTCATATAAACCACAGCCGTCGCCATGAATCTCCAGCAGTTCGAGCACTTGCTCGCCGTCGCAGAAACCGGCTCGTTCAGCCGGGCGGCCGAGCAGCTGCACCTCACACAGCCCGCGCTCAGCCGCAGCATCCTGGCCCTAGAAGACGAGCTGGGTGCCCCGCTCATCGAGCGCGCCGGCAAGCGCAAGGAGCTCACGCCGCTCGGTGTTCTGGTCGCTGCGCGGGCGCGGCGCATCGGGCTGGAGCTGTCCGAGCTCAAGCGCAGTGCCAGCCTGCTAGCCGGTCTGGAAGTCGGCACCGTGAAGCTGGGCCTGGGCCCTGCGCCCACGGCGATGCTGGCCGTGCCGCTGTTGCAGCACATGCTTGCGCACCACCCGCGCATCAAGGTGCAGCTCTCCAGCGGCCCGGCGGAGCTGCAGTTGCAGAGCCTGCGCGCCAGGGACCTGGACGCGCTGGTGATCCACCGGCGCTCCCTGCCCCCGTACGACGACCTCAACGTGGCCCTGTTCCCGGAAATGCGCCTGGGCTTCGTCTGCCGCAGCGGCCATCCGCTGCAGGGGGCCGCGCAGGTGTCGTTCGCCCAGTTGCGCCAGTACCCGCTGGCCGCCAGCGGCACGGGCCTGAGCGACGAGGCGGTGCAAAGCCTCAATGCCCACTTCGGCCAGTCCGTGCACTTCAACGAAGCCATCCAGCTCCAGTCGGACGAGGCGGCCTGCCTGCTCGAAGTGGTGCGCACCACCGACGCCGTGTTCCTGGGCGCCATCGAAGTCGCACGCGCGCCCATCGACCGGGGCGAACTGGCGGAACTGCGGCTGAGCCGCCCGCTGCGGCTGACTTCGCAGTTTGCCTTCGTCACGCTGGAAGGCGTCACCGAGCCCCCTGCCTTGAAGGTGGTGCGGGAGTTTTGCGCAGAGCGGATGCACGACCGCTGACGGCACGGCCACCACGCAAAGGCTCAAATATCGTCACATTGAGCGGATCGGGAGTCCATTTAATTGGCTCTGGGACGTCACCGGCGCGGCATGTCCCTAGAATTCGCCAACACCCATCCTTCACCCCCAACACAGGACACAAGCCATGCAACTCACCAGCCAAAGTTTTCAAGACGGCCAGGCGATCCCTGGCGAATTCGCGTTCGCGGTGCCCGACGCCGCCACGCACGTCGCGCTGTCATCCAACCGCAACCCGCACCTCGCCTGGAGCGGAGTGCCCGAGGGCACCCAGTCGTTCGTGGTGGTCTGCCACGACCCCGACGTGCCCAGCCGCGGTGACGACGTGAACCAGGAGGGCCGCGAAGTGCCCGCAGCGCTGCCGCGCGTGGACTTCTTCCACTGGCTGCTGCTCGACCTGCCGGCCGATACCCGGCAGATCGCGGCGGGCAGCCATTCCGACGGGGTGACGCCGCGCGGCAAACCCGGTCCTGCCGCACCCGGCGGTGCGCGCCACGGCATCAACGATTACACCGGCTGGTTCGCGGGCGACGAACAGATGAAGGGCGACTACCACGGCTACGACGGCCCCTGCCCACCGTGGAACGACACACTGGTGCACCACTACATCTTCACGGTCTATGCCCTGGCCACGCCGACACTCGCGGTCGCGGGCCCGTTGACGGGCGCCAGCGTGCGCGCGGCGCTGGCCGCGGCCCCGGTGCTGGGCCAGGCCAGCATCACGGGGCTCTACAGCCTCAATCCTGCAGTGTCGGTTGGCTGAGCGATTGGCAGGATGGTGCCTGCGCAGGCCTTTGCTGCTGGTGCGCGCTCCTTGCCCGGAGACCCGGCAGCACACACCTGGGAAACGATGCGGTGCGATGTCCAGTCATCGGGCGCCAGCCTCGACCAACGCGCGCGTCTCGGGGTCCACGTCGAACGAGGACTCCCGGAGCAGCCAGTCCGGCGCAATATCCAGGTCCACCATAACTTTCACTGCCTTGAGGCGACAGGTCGAGCACGGCGAGAATTCGTACACATTGAGAAGGCCATCGACGGCATCGGCACTTGGATGGACTTCGCACATCTCAACGAAGTTCGAAGCCAACCGGTGGCGCTCGGCCTCATCGTCGATGGACTCCAAAAGCGGCGCGCACAACACGAAGTCTCCTGGCTCGAAGTTGGCTGTCAGCAGCCGAATTCCACCTTCGAGATCTCCGTTTGCGATCCAACGAAGCGCCAGCGTGCGCAAGTCCGGATGGCGAGTGGACTCCACGGCGTTCAGGGCAGCCATGCCCAGCATCGGATCGGGGTGGACCAGCCAGGGCATCAGCCGGCTGTCGAATCGTGGCACCCCTCGTTGCACGAAGCACCTCAGCAGGCGTGTGGCATGTTCTGGCTCCCGCACATCCAGCAGGGCAAGAAACACCGTTTCGAGCTCGGAGGCATCCGCTCGCCGGGCCCACCCCCTGAACCAGTGGCACGAGTCTTTGGGATGGTCTCTGGCATACAGCACGATCTGCTCGGCCGTGAAGGACGCGGCATCCGGCGCGCTGGAGTTACGCTGGGCACGGATTTGAGCCAGCACCTGCAGATAACGGGCAATGTACGGGTCCGTCTGCGCCTCACACTCTAACGCCGCAAGCGCTGCAGTGGAGCCCCCGGACACCTTGCATTGTTCGACAAGCCGGTCATCCACCCAGAAGCGTGGATCCTCCTGGCTCCATCGGCCCATCTGCCTGGCGACATGCACCAAGCCCTCGAGGCCATCCAGCTCCACGATGTCATCGGCAGCGATCACGTCGGCGGAGGTGCCCGGTAGACGCACCAGCGATGCGTACAGCAATCTCCGGGCATCGGCCGATCCCGCTGCGGCCAACTCCCGGAGCATTGCACTGCGCTGATCCAGGTCATTGTGGGCTTCGTCTGCAGCAGGCGCCTCCTTGAGCAGTCCGGCAAGGGCCTGGACCAGGCTGGTCTGCAGGCCCGCGCACTCGACGATGGAGAACAGCCAGGGCGCGCGCGCGGCTTCACACTGCTGGTCATAGGTCCCGCATTGGACGCAGGCATCAATCAGGGTATCGCCCAGGCCCTGCACTCCGTTCAGTTGCACCTGCTGGAGTGCGCGCCCGTGTCCCGTACGCAGGGCCGAGCCAAATGCGGTGGAATCAAGAGGAAAAACGGGTGGCGCAATGGGCATGGGTGGGACAGGTGGATTGAACAGGCCCGCACGGCCGAAAGCAAGCTGCGCCATCATCGCACTCCGACGCATATGCTGGGCGCATTTGCGAGCCATCCCACTTGCAAATCAAAATCGCCAATGAAAAAGCCGATGCAAATTTGTGATTTGCATCGGCTTTCATAATGGCGGAGTGGACGGGACTCGAACCCGCGACCCCCGGCGTGACAGGCCGGTATTCTAACCAAC
>NZ_LMIH01000023.1:63064-63160 GCF_001428645.1 Acidovorax sp. Root217
TAGATAGCTTTCGCCTGCATCTTTGTGACACAGGCCAAGCGCTACAACTTGGCGACCCTACGGGGATTCGAACCCCGGTACTCACCGTGAAAGGGT
>NZ_LMIH01000023.1:63253-63464 GCF_001428645.1 Acidovorax sp. Root217
CAACTCACTGACTGACTCAACAAACCGTGGTGGAGGTAAACGGGATCGAACCGATGACCTCTTGCATGCCATGCAAGCGCTCTCCCAGCTGAGCTATACCCCCACAAACCCCTGTGCGCCACCAACGCGACACACAACGGCAATAAACTGGCGGAGTGGACGGGACTCGAACCCGCGACCCCCGGCGTGACAGGCCGGTATTCTAACCAAC
>NZ_LMIH01000023.1:63532-63634 GCF_001428645.1 Acidovorax sp. Root217
CAGGCAGCTTTCGCTTGCAGCGGTGTTGCCACCACACAAGCCAAGCGCTACAACTTGGCGACCCTACGGGGATTCGAACCCCGGTACTCACCGTGAAAGGGT
>NZ_LMIH01000023.1:63693-167107 GCF_001428645.1 Acidovorax sp. Root217
TTGCGAACCGTTTCCGATGTAAGTGGTGGAGGTAAACGGGATCGAACCGATGACCTCTTGCATGCCATGCAAGCGCTCTCCCAGCTGAGCTATACCCCCACTTGAAGTGGCCGAAAATCTCTTTTCAACCACCCTTTTCAGACTTCATTCACACTGTGTATGTCGTCTTCATCAGAGCCTTGAATTATAGACAGGTTTTTAGCGGTTTTGCAAACGAACGCCAACTTTTTCGCGTCCAACCAATTCCAGCACCGCATCGACCGATGGAGTATGCGCCGTTCCGACCGTCAGCACACGCACGGGCATGGCCAGTTGGGGCATCTTCAGGCCCTGTGCAGCCAGCACCTGCTTGAAGGCGGCGCTGATCGCAGCCTTGTTCCACTCGCAAGTGGCCAGTGCTGCAGCCAACGCATCGATGGCGGGGGCGATGGCCTCGGTCACATGCTGGGCGCGCTCGGCTTCGTTGGGAGTCACGTCGCCATAGAACACCTGGGCCCAGTCGGCCAGGGCCACCGTGGTGTCGCAGCGGTCCTTGAACAGTGCGCAGATGCGGGGCAGGCGGCCATCAGCCAGCTCGGCTGCGGCCACGCCGCGCTTTTGCAGCAGGGCCGACACCAGGGCAGCCAGGGCCTCGTCGTCCATGGCCTTCAGGTGCTGGGCGTTCACCCAGCGCAGCTTGGCCTCGTCGAACTGGGCGGCGCTGCGACCCAGGTGGTCGAGGTTGAACCATTCCAGAAACTGCTGGCGGCTGAAAATCTCGTCGTCGCCATGGCTCCAGCCCAGGCGGGCCAGGTAGTTGACCATGGCGTCGGGCAGGTAGCCCTCGTCGCGGTACTGGGTGACGGGCTTGGCGCCATTGCGCTTGCTCATCTTCTCGCCCTGCTCGTTCAACACGGTAGGCAGGTGGGCATACACCGGCGGCTCCTTGCCCAGCGCGCGGAAGATGTTGATCTGGCGCGGTGTGTTGTTCACATGGTCGTCACCGCGGATCACGTGGGTGATGGCCATGTCGATGTCGTCCACCACCACGCAGAAGTTGTAGGTAGGCGTGCCATCGGGGCGCGCGATCACCAGGTCGTCGAGCTCGTCGTTGCTGATCTCGATGCGGCCCTTGACCTTGTCGTCCCAGGCGACCACGCCGCCCTGCGGGTTCTTGAAGCGCAGCACCGGCTGTACGCCTTCGGGGATGGGCGGCAGGGTCTTGCCGGCCTCGGGGCGCCAGGTGCCGTCGTAGCGCGGCTTTTCCTTGGCGGCCATCTGCGCTTCGCGCAGGGCATCGAGCTCGGCGATGCCCATGTAGCAGGGGTAGACCAGGCCGGTGGCCTTGAGGTCTTCGAGCACGGCGCGGTAGCGGTCCATGCGCTGCATCTGGTAGAACGGGCCCTCATCGGGCTGCATGCTCAGCCATTCCATGCTTTCCAGAATCACGTCCACCGCAACCTGGCTGGAGCGCTCCACGTCCGTGTCTTCGATGCGCAGGATGAAGTCGCCGCCCATGGCACGCGCGAAGGCCCAGGGGTACAGGGCCGAGCGGATGTTGCCCAGGTGGATGAAGCCGGTGGGCGATGGCGCAAAGCGCGTGCGCACGCGGCCGGTGGCGGGGGTGTTGTTCTGGTCGGTCATAGGTCTTGCTGGGTGGACCGCCCTGCCCTGCCGCGGTAAAGGCAGGCGCGAAGGCGGCGGTCAATGCCGGTAATGATAAGTGCCGCGCCACAGGCTCCGGGGTTGCGCCCCGGTTCCGCGCTCCTCAAACGGCATGGGCGCCCCGTTTGATCGGTGCGCCCACGAATGGCTGCCAAGCAGGAATGCAGCCTCGCCCGAGGCTGCATTCAGCGCGCTCAGGCGTCTTGAGCGTTGGGGAGCGCCAGGCGCGAAGTGTCTTCCTCGTTCTCTTCCACACCCACGCGGCCTTCGTTCAGGCGCGCGATGTCTTCGGCGGTGATGTCACCGGTCACATAGGTGCCGTCGAAGCACGATGCGTCAAAGCCAACGATGGCCTTGTTGAGCGAGCCGATGGCGCGCTTCATGCCGTCCACGTCCTGGTAGATCAGGGCGTCGCAGCCGATGACCTGGCGGATCTCTTCCACCGTGCGGCCATGGGCCACCAGCTCGCTGCTGGTGGGCATGTCGATGCCGTACACGTTGGGGTAGCGCACCGGCGGCGCAGCGCTGGCCAGGTAGACATTGCGGGCACCGGCGTCGCGCGCCATCTGCACGATTTCGCGCGAGGTGGTGCCGCGCACGATGGAATCGTCCACCAGCAGGACGTTGCGGCCCTTGAACTCGCTGGCGATCACGTTGAGCTTCTGGCGCACGGACTTCTTGCGCACGCCCTGTCCCGGCATGATGAAGGTGCGGCCCACGTAGCGGTTCTTCACGAAGCCCTCGCGGTACGGAATGCCCAGCAGGTGCGCCAGTTGCGTGGCGCTGGGGCGGCTCGATTCGGGGATCGGGATGATCACGTCGATCTCGTTGGGCGGCACGGTGGAGACCACGCGCTTGGCCAGGGCCTCGCCCAGGTTCAGGCGCGCCTGGTAGACCGAGATGCCGTCGAGCACCGAATCGGGGCGTGCCAGGTACACGAACTCGAAGATGCAGGGGTTGAGCTGCGGGTTCTCGGCACACTGGGCCGAATGCACGGTGCCGTCGAGCGTGATGAACACGGCCTCGCCGGGTTCGACATTGCGCTCGAACACGTGCGAGGTGCCCTCCAGCGCCACCGATTCGCTGCCCACCATGACGTTGCCGTCCGCGCTGCGGCCGATGGCCAGCGGGCGGATGCCATGCGGGTCGCGGAAGGCCAGCAGGCCGTGGCCGGCGATCATGGCGATCACGGCATACGAACCCTTGATGCGCTTGTGCACGGCACGCACAGCGTCGAACACATTTTCGGGCCGCAGCGGTACGCCTGCGGTGGCGCGCTCGAGTTCGTGCGCGAACACGTTGAGCAGCACTTCCGAGTCGCTGTCGGTGTTGGTGTGGCGGTGGTCGGTCTGGAACAGCTCCGTGCGCAGCGTTTGGGCATTGGTCAGGTTGCCGTTGTGCACCAGCACCAGGCCGAAAGGCGCGTTCACGTAGAAGGGCTGTGCCTCTTCTTCGCTGTACGCGTTGCCGGCGGTAGGGTAGCGCACCTGGCCCAGGCCCACACTGCCGGGCAAGGCCCGCATGTTGCGCGTGCGGAACACGTCGCGCACCATGCCCTTGGCCTTGTGCATGAAGAACTTGCGGCCCTGCTGGGTCACGATGCCGGCGGCATCCTGGCCCCGGTGCTGCAGCAGCAGCAACGCGTCATAGATCAACTGATTGACGGGCGCGGTACTGACGACGCCGACGATTCCACACATAGTTCGTTTCCATCCGTTTGCGGGAACATCCCCGCTGCAAACCCACGACAACCGCTTCTGGCCGTTGCCGCCTCACGAAGGCAAGTGCCTTGTAAATTCTTCCGGAAGCGCCGGTTTCAACCCTTCGAGCACCTGGGTCAATACCGGTGCACCCCGCGATTCCTGCCACCACGCAGCCTCGTGCAGGGGCGTGAGCCCCGCCACCACGGCCACGGCCAGCAGCAGCACCATGCCCCGGAGCACCCCGAAGGCCGCACCCAGCGTGCGGTCCACCGGGCGCAGGCCGATGGACTCCACCAGCTTCTTGACCAGCCACGCCACGAATCCGCACGCAAACACCGCACCGATGAACACCAGGGCAAAGCCCGCCGCATAGCGCAGGCCAGCGGCCGATTCGCCCATGGGCAGCAAGGCCGCCATATCGTCGGCCAGCCACTGCGCCACAAAAAACGCCACCACCCATCCCACCAGGGACAGCACCTCGTACACCAGGCCGCGCCAGGCCCCCATCAGCATGGAAGCGAGCAGGACGGCCACGAAAACCCAGTCCAGCGCGGCCATCACCGGCGCAGCCTGCTCCAGCATCAGAGCGTCAGCACCGATGCCGACAGTTCCAGCGCGCGGATCTTGCCAGCGGCCTTGTCCGCATCGGCCCGGTTGTTGAAGGGGCCCACGCGCACCCGGGTGCGCCTGCCGTCCTTGGTATCCACCACCTGCACAAAGGTCTTGAGGCCGGAGCGCTCCACCTTGGTGCGCGCCTCGCGGGCCTTGTCCGCGTCTGCAAACGCGCCCACCTGCACGATGAAACGGGCATCCTCAGAGCTGGCCGAAGCCACGGCGGCAGCGGCCGGCGCCGCGGTGCGGCCCTCCAGCAGGGCACGGGCGCGAGCGGCCTCGTCGTTGGCACGCGCCGGCACCGCCGGGGCGGGCGCTGGCGCGGCCGCCACCACTGCCGGCTTGGGCTCGGGTTTCGGCTCCGGTTTCGGTTCGGGCTTGTGCTCTGGCTTGGGCGCGGCGGCCACCACGGGCGGCTTGGGCACCATCGCGGGCTTGGGGCTGGCGATGATCTCCTCGCCCTCGCTCAGGCCATTGCCTGCGCTGGCCTGGCCCACCGCAGTGCGGCTGCCCGAGGGCGTGGCCGGTGCCGCTGGGCGCGCCACGGCCGCAGAGGCCGGCGCAGGCGATGGGGCCTGCGCGGCAACGGGTGCGGGCACCACCACGGGCGCGGTCTTGTTGCGGTCGGGGATCTCGATGGGAATGTCCACCGCAATGGGGCGCGGCTGGGTATCGAACAGCAGCGGAAATCCCACCACCCCCAGGGCCACCAGCACGGCCGCACCAATCAGGCGGTGGCGCGCACGCCGGCGCATCGCTTCGATGCTTTCGGCAGGGGGCGCTGCGCGCGAGCGCTTGGCCGGCTTGTCGGCCGGTGCGGGTTCACTCTGACCGGGCCACCGAAACTTGAAAAATGCCATGGAGTTGCGACTCGTGCGGGGTGCTTACGCGCCCAGATGTTTGGCGTGCAGGCGAGGGGTGCCGTTGATCAATACCCCGCCCACCGTGTAGAACGAGCCAAAGACCACGATTCTATCAGCGGGCCCTGCCGCCGCCACGGCGGCCTGCAGTGCCTGCATGGGGTCTTGGTGCACGCTGGTGGCCACCTCGCGGCGCCCGCCAGCCACCATCTGCAGGGCGTTCCACTTCTGCTGCAGCGCCGCCCCCGTCTCGGCCCGCGGCGTGGGCAGGCTGGTGAAGTACCAGCGGTCCACCAGCGGGCCCACCTTGGCCAGCATGGTGGCCAGGTCCTTGTCCGCCATGGCGCCGAACACGGCGTGCGTGGTGGGGAAGAAACCCATCGCATCCAGGTTGGCCGTGAGGGCCGCCACCGAATGCGGGTTGTGCGCCACGTCCAGCACCAGCGTGGGCTCGCCCGGCACGATCTGGAAGCGCCCGGGCAGCTCCACCATGGCCATGCCCGTGCGCACGGCCTGGGCCGTTACGGGAATACGCTCGCGCAGCGCCTCGAAGGCGGCCAGCACGCCCGCAGCGTTCACCAGCTGGTTGGCGCCGCGCAGCGAGGGGTAGGCCAGGCCCGCATAGCGGCGCCCGCGCCCGGCCCAGCTCCACTGCTGCTTGTCGCCCGAGACATTGAAGTCGCGGCCCGAGCGCCACAGGTCGGCGCCGATCTCGGTGGCATGGTCCACCACGCTCTGCGGGGCCATGGGGTCGCTCACGATCACCGGGCGGCCGGTGCGCATGATGCCGGCCTTCTCGCGGCCGATGCTTTCGCGGTCCTTGCCCAGAAATTCGGTGTGGTCGATGTCGATGCTGGTGATGATGGCGCAGTCGGCGTCGATGATGTTGGTGGCGTCGAGCCGTCCGCCCAGGCCCACCTCCAGGATCGCCAGGTCCAGGCGCGCCTGGCTCATGAGCCGCAGGATGGCCAGGGTGCTGAACTCGAAGTAGGTCAGCGAGATGGCCTCGCCGCCCTGCACCCGGGCGGCCTCCACCGCCGCGAAGTGCGGCACCAGGTCGGCGGCGGCCACGATTTCGCCATGCACGCGGCAGCGCTCTTCGAAATGCACCAGGTGGGGCGAGGTGTAGACCCCCGTGCGGTAGCCCGATTGCAGGCCCACGGCCTCCAGCATGGCGCAGGTGGATCCCTTGCCATTGGTGCCCGCCACGGTGATCACCGGGCAGTCGAAGCGCAGCGCCATGCGGCGGGCCACTTCGCTGACCCGGTCCAGGCCCATGTCGATGTTGTGCGGGTGCAGCTGCTCGCAGTGCTGCAGCCAGCCTTCCAGGGTGTCGATATTATTGGTGTGCATACAGCCCGCGATTGTCGCCGAGCCCACGGTCGTGCACACCTTCACACCCTATTACCCATGACAAGACCCCGCACCATCACCCTCTACGGCATTCCCAACTGCGATACCGTGAAGAAGGCCCGCACCTGGTTCACCGACCAGGGGCTGGACTGCACATTCCATGATTTCAAGAAACAGGGCGTGCCCGCCGACCGCCTGCCCGCCTGGCTGGCCGCCGTGGGGCGCGACAAGCTCGTCAACCGCCAGGGCACCACCTGGCGCAAGCTCGACGCGGACACCCAGGCCGCCGTGACCGACGACGCCAGCGCCAGCGCCTTGCTGCAGGCCCAGCCCAGCGTAGTCAAACGCCCTGTGGTGGAGTGGGTGCAGGGCGGCACCACCCGTATTTCGGTCGGTTTTGCGCCCGAAACCTGGAACGAATGGGGTTCAACGGGCTCCAATAACTGACATCGCAGGGATTGCGTGCACTGAAACCGGAGATATTGCACAAATCTTTACGCAGTTTTACGGCCTGCCCACCCGGTATTGACGGGTAGCGCCTAAACTTTTCAACAGTCTGGTGCGTTATGTACCGACCTGAAAGGAGTTTCTCCATGAAAAAGATCGTCGTTTTTTCCGCCATGGCAGCCATTGCCTCCCTGGCCGCAGCCCAGGAACAGGGCCGCGTGCTCTCGACCACCCCCATCGTCCAGCAGGTGGCCGTGCCCCAGCAGGTATGCAACAACGAAACCGTGTACAGCGGCAACCGCACCACGGGTGGCGGCGCAGTGATCGGTGCGATTGCCGGAGGTGCCGTCGGCAACCAGATCGGCAAGGGCAGTGGCCGCGCGGCGGCCACGGCACTGGGCCTGATCGGTGGTGCCGTGCTGGGCAACAACATCGAGGGCGGCCAGCCGCAGTACGAGAACGTGCAGCGCTGCCAGAACCAGACCTACTACGAGAACCGCACCGTGGGCTACAACGTGACCTACGAATACGCAGGCCGCCAGTACACCACCCGCACCCAGTACGACCCGGGCCGCTGGATCCCCGTGAGCGTGCAGCCGGGCCAGACCTACTCCACGGAGCCCTCGTACCAGCAGGGCTACGCCCAGCCCGGCGTGGTCACCTCGACCTATCCGGCGCCGCCCCCCACTTACGTGACGCCCCCGGTCACGGTGATCGAGTACGGCTACGACCGCTCGTACCACCACCCGCGCAATCCCTACTGGCGCTGATTCGGACGGGCAGCCCAGGCAGCTGGCGGCATGAACACGCCGCCGGCCCAGTGACCATTGCCGTTGACGGCTGCCCTCCCCTGGCGTCCAGTCCTCCAAGAGCCCTTCGGGGCTCTTTTTTTTGCCCTGCGCCGCATCGAAAGCGTCCATGCGGCACGGTGGCCTAAAATCAGGGGTTTCCCTCTAACCAACGCGCATCCATGACCACCGAAAAAATCGACGGCGTGTCCGTCACCACCCAGGCCAATGTGTACTTCGACGGCAAGTGCGTGAGCCACAACATCACCTTCCCCGATGGCACGAAGAAGTCGGTGGGCGTGGTCCTGCCCGCCTCGCTGACCTTCAACACCGGCGCGCCCGAGATCATGGAATGCGTGGGCGGCGAGTGCGAGTACAAGCTCGACGGCACCGACGCCTGGGTCAAGTCCGCCGCAGGCGAGAAGTTCAGCGTGCCCGGCAACTCCAAGTTCGAGATCCGCGTCGCCAGCGCCTACCACTACATCTGCCACTTCGGCTGAGCCGCCAGAAAGCCCTGAACGACATGGCCACCATCCTCCAGAACCTGCCCCTCAACGAGAAGGTCGGCATCGCCTTCTCCGGCGGCCTCGACACCAGCGCCGCGCTGCGCTGGATGAAGAACAAGGGCGCCGTGCCCTACGCCTACACGGCCAACCTGGGCCAGCCCGACGAGCCCGACTACGACGCCATCCCCGCCAAGGCCATGGAATACGGCGCCGAAAAGGCCCGCCTGGTGGACTGCCGCACGCAACTGGCGCACGAAGGCATTGCCGCCCTGCAGGCCGGCGCCTTCCACATCAGCACCGCCGGCGTCACCTACTTCAACACCACGCCGCTGGGCCGTGCCGTCACCGGCACCATGCTGGTGGCCGCCATGAAGGAAGACGACGTCCACATCTGGGGCGACGGCTCGACCTTCAAGGGCAATGACATCGAGCGCTTTTACCGCTACGGCCTGCTGACCAACCCCTCGCTCAAGATCTACAAGCCCTGGCTGGACCAGTTGTTCATCGACGAGCTCGGCGGCCGCGCCGAGATGTCGGCCTTCATGACCAAGGAAGGTTTCGGCTACAAGATGAGCGCCGAGAAGGCCTACAGCACCGACAGCAACATGCTGGGTGCCACGCACGAGGCCAAGGACCTGGAGTTCCTGAACAGCGGCATCCGCATCGTGAACCCCATCATGGGCGTCGCGTTCTGGAAGGACGACGTGCAGGTCAAGTCCGAAGAAGTCTCGGTGCGCTTCGAAGAAGGCCAGCCCGTGGCCCTGAACGGCGTGGAGTTCAGCGACCCCGTGGCCCTGATCCTCGAGGCCAACCGCATCGGCGGCCGCCATGGCCTGGGCATGAGCGACCAGATCGAGAACCGCATCATCGAGGCCAAGAGCCGCGGCATCTACGAGGCCCCGGGCCTGGCGCTGCTGCACATCGCCTACGAGCGCCTGGTGACGGGCATCCACAACGAGGACACGATCGAGCAGTACCGCCTGAACGGCCTCAAGCTCGGCCGTCTGCTCTACCAGGGCCGCTGGTTCGACCCCCAGGCCATCATGCTGCGCGACACGGCCCAGCGCTGGGTGGCCCGCGCCATCACCGGCACCGTGACGCTGGAACTGCGCCGCGGCAACGACTACTCGCTGCTGAACACCGAGTCGCCCAACCTGACCTACGCGCCCGAGCGCCTGAGCATGGAAAAGGTCGAAGACGCGCCGTTCTCGCCCGCCGACCGCATCGGCCAATTGACCATGCGCAACCTGGACATCATCGACACGCGTGCCAAGCTGGGCGTGTACGCGCGCAGCGGCCTGCTGTCGCTGGACGGCAATGCCGCATTGGCGCAGCTGAACAACGAGCGCGGCGAGTAACACCGCTCCCGCACCATGAAGAAAGCCACCCTCGGGTGGCTTTCTTGCATTGGGGGGCGAACAGAAGCGGCCTATACAACCACCGGCTCAGGCTCCAGCCGGATGCCAAAGCGCTCGTACACGCTGGTCTGGATGGCCTTGGCCAGGGTCATCACCTCGCCGCCGGTCACGCTGTGGGCACCGCGCCCGCGGTTGACCAGCACCAGGGCCTGCTTTTCGTACACGCCGGCCTTGCCGATGGACTTACCCTTCCAGCCGCAGGCATCGATGAGCCAGCCGGCGGCCAGCTTGATGCTGCCATCGGGCATGGGGTAGTGCACGATCTTGGGCTCGCGCGCGATGATGTCGGCGCACTGCTCGGGCGATACCGTGGGGTTCTTGAAGAAACTGCCGGCATTGCCCACCACGGCGGGGTCGGGCAGCTTGGCGCGGCGGATATCGCACACCCAGTCAAACATTTGCTGTGCCGTGGGATGGTCGATACCGGCCTCGGCCCTGCGGCGCTCCAGCTCCACGTAGCCCAGCACCGGCTTCCAGGGGCGCGGCAGTCGGAACCGCACATGCGTGATCACCGCGCGCCCGGCCAGGCCCATGCCGCGCGGCAGGCCACCGGCCACCTCGGGTTGCGAAGGGGCGTGCTTGAACACCGAGTCGCGGTAGCCGAAGGCGCACTGTGCGGCGTTGAGCGTAAAGCGCTCGCCAGTGGCCAGGTCCATCGCGTCCAGCGACTCGAAGCGGTCCTGCAGTTCCACGCCATAGGCGCCGATGTTCTGCACTGGCGATGCCCCCACGGTGCCGGGGATCAGCGCCAGGTTTTCCAGGCCCGGATAGCCCTGCGCGAGGGTCCAGGCCACGCAGTCGTGCCAGACCTCGCCGGCACCGGCCTCGACGATGAAGGCCTTGGGGGTTTCCTCGACCAGGCGCAGGCCCTTGATCTCCATCTTGAGCACCACGGGGCGCACGTCACCGGTCAGAATGATGTTGCTGCCGCCGCCCAGCACAAAGACCGGGCTGCCAGACAGTTCTCTATCGGCCAGGAAGGCCGAAATATCATCGGCCGAGCGCACGCGCACCAGGGTTTGGGCGCGTGCCGCAATGCCGAAGGTGTTGCAGGGCTGCAAAGGGGCGTTTTTCTCGACTACCATTGACCCGATTGTCGCACCCGCGCATCCTGGCGCTGCGGCGAAAACCGTATTCCCGAGAGAGAGAACCACCACCATGCCATCTTTTGACACCGTCTGCGAAGCCAACCTGGTCGAAGTGAAGAACGCGGTCGAGAACACCGCCAAGGAAATCGGCACCCGTTTCGACTTCAAAGGCACGTCGGCCAGCATCGAGATCAAGGACAAGGACATCACGCTGATCGGCGATGCGGACTTCCAGCTCACCCAGATCGAAGACGTGCTGCGCAACAAGCTCACCAAGCGCAATGTGGACGTGCGCTTTCTGGACATGGGCGACGTGCAGAAAATGGGCGGCGACAAGGTCAAGCAGGTCATCAAAGTGCGCAACGGCATCGAAAGCGAGCTGGCCAAGAAGATCCAGAAGCTCATGAAGGAAAGCAAGCTCAAGGTGCAGGCCGCCATCCAGGAGGACAAGGTGCGCATCACCGGCGCCAAGCGCGACGACCTGCAGGCCGCCATGGCACTGATCCGCAAGGACGTGACCGACGTGCCCCTGTCGTTCGACAATTTCCGCGACTGAACGGACCTGCGCGGCCTCGACCTCCATGCAAGCCCTTCGCACTGCGATCTCCCTGGCCCTGGCGGCCGGCCTGGCCATTGCGCTGCCTGCGGTGGCCGCCGACCAGTCCATCGCCCTGGCCGGCGTGCTCGGCAGCAAGGCGCTGCTGGTGGTCGATGGCAGCGCACCGCGCGCCGTCGGACCGGGCGAGACGCACCAGGGCGTGAAGGTGCTGTCCGTGACGCGCGATGAGGCCACGGTGGAAGTCCAGGGCGCCCGCCGGATGCTGAGGCTGGGTGAGTCCCCCGTGGCGCTGGGTTCCAGCGGCAGCGGCAAGCGCATCGTGCTGATGGCCGACAGCCAGGGCCACTTCGTCAACACCGGCACCATCAACGGCAAGCAGATGAAGTACATGGTGGACACCGGCGCGTCCGTGGTCGCCATCGGCAGGCCCGATGCGGAGCGCATGGGCATCAAGGTCGACGACAGCCAGAAAGTGATCATGAGCACGGCCAACGGCTCTGCCACCGGCTGGCGTGTGCGCCTCAATTCCGTGCGCCTGGGCGATGTGGAAGTGCTCGGTGTGACGGCGGTCATCATGCCCGAGGGCATGCCCTTCGTGCTGCTGGGCAACAGCTTTCTGACGCAGTTCCAGATGACCCGCACCAACGACCAGATGGTGCTGGAAAAGCGCCACTGAGCAGGCGCGGCCCCACCAACCCCGCCATGAACGCCACCCCCCACCTGCCCAGCAACAGCAGCCCCCATGAGGGCGAGTACGAGGACTTGCTCGGCCTGTGGTCGGACCTGGAGTCGGCCCTGTCAGTGCTGCTGTCCAAGCCGCTGCAGGTGCAGGATTTTCCGGGCAAGGTGCGCAGTTTCGACCTGTGGCTGCAGGACCTGGTGGCGCACGACATCGATGCGGCGCTGTACCTGATGTTTCAGTTGGCGTCCACCTCGTCGGTGGGCTACAGCGCAGCGCACGCGCTGGTCTGCGGCACCTTGTGCCACATCATGGCGCAGGACCTGCGCCTGGTGCAGAGCGAACGCGACAGCCTGGTGCGCGCCGCGCTCACCATGAACATCGGCATGACCGCGCTGCAGGACGAACTGGCCGAACAGCGCGAGCGCCCCAGCAACGTGCAGCAGGAAGCCATCCGCAGCCACCCTGAGGAGAGCCAGGCCCTGCTGGAGCGTTTGTTCGTGAACGACCCGCTGTGGCTCGAGGTCGTGGGCCAGCACCACACCAACATGGCCGACCAGGTTCCCCTGGCCCAGCAGAACCCCGAGGACCGCCTCACGCGCATCCTGGGCACCATCGACCGCTACGCGGCCATGATCAGCCCGCGCAAATCGCGCGCCGGGCGTAGCGCCACCGATTCGGTGCGCGCCATCGTGGGCCAGGAGGTGGACCAGCGCGACGAGGTCAGCTATACGCTGGTGCGCTCCATCGGCCTGTGCCCGCCCGGCACCTTTGTGCGGCTGGACAACGGCGAGGTGGCCATCGTGCTGCGCCGCAGCGAAAAGGCCAACTACCCGCTGGTGGCCAGCCTGCTCGACCCTGTGGGCCAGCAGCAGAACCTGCCCAACCTGTACCAGACGGCCAGCGGCAAGCCGCGCATCCAGTCGGCCGTGGCCCGCTCCGCGGTGAAGGTGGAGCTCAACCACCGCACCATGGTGCGCCTGGGCCTGTATGCGGCACAGCGCATCTCGAGCATGCGCTCGCTCATCACGGCACCCGCATCCCTCGGAACGCGCTGATTCATTGCAAGGCAGCCCACCGGGCTGCAGCCTTCGCGGTAGTGAAGGACTCAGCCCTTGGCGCCCTTGGCCTTGACCACCTTGCTGCTGCCCAGGCGCGATTCCTTGCCCTCCAGCAGGCGCTTGATGTTCTCCTTGTGGCGCCAGGCCAGCAGCAGGGCCATCACGGCCATGGCGGCCGCAATGCGCCCATCGGCATTCCAGACCACGCCATCGGCCAGCAGGTAGTACACCGGCGCGAACACCGCCGCCACCAGCGAAGCCAACGACGAATAGCGAAAGAAGAAGGCGATGATCACCCAGGTGACCGCCGTGGCCAGGCCCAGCCAGCCGCTCACGCCCAGCAGCACGCCCAGCGCCGTGGCCACGCCCTTGCCCCCTTCGAAACGGAAGAACACCGGCCACAGGTGGCCGAGGAAGGCCGCCAGCCCGACCAGCGCCATGGTGCCCTCTTCCATCCCGTAGGGCTTGCCGAACCAGACCACCAGGGCCACGGGCAGCCAGCCCTTCACGGCATCGAGCACCAGGGTGACGACGGCCGCCACCTTGCTGCCCGAGCGCAGCACGTTGGTGGCGCCGGGGTTCTTGCTGCCATAGGTGCGCGGGTCGCGCATGCCCATGGCGCGCGTCACGATCACGGCAAACGACAGCGAGCCGAGCAGGTAGGCGGCTATGGTGGCCAGAAGGGGGTACACGGCGGTCAAATCAGCTCCTTGGAATGGGGGTGCGCACGGCGGGCGTGCGCAGGCCCGCTATTCTGCCAGCGCGCAGTGCACGGTCTGCGCACCGAGCAGTTGCACGCAGACCTGCGGGTCGATCTGCACCAGGAAACCGCGCCGCCCGCCATTGATGGCGATGCGCGGCAGGTCAAGGATGCTGCCTTCGATGTACACCGGCATCTCGCGCCGCGTGCCAAAGGGCGAGGTGCCGCCCACCAGGTAGCCGCTGTGGCGGTTGGCGACCTCGGGGGCGCAGGGCTCGACCGACTTGGCGCCGATCTGGCGCGCCAGGTTCTTGGTGGAGACCTTGCGGTTGCCGTGCATCAGCACGATCAGGGGCTTGGCGTTCTGGTCCTGCATCACCAGGGTCTTGACCACGGTGAAGGGGTCGAGCCCAAGCACCTCGGCGCTGTGCAGTGCACCGCCGTGTTCCAGGTACTCGTAGGGGTGCTCGGTGAAGGCCACCTTGCGCGCCTTGAGGAGCTGGGTAGCAGGGGTTTCGGAGACGTGTTCTTTCTTGACCATGGCGCAGCGATAGTACCCATTCACACGGGCACACGCTTGCGCCGCCCCACTTTGCGCTTGCCGTACTGCTCAATGGCAGCCACCAGCACGCCGGTGAACTCCTGCACCAGCGGCGGCTGCACGCGGCCGTCGAGCGCCAGCACCTGCAGGCGCCGCTGCTGCAGCTGCACGTCTTCGAACGGGCGGGCGGCGAGCACGCCCTCCTCCACCCAGCGCGCCGCGGTGAGGTAGCTGGCCAGCGCCACGTCGCGCGGGCCCAGCAGCGGCAGCAGCGCCGACGAGAAGTTGCTCACCACGGCCGGCGTGTAGCGCAGGCCCTGCAGCGTGCACGAGAGGTCGAACAGCTGGCGCCCGGTGATGCCGGCCGTGCCCAGCAGCAGCGGGTAGCGCACCACGTCGGCCACGCTCACCACGCGCTGCTGCGCCAGCGGATGGGCGGCCACCGTGATCGCGAACACCGGGGCAATGGCCGAGTGCAGCACCGCAAGGCCCTTCTCGGGCGCAACGCTGTACTTGAGGGCCAGGTCCGCATCGCCACGCGCCACCTGCGCCGAGACCTCCTCGGGCACGCCCACATGCAACTGCAGTTCGACCTCGGGGTGGACATCGCGGAACTGCGCCATCACCAGCGGCATGAAGCCCGCAGCGAAACCTTCGGTGCAGGCCAGCCGCACGCGCCGCGCCTCCTGCGCCGCCAGGCCCTGCAACTGCTCCACCAACTGGGCCGACTCCTGCGCATGCGCGCCCGCATGCGCCAGCAGGCGCTCGCCCGCCGCCGTCAGGCGCATGCCGCGCGGTTGCCGCTCGAACAGCGACACACCCAGCGAATCCTCCAGCTTGCCCAGTTGGCGGCTCACGGCTGAAGCGGCCACATGCAGGCGCTGCGCGGCCTGGTTGACCGAGCCGGTGCGGGCCACTTCGAGGAAGTAGCGCAGGGGCAGGCTCAGCAGGGACAGGGACATGGGGCGCTCTTGTATTGCCTTC
Organism: Acidovorax sp. Root217; assembly: GCF_001428645.1. Classification (NCBI taxonomy): domain Bacteria; kingdom Pseudomonadati; phylum Pseudomonadota; class Betaproteobacteria; order Burkholderiales; family Comamonadaceae; genus Acidovorax; species Acidovorax sp. Root217. The sequence goes on from NZ_LMIH01000023.1 coordinate 78,637, forward strand.
AAGGCAATGGTTAGTTGCTTATTCTCTATGAATAGCAATGGTAAACCAGCATCGATCTTGCGTGCATCGAGGCTCCAATCAACCGATAGCCACGCGGGTGCTGCGCCTTGCGCTGCAAAGCCCGGCGCCCTACTCTGGAGCTTCAATGAACCACCGCCTTCGAATCCCCCTGCTTCTTGCCGTGCTTGCCACCACGTTGACAGCGGCACATGCCCAAACCGCCACTGCCGCCAAAGACCCTTGGCCCGAGCAGAGCGTGCGCCTGGTCGTACCCTTCCCGCCTGGTGGCGGCACCGACGCGGTGGCCCGCGCCCTGGGGCAGAAGCTCGGTGCCCGCCTGGGCACGCCCGTGGTGGTGGACAACAAGCCTGGCGCCTCCACCATCATCGGCACCGAGGCCGTGGTGCGTGCCAAGCCCGATGGCTACACCCTGCTGGTCTCGGGCTCCACCAGCTACTCGGTGAACCCTGCGCTGCGCAGCAAGCTGCCCTATGACCCTGCGACGGACCTGATCCCCGTGGCCACCGTGGCCCGCGCGCCGCTGGTGATGGTGGTCAGCGCCAGTGCGCCCTACAAGGACCTCAACGCCCTGATCGCAGCCGCCAAGGCCGCGCCCAAGACCATTCACTACGCCACCTTCGGCTCCGGCTCGGGCCCGCACCTGGCGGGCGCGCTGCTGGAGCAGGCCGCTGGCATCCAGTTGCAGGACGTGCCCTACCGCGGCAGCAGCCAGTCGCTGATGGCGCTGATCGGCGGTGAAATCCAACTCGGCATCGACACCGTGACCGCCGCTGCCCCGCAGATCCGCGCGGGCAAGCTGCGTGCCCTGGCGATTGCGGGCAAGAGCCGCTCCAGCATGCTGCCCGGCGTGCCCACGGTGGCCGAACTCCAGCTGCCCGACGCGGCGTTCGACGCCTGGTACGCCATCGCCGCGCCGGCACGCACGCCGCTGCCCATCATCCGCCGGCTGGTGACCGAGGTCGAGGCCGTCACGCGCGACCCCGCCATACAGGAGCAGATGCGCGCCCAGGGCATGGAGCCCGTGCACCTGGGGCCCGTGGCCACGCGTGCCGTTATCGACGACGAGATCGGGCGCTACCGCGCCCTGGCCCACCGCGCCAAGATCATTGTGGAGTGACGAAGACATGACTACGACCATGAACCGGGACCAACTGCTGACCAGCGTCCACCGCTACTTCGATGCGGGCCAGTTCGAGGCCGACCTGCGCCGCCGCGTGGGTTGGCGCACCGAGAGCGACACCGGCCAACCCGGCGCCCCCGCCCTGCGCCAGTACCTGACCGACGAGATCGTGCCCGGCCTCGAACCGCTGGGCTTTGCCTGCGAGGTGCTGGACAACCCCGACGCACGCGGTGGCCCGGTGCTGCTGGCGCGCCGCGTGGAATCGCCCGACCTGCCCACGGTGCTCACCTACGGCCATGGCGACGTGGTCAACGGGCAGGACGCCAACTGGCGCGAAGGCCTGTCGCCCTGGGAGCTCACGATCGAAGGGGACCGCTGGTACGGCCGCGGCACGGCCGACAACAAGGGCCAGCACACGGTGGTGCTCGCGGCCCTGGCACAGACCATCGCCGCCCGCCAGGGGCGCCTGGGCTACAACGTGACCCTGCTCATGGAGATGGGCGAGGAGGCCGGCTCACCGGGCCTGGCGGCCTTCTGCCAGCAGCAGCGCGAGGCCCTCAGGGCCGATCTCTTCATCGCCAGCGACGGCCCGCGCGTGAACGCGGCGCGGCCCACGCTGTTCCTGGGCTCGCGCGGCGCCATCAATTTCTCGCTCAAGATGAGCAGCCGGCCCAAGGCCTACCACTCGGGCAACTGGGGCGGCGTGCTGTCCAACCCTGCGACGGTGCTGGCCCATGCCGTGGCCAGCATGGTGGATGCCCGTGGCCGCATGCTCGTACCCGGCCTGCTGCCCCCACCCCTGCCCGAGAAGCTGCGCACCGCCCTCAAGGACGTGGTGATTGGCGGCGGCGCCGACGATCCGGCCCTGACGCCGGGCTGGGGCGAGCCGGGCCTCACACCGGGCGAGCAATTGGTCGGCTGGAACACGCTGGAGGTGCTGGCGCTGGGTGCGGGCTTGCCCGCACGGCCCGTCAATGCGATCCCCTCCAGCGCCGTGGCGCACTGCCAGCTGCGCTTCGTGGTGGGCACGGACTGGAAAAACGTCAAGGACATCGTGCGCGCCCACCTGGACGCACACGGCTTTGCCGACGTGGAGATCGAACTCGGGATGCAGTGCGGCGCCACGCGCCTGGACCTGCACAACCCCTGGGTGGACTGGGCGTTGGCGTCCATGCATCACAGCGCGGGCGAGGCCGCCACCTTGCTGCCCAACCTGGCGGGCTCCCTGCCCAACGACATCTTTGCCGACGACCTGGGACTGCCCACGCTGTGGGTGCCCCACTCGTACCCGGCCTGTGCCCAGCATGCGCCCAATGAGCACCTGCTGGCCAGCGTGGCCCGCGAAGGCCTGGCCGTGATGGCGGGCCTGTTCTGGGACCTGGGCGAGCCCGGTGGCGTGCCCTGGAAGGAAGGCGCGCTGAGCACGATCACCAGCGCCTGAAAGTGGCGCGGTCCGGCCAGTGCCCCCGCGCAAGGGCCGCTCCGCCGCGCTGGGGGCGTCCCCCTGGGGGGATGGCGCGAAGCGACTCAGGGGGGCTTCACAATGCCGGGTCGCGCAACTCCAGGCGAATGGCGTCGATGGCCTTGAGCAGCTCGGGCGACAGCTCCGTGCCCCAGGCGTTCAGGTCTTCTTCGAGCTGCACCACCGAGGTCACGCCGATGATGGTGCTGGCCACCTGCCACTTGGTGTAGCAGAACGCCAGCGCCAGCTGCGTGGGCGTGAGGCCGTTTTCGCGCGCCAGCGCGTTGTAGCGGCGCGCGGCCACCAGCGACTCGGGTCGGCCCCAGCGCTGCTTGCGCACCGACTCGTAAGACGAGATGCGGGCGCCTTTGGGGGCATCGGGGCCGGTGGTGCCGCTCTCGTCGTACTTGCCCGTGAGCAGGCCGAAGGCCAGGGGCGAGTAGGCCAGCAGCGACACGTTCAGGCGGTGGCAGGTCTCGTCCAGCGCGTTTTCCCAGGTGCGGTTGACCAGGCAGTAGGGGTTCTGCACCGTGGCCACGCGCGGCAGGCCATGCTGCTCGGCCAGGCGCACGAACTCATGCACACCGTAGGGCGTCTCGTTCGAGAGGCCGACATAGCGCACCTTGCCGGCCTTGACCAGGCCCGCCAGCGCTTCCAGCTGCTCGTGGATGGGCGTCTGTGAGGTTTCCTTGGCCGGGTCGTAGTACATGGTGCCGAAAGCCGGCACATGGCGCTCAGGCCAGTGGATCTGGTACAGGTCGATCACCTCGGTCTGCAGGCGGCGCAGGCTACCTTCGCAGGATGCGACGATGTCTTGAGGCGTCAGGCCCTTGCCTTCGCGCACCCAGGGCATGCCGCGCGAGGGGCCAGCCACCTTGGTGGCCACCACCAGCTTCTCACGCGCGCCCGGGTTCTTCGCGAACCAGTTGCCGATGATGGTCTCGGTGGCGCCGAAGGTCTCGGCCTTGGCGGGCACCGCGTACATCTCGGCGGTGTCGATGAAGTTCACGCCCCGGGCCAGCGAACGGGCGAGGATGTCGTGGGAATCGGATTCGTTGACCTGTTCACCAAAGGTCATGGTGCCCAGGCAAATGGGGGTGACGTGCAGATCGCTCTGACCGAGCTGGATGGTTTTCATGCGGACTCCGTTGGCAAGCCGCGCAGTTTACGGGTTGCCGGGAAAGTCTGCAGGCCAGGGCCTGACCACCGGCCTCCGCCCTTACCCCGACAGACCCCAGACGCTGCGCAGCAGCTGCAGCGTGGCCACGATGGCCGGGTCGTGCTCGGCTGCGCGCGGGTAGATGAAGCTCAAGAGCGCCCCCACCCGGGCATGCGGCCAGATCACCACCTCGCCGCGCTCGCTGGCGGGCAGCGCCACGTCCTCGCGCAGCAGCGACAGGCCCACGCCCGCGCGCACCAGGCTTTGCGGCAAAGAGACCTCGTCGGACTCGATCACCTGGTGCGGCGTGAGCCCCTGGCGCGCGAACATGTCGCGCATCAGCGTCTGCACATGGTGCAGCGGCGGCGCACCGATCCAGGGCATGGCCGCGATGTCGCGCCAGCCCGCATGCAGCACCTGCGGCGCTTGGCTGGCCGGCCCGGCAATGCGGTAGTGGATGGTCTGCAGCGCCAGTCCCATCACTTCGCGCGGGATGTTGGGGCCGATGTAGAAGGCACCCTGCAGCAGCCCCGCCGCGACCTGCTCGCGCAGTTCTTCGGCCGGGCCATTGCGCGTGCGTATTTCCAGCAACGGCAAGGTGCGCACCAGCGCGCCGAGCAGCGAGCCCAGGCGCAGGGTGTCGGGGTCGGCCACCGTGCCCAGGGTCAGCGAGCCGGTGACCTCGCCCTGCAGGTCACGCGCCTTGCCCAGCAGGTGCCCGGCGGCCGTGAGCACGTTCTCGGCATCGGACAGCAAGGCCTCGCCGGCCCGCGTGAGGCTGATGCGGCCGGGGCGCCGGTCGAACAAGGCCACGCCCAGTTCCTCCTCCAGCGCCTTGATCTGGGCGGTGATGGCCGGCTGGGTCAGGTGCAGGGCTTCGGCGGTGCGTGTCACGTGGCCGAGCTTGGCCGCCGTGACGAAGGCACGCAGTTGGTAGATCTCCATGCCGGTCAGGCCACGGAGAAGCAGAAGAAGAAAAGTTCACGCATCGGGCTGCATTGTGGCGTGGTCACACCTTCTTACTGGTCCAGAAAGCGCACCTGCGTGGGCTCGATGCCCAGGCGTACCTCCGAGCCGGGCGCGAACATGGCCAGCCCGGCATAGTGCGGCTGGTCGGTGACCATGGCCACGTCGCCCACGCGCACCCGGTAGCGCGAGAACTCGCCCAGGAACTCGGCGCTCTCCACCAGCCCGTTGAGCCACAGGCGCGAGGCATCCACCTGCTCGTCACGCACACGGATGCTCACCTGGTGCGGGCGGAAAGCCAGGGCTGCCGCGCCCACGGCAGGCGGGTCGGCCGGCCGGGGCAGCGTGAGGTTTCCGAGGCCCTCCACGCGGAACACCAGCGTCTCGCCGCCCACCGACACCACCTGCCCCTCGAGCAGGTTGGCCGTGCCCACGAAGCCCGCCACGAAGCGGTTGATGGGAAAGTCGTACAGCCCCGTGGCGGCCCCCACCTGCTGCAGGATGCCCTTGTCCAGCACGGCCATGCGGTCGGCCGTGGTCATGGCCTCCTCCTGGTCGTGGGTGACGAAGATCGTGGTCAGCCCGAGCTTGCGCTGCAGGTTCTTGAGTTCCTCGCGCATCTGCACGCGCAACTGCTTGTCCAGGTTGGACAGGGGTTCGTCGAGCAGCAGCAGCTTGGGCTCGATCACCACGGTGCGCGCCAGCGCCACGCGCTGCTGCTGCCCACCCGAGAGCTGCCCGGGCCGGCGCTGCGCGTAGTCACCCAGGCCCACCAACTCCAGCACCGCACCCACCTTGCGGCGGATGGCATCCTTGGTCTCGCGCCGCTCCACCAGGCCAAAGGCCACGTTGTCCCACACCGTCATGTGCGGCCACAGCGCGTAGTTCTGGAACACCATGCCCACGTTGCGCGCATGCGGCGGCGTGCCGGTGATGTCCTGCCCGTCCACCAACAGCTCGCCGCGCTGGTGCTGGTTGAAGCCCGCGATCAGGCGCAGCAGGGTGGACTTGCCCGACCCCGAGGGACCCAGCAGCGCGAAGAACTCACCGGGTTCGATGCGCAGGTTGACGTCGCGCAACACCTCGGTGCTGCCATAGCTCAGGCTGATGTGCCGAGCTTCGAGAGAGACTTTGTTCATGTGCATGGAATGTTCACCCCTGTTTGGCCTGCACCGTGGTGCGCGAACGCTCCACGAAGCGGTGCGAGAAATATGTACCCAGCCCCACCACCACCACGGCCAGCACACCCAGCGCCGCGCCCGGGCCGCGGCCCGAGATGCTCTGCATGTACAGGTAGATGCCGTAGCTCATGGGTGCCTGGCTTTGCGCCGACGAGAGCAAAATGGTGGCCGACAGCTCCACCGCCGCCGTGATGAAGCTGGTGACGAAGCCTGCGAGGATGCCGCCCATCATCAGCGGCACCATGATGCGGCGGATGGTGGACAGGCGCGATGCCCCCAGGCTCTGCGCCGCCTCTTCCAGCGACACATGCACCTGTTGCAGCGCCGCCATGCACGAGCGCAGCGCATACGGCAGGCGCCGCACGGCATAGGCCAGCATGATCAGCACCCAGGTGGTGACCACCGGCGTGTCGGTGAACGGCAGGTTCACGCCCTTGAACATGCGCAGGTAGCCAATGGCCAGCACCAGCCCCGGGATGGCCAGCGCGGCCGACGCCAGGTAGTCAAGCCAGCGGCGGGCCGGCAGCTGCGTGCGCAGGATTAGGTAGGCGATCGAGGTGCCGATCACCACGTCCAGCCCGGCCGCGATGAAGCAGTAGAGCAGCGTGTTGCCTATCATCTGCTTGGAGTCGGTGAACACCGTGGCGTAGTGCTCCAGCGTGTAAGAGTCGGGCAGCACCGAGAAGCTCCACACCTTGGAGAACGACATCAGCAAAATGCCGATGTGCGGCGCCAGCGTGACCAGCAGGATGAGCCCTATCCAGCCATAGGCCAGCACCGACTCCCACGCCGACAGCCGCCTGCGCTGCAGCGAGCTACCGCCCTTTTGCAGGGTGGCGTAATCCTTGCCCCTCATCACGCGCGCGGCCATCCACAGCGCGAGGATCGAGAAGGCGATCATGATCACGCTGATCACATAGCCCAGCGGGTCATCGATGCCTACCGACGTGATGCGCAGGTAGGCCTGGGGCGCGAGCATGTTGGTCACGCCCATGACCAGCGGCGTGCCCAGATCGTCGAACACCTTCACGAAGACCAGCGCCGCACCGGCCAGGTAGCCCGGCATGGCCAGCGGGAATATCACGCGGCGGAACAGCCGCCAGCCGCGCGCCCCCAGGTTCAGGGCCGACTCCTCCATGGCCCCGTCGATGTTGCGCATCGATGCCACCAGGTTCAGCAGGATGAACGGAAAGTAGTGGATGCTCTCGACGAAGGTGACCCCCACCAAGCCGTCCATGATGGGAATGGTGAAGCCGAAATACTCATTGAGCAGCAGATTGAGGGAACCATTGCGCCCGAAGATCAGCTGCAGCGCCACCGCGCCGACGAAGGGCGGCATGATCAGCGGCAGCACGCCCAACGTCTGGATCAGCAAAGCCCCGCGAAACTCGAAGCGCACCGTGAGGTAGGCCAGTGGCACCGCGATCAGGCTGGCAAAGAACACGCTCGCCAGCGATACCACGAGGCTGTTGAAGAATGACTCGCGGAACACCGATTGCTCGAAGAAATTGGCGAAATGCCCAATGGTGAGCGCACCCGTTTCGTTGATGAATGCGGTGTAGACCACCAGGCCCACCGGTATCAGCAGGAACAGCAGGAGGAAAGCCAGGATCAGCCCGAAGGCGACCCAGGGCCCCACACCCGTGAGGGCGTGCAGCAGACGGCGCGGGCGGACCGCACCGGGCCCGGCGGCGCCGGGTTCGGAATAGACAGCAGACATGGTGGTGGCTTCCCGGCGCCCCTGCAGGGCGCCCAGTTGAAGGAGAGAGGGTGGAGGCCCTTACTTGGCCATGCCTTGCGCTTGCTGCGCCAAGCCCCGCGCGCGCTCGTAGTTCTCGCGCGCCTTGGTGGCCCACAGCTGCTCCAGGCCCGTGAGCTGCTTGGAGACCTCGACATCGCGCCGGTTCTTGCGGAACAGCGCCAGGAACTCATCGTTCTTCACGTTGCTTTCGCCCACCAGTGCGGTGTAGGCCAGGCTGCGCGCCTGCTGCAAGAGCTCGGTGCCCTTGGCGTTGGGCTTGGCCTTCAAGGCCTTGTCTGCATCGTGGATGGCGCGGGTCGCGGCCTGCAGTTCCTTCAGGCGAAAGGTCACCATCTGGTCGAACAGGCTGGTGACCACCTGGTAGCGGTTCTCGGACAGGTCTGCGTCGAACTGCACCTTGGCGCGCTGCGCCACGTCCTGCGGCACCGGGTAGCCCGCAGGCGCCTTGAGGCTGCTGTAGGGCAGGATGGGCAGGCGGCTGATCTTGGGATCGAACAGCAACTGCTGGCCCTCGGTGGACATGCTGAAGGCCATGAACTTTTTGGCTTCGTCAGTGTTCTTGCCCCCTGCGATCAGCGCGATGTTGGCCGGCACCACGGCGGTCATGGCCGGGTAGACGAAGTCCACCGGAAAGCCCGAGTACTTGCCCGCCAGGCCGAAGAAGTCGATCACGATGCCGATACCGTACTGGCCGTTGTTCACGCCATCGGGCACGGCAAAGCTGCGGTCGGTGACGGCTGCGGCATTGCCCATCATGGCCAGCAGCTGCGACCAGCCCTTGTCCCAACCCTCGCCCTGCAAGATGGTCTCCACCGTGAGCTGGGTGGTGCCCGAACGGGATGGCGAGGAGATCGCCACATGGCCGAAATATTCAGGGCGCGTGAGGTCGGCCCACTCCTTGGGCGCCGGCAGCTTGTTGGCCTGCAGGTAGCGGGTGTTCCACATGATGCCGTAGCCCGCCAGCGCCTGGCCGTAGTACAGGCCCTGCGGGTCGTTGAGCGGGTAGTTGCCGATCTTGGCCGGTGCGGCAGGGTTTTTCGTGTCCGGCGCGGCCTGCAGCAGCTTGTTGCGTGCCAGCACCTCGAAGGCGTCGGGTGCCGACGCCCACATGATGTCGGGCCGCTGGCCCTCGGGCAGCTCACGCACGTAGGCGATCGCCGCCGTGGTGTTCTTGTTCAGGATCTCTATCTTGATCCCCGGATTCTTCGCCTCGAAGGCCTTCTGGTAGGCCGTGGTGAGTTCCTTGGGAAAGGAGGTGAGTACGGTCACGGTGCCCGCCTGTGCGCACTGCACGAACAGACCGGCGGCCAGGGCCCCGGCACAAAGAATGCGCTGCATGCTTGTCTCCTTGATGTTCTAGTGGCCCCAATGTAGGCGGGCTCAGCGACGGCGGCCAATCATTGTTTCTGATGCGGCACATCAGTCACAAGACCTGTCGGGTTATCACCTAGAACATCGAGACCTCGCGCGCTCAGCGCTCCATCAATCCATTCGAGGGCAGAGTCTCGTCGAGCAGCTTGCGCGCCGTCTCCACCCCCGCCACGGGCAGGCCCTTGGGATCGAGCAGCCCCACCTGCACCAGCACGCTGGCCTGGTCCCAGTAGATGTGCTCGTGAAAGAGCTTGTCGCCGCGGAACTTCACCACCGCCAGCAGCGGTATCTCAACGCGCCGGCCCGTGGGCGCCACGCCGGGCAGCATCCACGGGATCTCGGTGGTGTGGGTGAAGCAAAACAGCATCTCATCGACCACCTGCGTGGCGCCCACCGTGCGCGAGATGGGGGTCAGGCTGGTGTCGGGCGGGTTGCTGTTGACGAAGTGGCGCGTGTAGAAGTCGTGCAGGTGGCGGTAGCCCACGCCGCCCGTCATGGTGGGGATGTGGTTCACATAGGGCTCGGCCACCATGGTGGACATGGTGGCGTCCACGTCGCGCGTGGCGAATTCGTACTCGCAGTGCTTGTCCCACAGAGCCGACAGGTCGTAGTGCGGGCCCATCTCGCGCCGCAGCGCGGCCACGCTGCGCTGGTGCGCCATCAGCGCCGAAGGTTTGTGGAAATGGTCGCCCCCCGCGCGCGCAAACGCATGGTCGGTGCCGGGGTAGACGTACAGCTCCACGCTCTCGCGGCCCGAGAGGGCCTGCACGATGGCCTCGCGCGCAGGGGGCGGGCAAAAGCCATCGAGCTCGGCGATGTGCAGCACCAGGCGGCACTGGATGTCCGCCGCATCGGTCAGCGCGGCCTCGATGCCCACGCCGTAGTACCCGACGGCCACGTCGGCATCGGTGCGGCAGGCGGCCAGGTAGGCCAGCTTGCCACCCAGGCAAAAGCCCAGCACGCCCACCTTGCCGCCGTGCGCGCGGACCTCGGGGCGCGCACGCAGCGCCGAGATGGCCGTCTGAAGGTCCTGCACGCCCTTGGCCTCGTCAAAGCCCTGGTAGAACCCGAAGGCGCGCGGCATGTCGCTGGCGGCGTCCAGCTCCACGGCAGGCTCCTGGCGCCAGAACAGGTCGGGCACCAGCACCACATAGCCTTCCTCGGCGTAGTAGTCGGCCACATCGCGCATGGTGGCGTTCACGCCGAAGATCTCCTGCGCGAGCACCAGCCCAGGGCCGCTGCCGCTGGCGGGGGTGGCAAGGTAGGCGCGAAAGCTGCCGCTGCCGTCTGCAGCGTCGAGCGTAGTCCATTGTCCTGGCATGGTAGGGTTCCTTATGGTCTTGGGTTCGTGGGAGTTTCAGGAAGCGGTAGCACCGGGCACGGCCTGCGACGCACCAGCCGCAGGGGATGCGCCGGCATGCCGCGCCAGCAGTTGCCGCGTGACCACAGCATAGTCCGCCGGGTCCACCGGCCCCAGCCACTGCTTGAAGCGGGTGAGCACGCCCAGGGGCAAACCCATGTCCTGCAGCAACTCGTCGATGTTGTGCACCGAGAACGGGATGATGTTGGTGCCCTTGGAATGCTTGCCGTCGGTGCGCTCCTCCATCCAGGCCAGGCGCCGGTCGATCTGCGCGTTCATCTGGTCTGGGGGTGGCAGCTGCAGCCCGCCGCGCAGGTGGTTGGCCAGCCATAGCGCACCGATCTCGCAGTTGAGCTGGCTGAAGAACGAGGAGTTGTAGCCGTTGAACGCCAGGCGCGGCATGCCCACGGGCAAAATGGAGCGGTACAGCCGGAAGTTGCCGCGCGCATCGGTCACGCGCTGCAGCACGCTGCTGTCCAGAAACGGCACCTGCTGGTGCCAGCCCGTGCCGCAGACCACGAGGTCGGCGGGCACCGTCTCGCCAGTGCTCAGCACGGCCTGGCCGGGCTGCAGCGTACGGATGCTCACGCCCTTGCGCACACCCAATTCGCCGGCAGCCACCTTCTCGTAGAAGCCGTCGGTCACCAGGCTCACGGTGCTGCGGGCGATGGTTTCGAGCGGCGTTCCCGGGTGCAGGCCGATCTCGCGCAATTTGAGCTGGCGCGTGACCACCGACTCCACGCTGCCCAGCATGGAGTTGCGCACCGGCAAGCCCGGGCCGTGCAGGAATTTCTCGAACCCCTTGGGCTCGATGTACTTGAACAGCGCCTCGCCCATGCGCGTGAGCAGCAGGAACTTGAAGTTCAGCACGTTCATGAACTTCTTCGGGATCTTCCAGATCAGTTGGCGCGCGAGCACCGTGGTGCTGGCGCTGTCGGCCGCGATGGCATTGGCCACGTCGCACGACGATTTGCCGTAGCCCACCACCAGCACATGCTTGCCGCGCGCCTCGTTCGCGTCGTTGAACTGGCTGGTATGGCACACGCGCCCGCCAGCAGCCACGAATGCATCCGCGCCCGGGTACTGCGGCACGGCCGGCTCGCTGAAGATGCCGTTGCACACCACCAGGTAGTCGAAGCGGTGCACCTCGGCCGGCAAGGCGCCGCCCTGGCCGGTTGCTGCTCGGCGCGCCTTCAGGGTCCACACGCCGGCCTCTTCGTCCAGCACGGCGCTCTCCACCGTGGTGGACATGCGCAGGTGCGGCACCAGTCCGAAGTGCTCGGCATACGACTGCAGGTAGGCCTGCACCTGCTGGCCCGAAGGCCACTCGGGGTAGCTGGCCGGCATCGGAAAATCCGACAGCGCATAGGTAGTGCGCGGGTTCTGCGTGGTCAGGCCCGGGTAGCGGCGCGAAGCAGCCCAGACGCCGCCCACGTCGGGCTCCTTCTCGAACACCGTCACCTCGAAGCCGAAGGCGCGCAGCACCTTGGCGGTGGAAAGGCCGGCAAAGCCGGCACCGATGATGCCTACGGTTCTGGTCATGGTGGCGCTCCTTCAGGACATGAGTTTGGGAATGGCGGGCTCGTGCGACTCGGGCCCCATGGCGGAGTAGCCGCCGTCGCATGCATAGTCGGCACCGGTCACGAAGCTGGCCAGGTCCGAGCACAGGAAGAGCACCACATTGGCCACCTCGGCCGGGTCGCCGACTCGGCGCAGCAGGTGGAAGGGCGCGGCCACGCGGTCGGTCTTGGCGCGGTCGCCGCCGGTGAGCTGGTCCATGATGGCCGACCAGGTCCAGCCGGGCGAGACGCTGTTCACGCGCACGCCCTCGGCCGCCAGGTCCATGGCCATGCTGCGCGTGAGCTGCACCATGGCCGCCTTGCCCACCGGGTACAGCCAGCGCCCAGTCTGCGCCACGCCCGAGGAGATGCTGGTGAAGTTGACCACCGCCCCACCCCCGGCCTGTTGGAAATGCGGGCGCACGGCCTTGAGCACCATCACCGCACTGACCAGGTTGACGTTGAGCGAGGCCAGCCAGTCCTCGCGCGGCGAGGCGATGCCATCGTCCAGGTACGAGCAGGCCAGGTTCACCAAGTAGTTCACCCCGCCGTGGCGTTCTGCGGCCAGGGCCACACAAGCGGCCACCTGGGCGTCATCAGTGATGTCGGTACGGCTGAACAGCACCCCGACCCCCAGCTCGTCCGCCAGCGCCTGCCCGGCCTCGGCGTTGATGTCGGCCACCACCACCCGCACCCCAGCCTGGTGCAGGGCACGCACCACCCCGGCGCCGATGAGGGTGGCGCCCCCGGTCACGATCGCGCTCTTGCCGCGCATGCTGTCGAATCCCTGGACCATGCTGACTCCTGTGTTGTCCGAAACATGTTGCAGTGCATCAGCGGTAACACGCCGTCACATCCGCCCTGTGCACCCGGGTGCTAACGCTCTTGCGCAGCACCCGGGGCCTGCACAAGAATAGAAAGGCAGCCCGCGCATCCGCATCCCGAAAGCGCAGGGCGTATCCCGCAAACGCATGTTTTCGCGCCCCCTGCCGTGGCGTGTTTCGTGCTTGCCCAAGAACCAACACCCCACCGGCCGAACCGCATGCACACCGCCCAGCAGAGCAGCACCGCGCACCCGCTACCGCTGGAGCGCTTTCGCCTGTTCGACAGCCACGACCTGGACGAGGCGCGCGAGTTCGTTGGCCGCGTGTTCTGCCCGCACGAGCTGGCGACCCTGCACCGGGGCGCGCAGCTCGATGCCTGCCACCACAGCGTGCCCCTGCACCGCGATGCCAGCCTGAACTACGTGCAGTACGGCCCGGCCGTGCGCATCGAGCCGGGCCACCTGGGCGGCTTCTACCTGCTGCAGATACCGCTGCGCGGTGGCGCCACGGTGCGTTGCGGCGGCCAGGCGGTGGAATCGCATGCGCTCATGGCCTCGCTGCCCTCGCCCACCGAGCCGCTGTCCATGCGCTGGCACGAAGACAGCCCGCAGTTCATCGTCAAGATCGACCGCGCGGCCTTGCATACCCGCCTGTCGGCCCTGCTGCAGGCACCGGTGCAGCAGCCACTGGTGTTCGACCTAGGGGTGGACCTGGCCCAGCCCGCGCTCATGGGCATGGCCAGCTTCATTGCCTACCTGCGCTCGGCGGTGGAGACCAACGCCTTCCTGCTGGGCCACCCGGTGCTGGCCGAGCAGGCCGAAAACCATTTGCTCACCAGTCTGCTGCTGTCCACGCAGCACAACTATTCACAGGCCCTGGGCGCCGGCACGGCCATGCCGGGCAGCGCACCCGTGGTGCTGCCGCGCGTGGTCAAGCGCGCGCAGGAGTTCATGCACAGCCGGCTGGAGCTGCCCATCACCCTGGCCGAGGTGTGCGCGCATGTGGGCATTAGCGCCCGGTCGCTGCAGCAGACCTTTGCACAGTGCACAGGCAAGAGCCCCATGGCCTTCCTGCGCGAGTTGCGGCTCGATGCGGCGCGCGCGGCACTGCAACAGCCCTCCCTGGCAGAGCGTGCGCCGCAGGTCTCGGACATCGCGGCGCGCTACGGCTTCTTTCACCTGGGCCACTTTGCCGAGGGCTACCGCAGGCGCTTTGGCGAGACCCCGTCGGACACCCGCCAGCGCAACGGCCAGCCCCACTGAATCCGGCTCACCCCGGCTGCGCCACGAAGGCATCGGCAAAGAACGCCATGGGCCGCATGCCCGCCAGCGCGGCGAAGTCGTGCCGGGCAGCATCCACCATGGCCGGGGCACCACAGGCATACACCTCGTGCTGCGACAGGTCCGCATGGTCCTGCAGCACGGCCTGGTGCACCCAGCCGGTGCGGCCGGCCCAGGCATCGGCCTCGGGCGCATCCGACAGCACGGGCACATAGCTCAGGCGGCCCTGCAGGGCCTGCTCCCACTCCAGGCACAGGCCGTGCAGGTACAGATCGGCCCGCGCACGGCCGCCCCAGTAGAGGTGCACGCGGCGTTCGCTGCCGGCTGCAAGCAATTGCTCCACCAGCGCTTTCACGGGCGCGAAGCCGGTCCCGCTGGCCAGCAGGATGGCCGGCGCCTGCGATGCGCCATCGTGCATGCCGAAGGTTCCGAACGGTCCCTCGATGCGCAGCACGTCACGCACCTTGAGCTTGCCGAACACCTGGTCGGTGAACAGGCCGCCCGGCAGGTGGCGGATATGCAGTTCCAGCAGCTCCTGCCCGTCACGGGCCGGCGTGGCCAGCGAGTAGCTGCGCCGGCGGTTGCCAGGCAGCAGCACGTCCACATACTGCCCGGCGGCATAGTGCAGGCGCTGGCCTGCCGGGGGCTGCAGCTGCACGCGCATGACATCGGGCGCCAGGCGCTCCATGGCCACCACGCGCACCGGCAGCTTGCGCACGGCGATGCCGGGGATGTGGGGAATCTCGGCGCATTCGATGCGCAGGTCGCTTTTCGCCTGCGTGCAGCACAGCAGGTATACGCCCTGCCCGGCTTCGTCCGGCGCCAGGGCAGCAGGCTGCGCGCCGGGCAGGCACGCCGCCTTGCCACCGACCACCCGGGCACGGCAGGCGCCGCAGGTGCCGGTCTTGCACTGGTGGGGCAGCAAGATGCCCTGGCGCAGGGCGGCATCGAGCACGCTTTCGCCCGCCTGGCTGGTGAAGGCCTTGCCCGAAGGTAACAGGGTGATGGCATGCACAGGCACTTCGGCCACGGCTGCGCCGACCTCTTCGATCATCTGCATGGGAAACCCTTGGTGGCTTAGACGGTGAGGTAGCGCGACCACAAGCTGCGGTCGGCATTGAGCGCGGCGGAATCGCCCTGCCAGACCACGCGCCCGCGTTCCAGGATCACATGGCGGTCGGCCAGTCCCACCAGGCGGTGCACGTACTTGTCGACCACCAGAATGGTCTGCCCGGCGGCCTTGAGCGTGGCCAGGCAGCGCCAGATCTCCTCGCGGATGACCGGGGCCAGGCCCTCGGTGGCCTCGTCCAGGATGATCAGGCGCGGGTTGGTCGACAGCGCCCGGCCGATGGCCAGCATCTGCTGCTCGCCACCCGAGAGCTGGTTGCCCAGGTGGTTCTGGCGCTCCTTGAGGCGCGGGAACACCCCATAGATGCGCTCCATATCCCAGGCATCGCGCAGGCCGTTGCGGTGGTCGGCAAAGGCCAGCAGGTGCTCGCGCACCGTGAGGTTGGGGAACACGTGGCGCCCCTCGGGCACGATGGCCAGGCCCAGGCGGGCGATGGCGTCGCTTTTCATCGCCCCGGTAGCCTGCCCCGCAAAGCGGATGCCGCCGGCCGTGGGGCGCAAGGCCCCTACCAGGGTCTTGATGGTGGTGCTCTTGCCCATGCCGTTACGGCCGAGCAGGGACACCACCTCGCCTGCAGCGATGGCGAGGTCGATGCCGAAGAGCACCTGGCTCACGCCGTAGCCGGCCTCCAGGCCCTGGCAGCTCAGCAATGGCTCGGGCGCACTCATGGGGTCGTCTCCAGGGTTTCGGTGCCCAGTGATTCAGTACCAAGGTAAACGGCCTGCACCTCGGCGTTGTTGCGGATCTCGTCGGGCGTTCCGGCGGTGAGCACCCGGCCATAGACCAGCACCGAGATGCGGTCGGCCAGGCGGAACACGGCCTCCATGTCGTGCTCGATCAGCAGCACCGCCATGTCCTTGCGCAGGGTTTCGATGAGCTGCACCATCTGCAGCGATTCGTCCGGCCCCATGCCGGCCATGGGCTCGTCCAGCAGCAGCAGCTTGGGGGCCGAGGCCAGCGCCAGCGCCACATCGAGCGTGCGCTGTGCGCCATGCGGCAATGCACCCGCCACCTCGCCCATGCTGGCCTGCAGCCCCACGCGCTCGGCCAGGCGGTCGGCGGCCTCGTACAGACCATGGGCCTGCGAACGCGGCTGCATGAAGCGAAAGCTCGACCCGCTGTGCGCCTGCACGGCCAGCAACAGGTTGTCGCGCACGCTCTGCTGCGGGAAGATGCGCGTGACCTGGAAGCAGCGCGACAACCCCTTGGCCACGCGGCGGTGCATGGGCAGCGCGGTGATGTCGGCACCGTCGAGCAGCACCCGGCCCGCGTCGGGCGCCAGCAGGCCCGAGATCTGGTTGACCAGCGTGGTCTTGCCCGCGCCGTTGGGTCCGATGAGGGCATGCACCTCGCCATGCGCCACCGACAGGTCTACATGGTCGGTGGCCAGCAGGCCGCCAAAACGCTTGACCAGGCCCTGCACTTGAAAGAGGCTCATCTCAGGCTCCTTGCGCGCAGGTCCGCCAGCGCGGCCAGGCCCTTGGGCGCATACAGCGCGGTGGCGATCAACAGCACGCCCAGCGGCATGTGCCAGTAGTCGGTGTGCAGCTTGAGCACCTCTTCGAGCGCCAGCCACACGGCGGCGCCCAGCGGCCCGCCCCAGCGCCGGCCCAGGCCGCCGATGACGATCATCACGATCAGCGTGGCCGACTGCGTCCAGTGCATCATCGACGGACTCACGAAGCTGTTGCCCGTGGCAAGCAGCGCACCCGCCAGGCCGGCGATGGCACCGGCCAGCGTGAAGGCCGCCAGCTGCAGCAGGTACACCGGGTAGCCCAGGGCGCGCATGCGGGTTTCGTTGTCGCGAATGCCCGCCAGCGCCGCACCGAAGCGCGAGGCCGTGGCCCGGTCCAGCCACCACAGCACCAGCGCCACCAAGGCCAGCACCACCCAGTACAGCGTGGGCTCGTGCATCACATCGAGGCCCAGGCCCAGCGCCGGCCGCATGGGTAGCGTGTAGCCGTCGTCGCCGCCATAGCTGCGCAGCGAGACGAACACGAAGTACAGCATCTGCGCGAAGGCCAGCGTGATCATGATGAAGTACACGCCCTTGGTGCGCAGCGAGATGGCGCCCACCAGCGCCGCCACCAGCGCGGCAGCAGCCATGGCAGAGCCCCAGACGACCCAGGCCGAGGTGGCGCCCGCATCGCTGATCACCACCACCGCATAGGCGCCCACGCCGGCGAAGCCCGCATGCCCCAGCGCCACCATGCCGCCAAAGCCCATGATGAAATTCAGGCTGGCGGCGGCCAGCGCCACCACCAGCACCCGGCGCACGAAGCCGATGTAGAAATCCAGGCCCAGGGCCGATGCCACCAGCGGGAACAGCGCCAGCGCCACCAGCAAGGCCAGCGGCAGCAGTGCACCGCGCCAGAGTGGCGTTGCAGCGCCCGCAGGCAGCGAAGAAGTCAGGGAAGCGGACATGCTCAGGCCTTGGCAGAAAACAACCCAGCAGGGCGAAAACTCAGCACCGCCGCCATCAAGGCGTACATGGCCACCTCGGCGCACAGCGGGCCCAGGTCGGCGGCCACGGCGGGTGGCAGGGTGGCACGCAGCAAGAGCGGCAAGAAGGCGCGGCCGATGGTGTCCACCAGCCCCACCAGCAGCGCAGCCACGAAGGCCCCACGCACCGAGCCGATGCCGCCGATGACGATGACCACCAGCGCCGGGATCAGGATGGCCTCGCCCATGCCCACCTGCACGGCCATCAGCGGGCCCATGAGGGCCCCCGCCAGGGCCGCCAGCGCCGCGCCCAGCACGAAGATGCCGCTGAACACGCGTTTGACGCGCACGCCCATGAGCTCGGCCATCCACCGGTCCGACGCCCCCGCACGCACCAGCATGCCCACGCGGCTGTGGTTGACCAGCAGGTACAACAGGCCTGCCACCAGCACCCCGGCCGCCAGCACCACCAGCCGGTACGAGGGGTAAGGCAGCCCGGCGAACAGCTCCACCGGGCCCGAGAGCGCAGCAGGCGTGGGCGCCATCACGGGCGATGGGCCCCAGATCATCTTGACCGCATCGTCGGCCACCAGGATCACGCCGAAGGTGGCCAGCACCTGGGCCAGGTGGTCACGCCCATACAGGCGGCGCATCAGCGTCACCTCCAGCAGCACCGCCACCAGCACCGTGGCGGCAATCGCCACCAGCACCGCCCCCGCGAACGAACCGCTGTGCACATGCACGGTGGCCGCCACGTAGGCGCCCACCATGAACAGCGAGCCGTGCGAGAGGTTCATCACGTCCATGATCCCGAAGACCAGGGTCAGGCCCGCTGCGATCAGGAAGAGCATGAGCCCATAGCCGGCTCCGTTGAGCAACTGCTCGATGACGAGGATCGGATTCATGGCGTGAAGGGGCTGCGCAGGGGCAATCGTGGCAAGGTCACTTCAGCGGGCACTGGGCGGAGAAAGCGTCGCCGTAGTTCTCCAGCACCGTCTTGATGGTCTTGTTGGTCACGCGGCCTTCGGCGTTCTTGCCGATGGTGCGCAGGTAGAAGTTCTGCACCGGGTAGTGGTTGTTGGCATAGCGGAAGCTGCCGCGCACCGAGGGGAACTGCGCCTTGGCCAGGGCCTTGACCAGGGCCTCGCGGTCGGCCACCTTGCCGCCCACGGCCTTGACGGCCGAGTCCATGGCGCTGATCACGTCGAAGGCCTGCGCAGCGTAGATCGACGGGTAGCGCCCGCCGTATTCCTTGCGGAAGGCGGCCACGAAGGCCTTGTTGGCCGCGTTGTCCAGGTCATGCGCCCAGTGCGAGGTGTTGAACAGGCCCAGCATGGGCTCGCCCACCGCGCCGATGATGTCCTCGTCGGCTGAGAAGCCGCTGGTCACCAGCATGATGTCCTTGGACAGCCCCGCACCCACGAACTGCTTGATGAAGTTGATGCCCATGGCACCGGGCAAAAAGAAGTACACCGCCTCGGGCTTGGCGGCGCGCAGTTGCGCCAGCTCCGTTGCATAGTCGATCTGGCCGACCTTGGTGTACATCTCGTCGGCCACCGTGCCCTTGAACTTGCGCTTGAAGCCCGTGAGCCCGTCCTTGCCGGCAGGGTAGTTGGGAGCGATCAGCACCATGCGGCCAAAGCCGCGGTCGGCCGCGAACTGGCCCGCGGCCTCGTGGTACTGGTCGTTCTGGTAGGCGGTGCCGAAGAAGTAGGCATTGCACTGCGCACCGGCCAACTGGCTCGGGCCGGCGTTGTTCGACAGGTAGGGCACCTTGGCCGCGAACAGCGTGGGTGCCACGGCCAGCGCGACATTGGAGGCGATGGGGCCGGTGAACAGGTCGATCTTCTCGCGCTGCACGAAGCGGTCCACCAGCTGCTTGGCCTGGTCGGGGCTACCGGCCATGTCGGTCTGCACGAACTCCACCGGCTGGCCACCGAGCTTGCCGCCCAGTTTCTTGATGGCCAGGTTGAAGCCGTCGCGCGCATCGGCGCCGGGGCCGGCGAACGGGCCCGAGATGTCGAGCGCCATGCCGACCTTGATGGGGCCCTGCTGCGCCGTTGCTGTGAAGCTTGCGCAGGCCGCCAAAGTGGCCAGTGCGGCCAGAGCGACTACTTCGAGCCGGTTGCGAAGCGAGGTGCGGGAGAGTTGTGCCATCTTCAATCCTTATCCATCAACAAAAGGAAAACCAAAAAACCGGGAGCGCTGCGGATGCGGGTGTCAAAGCCCCACTTCGACACGCCCTGCCACCACGCGCACCGGGAATGTGCGCACCGCTTCGGTGACCGGTGCCCTGCAAGGCGCCCCCGTGCGGATGTCGAAGGTGCCCTGATGCAAGGGGCATTCCACACAGCCGTCTTCCACCCAGCCATCCGACAATTTGGCGGCGCCATGGGTGCACAGGTCGTACAGGGCAAAGAGCCCTTCCCCGTCGCGGAACACCGCCACGGGCAGGCCATCCACCACCACGGGCCATACGGCACCGTCGGGAAAATCCTCGGGTTCGCCCACGTCGTGCCACGCGGCTATGCCATCGGCGAGCGCTGCGCTCCGATCAGGTGCGTTTTCGGTGCTTGTTTGCATGGCAGGGCCTCAGATGGGGGTGGCGAGCAAGGTGGCCACGCGCGAGGTGTCGTAGACCACGCGCTTGCTGCGGTAGCGCCACTCGCCCTGGTGCTGCACCACCTCGTCAAGGTAGGTGCCGGCCTGGTAGACGCTGGACTCGCCGGCCGTGCCGGTGATCACCACCACGTAGCTCGACTGGGTGTGCACCACGCCGTCCTTCACCGCCGTGATCACCAGCCCCGAGGTGCCGTGGCGGTAGACGTGGTCCTCGAAGATGTTGGCATTGCGCAGCGAAAGCACGCGGTCGCGCAGCATGCCGGCGTTGCGGCAGTACATGATGGGCGCGGGAAAGCCTGCGTCGAAGTTCTCCTTGGGAATGATCTCGTAGCGGCCCTCTTCGACGAAAAATCCCGGCCACTCTTCAAGGCGGTTGTTGTCCAGCGCGCTCACGTAGCGGTGCTGCAGCTCCAAGAGCTCGGTCCACAGCTGCAGGCGCTCCTGGCGGCTGATCTCGATGGGGGCGGTAGGGGTGGTCATCGTGGTCATGGCGTGCGGTCCTTCAGTAACCCATCAGTCCCTGGTAGCCCACCCAGAAGCGGCGGATCAGGTTCTCGGTGATCACGGTGTCCATCTGCTCGGGCGCCTCGCGCGCCATGGCGATGTAGGAGTGCTTGTCGCCGTCGCGCACCGTGCCGCGCTGCACCAGCTCGGTGGCCTCGGTGTCTTCCATCGAGATGTAGCCCGCGGGCCCCACCAGGTTGGCCTGCAGCATGCGCAGTTCGCGCAGCTCGGGCGTGTCGTCGGCGTAGCCGAAGAAATGGAACACCAGCTCGAAGTTGCCCGGCCCCTTGGGCAGCAGCTGGCGCGCCACCAGCGTGTTGTGGATCTGCTGCACCACCAGTTGCGGAAAGATGGGCTGGATGTGGTTGGTGGTCATCTCGTCGAACTCCTGGATCTGGCCGAGCAGTGCAGGCTCTTCAAGTTCGAAGCCTTCGTCCATGGAGCGGATGTTCTGCGCGCTGTAGGCGGCGGCGGTGTCCGTCTCCACCTCAGGCTTGGTCACGGTAATGATGCTGTGCAGGCCATGGTTCGCATCGGGGATGGAGCGCGCCTTCATCCCCACGCGGAAGATGTTGAAGGTGGTGTGGAACAGGTGCAGCAGGCTGGCGTGGTAGGGGTCCTTGACGTTCTCGAAGTACAGCTTCCAGTTCGACTTGGAATACTGGCGCGTGCAGCCCAAGTACTCGATGGGCTTGTGGAAGATGCGGTCGATCCACGGGCGCATCTGCTCGCCCAGGTATTCAGGCAGCGGCGGCGTGTCCTCGCTGAAGGTGGCGAACAGCAGGCCCTTGTAGCTGTCCACGCGCAGCTTCTGCAGGCCGTGCTCTTCGGTCTTGAAATCCTTGGGCATGCCGACCATGCCCTTCTGGCCGCGGCGAAACGGCACACCCTGCAGGTCGCCGTTGGCCGCAAAGCTCCACTGGTGGTACACGCAGGTGTGGCTGGCGGCGTTGCCGCGCTTTTCACGGCACACCATGGCGCCCCTGTGGGCGCAGCGGTTGACCCAGCAGGCCAGCCCCTCGGCCGTGCGCGTGACCACCACGGGGGTATCACCGACGAAGGTGGACTTGAAATCGCCCACGTTCGGAATCTCGGCCTCCAGCCCCAGAAAGCTCCACACCGGCCCGCGGAAGATGCGCTCCTGCTCGCGCTCGTACACCTCCTGCGAGCTGAACACCCGGTAGGGCACGCTGGAGCCATCGGACTGCGGGAAGAATACCTGCCGCTGCGCCTTGAGCGAAACGGGTGGCGCGACTTCGACGACGGGGATTTCAGACATGGACGAGACCTCTTCGATTGGTATGCCTCCATGCTAGAAATCAACGCCCTGCCCCGCTATCCACTATCGGCACGCGGCGCTGCGGGCCTGTCCGGTTCTTGCAAATGTGCAGTGGCGCCCGCTCAATTGAAGCTGGTCTGGCTCGGCAGCTCGCCGAAGCGCTCGCGGTAGTAGCTCGAAAAGCGGCCCAGGTGGCCGAAGCCGAACTCCAGCGCCGCATCGGTCACGCAGTGGCCGGGGCGCTCCTGCAGGCGCGCACGCACCGCGTCGAGCCGCATGTTGCGCAGCAGCGCCATGGGTGATTCGCCATGGTGGCGCTGGCACAGCATGTTCAGGCCGCGCACGCTGACACCGGCGGCACGCGCCAGGTCTTCCAGCGCCACGGGCGCGCACAGGCGGCTGCGCATGTAAGCGTCGAGCCGGTCGAGCCGGCGCACATCGCCATGCGCGCCTGGCAAGGGGTTGCCGGCACCCGCGTCCAGCAAGGGCACCATGGGCGCCGCAGGCACCGGCACGCTCTGCGCGCAGGAGGCCAGGAACAGCGCCACGTTGCTCTCCATGTGGTCCACCCAGCGCGCATGCGCGGTGCTCTCCACCGCCTGCTGGCTCACGTGCAGCAACGATTGCATGAGAAAGTGCCACTGCTGGCCCTGCCCTGCGCTCAGCGGCAGCAGCGGGTGAACAAAGGTCGAATCACCCACCAGCGACTCGGGCGCCCAGGCGCGCAGCAACTGGCACGGCACCTTGAGGATGAGCTGGCGCGCGCCCTGCTGCCAGCGCATGTGCAGGTTGTGGCGCGGCGCGATCAGCGCGGCGGCGCCGGCAGGCAGGCGGATGGGCACGCCGTCGGACACCATCTCGGCCGTGCCCGAAAGCGACAGGTGCACCAGTACGAAGTCGTCGAAGGGGCGCGGGCGAATCTCCACCTCCGCACCGTATTGCAGCATGAACAGCTGCAGCTGGCGCACCCGCACCTTGGACAGCGAGGTGGCCACCGGCCCGCCGCACCATTTCAGCCCATGGTCCGAGAACTCGCGCGCCACCAGGTCATGGGAGTCCACCCGCAGGTCCGACGTGAACAGCGGGCGCTGCTGCAGCGCCGACAGATCCAGGGACAGGGCAGACATGGGAACCATCAGGCAGGACCTCGGCGTGGGTGGGGGCGCAGCACGCATCGGAGCGCACCGCTTTGATTTGCGTCAACCTCAGCAATTTCCATACCCATGGCTCGGCAGGCGCCAATGCGACAACCCCGCAGCCACCACCGCCAGGCTGCCGACGTACCATAGCAGCAACGCCTGTTCACCCTTTCACATCGCTCGTCCATGTATTCCACCGTCCGCACCTCGCGCAGCGAGTTCGTCCCCATCCGCACCCTGAACTACCACGTCCGCCACTGGGGCGAGGCATCGAGCGACAAGGTCAGGCCCCCGCTGGTTCTGGTGCACGGCTGGATGGACGTGGGCGCCTCCTACCAGTTCGTTGTGGATGCGTTCTCGGCCGCGTTCGCCGATGGCCGGCACATCATCGCCCCCGACTGGCGCGGCTTCGGCCTGAGCAAAGTGCCCACGCCCTGCGACCACTACACCTTTCCCGACTACCTGGCCGACCTGGACCTGCTGCTCGACCACTACGTGGGCGACCAGCCGGTGGACCTGGTGGGCCACAGCATGGGCGGCAACATCGCCATGATGTATGCGGGCGTGCGGCCCGAGCGCATCCGCCGCCTGGTCAACCTGGAGGGCTTCGGCATGCCCGCCACCAAGCCCGAGCAGGCGCCCAAGCGCTATGCCCAGTGGATCGACGAGATCAAGAAGCTGCAGACGGGCGACATGGCCCTCAAGGCCTACGGGGGCGTGGACGGCGTGGCCCAGCGCCTGATGAAGACCAACCCGCGCCTGTCACAGGACAAGGCCGACTGGCTGGCCCAGCACTGGGCAGAGCCCAATGCACAAGGCCGGTGGGAGATACTGGGCGACCCGGCGCACAAGATCACAAGCTCGCAGCTGTACCGGCTCGACGAAGCCCTGGCCCTGTACGAGCGCATCTCCGCGCCGGTGCTGGCTGTGGAGGCCAGCGACGACAGCCTGGGCCAGTGGTGGAAGGGCCGCTACGACTTGGGCGAATACCACCAGCGCCTGACCCACGTGCGCAATTGCCGCACGGCCGTGGTGCAGGACGCCGCCCACATGCTGCACCATGACCAGCCCGAAGCGGTGGCGCGGCTGATCGAAGGGCACCTGTCTTGCTGAGAGGCTGAGCCATCCTGCGGCCCTGTTCTGCGGCCGTTTTCACAAGGGCAAGGGGCATTGCAGGCCTCCCTGCCCATCCATGAGAAAATGGCCGATTCGGGCGATGCTGAACCACCCCGCCCCAGTGCGGGTCATCCCCTTGCGTGCGCCCACAGCGCAGTGCACCAGGGGCCTGTTCAGCCTTGTCACCCTCTACAGAACACACCTACCAGGACACCACCATGGACGCAGAACGCATCAACCTCATCGGCAACACCTTGAGCGACCTGACCGTGCGCACGCAAGAGTTACGGAGGTATCTTTGACTTCGATGCCAAATTCGAACGCCTGAGAACCGTCAACGCATCGCTCGAAGACCCCTCGGTCTGGAACGATCCAAAGAAGGCCCAGGAACTGGGCAAAGAGAAGAAGTCGCTGGACGGCGTGGTGCTCACGCTGGAACGACTCACGCGCGAGCTGGCCGACAACACCGAGCTCTATGACATGAGCAAGGAAGACGGCGACGAAGACGGCCTGATGACCATCGAGGCCGAAACCGCCAAGCTGCAGCCCGAGATCGAGCAGCTCGAGTTCCGCCGCATGTTCCGCCACGAGGCCGACCCGCTCAACTGCTTTGTAGACATCCAGGCCGGCGCCGGCGGCACCGAGGCCTGCGACTGGGCCGGCATGCTACTGCGCCAGTACCTCAAGTACGCCGAACGCAAGGGCTTCAAGACCACGGTCGAGGAAGAAACCCCGGGCGACATCGCCGGCCTCAAAAGCGCCACGATCAAGGTCGAGGGCGAGTACGCCTACGGCCTGCTGCGCACCGAGACCGGTGTGCACCGCCTGGTGCGCAAGTCGCCGTTCGACTCCTCGGGCGGGCGCCACACCAGCTTTGCCAGCCTGTTCGTCTACCCCGAGATTGATGACTCGATCCAGATCGACATCAACCCGGCCGACGTGCGCACCGACACCTACCGCGCATCGGGCGCGGGCGGCCAGCACATCAACAAGACCGACTCGGCCGTGCGCCTGACCCACATGCCCACCGGCATCGTGGTGCAGTGCCAGGACGGCCGCAGCCAGCACGGCAACCGCGACATCGCCTGGCAGCGCCTGCGCTCGCGCCTGTACGACCACGAGATGCGCAAGCGCCAGGAAGAGCAGCAAAAGCTGGAGGACACCAAGACCGACGTGGGCTGGGGCCACCAGATCCGCAGCTACGTGCTGGACAACAGCCGCATCAAGGACCTACGCACCGGGGTGGAAATCTCGGCCACGCAGAAGGTGCTGGACGGCGACCTGGACGCCTTCATCGAAGCCTCGCTCAAGCAGGGCGTGTGATGCAGCGCGACGCAGCAGCCGCCACCACCGTCGCAGCCACGGCCCCGGGCCGCAGCGCGATTGCCGTAGAGGCCTTCATCTTCGACATGGACGGCACCATGATCGACTCCATGCCCTGGCACGCCAAGGCCTGGGTCGAGTTCACGCGGCGCCGCGGCATGGCCATCGACGTGCCCGACCTGATGGCCCGCACCACGGGCCGCAATGGCACCGAGTGCATCCGCGAGCTGCTGCAGCGCGAGGTGGAGCAGGCCGAGGCCGACGCCCTCACACGCGAGAAGGAAGACATCTACCGCGAGCTGTTCGGCCCCTCGTTCACCGAGGTGGCG
This sequence comes from Acidovorax sp. Root217, assembly GCF_001428645.1. Classification (NCBI taxonomy): domain Bacteria; kingdom Pseudomonadati; phylum Pseudomonadota; class Betaproteobacteria; order Burkholderiales; family Comamonadaceae; genus Acidovorax; species Acidovorax sp. Root217. Next base: position 104,585 of record NZ_LMIH01000023.1, read on the forward strand.
GGTTTTCGCGCTTTCGCGGCGCAGGCTTCCACCCGCGGCTACAAGCTGGCCGTGGGCACGGCAGGCGACATCCACAACGTGGCCTTCGCGATGTCGCGCCTGGGCATGGAGCCCGAGCCGCTGACCATCGTGCGCGGCGACGAGGGCCTGCCCGGCAAGCCACAGCCTGCGATTTTTCTCGAAGCGGCACGCCGCATCGGCGCTGCGCCCGAGCGCTGCATCGTGTTTGAAGACGCCCCCTTCGGCATCGAAGCCGCACGCCGCGCGGGCATGCATGCCGTGGCCGTGTGCAGCACCCACAGCGCGCAGGAACTGGCGGGCCCGCATGTGCTGGCCGCCGTGCGTGACTACCACGAACTCATGAACACCGACTTTCTGGAGCGCATCCATGTTGCCATCGCCTAACGCAGACGCAAGCGGCGCGGGACCGGCCATTGCCATCCGCCGCGAGGATTACACCGCCCCCGCCTACTGGATCGACAGCGTCGAGCTGACCTTCGACCTGGACCCGGCCAAGACGCGCGTGCTCAACCGCATGACGCTGCGCCGCAACCCCGACGTGGCCGAACAGCCACTGAAGCTCGATGGCGAGGACCTGAACCTGGCGCGCGTGCTGGTCAACGGCCAGGGCACCTCGTTCAAGATGGAGGGCTCGCGCCTGGTGCTGGAGAACCTGCCCACCGGCACCGATGCCTTCGCGCTCGAGATCTTCACCACCTGCTGCCCGGCCAAGAACACGCACCTGATGGGCCTGTACGTGAGCCAGGGCACCTTCTTCACGCAGTGCGAGGCCGAGGGTTTCCGCCGCATCACCTACTTCCTGGACCGCCCGGACGTGATGGCCAGCTACACCGTCACGCTGCGCGCCAACAAGGCCCAGTACCCGGTGCTGCTGTCCAACGGCAACCTGGTGGACAGCGGCGACCTGGAAGATGGCCGCCACTTCGCCCAATGGGTCGACCCGCACAAGAAGCCCTGCTACCTGTTCGCCCTGGTGGCAGGCAAGCTGGTGGCGCGCGAGCAGAAGATCCGCGCCCGCACCGGCACCGACCACCTGCTGCAGGTGTACGTGCGCCCGGGCGACCTGGGCAAGACCGAGCACGCCATGAACTCGCTGATGGCCAGCGTGGCCTGGGACGAGGCGCGCTTCGGCCTGCCACTGGACCTGGAACGCTTCATGATCGTCGCCACCAGCGACTTCAACATGGGCGCCATGGAGAACAAGGGCCTGAACATCTTCAACACCAAGTATGTTCTGGCCAGCGAATCGACCGCGACCGACGTGGACTTCGCCAACATCGAGAGCGTGGTCGGCCATGAGTACTTCCACAACTGGACGGGCAACCGCGTCACCTGCCGCGACTGGTTCCAGCTGAGCCTGAAAGAAGGCCTCACGGTGTTCCGCGACCAGGAGTTCAGCCAGGACCTGGCCGGCAGCCCCTCGGCCCGCGCCGTCAAGCGCATCGAGGACGTGCGCGTGCTGCGCACGGCGCAGTTCCCCGAGGATGCAGGCCCCATGGCCCACCCGGTGCGGCCCGACAGCTACATCGAGATCAACAACTTCTACACCGTCACCATCTACGAAAAGGGTGCCGAGGTGGTGCGCATGATGCACACCCTGGTGGGCCGCGAAGGCTTTGCCAAGGGCATGAAACTGTATTTTGAGCGCTTTGACGGCCAGGCCGTGACCTGCGATGACTTCGCCCAGGCCATTGCCGACGCCAACCCCGCCAGCGACCTGGCGCGCCTGCTGCCCCAGTTCAAGCGCTGGTACAGCCAGGCCGGCACGCCCCGCGTGAAGGCCACAGGCCGCTACGATGCCGCCGCGCGCACCTACACCCTGACCCTGGCGCAAAGCTGCGCCCCCACGCCGGGCCAGGCCGAGAAGCTGCCCTTCGTGATCCCTGTCGGCCTGGGCCTGCTCACGCACCAGGGCACCGCCCTGCCCCTGCAACTGCAGGGCGAGGACACGGCCGGCGCACCATCGCGCACCGTGGTGCTGACCGAAGCCAGCCAGACGCTGGTGTTCACCGGCCTCGACGCCGAGCCCGTGCCCTCGCTGCTGCGCGACTTCACCGCCCCCGTGGTGCTGGACATCGGGTACACCGACGAACAGCTGCTCACCCTGCTGGCCAACGACACCGACGCCTTCAACCGCTGGGAAGCCGGCCAGCGCCTGGCGCTGCGCACGGCCATCCATGCCATCACCGGCAGCGGCCCGACCAGCGGCGACATCCTTCCCACCGCCGTGGTCGACGCGCTGCGCAGCGTGCTGCGCAACCCGGCGCTGGACGCGGCCTTCAAGGAACTGGTCCTGACACTGCCGTCGGAGACCTACATCGCCGAACAGCTCGACGTGGTGGACCCGCAGCGCATCCACGCCGTGCGCGAAGGCATGCGCGAGCAGCTCGCCCTGGCCCTCAAGGCCGACTGGGAATGGGCCTGGGAGCAGAACCAGGACACCGGTGGCTACAGCCCCGACCCGGTATCGTCCGGCCGCCGTTCGCTCAGCGGCATGGCGCTGCACATGCTGTGCATCGCCGCCCAGCGTACCGGCGACGAAGTGTGGCCCGGCAAGGCCTACCAGCGCTTCAAGGTGGCCAGCAATATGACCGACCGCTTCAACGCGCTCACGGCCCTGGTGGCCAGCGGCAGCGCGCATGCGGCAGCCGCACTGGCGCGCTTTCACGCGCTGTTCAAGGACGAGCCCCTGGTCATCGACAAGTGGTTTGCGCTGCAGGCCGGCGCGCCGGACAAGGGCGGCAACGTGCTGCCGGCCGTGCGCCAGCTCATGCAGCACCCGGACTTCAGCCTGAAGAACCCGAACCGCGCTCGCAGCGTGATCTTCAGCTATTGCAGCGCCAACCCCGGTGCCTTCCACCGCAGCGATGCAGCAGGCTACGTGTTCTGGAGCGACCGCGTGATCGAGCTCGACGCCATCAACCCGCAGGTCGCCGCCCGGCTGGCGCGTGCGCTCGACCGCTGGAAGAAGCTGGCCGAACCCTGGCGCACCGCAGCCCGCGAGGCCATCGCCCGCGTGGCCACGCGCCCCGACCTGAGCAACGACGTGCGCGAGGTGGTCACCCGCGCACTGGCGGACTGACAGGCAGCGGCACCCATGGCATCCACCACCCCTGCCGAGCAGTTCGCGCAGCGCTTCAACCCGCTGCGCGACACCGTGTACGACGCCAGCGCCATGTTCAGCGGCTCGGCCATGTCGGCCGACCTGGCCGCCCTGCGCCCACTGGCGGAAGGCCTGGGCGCAGAGTCCTCCGAGCTGGCCCAGCTGCTCTGGCTGCAGTTCGTCGTCTATTCCAAGCGCCAGATGGACGACGAGGGACTGCCCCTGGGGCTGCGCGCCCTGGCCATCCGCAGCGCCCTGTCGGACCTCACGCCCACCGAGCGCTACGAGCAGCACTACGCCATCGGCGAGTCGGCCCTGCAGTCCGAAGAGTACGACACTGCCATCGAGCACCTGCGCCAGTCGGCCCACTGGGCCGACCATGCCGGCGCCACGCTGGGTGCCGAGCAGAAGCTGGGCATTCGCGAAGAGATCGGCTATGCCCTGCACGAGGCCGGGCGCTTTGACGAGGCGCTAGCGCACAACCAGCAGTTGCTGACCGATGCGCAGAGCGCCTTCGGCTCCGACACGGACGTGCGCTTGTCGGGCCTGATCAACAACCTGGCGCAAAACGCCTACGAAATGGGCGACGCGGCCCAGGCGCGGCGCTACCTGCAACAGCGCCTGGCGCTGGGCCAGGCCCTCAACGACGACGGCATCGTGCTGGACACGCTTTTTCAGCAGGGTGTGCTGGCGCACGAATCCGGCGACAGCGCACTGGCGCACAGCCTGCTTGAGCAGCGCGTGGCCATTGCCCACGCCAGCGGCGATGAAGACCTGCTCGAAGAAGCAGAGGCCACGCTGGCAGAACTGGCCGAGCGCGAACAGTCGCAACCCTGATTTCACAAAAACCCAAAGCCCAAGGACACACCACCGATGAGCTCCCGCATCTCCCTCACCCGCTACCTGGTCGAGCAGCAACGCATCGACGGGCTCATCCCCTCGCAGCTGCGCCTGCTGCTCGAAGTGGTGGCCCGCTCGTGCAAGAGCATCAGCCAAGCCGTCAACAAGGGCGCGCTCGGCGGCGTGCTGGGCACGGCCTCCAGCGAGAACGTGCAGGGCGAGATCCAGAAGAAGCTGGACATCATCGCCAACGAAGTGCTGATCGAAGCCAACGAATGGGGTGGCCACCTGGCGGCCATGGCTTCGGAAGAAATGGACGGCATCTACCTGGTGCCCAACCGCTACCCGCAGGGCGAATACCTGCTGCTGTTCGACCCCCTCGACGGGTCGAGCAACATCGATGTGAACGTCAGCATCGGCACCATCTTCAGCGTGCTCAAGAAGCCCGATGACGACCGCGGCGTGGAGGCTGGCGACTTCCTGCAGCCCGGCACGGCACAAGTGGCGGCCGGCTACTGCATCTATGGCCCGCAGACCACCCTGGTGCTCACCGTGGGCGACGGCGTGGCCATGTTCACGCTGGACCGCGAGCAGGGCTCGTTCATCCTCACCGAAGAGAATGTGCGCATTCCCGACGACACCAAGGAATTCGCCATCAACATGAGCAACATGCGCCACTGGGACGCCCCCGTGAAGCGCTACATCGACGAGTGCCTGCAGGGCAAGGACGGCCCGCGCGGCAAGGACTTCAACATGCGCTGGATCGCCAGCATGGTGGCCGACGTGCACCGCATCCTCACGCGCGGCGGCATCTTCCTGTACCCCTGGGACAAGCGCGAACCGAACAAGCCCGGCAAGCTGCGCCTGATGTACGAGGCCAATCCCATGTCCTGGCTCATCGAGCAGGCCGGCGGCGCCGCCACCAACGGCAAGCAGCGCATCATGGACATCGAGCCCACACAGTTGCATGAACGCGTCAGCGTGATCCTCGGATCAAAAAATGAGGTCGAACGCGTCACAAGCTACCATTCCACGCTATAATTTGAGGCTTACGCCGGTGTAGCTCAGTCGGTAGAGCAGCTCATTCGTAATGAGAAGGTCGGGTGTTCGATTCATCTCTCCGGCACCAAATGAAAGCCCCTGATTCGCAAGAGTCAGGGGCTTTTTGCATGGGGACTGAGGCGCAGATTTTGATGGCGCGCCCGGAACGACCCGGCCACCGCCACGCCTGCAGAGGCCTGAAGGCGCGGCAATTTCCCGGCTCCCACGCAGGATCTGCGCACGAAGGCTACACTGCGCCACAGCAGTCGCATTCCACCCTGCCGATTGACACCCACAACCCCCATGCACGCAGCCGCCTGGCCTCCCCTGACGAAGACACGCTGAACGCGCTCGCATGTCGCGCACGCCACCACTGGCGCGCCTGACTGCTGCAGCTGCGTCTGAGGCACCTGCCGGATCCAGCCATCCGGCGGGCCGCTTCGCATCGCGCCACTCCCTGACACCGCACCGCGCCATGCCCTGGCGCGGTGGTGCGTGCCCGTGTGCGGACGGCATCTTGTTCCGTTGTCATCGCCACCTGGATAGCCCATGCTTGCCTCTTTTTTCAACACCGCAGTGGCCCGAGCCATTGCCCATGTGCCCCGTCCTCTCGTGCAGAAAATCTCGCGCCGCTACATTGCCGGCGCATCCATCGCCGAGGCCGTCGTGCGCGTGCAGGAACTCAATGCACAAGGCTTCACAGCCACCATCGACGTGCTCGGCGAGGTCACCCGCGACCTTGCGCAGGCACAGCAGACGGCCGATGAATACCAGGGCGTCCTGGACGCCATCCACCACCACAGCTTGCGCGCGAACATCTCCGTCAAGCCATCGGCGCTGGGCCTTCTGCTGAATGCGCAGCAGTGCGAGACCCACATCGCGGCGCTGGCCACGGCAGCCCGGCGGCACGGCAATTTCGTGCGCATGGACATGGAAGACCTGCAGTGCACCCAGGCGGAAATCGACCTGCTCCAGAGGCTCAGGGCCAATGGCCATGGGAATACCGGATTGGCCCTGCAGGCCTACCTCAAGCGCACCTACCGGGACATCGAGCCACTGCTGGGCCGCCACAACAACCTGCGCCTGTGCAAAGGCATCTATGTCGAGGACAAGGCCCACCTGGTAGAGGGCGCCCGCCACGACCGGCACGCCATCAACAGCCACTTTCTGCACCACGTCGAGCGCTGCCTGGACACCGGCACCTTCGTCGCAGTGGCCACCCACGACGAGGCGCTGATCGAGCAGGTCATTGCGGCAGCAAGGCGCCGTGGCGGCGAAACTGCGCCTTCAGGGTTGGAATTCCAGATGCTGCTGGGCGTGTGCGAGCCCCTACGCGACCGCCTGCGCGACAGGGGCTACCCGGTGCGGATCTACGTGCCCTATGGACAGGACTGGCATGGCTACAGCATTCGTCGGCTCAAGGAAAATCCGCAATTGGCGGGGTACTTGCTCAAGGCCGCGCTGATGGGCTGACACATCCAGCCCGGGGGTGGCGACACCCCATCTCCAGGCACGCCCGCAACAATCGTGAACAAGCGTTGCGGGGCGGCTTTGGCACCCGCTTCCCGGGCATACTCAAATCACCATGAAGGCTTGCACGAAGACAGCGCCTGCCATGCAGCCAATGCACCCCACCAATGACAGCCCCCGCCATGGACAAGAACACCCCCTGTGACCGGCGCAGCGGCAAGGACCGCCGCCAGACCGAAGCCGGCCCACCGGACAAGCACGAGCGGCGCCGCTCCATCGAGCCGCGCCAGCCGGAAGTGCGTGAACTGCATCTTTCGCCCGAGGAATTGGTGGCCATGGGCTTTGGCGATGCGCAGGCAGGTACCACCGCGCCGAACAAGGCATCCTGAGCGCAGCACAGGCAGCAGGGGTCGCCGCGCACAGCGAACGGCAGGGCCAAGGCGGCAACGCCCACCCCACCAGCCAGTTGCAGGTCAGTTCGTTTGCGTCTGGCAAGCGTCGCGCGCGCTCATCACGCGGTGGGCGACCATGTCGAGCGCCGGGCGCACATTGCCCTGCTTGTCGGTCCACACCTTGGGGGTGACCGAGCCGGCCACAGAGATGGACTCGCCATCGTGCAATTGCTCCATGGCCATGCACACGTCGTCATCGAACGCAATGACGTTGACAAACAGCATCTCGCCCTCCGCACTCGGCGCCCGCACCTTGGCCACCATGTAGGGCTTTCCTACCTTGTCCAGACGCCGCTCTGGGCCCCCGTAGAGACGGCCCGAAATCAGTCCATCGATCATGCAATCCCCATCCAGCACTTGTTGTCGGTTTGTTCTCGCCGGGGCCATCGCCCCACCCACCCAGCCGGAACACAGCAGTCTCGAAAAACCCGCCACCCCTGCCCACAAAAAAAGCCCAGGACCAACGGCTCTGGGCTTTCGCTGTGAATGATGGGGTCGCCGCCAGCACGGGCGTTTTCCAGGAATGCCAGGCCGCAGCAGCATCGCCAACCCGTGGCGATCACCCCACCCCGCTCCCCTGAAACCATGGCCCGCCCCGGAGTCGAACTGCCCCGTCGCATCGGACCAACCCGCATGGCGCCTTGTCTTGACCTGCGGAGCAACCACCATGGGCGCCACGCACATCCATCCAAAAGCCAGTACGTATTGTAACCACCGACCTTTCAAACAGGGCGCTTTGACCACACGGTGCAGCATGCGCGCGACACTGCCAGCCCACTTCGACAGAGCCCCGTCCAAGCCAGCCAGCTTCACACCGGCGCACAATCCGCATTTGGCGCACACCGGCAAACCGGTCACAATGGCCCGGCAAGCTCCACCAGTTCGCACCCACCATCTTTCGAGAGGGGCCACCATGACTGTCCTGGACGACGCCAGCATCGAACTGCCCTGCCCGCACTGCCAGCAGACGGTCAAAGAGCGGCTGGGCAAGCTCAAGCTCAGCCCGCGCATCACCTGCCCCCGGTGCCGCCGCACCAGCGAGGTCACGCCCGAGGCGTTGCAGCGCGCCACCCACAAGCTCACCCAGGCCTTTGCCAACATCCAGCAATCGCTGGCACGCTTGGGCAAGTAGCAGCACCACAGCGGATCTTGCCCCAACCCGGGCGAGTGCGATCGGACAATGAAAAACGGGCTACCGCTTGTGGCGATAGCCCGTTGTTCATCGAAGAAAATGGTCGGCGTGGCGGGATTCGAACTCGCGACCCCTTGCACCCCATGCAAGTGCGCTACCAGGCTGCGCTACACGCCGACAAGACTTAGATTATATGCACAATTTCAGGTCAGTTTGGAGAAAGCAGTGCTCTGATCTCAAATAATTCCTGGCGCACCGCATTCGAGTCAAAAGCATAGGCCGACGAGCCGATGGAAAGGTCACCCGCGTCGTCCACCAGCATGCTGGGCAGCTCGACATCGCTACCGTCTGCATCGCCCTGCCCTGCATCGCTGCGCGCGGGCAGCGCCAGTTCCTGCAGGCGGTTGCGGGCACCGCTGATGGTGAAGCCCTGGTCGTACAGCAGGTCGCGGATGCGGCGGATCATGAGCACCTCGTGGTGCTGGTAGTAGCGGCGGTTGCCGCGCCGCTTCATGGGGCGCAGCTGCGTGAATTCCTGCTCCCAGTAGCGCAGCACATGCGGCTTCACACCGCACAGCTCCGCCACCTCACCGATGGTGAAGTAGCGCTTGGCAGGAATGGCGGGAAGCACAGTGCCCATGGGGTTCCGGATTCAAACAGGAAAGCCTGCAAGGGTACTGCAGGCCGGCGGGAACTGCCAGCCCACCCCTGAAATTCAGCGCGCAAACTGGCAAAAATTCACAATCCGGCAGCCGCCTGGATCTGCTCCTTGAGCTTGCTGCTGGCGTGGAACGTCACCACGCGGCGCGCCTGGATCGGAATCGCCTCGCCCGTGCGCGGATTGCGCCCCGGGCGTGGCGCCTTGGTGCGGATCTGGAAGTTGCCAAAGCCCGAGAGCTTCACGTCCTTGCCCTCCACCAGGCTCTGCGAGACGAGGTCGAAGAACGCGTCGATCATGTCCTTGGACTCGCGCTTGTTCAACCCGATCTGGTCGAACAACAGATCGGCCAGCTGCGCCTTGGTGAGCGCAGGGGTTTCCAGGCTTTCGACTGCAAATTCGATCACGGCATCTCTCCCCGTCAGCATCGTCATGTTGTTGTGTTCGTCGCTTGGGCTATTGTCGCCGCGATGGTCAGCCGCGCAGCCGCGCGCCCACGCGCTGTGTGAGCTGCGTCACAGCCGCCTGCACGGCGGCCTCGATCTCGGCTTCGGTCAGGGTGGCTTCGTCGCTGCCCAGGGTCAGGCGCACGGCCAGGCTCTTCTCGCCCGGGGCCAGGCCGCCGGCCGGCGTCTCTTCGCCGGCCTTGAGCGGCTTGGGACGGTAGACGTCGAACAGCACGGTCGAACGCAGCATGCCGCCGGGCACGGCAGCCTGCACGGCGGCCACGACATCGGTATGTGTCACGCGCTCGGCCACGACCACCGCCAGATCGCGTTCCACGGCCTGGTGCTTGGCGACCGACTTGAACTGCGGCACCACGCGCTGCAGCACGGCATCGAGCTCCAGCTCGAACATCACCGGCGCCAGCGGCAGCTCCCATGACTGGCGCCACTGGGGATGCAGTTCGCCCACGAAGCCGATGGGCTTGCCTTGCACCAGCACGCGGGCACAGCGGCCGGGGTGCATGGCCGGGTGTTCGCCCGGCTCGAACGTGGCCTGCAGCGGTGCCAGCAGGGCCTCTACATCGCCCTTCACGTCGAAGAAGTCGATGCCCTGCTCCTTGCGGCCCCATTGCAGCATGTCGTTGGCGCCATAGGCCACACCGGCCACGCGCATGGGCTGGTGAAAGCCTTCCACCGTGGTGTCGGTGTTGCGCACGCTGGCATCGCGCAGGAACACGCGGCCCAGCTCGAACACGCGCACGCGCTCGGCGCGGCGGTCCAGGTTGAACTTGAGCACCTGCAGCAGCGAACCCAGCAAGGTCGAGCGCATCACGCTCATCTGGCTGGCAATCGGGTTGAGCAGCTTGATGGGCTGCGCGTTGGCGGCCAGCTCCTGCTCCCAGCGCTCTTCCACAAAGCTGAAGTTGATGGTCTCCTGGTAGCCCAGGCCGGCTAGCGTGCGGCGCACGGCGAACGGGCTGCGCGTGGCCTCGGCCGGCAGCTTGGGCGTGATGGGGGCCAGCGGCGGCGTGGTGGGCAGGTTGTTGTAGCCCACCATGCGCGCGACCTCTTCGATCAGGTCTTCCTCGATGGTGATGTCGAAGCGGTAGGCTGGCGGCGCCACGGTGACGGTGCCCTCACCTTCCGTGAACGGCAGGCCCAGGCGCTTGAACACGTCGGCGCACTGCGCCTGCGTGATCGGCATGCCGATGACCTTGGCCGCGCGTGCCACGCGCAGCGTGACGGGTGCTGGCACGGGCAGGTTCACGCGCTGGTCGTCCATCGGGCCGCAGGCCGTCTCGGGCGTGCCGCAGATGTCGATCACCAGTTGCGTGATGCGCTCGATGTGCTCCACCGTCAGCTCCGGATCCACACCGCGCTCGAAGCGGTGGCCCGCATCGGTCGAGAAGTTGTAGCGGCGCGAGCGCCCGGCCACGGCCTTGGGCCACCAGAAGGCGGCCTCGATGTAGATGTGCTTGGTGTCGTCCGACACGGCGGTGGCATCGCCACCCATGATGCCGGCGAGCGATTCAACCTGCTGGCCGTCGGCGATCACGCCGACCTTCTCGTCCACGGTGATGGTATTGCCGTTGAGCAGCTTGAGCTCTTCGCCGGCCTTGCCCCAGCGCACGTCCAGCCCGCCATGGATCTTGTCCAGGTCGAAGATGTGCGAGGGGCGGCCCAGCTCGAACATCACGTAGTTGGAGATGTCCACCAGCGGCGACACGCCGCGCTGGCCGCAGCGGGCCAGGCGGTCGAGCATCCACTGCGGCGTGGTGGCGCGGGTGTTGACGTTGCGCACCACGCGGCCGCTGAAACGGCCACACAGGTCGGGGGCGCTGATCTTCACGGCCAGCATGTCAGCCACCTTGGTCGCCACGGCCGGGAAGGCCGGCTGCGAGAGCGGCACGCCGGTCAGCGCCGAGACTTCGCGCGCAATGCCGTACACGCTCAGGCAGTGCGCCAGGTTGGGGGTGAGCTTGAGCGTGAACAGCGTATCGTCCAGGTTCAGGTGCTCGCGGATGTCCTGGCCCACGGGCGCGGAGGCATCGAGCTCGAGCAGGCCGCCATGGTCTTCCGACAGCTTGAGTTCGCGCGCCGAGCACAGCATGCCCTGGCTTTCCACGCCGCGCAGCTTGCCGACCTTGATCAGGAAGGGCTTGCCGTCGTCACCGGGCGGCAGCTCGGCACCCACCAGGGCGCAAGGCACTTTGATGCCCACGCGCGCATTGGGCGCACCGCAGACGATGTTGAGCAGCGCGCCCTGCCCCACGTCCACCTGGCACACGCGCAGGCGGTCGGCGTCGGGGTGCTGCACGGCCTCCTTGATCTCGCCCACGACGATCTTCGCGAACGGTGGGGCCACGGGGCGCAGCTCCTCCACCTCCAGGCCGGCCATGGTCAAAGTCTCGGCCAGCTCGGCAGTCGAAAGGGGTGGGTTGCAGAACTCACGCAACCAGGATTCAGGGAATTGCATAGTCGAACTCTTGTACGGAAAGTGCCTTGCGCGGCCAGGATCTCGAAGCGCGCGCCAGGGCGAAAACGGCTGGGTGGCCCGGCCTTGCAGGCAGGGCCGGCCTTTGCTTACTGGAACTGCGACAAGAAGCGGATGTCGCCGTCGAAGAACAGGCGCAGGTCGTTCACGCCATAGCGCAGCATGGTCATGCGGTCGAGGCCCATGCCGAAGGCAAAGCCGATGTACTTTTCAGGGTCCAGGCCCATGTTGCGCACCACATCGGGGTGCACCTGGCCGGAGCCTGACACCTCCAGCCAGCGGCCGGCCAGCGGGCCGGTCTGGAACTGGATGTCGATCTCGGCGCTGGGCTCCGTGAAGGGGAAGAAGCTCGGACGGAAGCGCAGCACCAGGTCGTCGCTTTCGAAGAAGGTGCGGCAAAAGGCGGTGAAGATCACCTTCAGGTCCTTGAAGCTCACGTTCTCGCCGACCCACAGGCCTTCGCACTGGTGGAACATGGGCGAGTGCGTGGCATCGCTGTCCACGCGGTAGGTGCGGCCCGGCGCGATGACGCGGATCTCGGGCATGGGCTGGCCGGCATCCAGCGCGGCGCGGTGCTTCTTGACGTGCTGCACCGCGTGGCGGATCTGCATCGGGCTGGTGTGCGTGCGCAGCAGGTTGGGCGCCTCGGGGGTGCCGCCTTCCACATAGAAGGTGTCGTGCATGGAACGCGCGGGGTGGTCTTCCGGCGTGTTCAGTGCGGTGAAGTTGAACCAGTCGGTCTCGATCTCGGGGCCCTGGGCCACGTCGAAGCCCATGGAGCCGAAGATACCCTCGATGCGCTCGAGCGTGAGCGACACCGGGTGCAGGCCGCCCTGGCCGCGCTGGCGCCCTGGCAGGCTCACATCCAGGGCCTCGGCCTTGAGCTGGACCTGCAGCTCCGCATCGGCCAGAGCCTGGCGGCGGGCAGTGAGCGCGGCCTCGATGGCCTGCTTGGCGACGTTGATGGCCGCGCCGCGGGACTTCTTCTCGTCCACCGACAGCTGCGCCATGCCCTTCATGAGCTCGGTCACGCGACCGGCCTTGCCCAGAAACTGCGCCTTGGCGTTTTCCAGATCAGCAGGGGTGGCGCTTTGGGCAAACAGTTGCGTCGCGCTCTCGACCAGGGAATCCAACTCGTTCATATCGACTCTTGAAAATGAACAAGGGCTAGTGCCTTCACAAGCCCTAGCCCTTGCTGTTATTGCGCAAACAGCCGTCCGGTAAGAGACGGCCGCCTGTCGTGAACTCAAGCAGCCAGCTTGGCCTTGACTTGCTCCACGATGCTGCCAAAGGCAGCCTTGTCGTGCACTGCGAGGTCGGCCAGCATCTTGCGGTCGATCTCGATGGATGCCTTCTTCAGGCCGTTGGCGAACTGGCTGTAGGTCAGCCCCAATTCGCGCGAAGCGGCGTTGATACGGGCGATCCACAACTGGCGGAACACGCGCTTCTTGGTGCGGCGGTCGCGGTAGGCATATTGCCCAGCCTTCATTACCGCCTGTTTGGCGATACGGTAGACGTTACCGCGGCGACCACGGAAGCCCTTTGCAAGGGCGAGAACTTTCTTGTGACGGGCACGGGCCGTTACACCACGTTTGACGCGAGGCATGTGAGTACTCCTTGTTCGTCGTTATTAAAGGCCAGCACCGGGCAGCATTTGTGCAATAGAGCCCATATTGGTCTCATGCACAGCAACCGAACCGCGCAGTTGGCGCTTGTTCTTGGTGGTCTTCTTCGTCAAGATGTGACGCTTGAAGGCTTGACCGCGCTTGACGGTGCCACCGGGACGAACGCGGAAACGTTTTTTCGCGCTGCTCTTGGTCTTCATTTTGGGCATGTGAATGCTCCTTTTCGTTGTGCTCGTGAGGCGTTTGCAAAGGGATCTGCAAACTTGTTGGCCCCGAGCCACTTTTTCAGCCGGTTTGCACCGGCTGTGCGGCAGCGTGTGACCGCTGCCTATCACCCGGCGAGCCCCTTGCGGGGCCCGCCTGGCAAATTCTGTCTCTTTCTTGAGGACTGCCAGCCGTCAGGCTGCGCTGCCGGAAGGCGTGCTCTCGGCACTGGCCTGCTTGGCAGCGGCGGGCTTCTTCTTGCCCGGCGCAATCATCATGATCATCTGGCGGCCTTCCAGCTTGGGAAACTGCTCGATCAGAATGGTGTCGGCCAGCTCGTCGCGGATGCGGTTGAGCAGCGCCAGGCCCAGTTCCTGGTGGGTGATTTCACGGCCGCGAAAACGCAGCGTGATCTTGCACTTGTCACCCTCGGCCAGGAAGCGGCGGATGTTGCGCATCTTGATGTTGTAGTCGCCATCGTCCGTGCCCGGACGGAATTTGACTTCCTTGATCTCGATCACCGTCTGCTTGGCCTTCGCCTCGGCAGCGCGCTTTTGCTCCTGGTACTTGAACTTGCCGTAGTCCATCAGGCGGCACACCGGCGGGTTCGCTGTGGCAGCGATTTCCACCAGATCCACATCCAGCTCACCTGCCATGCGCAGGGCTTCCATGAGGCTGACCACGCCCAAAGGCTCATTTTCCGGCCCGGAGAGACGGACTTCCGGGGCCATGATTTCACGGTTCAGGCGGTGCTTGCGCTCTTCACGGTGGCGACGATCACGAAATTCAGTAGCGATGGCTATCTTCCTTCAATCAAAATACTACAAAAATTGTAGCTACAACCGTACAGCTGGCAAGCGACAAAGCAGGTTTTGAATCAAACTCAGGCTTTGGTGGCGATGTCATTGGCGATCAACTCAGCGAACGCTTCGATGGACATCACTCCGAGGTCACGATTGCCCCGGCCGCGTACTGCAACGGCGCCTGCGGCCTTCTCCTTGTCGCCCGCGACGAGGATATACGGCAGCTTTTGCAACGAATGCTCGCGTATTTTATACGTAATCTTCTCGTTGCGCAGATCCACCGCCACCCTAAGGTCTTGATTCGGCAGTGCTTTTTGCAGCCGTTCAACAATTTCGCGACAGTAATCGGCCTGCGCGTCGGTGATATTGAGCACCGCAACCTGCACCGGGGCCAGCCACAGGGGGAAGGCGCCGGCATAGTGCTCGATCAGCATGCCGATGAAACGCTCCATGCTGCCCACGGTGGCGCGGTGCAGCATCAGGGGGCGCTTGCGGCTGCCGTCCTCGGCCACATACTCGGCGTCCAGGCGCTCGGGCAGGTTCGGGTCGATCTGCATCGTGCCGCATTGCCACTGGCGGCCCAGCGCGTCTTTCAGCGTGTACTCGATCTTGGGGCCATAGAAGGCGCCCTCGCCTTCGGCGATCTCGAACTCGCAGCCCGAATGGCGCAGGCCATCCATCAGCGCCTTTTCGGCACGGTCCCAGGACTCGTCGGTGCCGATGCGCGCCTCGGGGCGCGTAGCCACCTTGTAGATGATGTTCGTGAAGCCGAAGTCCTTGTAGACCTTCTGCACCAGCGCCGTGTAGTTGGCGCACTCCTCCAGCACCTGCTCTTCGGTGCAGAAGATGTGGCCGTCGTCCTGCGTGAAGCCGCGCACGCGCATGATGCCGTGCAGGCCGCCGGTGGGCTCGTTGCGGTGGCAGGCACCGAACTCGCCGTAGCGCAGCGGCAGGTCGCGGTAGCTCTTGATGCCCTGCTTGTAGATAAGGATGTGGCCGGGGCAGTTCATCGGCTTGAGCGCGTACTCGCGCTTTTCCGACTCGGTCGTGAACATGTTCTCGTGGTACTTGTCCCAGTGGCCGGTCTTCTCCCACAACTGCTTGTCCAGGATCTGCGGACCCTTGACCTCCTGGTAGCCGTTGTTGCGGTAGACGCGGCGCATGTACTGCTCCACCTCCTGCCATAGGGCCCAGCCCTTGGGGTGCCAGAACACGGTGCCGGGCGAGTGCTCGTCCATGTGGAACAGGTCGAGCTCGCGGCCGAGCTTGCGGTGGTCGCGCTTTTCGGCCTCTTCCAACATGGTGAGGTACTGCTGCAGCTCGTCCTTGGTGGACCAGGCCGTGCCGTAGATGCGCTGCAGCATCTCATTGCGGTGGTCGCCGCGCCAGTAGGCACCAGCCACCTTCATGAGCTTGAAGAACTTGAGCTTGCCGGTGCTGGGCACGTGGGGGCCGCGGCACAGGTCCTCGAAATTGCCTTCACGGTACAGGCTCACATCCTCGTTGCTCGGGATGCTGGCGATGATCTCGGCCTTGTAGTTCTCGCCCAGGCCCTTGAAGTAGGCCACGGCCTCGTCGCGCGGCAGCACGCGGCGCACCACGGGCTCGTCCTTGGCAGCCAGGTCGGCCATGCGCTTTTCGATGGTCACCAGGTCTTCGGGCGTGAACGGGCGCTTGTACGCGAAGTCGTAGAAGAAGCCATTCTCGATCACCGGGCCGATGGTCACCTGCGCCTCGGGGAACAGGTCCTTGACGGCATAGGCCAGCAAGTGGGCCGTGGAGTGGCGGATGACGTCCAGGCCATCGGCGTCCTTGGCCGTCACGATGGCCAGCGGGCTGTCGGCCGTGATCTGGTAGCTGGTGTCCACCACCTTGTCGCCAATCTTGCCGGCCAGGGCCGCCTTGGCCAGGCCAGCGCCGATCGAGGCCGCCACTTCGGCGACCGTGACCGGGCCGGGAAACTCTCGCTGCGAACCGTCGGGGAGCGTGATGTGAATCATGAGGGGTCTCTTGTCCGTGGATGTGGGTAGGGGGGTCGATCACGGGGCAGGTGCTGCGGCGCACGCCAGCCGGAATCGAAAAACAAAAAAGCGCGGAACCGGCCGCGCTTTTGATTGGGGAGAGGTGAATCTCGTGCAGGCGCGAACGGCCAGCCACTAGTGGCCGGTGGAGAACTCCGTTGTAGTTCGCGGTGTCATAACCAGATTGCCTTTCTCGCCCTTGTGGGAAATCAAACAGTTGATGGCGCCATTTTAACCATGTTCATGAAAGGGCGCACGGCCCGGGCCACCCGACGGCCCCGCCAGTCGCGCCCCGACAACATGCGCAGCGCGGAAAAACCGGCAGCCCAATGCAAGAAGCCACCCCGCGGGGTGGCTTCTTGCAGTCTACTCACCCCTCTTGCCGAGGGATTTCAGATCAGTGGAACTGCTCTTCCTCGGTCGAGCCGGTCAGCGCGGTCACGCTGGACTTGCCGCCCTGGATCACGGTAGTCACTTCGTCGAAGTAACCGGTGCCCACTTCCTGCTGGTGCGACACGAAGCTGTAGCCACGGTCGCGGGCTGCGAACTCGGGCTCCTGCACCTTTTCCACATAGGCCGACATGCCGCGGGCCACGTAGTCCTGGGCCAGATCGAACATGTTGTACCACATGGAGTGGATGCCAGCCAGCGTGATGAACTGGTACTTGTAGCCCATGGCGCCCAGCTCGCGCTGGAACTTGGCGATGGTGGCATCGTCCAGGTTCTTCTTCCAGTTGAACGAAGGCGAGCAGTTGTAGGCCAGCATCTTGCCGGGGTGCTTGGCGTGCACGGCGTCGGCGAACTTCTTGGCGAACTCCAGGTCAGGCGTGCCGGTTTCGCACCACACCAGGTCGGCGTACTCGGCATAGGCCACAGCGCGCGAGATGGCCTGGTCCATGCCCTTCTTGGTCTTGTAGAAGCCTTCGGCGGTGCGCTCACCGGTCAGGAAGGGCTTGTCGTTCTCGTCGTAGTCGCTGGTCAAGAGGTCAGCGGCTTCGGCATCGGTACGGGCGATCACCAGGGTGGGCACGCCGTACACGTCGGCAGCCATGCGGGCAGCGATCAGCTTCTGGCAGGCTTCCACGGTGGGAACCAGCACCTTGCCGCCCATGTGGCCGCACTTCTTCACGGAAGCCAGCTGGTCTTCGAAGTGCACGCCACCGGCACCGGCGCGGATCATGGCCTTCATCAATTCGTAGGCGTTGAGCACGCCGCCGAAACCGGCTTCGGCATCGGCCACGATGGGTGCGTGGTAGTCGATATAGGCCTTGTCACCGGGGTTGATGCCCTTGGACCACTGGATCTCGTCCGCACGGGTGAAAGAGTTGTTTATGCGCTCCACGACCTTTGGCACCGAGTCGACGGGGTACAGCGACTGGTCGGGGTACATGGCCGAGTATTCGTTGTTGTCGGCAGCGACTTGCCAGCCCGACAGGTAGATGGCCTTGATGCCGGCCTTCACCTGCTGCATGGCCTGGCCACCGGTCAGCGCGCCCAGGCAGTTCACGTAGGGTTCGTTGTTCACCAGGTCCCACAGCTTCTCGGCACCACGGCGGGCCAGCGTGTATTCGACCTGGAACGAGCCGCGCAGGCGCACCACGTCGGCAGCGGAGTAGCCGCGCTTGATGCCCTTCCAGCGGGGGTTGGTGGCCCAGTCTTTTTCCAGGGCGGCAATCTGCTGTTCGCGGCTCAGTTGTTCGTTGAAGGATTGGGGCATGGGGTCTACTCCTGAGGTTGGTTGAAAACACCGGGCTGCGTCTGCGGCCCATGGAGAGAACTTTAAGTCTTCTATAAGAGTTGCACAAGCTCTTATGTCTTATATAAGAGATAAATTTTTCTCTTTTAAAACAACACCTTATGCTTCAAATTCCTCAATGTGGAAACCGTTTTCTCGTATTGAGAGAAATTGCCGCACCGCAACATTCTTGCATTCCATATCGCCAAAAGCAATTTTTGCAATGTGAAATTGCATGGATTCCGCCACGCAAGAAGTCCACGCGCTCAGGCGCAGGAGGCAGCTCTCCCAGCTACCGCCTTGCCCGCAGCCTCATTTCCTTACAGAGCGTGACAATTCGAGCATCCAGTCGCCGCTCTCTATGCGTGCGGCAGAGGTCACTCGGCCGGGGTTGATCTCGTACACCAGGCAATCGACAGCCTGGCCATCCACGTCCAGGGTGACCTCGCGCTTGAAATACTCGTCATCAGGTCTTCCGTGGATTTCCTCGATCCCATCAAGGCGCTGCTCCAGCGCCGGCTCGATGGCGTAGACCTCCCCCACGACATCCACGGCACCGCCCAGCAGCAGCCCGGGATAGGCGCTCAGGTGGTACAGCGTGCCCGCAAGGCGCGCCATGCCGACGAAGCGCGGCGCTGGCCGCAGCCGCGTGATGTCGTTGGAGCCGCCCTTGCGCAGGGTGCCGTACACGAACACGCAGCGCAGCGGGCCAGAGAGAGGGGATGCGTCAGGCATCGTGCAGATCCTTTGTTGGGACAACCGTCACGCGGTGAGCGTGATCTTTCCGGCGCGGCCCGGCACATCACTGGCGGCAGCCGCCCTGGCCGCATCCGCGATGTCGAAAGAGGCCTCCACGGGCAGGCGCAGTTCGCCGCTGGCGGCCAGGCGGATCAGCTCGCCGATCAGCCGCGCCATCTCAGCCGGTGGCGTGGCCTCGGAGCGCTTGGCACCCCAGAAGCCCTTGACCGTGGCCTGCTTGAAGATCAGGTTGTTGGCGCTCAGCACCAGCGGCTGGCCCGACATGGCGCCAAACGACACCAGCGTGGCGCCCGCCGCCACCACGTTCATGATCTGGTTGGCGGCGTCGCCGCCGATGGAGTCCACCGCACGCACGATGGGCTCACCGCCGGTAATGGCCTGCACGCGCTCCTCCCAGCCTGCCTGCTCGGTCGATACACCGTTGGCAATGCCCAGGGCATCGAGTTCGGCCACGCCCGCGTCGCGGCGCACCAGGTTCACCACCTTCACGCCGCGCGCCTGGGCCAGCATGGCCACGGTCTTGCCCACGGCGCCGTTGGCGGTGTTCTGCACCATCCACTGGCCCGGCTGCAGTTGCAGGTCTTCCAGCAGCATGGCGGCCGACAGGGGCATGGCGATCAGTTGGCAGGCCAGGCCGTCGGACACCGCATCGGGCACGGGGATCAGCTTGGCGCCCTGGGCCAGGAAAAACTCGGCCCAGGTGGCGCTGGCGCCGGCCAGCATCACCCGCTGGCCCACCTTCAGGTGCGTGACGCCGTCGCCCAATGCGTCGACCACGCCCACCGCCTCCGTGCCCGGCACCGCCGGCAGCGGCGGCGTGTAGCCATATTTGCCGCGGATGATGGCCAGGTCATGGTTGTGGATCGGCGACATCGCCATGCGCACACGCACCTGGCCGGCTGCGGGCTCGGGCTCTGGGCGGTCGGCCAGAACCAGCACTTCGGAAGGCTCGCCAAAGGATTCGAAAACGACACTGCGCATGGGGTATTCCTCGGAACAAGGGTTTGAAAAAAGAGCGGCGCCAGATCTGCGCCGTGAACCCAAAGGAGCTTAGCGCCTGTGCAATCATCGCGGGGTCGCTCTGCCGACACCTCCATCCCGCTCGCGACCCCGGTGCACCGTATCGGAACGCGGGTGCGCAAGCCTCCCTCTGCCCCATGACCGCCCCCAGCCGCACCGTTGCCTACCTTTGCCTGGCCCTCAGCATGTCGCTGGTGGGCAGCTATGTCGCCCTGTCCAAGCCGCTGGCGGCTGTGCTGCCGGTGTTCCTGCTCGCGTGGATGCGCTTTGGCATCGGCGGCCTGGCCATGCTGCACTGGCTCAAGAAGCCGGCCGACGAGCCACCGATGACGGCGCAGACCAGGCGCCTGCTGTTCCTCGAATCCTTCCTGGGCAACTTCCTCTTCACCGCCTGCATGATCTACGGCGTGAGCCTGACGAATGCGGTATCGGCCGGCGTCACCATGGCCAGCATGCCGGCGGCGGTGGCGGTGATGAGCTGGGCCTTTTTGCGCGAGAAGGTGGCGCCGAGAACCTGGGTGGCCGTGGGTTGCGCCGTGGTGGGCATTGCCCTGTTTTCCTTGGCAAGCCCCAGCGCCGGCCATGCAGGCCCGGCAGGTGCCGATGCGCCTGCAGGCAAGGCCGACCTGGCCTGGCTGGGCCAGTTGCTGCTGCTGGGCGCCGTGGTGTGCGAAGCGGCGTACTCCGTGATCGGCAAGAAGCTCACGGGCGCGCTGGGGCCCAAGCGCATCACCTCCATTATCAACCTGTGGGGCTTCACGCTGTCCATGCCCCTGGGCCTGTACGCGGCGTGGCACTTCGACTTTGCCGCCGTGGGCTGGGGCACCTGGGTGCTGCTGGTGTTCTACGCCCTGGCTGCCAGCATCTGGACGGTGTGGCTGTGGATGACGGGCCTGCGCGTGGTGCCCGCCGCACAGGGCGGTGTGTTCACCGTGCTGCTGCCGGTGAGCGCGGCCCTGGTGGGCGTGCTGGTGCTTGGCGAATCGCTCAGCGGCCTGCAGTTGCTGGCCTTTGCCATCGCGCTGGCCAGCGTGCTGCTGGCCACCCTGCCCTCGCGCCTGGCCTGGCGCGTGGGAAAAAAGTCAGGCTGACAGAGGCGCCGCGCTGACCACGATGCCATCGGCATCGGCGTAGAGCCAGTCCCCCGGGCGCACCCAGACGCCCTGGATCTGCACGGCCACGTCGCGCTGGCCCTCGTTGCGCTTCTCGGTGGGCAGGGGCATCAGGGCCAGGGCACGGATGCCGACGGCCGCCGCACGCAGCTCGGCGATGTCGCGCACGCAGCCGTCCACCACCACGCCCGCCCAACCATTGCGCGCGGCCGCAGCGGCCAGGTTGCCGCCGACCAGCGCCCGGCGCAGCGAGCCGCCGCCATCCACCACCAGCACGCGGCCGTTGCCGGGCGAATCGACGGCGGCCTTGACCAGGGTGTTGTCTTCGAAGCATTTGACGGTGCTCACCGGCCCGCTGAAGGCGGCCACACCGCCCAGGTCCTGGAACACCGGGGGCAGCACGCGAAAGGCACCGCTGTCGTCGCCCTTGTGCGCGTCGCAGAAATCACAGGTGCTGAAGGCTGCAGAGGAGGGGGCTGTCATGTTGCAAAGACCTTTCGTGCAAAAAAGACCAGAAGAAAAGAGGGTGCTGCGCGGACACTCAGCGCCTTTCATTGTCATGCACTGTGGTCGGGTGGCGCCCGCACCCGCATAAATCGCCAGGACCCACTTTCCCCCTAGGGAAAGCACCAAAACGGTGAGCTTTACCTTCCCTGGGGCACCCAAGCAACAAATCGAGGCAAAAAAAGCGTTTTCTCCCTTGGAAACGCGTTTTTTTCCCAGTAGCATCGGCCTGCCAGCAGAGAGGCTAGGCTTTCACTGGTCAGACAATCTACTTCCAACAAGGAAAATCCAACATGGCAACTGCAAAAAAGGCTCCGGCAAAAACAGCACCCGCAGCCAAGACGCCCGCCACCAAGGCGGCGGCTCCTGCCAAGAAGCGCACGCCCAACGCTGCGTTCATGAAGGCCCTCACCCCCAGCCCCGCTCTCGCGGCTGTGGTCGGCTCGGCACCGCTGCCACGCACGGAGATCATCAGCAAGCTGTGGGTCTACATCAAGGCCAACAACCTGCAAGATGCTGCGAACAAGCGCAACATCAATGCAGACGCCAAGCTCAAGGAGCTCTTCGGCAAGCCCCAGGTGTCGATGTTTGAACTGGCTGGCCTGATCGGCAAGCACGTCAAGTAAGCACGCAAGCGCACAGAGCGCACCCCGCACTCTCTGAAAAGCCGGCCTCGCGCCGGCTTTTTTGCGTCATTTTCGCGAAAGCCATTCAGGATCGTTGCAAAGAAGCAACACTGTGAATATGAATAATACGCAATAAGATTAATATTCCGACGCCCTGAAGCACAGCCACGCACGCGATCTGCCGTTGCCAGCCACTGCACCCTTTGCAGAACTCCTGCCCTGCACGCCGCCTGCCAGCCACTGCTTCTGAACACCCCCGCCGCGGGCCCCGCAGCGACCCTTTTGTTCCGTTGGAGAAGCCACCTTGGCCAAGAAAAACATCCGCCGTGCAGCGCAGCCTGCTGCGCGCGCCGCCGCCGCTGCACACACCGCTGCAGCCACCACCTCCTTCACGTCCGACAAGGGCCTTCTGCCCCTGGGCGCCCTCATGCTGGCCGCATCGGTGAGCAGCTGGGCGCAGACCGCCGCGCCCACCCTGGGCACGGTGACGGTCAAGGAAGCTGCCGAAGTGCAAGGCAAGGACACCCTGCTGCTCAAGAAGACCACGGTCGGCAAGGGCAACCAGGACATCAAGGACATTCCCCAGTCCGTGACGGTGTTCACCGAAAAGCTCATGAACGACCGCAACCAGGACGACTTCCGCGAGGTGCTGCGCACCACCGCAGGCGTGACCTTCCTGTCCGGCGAAACAGGCGAGGAAGACGTGCGCCTGCGCGGCTTCTCCCTGGGACAGGCCGGCGACATTTATGTGGACGGCATGAAGGACGCACCGCTGATCGAGCGCGACACGTTCAACAACGATCGCATCGAAGTGCTCAAGGGCTCTGCCTCGATGCTGTTCGGCAAGGGATCGACCGGCGGCGTGGTCAACCAGGTGAACAAGTACCCGCTGCTGATCGACCAGCACGAGGCTGCCTACACCTTCGGCACCGGCCAATACCACCGCGCCACGGGCGACTTCAACTTCAAGACCGGCGAGAACGCGGCCTTCCGCCTGAACGCCATGGTGCAGGAGTACGACAACTACGGCGCCAAGCAGGACAAACGTGGCATTGCGCCCACTTTCGCCTGGGGTATCGGTACACGCGACGAGTTCTCGATCGGGCTGTACTATTTCGAATCCAAAGGCCGCCCGCTGTACAACCACCCCTGGCGCCTGGTCGACGGCAAGATCAACACGCCCCTGGAGGCGCGCAACTACTACGGCCTGGCCAGCGACCACAACAACACTTCTTCGCAGTACGTCACGCTGGGACACATCCACCGTTTTGACGACAACGGCGAGCTGACCACGCGCCTGCGCTACGGCAAGTACGAGCGCGACCTGCTGGCCAGCACCATCGGTTTCCAGAACGGCGCCCTCACGCTGGACCAGATCAACGGCGACACCGTGCTGACCCGTGGCTCCAAGGGCCGCCTGGGCGAAAGCGAAGTGCTGCAGGTGCAAAGCGACTACAACAACACCTTCAACTGGGGTGGCCGCAAGCACGCGGTACTGGCCGGCGTGGACTACTACGACGACGATGCCAAGCGCAATCAGAACTACGCCAACACCACGCCACGTCCGAACACCACCGTGGGTTCACCCAACGATGGCGCCTGGGTGGCCGATGGCCGCGCACCGCTGCAGTGGAACACCTTCGCCTCGCGCAACCTGGGCCTGTACTTCCAGGACACGGTTTCGCTCAACGACACGCTGAAGCTGGTGGCCGGCCTGCGCTATGACGACTTCAAGGCGTCTTACAACAACGCGACCGGGGCCCTGAGCAACTCCCGCTCCGACAGCCTGTTCAGCCCCCGCTTAGGCCTGGTGTTCCAGCCCAACGAGCTGGCTTCGTACTACGCATCGTTCGGCACGTCGTACAACACCTCGGGCGACACCTACCAGTTCGGCAACCCCGGCAACGGCACCGCCCGCACGGCCAACACCCCGCCTGAGAAGAGCCGCAACTTCGAGATCGGCAGCAAGTTCGAACTGTTCGAGCGCCGCGCGCTGCTGGGTGTCGCCGCCTTCTATAGCCAGAAGTACAACGAGCGCAACACCGACCCCGATACCGCAGCCCAGCAGGAGCTGCTGTCCGGCAAGCGCCACGCTACCGGCATGGAGTTCAATCTGGCGGGCCGCCTGACACCCCAGTGGGAGCTGTTCGCCAACCACACCTGGATTCCTTCGGCCAAGATCGACCAAAGCAACGTGGCGCTGGCAGCCAATGGTGGCGGCGCGCAGGTACAGGGCGACCGCCCCGGCCTCACGCCCAAGCACAGCGGCAGCGTGTGGACGACCTATGCCCTCACCGCCAAGCTGCGCCTGGGTGCAGGCCTGACCTACCGCGGCAAGCAGAACCCCGAAGGCTCGCGCGCGGTGTACGCCAGCGGCTTTGCGGTAATGGATGCCATGGTCGAATACGCCTTCGACGACAAGACCTCGCTGAAGCTGAACGTAAACAACGTGTTTGACCGCACCTATGCGGACGGCCTGTACCGCGGCTTCTACACGCCAGGCGTGCCACGCTCCGTGCAGATGACGCTGAAGACGCGCTTCTGATGATGTGACGAGATGGCTCCGCCCCCTTCACCGGGGCGGAGTCACAATCAGGCCCCATGTTCCTGCACATCAAGAATGTACTGACGGCCGAAGAAATCGCGCTCTTTCGGCAAAAGCTCTGGGCACCCGACACCCCGTGGGTGGATGGAGCCCGCAGCGCGGGCGGCCAAGCCGTGCACCAGAAGAACAATCTGCAGCTTTCGCAGGGCAGCGAGCTCTCGGGCGAGCTGCAGGGCCTGGTCAAGGCGGCGCTCGCCCGCAACGCATTGTTTTTTTCAGCCGCCCTGCCTCGGCGCATTTACAACCCTCTGTTCAACCACTACGCAGACGGTGCCAACTACTATGGCGACCATGTGGACAGCGCCGTCATGCACTCCAGGGCCGACAACGCGTGGATGCGCAGCGACCTGTCGTGCACGCTGTTCCTGACGCCGCCGGACGAGTACGAAGGCGGCGAACTCGTGGCCACCGAGGCCTGGGGTGAAAAACGCATCAAGATGCCGGCTGGCGACATGGTCATGTACCCCGGCAGCACCGTGCACCAGGTGTTGCCCGTCACCCGCGGCCATCGCATCAGCAGTTTCTTCTGGGTGGAAAGCATGGTGCGCGGCCTGGAGCAGCGGCAATTGCTGTTCGACATGGACATGGCGCTGCTGCGGCTCAGACAGAGCGTGGGCGAAACCCACCCTTCGGTGATCACCCTGTCGGGCACGTACCACAATCTGCTGCGCATGTGGTCCGATGTGTGACCTGACGCCAGGTTCTTCTGTCACTTCATGACCTACGTTCCATCACGCCAACAGCTTCCCCCTGGCATCGCCAGCTTGGCGGATCACGAGCAGCAAGCCAGGCAGCACCTGGACGACAACGCCTGGGCCTACTTTGCCGGTGGCGCGGCCGACGAAATCAGCCTGCGCGCCAACCGCAGCGCCTGGGACGCCCTGACCCTGTGGCCGCGCGTGCTGCGCCCCCTGGCTGGCGGCCACACGCGCATTGAGCTGCTCGGCCGCACGCTGGCCCACCCGGTGCTGCTGGCGCCCGTGGCCTTTCAGCGCATGGCCCATGGCGATGGCGAGCTGGCCACCGCCTACGCGGCTGCGGCGATGGGCGCCGGGCTGGTGCTCAGCACCCAGGCCACGCTGCCGCTGGAAACCATTGCCCAGGCCGTGCTGAACGATGCCGGGCGCGGGCCCCTGTGGTTCCAGCTGTACCTGCAGCACGACCGGGGATTCACCCGCGCCCTGGTGGAGCGTGCCGAAGCCGCCGGCTACGAGGCCCTGGTGCTCACCGTGGATGCGCCGTCCAGCGGCGCGCGCGACCGCGAGCGCCGGGCGGGCTTTCGCCTGCCGCCCGGCATCGACGCCGTGAACCTGGCCCAGATGCCGCCAGCGCCGCCCGTGGCGCTGCAGCCCGGCCAGAGCGCCCTGTTCGATGCCCTGCTGCACCAGGCACCCACCTGGGACGACGTGGCCTGGCTGCAGTCCATCACCCGCCTGCCGGTGCTGCTCAAGGGCGTGCTGCACCCGGCAGACGCCCACCAGGCCGCCAGCCTCCAGGTGGCGGGCTTGGTGGTGTCCAACCATGGCGGTCGCACGCTCGACACCGCCCCCGCCACGGCCACCGCGCTGCCGCGCATCGTGCAGGCGGTGCATGGGGCTCTGCCGGTGCTGGTGGACGGCGGCATCCGCCGGGGAACCGATGTGCTCAAGGCCATGGCACTGGGCGCATCTGCGGTGCTGGTGGGCCGCCCCGTGGTGTGGGGCCTGGCCAACGCGGGCGCTGCCGGGGTGGCGCATGTGCTGCGCCTGCTGCGCGATGAGCTGGAAATCGCCATGGCGCTCACCGGCTGCGCCACGCTGGCCGACGCCTCGCCGGCCTTGCTGGGAGCCGATCTCGAGGCGGACTATCGGTTTTTCCCCTCCTGACAGAATTGATTTATTGCAAATGCGAAAAATTCGCATTTATAATCACTCATCTTCTACCAGCCAGCCACCACTGCCTGCCGCCATGATCGTCTGTGTTTGCCGCCGGATTTCTGACCGCGAGATCGCCCGCCACGCCCGTGCAGGCATGAGCTTTGATGAAATCCAGTTCGAACTGGGCGTCGCCACCCAATGCGGATGCTGCGAAAGCTGCGCCCGCGACGTGGTGGCCCAGTGCAGTGCATCGAGTCCGGTCGCCGCCCTGCACAACGAGGCAGCGCCCCAGACGATCCAGCTTGCCAGCTCCATCATGGAAAGCAGGGCATGGAACTCCTCTCGACACTCGCCGGCAGCCTGATCCTCGTCGCAGGCTCGGCCTGGTGGATCTTCCGTAAATAATCAAGGTCTCTCAGGCCTGTGCCGTTTGCCGTGCAAGCGGCGGCAGTTGCCATCACACTTATGTCTCACCCTGATCGTTTTGCCCCTCCCGGGGGCGTCAGCCGCAATACCGTGATCGTAGGTTCCGTCGTGCTGCTGCACGTGGCCGGGATCTGGGCACTGCAGTCGGGCCTGCTGCGCCGCGCGGCAGAAGTCATCGTGCCGGCAGAGCTGCTCAGCGAATTCATCGCACCGCCGGCCCCCAAGATAGAGCCGCCGACGCCCAAGCCACCGGTGCCGCCGCCACCCAGGCCCGCCCCGCAGGTGAAGGCCCCGCGCCCGGCCCCCATGCCCCTGGCCATTGCCGACCCGACGCCCGCGCCCAATGCCCCCACGGGCGTGACCACACCGCAGCCGCCTGCCCCGCCCATCGAGGCGCCCGTGGCCGTTCAGGCGCCGCCACCGGCACCGCCCGCCCCTCCCGCCCCACCCAAGATCGAGCTGCCGTCGAGCGACGCGGCCCACCTGAACAACCCCTCCCCCAGCTACCCTGCCATCAGCAAGCGCATGGGCGAGCAGGGCAAGGTCATCCTGCGCGTGCTCATCGGCACCGACGGCGTGCCGCAGAAGGTAGAGATCAACAAGTCCAGCGGCTATGACCGGCTGGACCGCCAGGCCCAGGAAGCGGTTACGCGCTGGCGCTTTGTGCCAGGCAAACGCAATGGAGTGCCTGAAGCCATGTGGTACATGCAGCCCGTCAATTTTGTTCTCGAATAATCATCAGGAGTTCTCATGGAATCGCAATTCGGCATCGCCAACGTCTGGATCCAGGGTGACTTTGTCACCCGCGCAGTGGCCGTGCTGCTGCTGGGCATGTCCCTCGCCTCGTGGATCGTCATCATCATCAAGGCCCTGGACATCATCAAGTTCAAGAAGCACACGCGCTCTGCCCAGGACTTCTGGCACAGCGAAGACTTTGCCGCCGGCCTGACCAAGCTGGGCCAGGACAACACCAACCCGTTTCGCCACCTGGCACTGGAAGGCCGCGAAGCCACGGCCCACCACCGCAACACCAAGGCCCACCTGCACGACAGCCTGGACGTGAGCGACTGGGTCACGCGCTGCCTGCGCAACTGCATCGACGAGTTCACCGCACGCCTGCAATCGGGCCTGGCCATCCTGGCCTCGGTCGGCTCCACCGCCCCCTTCATTGGCCTGTTCGGCACCGTCTGGGGCATCTACCACGCCCTGCTGGCCATCGGCACCTCGGGCCAGTCCACCATCGACAAGGTGGCCGGCCCCATCGGTGAAGCGCTGATCATGACTGCCCTGGGCCTGGCCGTGGCCATCCCCGCCGTGCTGGGCTACAACGCGCTGGTGCGCGGCAACAAGTCCATCCTGGGCGGCCTCAACAGCTTTGCGCACGACCTGCATGCCTACTTCGTCACCGGCGCCCGCGTGTCCGCTGGCGGCGGCGAGCAGGGCAAGGTGCTGCCCATGAAGAAAGGCGGCTAAGCCATGGCCTTCGGAACGCAAGACGACGCCGATGACGTGATGAACGAGATCAACATGACGCCGCTGGTGGACGTCATGCTGGTGCTGCTCATCATCTTCATCATCACCGTGCCCGTCATGAAGCACTCGGTGAACGTGGACCTGCCGCGCGCCACCAACCAGCCCGAGAACATCAAGCCCGAAACCGTGCGCCTGTCCGTGGCGGCCGACGGGAAGTACTACTGGAACGGCTCGCAGGTGAGCGACGAGGAATTGCAGTCCCGTCTGCAGGCCGAAGGAGCCAAGCAGCCCCAGCCGGATCTGCACATCCAGGGCGACAAGGAAGTGCGCTACGAACGCGTGGCCCAGGCCATGGCCAGCGCCCAGCGCGCCGGCGTGCGCAAGATCGGCTTCGTGACCGATCCGCAGTGATGCCCTGCACCCGCAAGGCGCAGTCCTCTGCCACGCAACAACAGGCCTTCGGGCCTGTTTTGCTTGGTGCCTGTGGCGCACAAGCCGCAGTGGTTCACCCCGATCCGGGCACCAACCAGGATTCATACCGTTCAATGTGCGAAATCACTTGACCAGTAATTGCGAATCACTATCATTAGCAAACCGTACACCATTCAACGTACCAGGAACCCTTCCATGCAAGCGACCCTTACTGCCGCCACGCTCATGCGCCCCGCCTCTGCAGACTCTCTGCAGCCGCAGCAGGCCGCCGCATTGCGCAGCGCTGCCGCAGTGGATGGAGCGGCCGCCGTGGACAGCAACGATCTGCTGCAGGGCCAGAAGGCCGTGGCCATCAGCCACAACGGCTCGGTATACCGGCTGCAGGCCACCAAGCTTGGAAAGCTGATCCTCACCAAGTAAGAACATTCCATCAACGGGTTTCATCGTGGGGCGACTCCCGGGCTTCCAGTCCGCAAGGGTCGTTTTTGCCAGCCAACGGGCCAGATTGTCCCGCGTAGCCAGGCCTTTTTTCCACGGGAGCTTCTTAAGGCAGAGCCAGCCGTCGCTACGGCCCTCGCCCATCCAACGGCCCTTCGGGGCCGTTTTCTTTTGGGACACCGCGCATCCTTGCCGGCAAATGCCCGAAATGGGCGGATTTCACCCTGCTGTTCCGGCGCGGGATCCGGGGTCCTGTGTGAAACACTTCTTGACGTTTCTCCCCTTTGCGCGCACGCCACAGAGATCCCATCTGGCGGCCACCCACACGCCACCGGCGTGACGCACAAGGGGCCATCCGCCCACCCAGTGCACCGCCCATGACCCAGCCCACCGCCGCCCGGCCCGAGATTTCCAAAGCCCAGTTGCTCCAGGAGCTCTCGGCCTTCGCCAATCCCAGCGACCGCAAGGGCGTGATCCTGGTACTGCGCGACCATGTGCTGTACTGGGCCTTCATCGCCACCGTGCTGCTGGCCGAGCCGATGTGGCTCAAGGTGGTGGCCGCGTTGATGGCGGGCGTGCGCCTGTCCTCGTTCTACACCCTGGCGCACGATGCAGCGCACGGCACGCTGGCGCGCTCCAAACGGCTGAACTGGGTGCTGGCGCTCGTGGCCGGCGTGCCCGCCACGCACAACTACCGCATGTGGTCGCACGACCACAACAAGGTGCACCACCCCTACACCAACGGCGACCACTTCGACTACTACACGCCCTACTCCAAGGCTGGCTACGACGCGCTGCCCTGGCACAGGAAGGTGCTGGAGCACATCTACCGCGCGCCCCTGGGCATCGGCCTGTGGCTGTACTTCGCGATCCACTGGTTCCCGACCCGCGTGTACCCCAACGTGCGCACGCCCAAGGACCAGGTAGCCGAGTCGCGCAGGTACTCTGCCCTGCTGCTGGCCTACCACGGCAGCTATCTGGCCTTGCTGCTGTGCTCGCCCGCCTTCGCCCCCGTCACGGCCCTGCAGGCCGTGCTGCTGGGCTGGGTGCTGCCGCTGTTCACGCTGATGTTCCTGAGCAGCACCTCGCTGTACATCATGCACACCCACCCCAACATCCCCTGGTTCAAGAGCGACGACCTGCGCCACAACCGCCACAGCCCCGAGGTGTGCTCGGTGGTCTGGGTGCTGCCCGACTGGATCTCCAAGGTGGTCAACAACGTCTACAACCACGCCGCGCACCACGCGCACGCCGGCATCCCCTCATACCACCTGCTGGCCGCGCAAAAGCGCATGAACGAGCTGGTGGGCCACAAGTTGGTGATCGAGCAAGCCTCGGCACGCACCCTGCTGCGCACCATGCGCACCTGCAAGCTCTACGACTACGAGAACCACCAGTGGCTCGATTTCAAGGGCCAGCCCAGCGCCCCGCGCATCGACCTGGAGCAAAAGGGCCTGGTCGCACTGCGCCACCCCGTGCGCCGGCCCACCGTGGCCAGCCCGTTGCCTGCGCCGGCAGCGCCCGTCGACAACGGCCATGCCATGCCCCACCCAATGGCGGACGCAACTGCCTGAGCCAGCTCGCAGCTCCAACGAAAAAAACCGGCCTCGGCCGGTTTTTTCATGGGCGCATGCCGCAGGGCATGCTGCAGTTCACAGGCCGATGGCGGCGATACCGGCGCGCGCGACCTGCGCGTCTTCGGTTGACTTCACGCCGCTCACGCCCACGGCGCCCAGGCACTGGCCGTCCTTGAGGATGGCCACGCCGCCTTCGAGCAGGCCGTCGATGGTCGGGGCGCTCAGGAAGGCGGTGCGCCCGCCGTTCACGATGTCCTCATAGACCTTGCTGTCGCGGCGGCCCAGCGCGGCCGTGCGGGCCTTGGAGGGGGCGATGTGCGAAGACACGGCGGCTGCGCCATCCAGGCGCTGCAGCCACAGCAGGTGGCCACCATCGTCGACGATGGCGATGGTCACGGCCCAGTTGTTCTTGAGCGCTTCGGCTTCGGCAGCGGCGGCAATGGCCTTGACGTCGGCCAGTTCGAGTTCGTGCTTCGTTTTCATGGGTGCAATGCCAGGGTTGAGGGGGCGCGCGGGGCGGCCCCGGATGGAAACCGGCAAGCATAGCGGCTACCGATGCGGCCACAAGCACTGCCTGGGGCGAAAGAATATTGACCCAGCCGGTGCAATGCCCCACCCTTGGAAAAGATCGCAAGCCCGTTGGCCGGTGCGGGTATTGCCATTTGCAGGAACGCCACCACCTAGAATTTGTCAAGTCTGCGACGTGCAGGCCACAAAGGAGAGACACAAGATGATGAATGACCAAGTCACCACCCTGGGGAGCTCTGCGGGCTATGGCATCTCGCAGGAAGAGCGCCACAAGGTGCTTCGCAACACTTACTGGCTGCTCGCACTGAGCATGATCCCCACC
This sequence comes from Acidovorax sp. Root217, assembly GCF_001428645.1. Taxonomy (NCBI): domain Bacteria; kingdom Pseudomonadati; phylum Pseudomonadota; class Betaproteobacteria; order Burkholderiales; family Comamonadaceae; genus Acidovorax; species Acidovorax sp. Root217. The sequence continues at coordinate 136,308 of NZ_LMIH01000023.1, forward strand.
GTGCTGGGCGCCTGGATCGGCGTCGCCACGGGCATCACGCAGTCGCTGCGCGGCGGCGTGGGCCTGATCGTGTTCCTGGGCGGCGCGTTCGCCTTCATGTACGCGATCGAAAAGACCAAGCGCTCTGCCGCCGGCGTGCCCGTGCTGCTGGCCTTCACCTTCTTCATGGGCCTGATGCTCTCGCGCATGATCGGCATGGTGCTGGGCTTCAAGAACGGCACCGACCTGGTGATGACCGCATTTGCCGGCACCGCAGGCGTGTTCTTCGTGATGGCCACCCTGGCCAGCGTGATCAAGCGCGACCTCTCGGGCATGGGCAAGTGGCTCATGGTGGGCGCGCTGGTGCTGATGGCCGGAGCCATCATCAACGTGTTCGTCGGCTCCTCGGTCGGCATGATGGCCATCTCGGTGGCAGCCATCGGCATCTTCAGCGCCTACATGCTGTATGACTTGAAGCAGATCCTGGACGGCGGCGAGACCAACTACATCAGCGCCACGCTGGCCCTGTACCTGGACATCTTCAACGTATTCCAGAGCCTGCTGGCCCTGCTGGGCATCATGGGCGGCGAAAGGGACTGAGCTCCTTTGGCACCGTTCCCTCAAAAGGCTCCTTCGGGAGCCTTTTTGTTGACCACTCGCAATGGTCAACCCTCAATACCGCTGGCCAGCTGCCGATAATGAGACCACATGCGCTCTACTGCCCCCTTTGTCCCCCTCCCCATCCTGCGCCTCATGGCCGCGTCCGTAGCCGCGTTGCTACTGGCCGGGTGCGACAAGATCCCGGGCCTCGGACCGGATGTGGGCGCCATCCAGCGGGAAGCCGACGCCAAGGCCATCGGCGGCGCCTGCCGGCATGCGCTGCGCGGGGTGGAAGACTGCTACACCCTCAACCCCAAGGCCACCAAGGCGGCGGTTTTCGACGGGTGGAAGGAGATGGACCAGTACATGCGCGAGAACAAGATCGACGGCAGCCCCTCGGTGATCACCAAGGCTGCGCCGCCGGAGGCGTCCGCGCGCGCCGCGTCGAGGGCCGCCAGGGAAAACTGAGCACCAAAACGAAAGGAGCCCGCAGGCTCCTTTTTTGTATCCAGCCTCCCGCCGGTGCAGGTCAATCCCGCTCGAACACCGCCATGCTCTCCACGTGGGCCGTGTGCGGGAACATGTTGACCATGCCCGCCGCCGTGCAGCGGTAGCCACCCAGATGCACCAACAGGCCCGCATCGCGCGCCAGCGTGGCGGGGTTGCAGCTCACATAGACGATGCGCTTGGGTGGCGTCCAGTGCTCGGCACCTGGGGGCAGCGGCGCCGCGCCCTCGGCACCGATGCGCGATTGCTCGATGTCGGCCAGCGCCCTGGCCAGCGCGAACGCGCCTTCGCGCGGCGGGTCCACCAACCATTTGTCGGCCGAGCCATCGGCAATCAGCATCTCGGGCGTCATGTCGAACAGGTTGCGGGCCACGAAATCGGTGGGCGCCAGGGCCTTGCCACCCTCGGCCACCAGGCCCTGGTTGAGCCGGTAGTTCTCGCGCGAGCGCGCCACCAGCGCCTCGCTGCCCTCGATGCCCAGCACCTCGCGGCCCTGGGTGGCCAGGGGCAGCGTGAAATTGCCCAGGCCGCAGAACCAGTCGATCACGCGCTCGTGCTTTTGCACGTCCAGCAGGCGCAGCGCCCGCGTGACCAGCACGCGGTTGATGTGCGGGTTCACCTGCGTGAAATCGGTGGGCTTGAAGGGCATGGTGATGCCGAAGTCCGGCAGCGCATAGGACAGCTGCTCACCGCACTCGTCCATCAGCTTCACGGTCTCGGGGCCCTTGGGCTGCAGCCACCATTGCACCTGGTGGGCGGTGGCGAAATCGCGCAGCCGGGTGAGGTCGTCCGCGCTCAGCGGCTCCAGGTGGCGCAGCACCAGCGCGGTCACGCTGTCGCCGCAGGCCAGCTCGATCTGCGGGCAGGTGTCGCGTGCGTCCATCGAGGCGATCAGCGCGCGCAGCGGCATCAGCATGGCGTCCACATGCGGGGGCAGCACCGGGCAGGTCTGCATATCGGCCACGTAGCGGCTCTTGCGCTCGTGAAAGCCCACCAGCACCGTGCCCTTCTTGATCACATGGCGCACCGACAGGCGCGCACGGTAGCGGTAGCCCCAGGCGGGGCCCTCGATGGGGCGCAGCACCATCTCGGCGCGCACCTTGCCCAGGTGCCAGAGGTTGTCTTCGAGCACGCGCTGCTTGACCGCCACCTGCCCGCCCACGTGCAGGTGCTGCATCTTGCAGCCGCCGCAGGCGCCGGCATGCAGGCCGAAATGCGGGCAGCCCGGGCGCACGCGCTGAGACGACTCACGGTGGATCGCCGTCAGGCTGGCCTGCTCCCAGTTGTTCTTCTTGCGGTGGGTGTTGGCGGTGACGTATTCGAACGGCAGGGCGCCGTCGATGAAGACCACCTTGCCATTGGGCCGGCGCGCCACGCCCTGGGCTTCGAGGTCCAGGGACTGCACGGACAGCCAGCCTTCCGGCAGTTCTCCCGCTTCCTGCTCGGCGGGTTCATACGAGGGGGACAATTCTTTGGGTTCGCTCATCCTCCGATTGTCTCAGAGGCTGCGAACCGTCCTGCGCACCCGTCCACGGGGTGCGCGGATGCAATGGCTCAGCCGCGGTCGGCGCGCGGCGCGCGGCGCCCGCCAGGGCCGGTCATGCGGGCAGGTGCGAAGCGCGGCAGTTCGTTGATGCGCAGGTCGCAGCCATAGTTGTCCAGCGTGAACACCAGCGTGCTGCCAGGCGCCACGCGGGGCAGCACTTCATGGACCTGGAACGACATGTCCACCGGCGGCTCGGGCGCACGGTAGATGATTTCCTTGGCCGGGCTGTAGACCACGTAGCAGGCGGCGGAGGCGGTCTGGCTGAAACAGGCGGCCACCAGGGCCGCTGCGGCGAATTTGAATGCGGACATGAGAACTCCTCCTGCGACTTTCGGGTATTGCACCCATTATGCGGGCTTGCAGGGCACTCGCCAATGATGGCGTTGCGCGCGTGCCTACCGCAACACGAGGTGGTTGGTGTGCTTGACCTCTTCCATCACGGCATAGGTACGTGTCTCGCGCACGCCCGGCAGCTGCCAGAGCACCGCCCCGGCGAACACCCGGTAGGCATTCATGTCGGCCGAGCGGGTCTTGAGCAGGTAGTCGAAGCCGCCCGCCACCATGTGGCATTCCATGATCTCGGGATGCACCTGCACGGCCGCCTTGAACTGGTCGAACACGTTGGGCGTGGTGCGGTCAAGCAGCACCTCCACGAAGACCAGCATGCCCGCCCCGAGCTTGAGCGGGTTCAGCCGCGCCTCGTAGCCCAGGATGAAGCCGTCGCGCGTGAGCCGCTGCACGCGCGCCAGGACCGCCGTGGGCGACAGGGCCACGGCCTCGGCCAGCTTGAGGTTGGCAATGCGCCCGTCATCCTGCAGGATCGACAGGATCCGGCGGTCGATACGGTCCAGATCGGCATCGTTGGTCATTGACTCTAGTGATTCATTCGTTCGATAGGCCGATTTTCGAACATTTATTCACCGCAAGTCCAGAGATGATCCATTTAGTGGGGCCCGCAGCCGTCGGGCCCGAATTTCTCACCAGAGAACCCGCCATGACCCATTCCGCCGCTTTTGCAGACTTCGCCCCACGCCCCGCCCTGACCAGCCCGCTGCGCGCCGCCATCACTGCTGCCTGCCGCCGGCCCGAGCCCGAGGCCCTGGCCCCGCTGCTGGCCCAGGCCCGCGTGCCGCAGGACATGGCCGCCGCTTCAGAGCAACTGGCGCTGCGCATTGCAGGCGCCCTGCGCCAGCGCAAGGCCGCCAGCGGCCGTGCCGGCATCGTGCAGGGGCTGCTGCAGGAGTTCTCGCTGTCGTCCCAGGAGGGCGTGGCCCTGATGTGCCTGGCCGAGGCGCTGCTGCGCATTCCCGATGCAGCCACACGCGACGCGCTGATCCGCGACAAGATCAGCAACGGCCAGTGGGAGCCGCACCTGGGCAAGAGCCCCTCGCTGTTCGTCAACGCCGCCACCTGGGGCCTCTTGATCACCGGCAAGCTGGTGGCCACGCACAGCGAAGGCAGCCTGGGTGCATCGCTGGGCAGGCTCATCGGCCGGGGCGGCGAGCCGCTGATCCGCAAGGGCGTGGACATGGCCATGCGCATGATGGGCGAGCAGTTCGTCACTGGCGAGACCATTGCCGAGGCCCTGACCAACGCCCGCCGCATGGAGGCCGAGGGCTTTCGCTACTCCTACGACATGCTGGGCGAGGCGGCGCTGACCACGGCCGACGCCGAGCGCTACTACGCCTCGTACGAGCAGGCCATCCACGCCATCGGCAAGGCATCGGCCGGGCGCGGCATCTACGAAGGGCCGGGCATCTCGATCAAGCTGTCGGCCTTGCACCCGCGCTACAGCCGGGCCCAGTTCGCGCGCGTGATGGACGAGCTCTACCCCCTGGTGCTGCGCCTGACCGAGCTGGCCAAGCGCTATGACATCGGCATCAACATCGACGCCGAGGAGGCCGACCGCCTGGAGATCTCGCTCGACCTGCTCGAGCGCCTGTGCCATGAGCCCAGCCTTGCGGGCTGGAACGGCATCGGCTTCGTGATCCAGGCCTACCAGAAGCGCTGCCCGCATGTGATCGACTTCGTGATCGACCTGGCGCGGCGCACGCGCCGCCGCCTCATGGTGCGCCTGGTCAAGGGCGCCTATTGGGACAGCGAGATCAAGCGCGCCCAGATCGACGGCCTGGCCGACTACCCGGTCTACACGCGCAAGGTGCACACCGACATCTCCTACGTGGCCTGCGCGCGCAGGCTGCTGGCCGCACCCGAGGCGGTGTACCCGCAGTTCGCCACGCACAATGCCGAGACGCTGGCCACCATCTACCACCTGGCGGGCAGCAATTACTACGCGGGGCAGTACGAGTTCCAGTGCCTGCACGGCATGGGCGAGCCGCTGTACGAGCAGGTGGTGGGCACCATCAGCGCCGGCAAGCTGGGCCGCCCCTGCCGCATCTACGCCCCGGTGGGCACGCACGAGACGCTGCTGGCCTACCTGGTGCGCCGCCTGCTCGAAAACGGCGCCAACACCTCCTTCGTGAACCGCATCGCCGACGAGACCATCGCCCTGGCCGAGCTGGTGCGCAGCCCCGTGCAGGTAGTGGATGAAGCCGCCGCCCGCGAAGGCGCGGCCGCCCTGCCCCACCCACGCATCCCGCTGCCGGGCGCGCTGTACGGCCACGGCCGAGCCAACTCGCAAGGGCTCGACATCGCCAGCGACGCCATGCTGGCACAGCTGACCGCCACGCTGCAGGCCAGCGCGCTGCACGAATGGAAGGCCGGCCCGCTGCTCGCCACCGATGCGCCCACCGGCACGACCATCCCCGTGCGCAACCCCGCCGACCTGCGTGATGTGGTTGGCCAGGTGCAGGAAGCCACGGCCGGCGACGTGGACCAGGCACTCAAGAACGCACAGTCGGCCGCCCCCGCCTGGGCCGCCACCGCCCCAGCCGAGCGTGCCGCCACCCTGCAGCGCACGGCCGACTTGCTCGAAGAGCGCATGCAGCCCTTGATCGGCCTGTTGATGCGCGAGGCCGGCAAGAGCGCCAGCAACGCCATCGCCGAGGTGCGCGAGGCCGTGGACTTTTTGCGCTACTACGCGGCCCAGGTCGAGGGCACCTTCGACAACGCCACGCACATTCCCCTGGGCCCGGTGGCGTGCATCAGCCCCTGGAACTTTCCGCTGGCCATCTTCATGGGCCAGGTGGCTGCGGCGCTGGCCGCCGGCAACCCGGTGCTGGCCAAGCCGGCCGAGCAGACGCCACTCGTCGCCGCCGAGGCCGTGCGCCTGCTGTGGCAGGCCGGCGTGCCGCGCGGCGCGGTGCAGCTGCTGCCCGGCCAGGGCGAGACCGTGGGCGCGCGCCTGATCGGTGACGACCGGGTGATGGGCGTCATGTTCACCGGCTCCACCGAGGTGGCGCGTATCCTGCAGCGCACCATCGCCGGCCGGCTCGATGCCGCGGGCCGCCCCATCCCGCTGATCGCCGAGACCGGCGGGCAGAACGCCATGATCGTGGACTCCTCGGCCCTGGTCGAGCAGGTGGTGGCCGATGCCGTGTCCTCCGCCTTCGACAGCGCCGGCCAGCGCTGCTCGGCCCTGCGCGTGCTGTGCGTGCAGGAGGATGCCGCCGACCGCGTGGTGGAAATGCTCAAGGGCGCCATGGGCGAGCTGCGCATGGGCAACCCCGCAGCCCTGGCGGTGGACGTGGGCCCAGTGATCGACGCCGAGGCCCAGGGCGGCATCAACAAGCACATCGAGGCCTTCAAGGCCAAGGGCCTCCCTGTGTTCCAGCACTGCCGCAGCGACGAGGCCGAGGCAGCGCAGGGCACCTTCGTGCCGCCCACGCTGATCGAGCTCAACGCCATCAGCGAGCTGCAGCGCGAGGTCTTCGGCCCCGTGTTGCACCTGGTGCGCTGTGCGCGCAACGACCTCGACAAGTTGCTCGACCAGATCAACGCCACCGGCTATGGCCTGACCCAGGGCGTGCACACCCGCATCGACGAGACCATCGCCCGCGTGGTGGACCGCGCGCACGCCGGCAACGTCTACGTCAACCGCAACATGGTGGGCGCCGTGGTGGGCGTGCAGCCCTTTGGCGGCGAAGGCCTGTCGGGCACCGGCCCGAAGGCCGGCGGCCCGCTGTACCTGCTGCGCCTGCTGGCAGCGCGCCCGGCCAACGCACTGGCGCACACGTTTGCCGCCGCCGACCGCGCCGTGCCCGCCGACATGGCCGCACGCGACCACCTGCTCATGCCCCTGCGTGCCCTGGAGCGCTGGGCCCAGATGGAGGGCCATGCCCCCCTGGCCGCCACCTGCCGCCGCTTTGCCGCCGAAAGCCAGAGCGGCACCGCACGCACCCTGCCCGGCCCCACGGGCGAGCGCAACGTCTACAGCCTGCTGCCGCGTGCCACGGTGCTGTGCATCGCCACCACGCAGGACGAACTGCTGACCCAACTGGCCGCCGTGCTCGCCAGCGGCGGCAAGGCCGTCTGGGCCGATGCCCACACCGCCCTGTGCACCACACTCCCTGCCGAGGTACAGGCGCGCATCAGCACCACCGGCAATGCCCTGGCCGACGGCGGCATCGAACTGGCTGCCGTGCTGCACCACGGCAGCCCCGACGCACTGCGCAGCGTGTGCGAACAGCTCGCCCGCCGCCCAGGCCCCATCGTCGCCGTCACGGCCCTGCCCCCAGGCAGCACCGAGGTGCCACTGGAGCGCCTGCTGATCGAGCGCGCGCTGAGCGTGAACACGGCGGCGGCCGGGGGCAATGCGAGCCTGATGACGATCGGCTAACGCGCAGGCGCCGGGCTACCTGGCCTTGCCCGCCGGCTTGGCCGCCGCAAACCCCAGCTTTTCCATGGCCTCGTGCGTTTCCAGCAGCATGGCAGATACCTCGGCCACCGTCACGCGCAGGCCGGTGGCGCGCTCACGCATGTGCTCGTAGGCCTGGGCCTCGGTCATGCGCTGGTAGTCGACCAGCACGCGGATGGCCTTTTCGATCTGGCGGCGCGACTTGATCGTGGACTCGAGCTTCTCGATCTTGCTCTGCTGGCGCTGCTGGAAGCCCTGCGAGGCCCGCGCCAGCACCAGGGTGCTGAGAATGCCCGAGGAACGGAACGGCTTGGTGATGACGCCATGCGCCTTGGTGTCGAGCAGCAGCTTGAGCGTGGTCGGGCTTTCATAGTCCGACAGGGCGACGAACGCGGCGTCCACGGCGCTGGCGTTCCAGGCACTGCTGCCCTCCAGGTCCTGCGAGACCTGGAAAAAGATCACGTCCACCCCCGTGGGCGGCTCGGCCGGGAACGGCCACACCACTTTCAAGCGGCAGCCGATGCGCTGCAGCTGCTGCACCACCACGTCGCGGTCCTCCCCCGGCGGATAGACCACGGTGACGCTGATGCTGCGCAGGTCTTCGTAGAGACGGCGGAGGCTTGAACTCATAGGAGAACGTGTTTACGGTTTTTCCGATGCCGCGTTGGAGCGCAATCGGGATGAGTGGATGCTTCGGGTGCGCTGCATGGGCTCATGCCCATGCAAACAATCGGGGCGTCTAATCGCCCGATTTAGCCCCAACCCTTTGGGCAAGTGCCTTGCCGGGCGGTCTGTGGCGTTGCGGCGCTTGTTGATAGTCAAGCTATCAACTGCGCACCGCGCCTTGCATCCCATCCCGGCAAGGTACTTGCGCGGCTTCGGAAAAACCGTAAACACGTTCTTACCTCAGCCAGAACTCGGAAAAACCGAAGGTGGACAGGTACGGATCGGGCCGCACCGGCTCCGACGCTTCCCAGGCAATGTCGAACTGCCCATCCGCTCGGCAGATGCCGATGCGCGGTGTGAGCGCACAGTGGTTGTTCTCGGCATCCACCGTCACGCGCCCCTCGGGCGAGTCGAAGGACACGGCGCGCGCCGCCTCGACCAGCCTGCGCCGGTCCATGCTGCCTGCACGCTGCAGGGCGCGGGCGAACAGGTGCACCTGGGTATAGGCCATCTCGGACCAAGTGCTGGTGGGCCGGTCGCCAAAACGCTTGCGCCACAGCGCCACGAAGCGCTGGTTGCTCTCGTTCTGCACCGAGCCGAAGTAGGTGGCCGAGGTGATGTGCCCCTCGCACAGCGCCGGGCCGATGAGGCGGATCTCCTCCTCGGCCATGGACAGGCTGGCGATCGGCATGGTCTTGGGGTCCAGACCAAAATCGCGGTACAGCTGGTAGAACAGGCGGGCCGACTGCCCCACCAGCGTGGAGAACACCACGTCGGGCTGCTGGGCCTTTATGTCCGCGAGCACTTCCTTGAGTTCGGAGGGGCCGGCCTCGATGGGCAGGTAGACCTCTTCGAGAATCTCGCCGCCATGCTGTTCGACCATGTCGCGCATGATGCGGTTCGATTCGCGCGGGTAGATGTAGTCCGCGCCGACGAGGAAGAAGCGCGTGCCGCGGTTCTGCATCAGGTAGGCGGCCAGCTGCACGCTGTTCTGGTTGGGCACGGCTCCGGTGTAGATCACGTTGGGTGAATACTCGAAGCCTTCGTAGAACGAGCAGTACCACAGCAGTGCGTTGTTGCGCTCGATCACCGGCAGCACGGCCTTGCGGCTCGATGAGCGCGAGCAGCCGAAGACCACATTGACCTCATCCTCCAGCAGCAGCCGCGTGGCGAGCTTGCGGTACTCGGCAATGTCGCCCTTGGGGTCGTAGACGACAGGGATCAGCGGCCGATCGAGCACGCCGCCGAGCTGGTTGATCTCCTCGATGGCCAGGGCCGTGCCGAAGAAGTGCTCCGACTCGGTGACGCCCGTGGGCCCTGAGCGGGAAAACAGCACGCCAACGCGCCAGCCGTCATCGGGCTGCTGCATGGAGGGATCATCGGACATGGCATTCCTTCATTGGTCGAACATGCTTTGCAGCTGGTGCGGCGTCCTCGCGCCCTGCAGCAACAGCATCAGCAAGATGCGCGCCTTGTGCGGGCTCAGATTGTCGGCGAACACGGCGCCCGCGGCCTTGAGCGTGTGCCCGCCGCCATCGAAGGCGTAGGCCGGCTGCACGCGCCCGTTGGGCACCCGGGTCGATATGACCACGGCCACCCCGCGCGCGATGGCTTCACGGATGGCCTCGAACATGCCGGCATTCACATTGCCAAAGCCCAGCGCCTGCACCACGACGCCGCGCGCACCCAGCGCCACTGCGGCGCGCACCAGGTCGCCGCTGGCGCCCGCGAACATGGGCACGATTTCGACGCGCGGCAGATCCCCCGCGCGCAGCGGCACATGCTGGCGGCGCGTGGGCTGGCGCGAGAAGACCACCCGGTCATCGTCCACCACGCCCAGCAGGCCGAAGTCGCCGGACTTGAAGGCCTCCACGTCGGCCGTGTGGGTCTTGGTGGCCTCGCGGGCGGCGTTGATCTGGTTGTTCATCGCCACCAGCACGCCCTGGCGGCGCGCCTGGCCGGCCACGCAGATGCGCGCCGCGTTGAGCAGGTTGCGCGGACCGTCGAAATCAGGCATCGAAGCATTGCGCTGCGCGCCCACCAGCACCACGGGCTTGTCGCTGGCCAGGGTCAGGTCCAGGAACCAGGCCGTCTCCTCCAGCGTGTCGGTACCGTGGGAGATGATGACGCCGGTGATCTCGGGGCGCGCCAGCGCCTCGTGCACCGCATGCCACAGCTGCACCCAGCGCCCCGGGTCCATGTGGTCGGAGGGGATGTTGAACAGCTCGCGCACCTCCAGCCGCGCCACACGCGACATGGAGGGTACTGCCGCCAGCAGGTCCTCCCCCGACAGAGCGGGCACGGCCCCACCCCGCTCGGGGTCGAGCTTCATGGCGATGGTGCCGCCGGTGGCGATGAGCTGGCACAGCGGCAGGGGCAGCGGCATGGACGGTGGTGCCGACAGGGGGCAGTCCTGGGCGTGCATGTCAGACCCTCAGGTGGCTGAAAACCGCCTCTACAGCCCCATCGGCCTTGGCCAGACCCTCGTCGACCAGCTCGCCCTGCTTGAGGACCACGTAGCGATCAGCCACCTTGAGCGCAAAGGGCACGTTCTGCTCCACGATCAGCAAGGTGGTGCCGTGCTGCTCGCGCTCCTGCAGCAGGGCATTGGCCAGCCGGTCGATCACCGAGGGCTGCAGGCCTTCGGTGATCTCGTCGAGCAGGATGACCGAGGGCCGCACCATCAGCGCCCGCGCCAGCAGCAGCATCTTCTGCTCGCCACCCGACAGCGTGCCAGCGTACTGCGCGAGGCGGCTGCCGAACACCGGAAACAGCGGCTCCACCGCCGCAAATCGCTCGTCGAAAAGCGACTCCTGCGCCAGCCCCAGGCGCAGGTTGTCGCGAATGCTCAGGTCGGCGAACAGCGGCTGCTCCTGCGAGGCGTAGGCCACACCCTGGCGCGCGATGCGGTGCGGCGGCAGGCGGGTGATGTTCTCGCCATGCAGGTGAATGGCGCCGGCCTTCTTGGCCAGGTAGCCCATCACCGTCTTGAGCAGGGTGCTCTTGCCCATGCCGTTCTTGCCCAGCAGGGCCACGGCCTCGCCCTTGCGGATGTCCAGGCTCAGGCCGCGCAGCACCACGGAGGCGCGGTAGCCGCTGGTGATGCCGTCGAGCACCAGGGCCGAGGGAGATGCAATGGCGTTCATGCGCCCTCCTTCATGGCATGCGTACTGCCCGAGTAGATGGTCTTGACCAGGGGCGAGTTGACCACCTCCTGGAAGCTGCCCTGCATGGCGATCGCACCCTGGTGCAGCACCACGATGCGCGTGGAGATGAGTTCCACGAAATCGAGGTCGTGCTCCACCAGCAGGCAGCACAGGCCGTAGCGGTGCGCCAGCGACGACAGCACCTCGCCGATCTGCGTGCGCTCCGTCTTGGTCAGCCCGGCCGTGGGTTCGTCGAGCAGCACCACGCGCGGCTCCAGCGCCAGCACCATGGCCAGCTCCAGCGCCTGCTGCTCGCCGTGCGACAGGTCGCGCGCCACGGTGGCCAGCTTGCCCTCGAGCGCCGTGGCCCGCACCACATGCAGCGCATAGGGCGGCAGGCGCAGCACCGGGTCCTGGTGCAGCAGCGAGGGGCGCTCCAGCCGCGTACCGGCGATGCGCAGGCATTCGGCCACGGTCAGCGACTCGAAGATGTTGGCGTTCTGGAACTTGCGGCCCAGGCCCAGGCGCACACAGGCCTCGGGCGGTAGCTGGCGGATGTCGCTGCCGCACAGCTCCACGGTGCCGCCGCTGCGCTCGGCGCCGTCGCTCATGCAGCGCATCAGCGTGGTCTTGCCGGCGCCGTTGGGCCCGATCAGCCCCACCAGCTCGCCTGGGCGGGCCTCGAAGTCGATGCCCTGCAGCACCTTGAGGGAGCCAAAATGCTTGGTCACGCCCTGCAGGCGGATGGCCACCGCATCGGTCGCCTGGCCGTCGGTGCTGCCCGGCCGCTCCTGCAGCTGCGGCATGCGCCTGGCACCCTGCAGCAGGCCGAAGGGCTTGAACAGCAGCGGAATCAGCCCCTGCGGAAACAGCACGATGACCACCACGAACGCCCCGCCCAGTATCAGTTGCCAGGCAAAGGGCATGCTGCTGCTCAGGTAGGCCGTGGCCACGTTGATCAGCACGCCACCGGCCAGCGGCCCCCACAGCGTGCCGCGCCCGCCCAGCGCCACCCAGATGATGAGCTCGGTGCCCAGCGCAAAGCCCGTGAGCTCCGGCGCCACCACGCCGCTGAACGCGCCGTAGCCAAAGCCTGCGATGCCGGCCATCACACCCATGGCCGTGAGCAGCGCGATCTTCACCCGCGAGGTGTCGATGCCCAGGTAGGTGCAGCGCACCTCGTTGTCGCGGATGGCCGCGAACACGCGGCCCGCATCGCTGCGCACCAGCACCCAGCCGATGGCACCAGCCACGGCCAGCATGGCGCCGGCCACCCAGTACCAGGCCTCAAGCGACCAGTCGAAACTCTGGTAACCCGTGAGCCCCGAACTCGACCCCGTGAAGCTGCCACCCGACAGCAGCAACTGCGTGAGCACGATGGGCAGCACCAGCGAGATCACCGTCGCAAAGAACGGCGAGGCCCCGCGGTAGAACGAGAGCCAGCCCACCAGGCCGGCCACCGCCGCGCTGGCCAGCACCGTGGCACCGACAGCCAGCAGCACGGTGAAGGTGCTGAACCCGACGTGGGTGAACACCAGCCCGGCGGCATAGGCGCCGATGCCGAAGAAGGCCGACTGGCCGAAGGTGAGGTAGCCGGTGTAGCCCCAGAGGATGTCCACCGTGATCGCCGCGATGGCGAAGAAGAAGGCCTTGATCAGGATGTTCAGCAAATAGGTGTCGAACACCCAGGGCCCGGCGACGAGCAGGGCCACACCGATGGCGCCGAGCACCAGGAGGCTGTTGAAGGGGCGCGCCCGCATCACTGGGTCAGCGGGTTCGGCGGGCATGGCGGGCGGCAATGCCGCATTGGAATGGGTGGTGGTATCAGCCACGGGCAAACCCCTTGGGACGGATGCGCAGCGTGACTGCGGCGAGGACGGCGATGGTCAGCCCGCCGAGGACGGGGCTGGCGTAGGTGCTGACCAGCACCTGGGCCGCGCCGAACACCACGCAGGTCACCAGCAGGCTGGCCATGGAATGGCCCGAGACCATGACCAGCATGAAGGCGCTGACCAGCCAGGGCAGGCCCATGTTGGGGTCGACGCTGGACAGCGGCGTGATCATGGCGCCGGCCAGCGTGCCCAGGCCCGCGCCCAGGCTGAAGGTGATGAAGCGCACGCGGCCCGAATGGATGCCCAGGCTGCTGGCCAGGTCCTCGTTCATGATCACGGCGCGGGTGCGCACGCCAAAGCGCGTGCCGTTGAGCAGCCCCGTGAGCGCCAGGCACAGCACGATGGCCACCGGCACCAGCACCAGGCGGTAGGCCGAGTAGTCCACCCCCGCGACCTGCCAGGTACCCGACAGCGGGGCACTGACAAACTGCACTTCGCGCCCGAAGGCGATCACGATGAGCTGGCCGATGACGATACCGAGCCCCCAGGTGGCCAGGATGGCGTCGAGCGGCCGCTTGTACAAGGGGCGCACGATGAGCCCTTCCACCAGCATGCCCACGGCAATGCCGACCACGATGGCCAGCGGCCAGGCCAGCCACGGGTCCATCTGCAGCCGGGTGACCACGTAGCTCGCATAGCCGCCCAGCGTGAGCAGGGCACCATGCGCAAAATTGACGATCTTCATCACCCCGAAGACCATCATCAGCCCCGCCGTGACGACGAACAGCATCGCCGCCGTGGTGAGCAGATCCAGCAAGAGAACCATGGTGTGCTCCTACGAATGGAGAGGAATCGGGCCGCGCAGGGACAGCGCGGTGGTGGTGGCGGCACGGGTCATGGGGTATCTCCTGGGTCTTTTGGGTATCGTGCGTATCGTGGGTATCTTGGGTAGCGCAAGCAGTGCCTGCACAGGCAATGCACAGGCCGTGCCTGCCCGGCGGGCCTGGCGCACAAAATCGGTCAGTGAAAGGAACAGCGGGAGGGGTCCCACAGAGAACATGTTTTCAAGCTCCAGAAAGCAAAAAGCCCCTGACCGCGCGGTGTGCGCATTCAGGGGCTTTCATAGCCGGTATGTGGTCAGCAATGCTGCTGAGGGACTGCAGTGGCTTGGCCAGTGCGGTCGTTTCAATTATGACAGCCGGTCACACCAGCGTCAATCAACTGCGAAGCCGCTTTCTTCGCGATTTGTCCTCCCTGCAGGCGCCCTCAGGCGGGTCATTCAATCGGCCCAACTCACTCCATCTGCGGGCATTGCGCGCCCGGGTCCACGCTCGCGTAGGTCTCCAGGATGCGGATGCTGCCGTCGGAGCGCACCTGCCCCAGGCGCATGGCCAGTGGCGTGTGCCGGCCCTTGCCCATGCGCAGCGTGCCGCGCGGGCCGGTCACCGTGACCTCACCCAGCGCCTTGATGACCTTGGCGGCATTCGTGCTGCCTGCCGCCTCCACCGCCGCCTTGTACTGGAAGAAAGCCTCGTACTGCGGCACCGAGAGTTCGTTGGGCGCCTTGAGGTCCGCGCCGAAGCGCACCAGCATGCGCATGCGGAACGAGCGGTTGTGCGCCGTGTCGATGGAGGGGAAGTAGGACGCCGCCATGAGCATGCCCGTCGCCGCGCTGCCCATCTCCCGCGCAGTGCTTTCATCGATGGACAGGTTGCCAAGCGGTATGCGCACGTCGGCGGCCTTGAGCTGCCGGGCCAGCGACACGTTGGGTGCGCCGCCTGCGGTGGCACTGATGATCGCGTCGGGCCTGGCCGTGCGGATTTTGGCGATCACCGCCGTCCAGTCGCTGCCGTCCACGGGCAGGTATTCCTCGCCCACCACCTGCCCACCGCCCTTTCTGATGGTCTGGCGCGCAAACTCGAGCATGCCGCGGCCGAAGGCGTAGTCGCTGCCCACGAGAAAGAAACTGCGCGCATTCCGGTTGCGCGCGAGGTACTCGACCACGGGCGCCACCTGCTGCTCGGGCACCCAGGCGTTGACGTACATCCAGGGGCTGCACGAGCGGCCTTCGTAGAACGAGGTATAGATATAAGGCAACTGGCCGCGCGCGACGATGGGCAGCGCCGCATTGCGCGCCGCACTGGTCTGCATGGCAATGAGGGCGTGCACCTTCTTGTCGAACACCAGCGCCTGCACGGCCTTCTGCGCGCCCTCGGCGCCAGAGGCATCGTCCATGATCTCCAGCTGCACCGGCCGCCCCAGGATGCCGCCGTTGGCATTGATCTCCTCGACCGCCAGTTGCGAGGACTGCACCACGGCGGGCGCCACCACGCTGTTGGCGCCCGAAAGCCCCACGGCCACGCCGATGCGGATGGGCTCGGCCGCACGCGGCTGCGCCGAGACAGTGGTGGCCATGGCAAGCAGCACCGCCGTGGCGAACAGGGCTAGCACGGCCATCTGCAGTGTGTTCAGAAGCATCTTCATCGCAGCATCTCCCGCCGTGGTCAACGCGCAGCGGCAAGGGGCAGCCACTGCGGCGCGCCCCCGCGCCAGGCCGCTGCAGGCACGGCCCTGGCAGTGCCTGCCGGCGGCGCGCTGTCGACGGGCTCGGCCCCCAGGTGAAAGGTGGACACCAGCGCGAGCAGACGGCGCGACTGGTCCTGCAGGCTGGCGGCTGCGGCGGCGCCCTCCTCCACCAGCGCGGCGTTCTGCTGGGTGGCATGGTCCAGCGCGGCGATGCCGTGGTTGATGCCGTGGATGCGCCCGCTTTGCGCGGTGGATGCCCCGGCCACCTCGCCGATGATGGTGGAGACCCGCTCCACGCTGGCCACGATGTCGGTCATGGTGGTGCCGGCGCCCTGCACCAGGCGCGCGCCCGCCGCCACATGCGAGAGGCTGTCGTCGATGAGGCCCTTGATCTCCCTGGCCGCCGAGGCACTGCGCTGCGCGAGCGCACGCACTTCGCCCGCCACCACGGCAAAGCCACGCCCGGCGTTGCCCGCACGTGCCGCCTCTACCGCCGCATTGAGCGCCAGGATGTTGGTCTGGAAGGCGATGCCGTCGATGACACCGATGATGTCGGCGATGTGCCGGGATGACTGGGTGATCTGGCCCATGGTGTCCACCACCTGGCCCACGGCCGCGCCGCCGCGCTGGGCCACGGCCGCCGCATTGCCGGCCAGACCGTTGGCCTCGCCTGCCGCCTCGGCGCTGTGGCGCAGGTTGCCGGCGAGCTGGTCCAGCGAATGGGCCGTCTCCTGCAGGCGCGTGGCGGCCTGCTCGGTGCGCTGGCTCAGGTCCAGGTTGCCGGCCGCCACTTCGGAGCTGGCGGTATCGATGCTCACGGCGGCATCACGGATGTCGGCCACCAGGCCGCGCAGGCGCCGCTGCATGGTGGCGATGGCGTCGAGCAGGCGGCCTACTTCGCCCTGCCCCGCGCCTTCGATGGCATTGTCCAGCGCGCCCTCGGCAATGCGCTCGGCGATGCGCACCGCGCGCTCCACCGGTCGCTGAATGCCACGCGCGATGCGCCAGGCCACAAGCACACCGAGGGCCACTGCCGCCAGCGCCAGCAGCGCGCCGATGGCGGTGGAGCGCTGGATCTGCGTGCCCACCGCCGTGGCCAGCACCGCATTGCGCTGGGTCTGCAGGGCAATGAGTGCATTCACCCTGGCGCGCCACTGCGCCTCCACCGGCCGCAACTCCTGCGTGAGCGTGGTGGTCGCATCGATGTTGGCACCCGCCAGCCCGTGCCGGGCGGCCTGCTGCACCAGCGCCATGCCGCGCGCGCCCAGCGTGGCGATGTCTGACGCGAGCTGGCGCTCGTCGGCCTGGGCATCGGCCATGGCCGCGGCCAGCGCCTTCTCGGCGCGCACGTACTCGCCGCGCGCTGTCTCCAGGGTGGCGCCTTCGGCCTTGAGCTCGGCCATGTCGGTGAGCAGCACGATGGAGCGCACCTGCACGGCCATCAGGTTGATGTTGTCCAGCAGCTCGCGGGCGAAGGCGGCGCGCTGGTTGTTGACCTCCACGATCTGGCGCACCTGGCTGCCCACCTGGTGCGAGGACCAGGCATTCATGCCGGCCACGGTCATGATCAACGCCAGCAGGCAGCCAAAGCCGAGCGCCAGGCGGCTGGCGATGGAGTGGGTGAATCGGTGCAAGGTCATGGAAAACTCCTCGAGTCGGGCATGGCTGCGCCCAGGGGTGGCGCGGGTGGCACCGCCCCTCGTGCAGCGGGTCGTGATGGTGTACGGGAGGAAACCCCGGCCCTTGCGGCCGGGTGGGGCCAGCGGCCGGCACCGCAGCAGGGTGCCGGCAGCCTGTGCTGGCAGGCTTACTTCAGGTCAGGGCACTGCGCGCCGGGGTCCACGCCCTTGAAGGTCTGCAAAATCTTGATGGCGCCGCCGGCCTGGATCTGGCCCAGGCGCATCGCCAGCGGGGCGTGGCGGCTCTTGTTCATGCTGACCTCGCCGCGCGGGCCGGTGTAGGACACCTCGCCCAGCGCCTTGATGATCTTGTCCTTGTCCACCGCGCCCACCTTCTCGACGGCGGCCTTGTACAGGTAGAAGGCCTCGTACTGCGGCTCGGACAGTTCATTGGGCGTCTTCAGGTCGGTGCCGAACTTCTTCGTCATCGCAGCGATGAACTTCTGGTTCTCGGGCGTTTCGATGGTGGTCAGGTACGAGGCCGACATGTACATGCCCGTCGCCACGTCGCCCATGTTCTTCGCGGTGGCCTCGTCGATGGCCAGGTTGCCATAGGGCAGGTTCAGGCCCGAGCCCTGCAGCTGCTTGGCCAGCGAGACGTTGGGCGCGCCGCCGGCGGTGGCGCTGATCAGCGCATCGGCCTTGGCCGCGCGGATTTTGCTGAGCACCGGGGTCCAGTCCGAGCCGTCGATGGGCAGGTACTCCTCGCCCACCACCTTGCCGCCATTCTTCTCGATGTACTTCTTGGTGAAGTCCAGCATGCCGCGGCCGAAGGCGTAGTCATTGCCCACCAGGAAGAAGTTGCGCGCCTTCAGGTTGGACCAGAAGTAGTTGACGATGGGCGCCACCTGCTGCTCGGGCACCCAGGCGTTGACGTACATCCAGGGGTTGCACGAGCGGCCTTCGTAGAACGAGGTGTAGATGTAGGGCACCTTGCCGCGCGAGATGATGGGCAGGGCCGCATTGCGCGCGGCGCTGGTCTCCATGGCGATGACGGCGTCGACCTTCTTCTGGAACACCAGGGTGTCGAAGGCCTTCTGCGCGCCCACGGCGCCCGAGGCATCGTCGACGATCTCGAGCTCGACCTTGCGACCGAGAATGCCGCCTGCGGCATTGATCTCTTCGACCGCCAGTTGCGAAGACTGCACCACGGCGGGTGCCACCACGCTGTTGGCGCCCGAGAGGCCCACGGCCACGCCGATGCGGATGGGGTCGGCGGCCTGGGCCTGCAGGGCCAGCGCGGCCGCCAGGGCGATTGCGCCGTAGCGCAGGAGGGAAGCAAAGGGGGACATCATCAGAAGGCTCCTTGGGTTGGGGTTGAACGAAAAAGAGAACACGGGGCGGGAAAATTCGGAGGTAGGCATCAGTGCCGCGGCAGCGGCCAGCCGGTGCCCAGCATGGGGTCGTAGACGTCGTCGCGGCGGTCACGCAGCACGTGGTTGAAGGCGTTGAGCTGGCGCGCCTGGCGCGTGGCCCGAAGGTCCAGCTGCGCGATAAGCACCAGGTCTTCACCGCTCTGGGCAGCCGGGCCTGCGACAGGCCAGCCCTGGGCATCGACGATCAGGCTCTGGCCGATGAAGGGCTGGCCACGCTCGGTGCCCGTGCGGTTGGCGCAGACGATGTTCAGCGCATTGCTGTGGGCGCTGGCCATGGCCAGCGTGTTGGCCATGGCCGGGCTGCCTGCGGGCTGGCCGGGCATGGGCACCCAGTTGGTGGGCATCGCCACGACGTCGGCGCCCTGCATGGCCAGGAGGCGGTAGACCTCGGGGAACCAGCCGTCGTAGCAGATCACCACGCCCAGGCGCCCCCACGGCGTGTGGAACAGCGGCAGGCCCTTGTCGCCGGCTTCGAAGAACAGGTGCTCGTCACCCCACAGGTGCAGCTTGCGGTAGGTGCCCAGCCAGCCCCCGGGGCCGACGACCACGGCCGCGTTGTACAGGCGCTCGCCATCGCGCTCGGCAATGCCGGCGACGATGAGCGTGTTGCAGCGGCGGGCCACCTCGATCCAGGCCTGCGTGCTGGGGCCGGCAGGCACAGGCTCGGCCAGTGCGAAGGCCTCGGCGCGGCTCTCGAACATGTAGCCGGTGTTGGCCAGTTCGGGCAGCACCACCAGGACAGCGCCGCCTGCGGCCGCACGCTCGACCAGGGCCACCGAGCGCGCCAGGTTCTCGTCCTTGCGGCCGATGCGCGGCTCCATCTGGATGCTCGCCACGGTGACGAGGTGCCCCGCAGTGCTTGGCGCGGGGAGGTTTCCCGAATCGGACGACAACGACATTCAAACTCCAAAAAGCAAAAAGCCCCTGACCGCGCTGTACGCGCATGTCAGGGGCTTTCATAGCCGGTATGTGATCAGCAATGTTGCTGAGGTGCTGGTGCGGTGAAGACCGAACCAGTGCTGCGAATTATGGACGTGTAAAAAATCGGAGTCAACAACTTGTCACAGTGTCGTTGTTGCGCCCTGTAGTCGATCGGGCATGCAGGCGAACAAAAAATAGCCATGGCGAGCGGTGTGAATTTTCCGGAACGCAATAGGCGCCCCTGCTTCGCCTCGCCAACTCGCACTTTCGCCGTCACGCACGCAAGACTTGATGCACGTCAAGCCGGTGAACCTGCACTTGGCCGACCATGGGAAGGTACCCGGCCCCACAACGGTTCCGGTGCACCGCCCAGCAGGGCTACCCACGGATTCCGCGCCCCATGAACCTTTCCGAGCTCATCGTCACACAGGCGCCCGACGGCATCCTGTTCGTATCGGACGCCGGCACCATCGTGCTTGCCAACGAGGCGCTGTGCACGCTGTCAGGCTACCAGCCCCATGAACTGCTGGGGCAATCCGTCGAGCTCTTCTTGCCGGCCGACCTGCGCCGATTGCATGTCGAAAACAGGCAGCGCTATGCGAGCGAACCCCAACGCAGACCCATGGGAACCATGGGAGATCTGACCCTGCTGCGCAAGGACGGAACCAAGGTCCCGATAGACATCGCACTGAGCCGCGTGGATGGCGAAGGCCATGTTGGCACCATCGCCTTTGTTCGAGACACCAGTGAGGCGAAGCAGTCCGAACGGCAACTGCAGCACCAGGCAACGCACGACGCACTGACGGGCCTGACCAATCGCTGGCTGTTCAGTGAGTACCTGCGTCAC
Organism: Acidovorax sp. Root217; assembly: GCF_001428645.1. Lineage (NCBI taxonomy): Bacteria > Pseudomonadati > Pseudomonadota > Betaproteobacteria > Burkholderiales > Comamonadaceae > Acidovorax > Acidovorax sp. Root217. The sequence continues at coordinate 156,689 of NZ_LMIH01000023.1, forward strand.
GCCATCGCGCATGCACAGCGCGCTGGCCGGCGGGTTGCGCTGCTACTGCTGGACCTTGATGGCTTCAAGTCCGTCAACGACACCTTCGGCCATGCCATTGGAGACAAGCTGCTGATCGATGTGGCCGGGAGCCTGACAGCCCAAGTGCGTGCCAGCGACGTCGTTGCGCGCATTGGCGGGGACGAGTTTGTCGTTTTGCTGCGCGAGGTCGAAGCAGTCTCGGATGCAGTCCTGGTGTCTGAAAAACTCACCGCCGCGCTCTCAAGCCCTCGCAACCTCGATGGCTTCCCGGTTCAGACTGGCTGCAGCGTGGGTATCGCCATGTACCCCATGGATGCGCAGGAGCCCGAGGCCTTGATGCACTGCGCCGACCTCGCCATGTACCACGCCAAGGCCCAAGGCCGGGGGCGCAGCATCGTGTTCACGCCCGAAATGTCAGCGTCGACAACTTCCAGATTTGCCCGATAGCCTCCCACGCCCCAAATGCGCCACAGGAAAATCATATTTGACATTGTTATCAAATGAAACTATCATTTGAATCACAAAACTGGTAGCCACTCTGATGGCTCTGGCTTTGAGTTACCCACCATACAGACCTAAAAGCCACCCATGCGCAACAATCTGCCCATCACACAGCGGGAGTTCACTTTCTCCCCCGACGAAACACTCGTGTCCGTGACCGACCTCAAGGGGCGCATCACCTACTGCAACCACGCATTCATCCAGGTCAGCGGCTTCCAGCGCGAGGAACTGCTGGGCCAGCCCCACAACCTGGTGAGGCATCCCGACATGCCCTCCGAGGCATTCCGCGACATGTGGGAAACGATCCAGGCCGGTCTGCCATGGACCGGCCTCGTCAAAAACCGGCGCAAGGACGGCGACCACTACTGGGTGCAGGCCAACGCCACCCCCATGATGGATGGCACCCAGATCACCGGCTTTCTGTCGGTGCGCACGGTTCCCAGCCGCGATCAGGTCCGGTCGGCCGAGGCGCTGTACACGCAGTTCAAGCGACAGGAAGCGACAGGGCAGCGGCACCTGGGGCTCCAGGGTGGCCTGGTAGTACGCAAGGGCTTGACCGGATGGTTCAAACGGCTGAGCCAGCCCACCTTGGCGACGAAGCTGGCGCTGACACAAGCCGCAGCGATTGCCGCAGCAGTTACTCCGCATTTTCTGGGCGCACCGGCTTATGTGGTGCTGGGTGCAGCGCTGCTGGCGCTGCTGGCCAGCGCCTCGCTCATCCGCGCCTTTGCAGTCAGTCCCCTGCATCGCCTGGTCAGGGATGCCAACCGCCTCGCATCCGGTGACCTGTCCCGCGGCGTGGAAACTGGTGCCTCCGACGTGGTGGGGAAACTGCAGCAAGCACTGAACCAGCTCAGCGTGAACCTGCGCACGGTCGTGAGCGATGTCCGCCAGGAAGTGGGGCATCTGGATGTGGCCGTGCAGGAAATCGCCTCCGGGAACAACGACCTCTCCTCCCGCACGGAGGCGCAGGCCAGCAGCCTAGAGCAGACGGCCGCGTCCATGGAAGAGATCAATGGCACGATCCAGAACAGCGCCACCTCGGCAAGCCAGGGAGCCCAGATGGCCCACGCCACCTCCGAAGTCGCCCGGCACAGCGACGAAGCAGTCCAGAACCTGGCGGACACCATGCAAGGCATCGCCGCATCGTCCAAACGCATCGAAGACATCATCCAATTGATCGAAGGCGTCGCGTTCCAGACCAACATCCTGGCGCTGAACGCCGCAGTGGAAGCAGCGCGGGCGGGAGACCAGGGGCGCGGCTTCGCGGTCGTGGCATCCGAAGTGCGGGCACTCGCTCAGCGCACCACATCGGCCGCCAAGGACATCAAGGAACTCATCGTCGAGTCTGGTGCGCGCGTCACGGCAGGTGTGGCCAGTGCCGGCCAGGCACGCGAGCGGATGCAGGCGGTCCTGCAGTCGATTGGAAAGGTGAACACCGTGCTCGATGAGATCAGCACTGCCGCAGGCGAGCAAAAGGTCGGCGTGTCCCAGATCAACGAGGCGGTAGCGCACATGGACTCCATCACCCAACAGAACGCCGCGATGGTGGAAGAACTGGCAGCGGCAGCTCAATCGGTCTACGGCCAGGTGCAGGGCGTCAGCAACTCCATGCGCCTGTTCCGACTGAGGACCGGTGAAGTGTCACTGTCCCAAATGGATGCTGTGGCTCTTCGGCGCGCCGGCAACGCCAGCCAGTTGGCCATCGATTGATGCATCCACGACCACCCACCGGTATGGCGCACCAGGCCGCGTGTCAGCCGATCAATCTGCGGCGCACCTGGTACCAGGCAGTGGCCGAGGCCTGCGTGTCACCAGAGGCCGCCAGCGCTTCCAGCTGTTTTGCCACCAGGCCATCCTCTGCCCAGCCCAAGGTGCTGAACACCGTGGACAGACTGTGCGACAAGCGCTGCAGCGCCGCGAGATCGCCCGCATGCAATGCGGCATCACCCGCCACCAGATCGTGTTCAAACTGCACAAGGCACTTGGCCCGGTACGCACGGAACAGGACGGCGTCGCCGCCAAAATAGGCAAGTACCGCGTCGCTCTCGGCGCAGTTGGGGTCAGCAGGCTGCGCCGGCACCTCTGCTGGCGGCGGCGCTGCATCCTGTCCCGCAAATGCCTCCAGTACGCAGGCCTGCAGCTGGGCAACCGACGCCGGCTTGCGCAGAATGCGCCATATGCCACGGCCTTCAAGCCGCGCCTGCTTGTCCAGGTTCACACCCGCGCTGAAGATGACCAGCCTGGCGCCAGCGAGTAGTGCGGGCTCGGAATGCAACCGCTCCACCAGATCGTAGCCCGACAAGCCGGGCAGCATCAGATCCGTGATGACCAGCCCCACAGGGCCCTCGTGCAGAACAGCCAAGGCGCTTTCCACGTCGCCGCACACGGTCAGATCCACCCCCTCGTCTTCCAGCGCCATGTCGATGAAGCGCGCAATCGAGGCATCGTCTTCCACCAGCAACACGCGCCGAACCGGCACAACAGATGCGTTGGTCATGGAACCCTCGCTGCGCTCAGGACGCGGCCCTGACTTCCGCACTCTGGGCAAGAAGCGCTGGCAACTCGGCCACCAGCCGCGGCTTGTGAATCACGTTCACGCCCTGCAACGCAAACGCATAGGGCGCGCGCTGGGATTCGTCCAGCGAGGTCACGACGATGAGGCGGCTGCGGGCGAACTGGGGATGCGAGCGCAGCGTCGTGATGAGGGCCGCGCCATCGATTCCGGGCAGCAGAATGTCCACGATCAGGATATCGGGCTGGATCTGCCCGTACATCGCCAGCCCGGTGATGCCGTCATTGGCAATGTGCAACTGCCATGCCGGAAAGTGCTGCTCCACCAGCAAGGACACCAGGTTCTGGAAGTGGATGGAGTCCTCGATCAGCAGCACCTTCATATCACCAGGCGCCTGCACTCGCCCATCTGCAAGCTCCGGGATCGGCATGGCCGTGTGCCTGAAAGGTTCATGCGCTGCGGCCGCTGAAAACTGTGCATCGGCCGCAGGCACCGGTCCGCCAGAGCGCGAACGCAACCACTGCTCCACCGAGCGGCGCGAAATACGCCGGTGCCCACCCGGCGTCTTCCATGCCTGGAGCTCGTTGCGGTCGACCATCAGTTGCACGGAGCGCACGGCCATTCCGAGCATCCGTGCAGCCTCAAAGGTCGTGAGCTGATCGGCGGCAGATGAAGTGTCTAGAGATTTTTCAGTTTTCATGGCTGCACCATTTTACTTGCAAATCATTTTTATTGAAGGCACTTGCAAATGATTTAAATGATTGATATGATTCTTCAACAGAACAATTTGTCAAATTTTGGCAAATAGGCCAACAACTGCAACAGGCACTCCATGAAAAAAGTACTCATCGTCGAAGACCACGCCGACATCCGAAAGCTACTGCACATGACCATGGAATTCGAGGATTTCGAGATCTATGAGGCCGCCAACGGCGATGTGGGGCTGGAAATGGCCCGTGCTCACTCACCCGACGTGGTGTTGCTGGACATCATGATGCCGGGCACCCTGTCGGGGCTGGAAGTGTGCCGCTGCATCAAGGCCAACCCCGCGCTCAAGCACACCAAGGTCATCATGCTCACCGCGCGCGGCCAGGCGGAAGACCGTCGCGATGGCATGAAGGCAGGCGCAGACGAATACCTCATCAAGCCGTTCAGCACCATCCAGGTGCTGGAATCAATTTACCGGCTGGAAATCGCCCATGACCGAAACCATTCCGATGCCTTCCCATTTTGAAGGCGAGAGCACTCGCTTCGACGAAGCGGCAGCTGAACAGATGCTGCGCTTCGTCGAAGACTTTGGCCACATGTACCGTGAGCGAAACAAGGCGCTGGATGAAATCACGCGGGCGCACAACGAGGCTTTGCTGCAATTGTGCATGGCCGCCGAGGCCCGCGACGATGACACTTCCGTGCACATCGTCAGGATAGGTTTTCTGGCCGAGGCGCTGGCACTGCTCGTGGGATCGACACCTGGATTTGCCAGCCTGTTGCGGCGCGCTGCGCCCATGCACGACATTGGCAAGATCGGCACTCCAGACCATGTGCTCAAGAAGGCAGGGCCGCTCACCGAAGAAGAGCGGGCTGTCATTCAACTCCACCCGGCCATTGGCGCGCAGATCATCGGCAAATCCCGCGTGCCTGTGTTCCTGCTTGCCGCCGAAGTGGCGCTTACCCACCACGAACGCTACGACGGCAAAGGCTATCCCCGCGGGTTGGCAGGCGAGGATATCCCCCTGTCGGGCCGCATCACGGCCATCGTGGATTTCTACGACGCATTGACCATGGACCGCGTCTACCGCCCCGCATTCAGCCCCCAAAAGGCCTTGTCCATGCTCATCGAACAGCGCGGCACGGCATTCGACCCCGTGATCGTGGACACTTTCGTCCAGCACTTCGATCATCTGGACACGTTGCGGCGCAAGGTCACCGAGCAACGCCCCACCTTCGCCGATCTGATCGACGCCCCCTGAACCATCCTCCCACTAGGATAGCGCCATGCCCCCCATCCTCCGAATCGCCTTCACCAGCGCAATTGCCAGCCTGATGCTCTGCGGACCCGCTCTGGCAGGCCCGGTGCAGGAAAAGGTATCGGCACGGCACGCCGTGCGCGTCTGCATCTGGCCCGACTACTACGGCATCACCTTTCGCAACCCGCGCACCCAGCAGCTGGCAGGGATCGACATCGATCTGTCGGCCGAACTGGGCAAGGATCTGAAGGCAAAAGTGGAGTATGTGGAGACGTCTTTCGCCACCCTGGTCGAAGACCTGCAGGCAGACCGTTGCGATGTGGGCATGTTCGCGATTGGCATGCTGCCCCAGCGCATGGCGCATCTCAAATTCACCCAGCCCTACCTGAGCAGTGACATCTACGGCATCACCACCAAGAGCAATGCCGTCATCAAGCAATGGGCCGACATCGACCAGCCCGGCGTGCTGGTGGCCGTACAGGCCGGAACCTTCATGGAACCGGTGATGGGCGAGCGCCTCAAGCATGCCAAGCTGGTGAGAATATCGCCCCCCGCCACGCGCGAACGGGAGCTCGAAGGCGGTCGGGTGGACGTGTTCATGACCGACTTCCCTTACAGCCGGCGCTTGCTCGACAATGCCGACTGGGCACGCCTGGTGTCCCCGCCCAAACCGGTGTTCGTGCTGCCCTATGCCTATGCCGTGAAGCCGGGCGACGATGCCTGGCTCAAGACCGTGGATGACTTCGTGGCACGCGTCAAGCGTGACGGCCGGCTCGACGCTGCGGCCGCCAGGCACGGGCTGACCGAGATCGTTGTGCACTGACATGGCACAGACCTTCACCCGCAGCGCACCCTGGCGCCACGCCCAGGGCCTGGTGAAGCTCAGCCGCAAGGCGAGCAACACCGCGCTGCTCTGCGGCCTGCTGCTCGTGGCGGGCATCCTGGCGGCCACGGCCTGGATATCGCTGAAAGACCGGTCCAAGGCAATCGCCTCGGACACCGACAGGGCCGAACTCCTGGCGCGCGTGCTCGAGGACCAGACCACCCGCACGGTGGAAAGTGGCCTTTTCATCCTGGCCACCATGGGCGATGCCAATGCCTTGCACGCCCCCGGGGCCGACCTGCCGCGCACCGAGGCGTTTCTGCGCGAGGCAATGGCAGGCGCCCCCTTCCTGCGCACGGTGCTGGTAGCCGATGCCACCGGCCTGGTCATCGCCAGCAGCTCGCCACAGGAGGCGGGGGTTACCATCGATCTGCTCAAACTGGGGCCACGTCCGCAGAAGGGCAAAACCACCCTGGGCCCCTGGATCGCCGGCCGGGGCGTTAGCAGCCTGCGCGCCGGTGCACCACAAGGCCCCACCCCGGCGGGCCTGGGCTTCATTCCGCTCATGCGCAAGTTCGTCACGCCCGATGGGCAAGACCTGCTGCTGATCGGGCTGATCAACCCCGACGCGCTGGCCAATCAGCAGCAATTGGCCGTAGGCCAGGTCGGCTTCAGCTCTGCGATTGCATCGTACGACGGCAAGATTCTTGCGACCTCCCAGGAGACCGCACTGCATGGCGCACAGGCCAGCGACCTCCCCGTGTTCCGCACCTACCTGCCCGCGCGCGAGCACGGCAGCTATGTGGGCCAGGGGCTGGGTGGCGGCAACCAGATCGTCGCGTTCCGCCTGTCCAGAACCCAGCCGCTCGTAGTCCTGGTGGAGGAGCCACGAGACGCTGCAATCAACCGCTGGTGGACCGAATCACAGGGCTACATCTGGCTCAGTTGCGCCGCGACCCTGGTGGTGCTGCTGCTCACCCTCGTGGCCTGGCGCAGCCTGCGCTCCCGCGAGGCCGCCAGCCACGCTTCCCGGCACGCCCAGATACGCATTGCCCACAGCGAACGCGAGCTGGCAGTGCTGATGCGCAGCGTGCAGGAGGTCATCTTTCGCACCAACACCGCCGGCCGCATCACCTTCGTCAACGCCCGGCTGGCATCGCTGATCAGTGGCAGCGAATCCGCGGCCATAGGCCGGCCACTGCAGGAACTGGTGGAGCCCGGCAGCCGGCCCGCGGTGGAAGGCCTCTTCGCCAACGGCGAAGCGGGCGGGGTGCGCAACTGCCAGGCCATGATCCACCTCGACACTGGCCGCCAGTTGCTGTTCGACGTGGCACTGGTGCCCTTGCTCGACGAAGGCGCGGTCATCGGCTTTGCAGGGAGCGCCGTGGACGTGACCGAGCGCTGGGTTGCACAGCAGAGCCTCCAGACCGAGCTGGAGTTTCGCGGCCAGATGCTGGAGATGAACCCCCTGCCGATCTCGATGACCGACATGACGGGCCACCTGGTGCTGGTCAACCGCGCTTGGGAGGAGTACAAGGCGCGCAAGCGCGCCGACGTGATGGGGCTGCGCCTGGCGGACTTTCTGCCCTCCGAAGAAGCAGCCGTGCACCAGTCTGCAGACAGGCAATTGCAGCAACAGGGCGGCAGGGTGATGTTCGAGACCCGGGTGCTCTACGGTGGGCAATCCTGGCGCGATACGCGGGTGACGAAAGCGGTGGTGACCGATGCCCGCGGGCAGGCCACCGGCATTCTTTCCACGTTGATGGATGTCAGCGACTTCCGCGAGGCCGAACGGCTGACCCGCGAGGCCCACGAGGCCGCCGAGGAGGCATCCCGATCCAAGTCCGAGTTCGTGGCCAACATGAGCCATGAGCTGCGCACACCGCTGCAATCCATCATGGGTTTTTCGGAGCTGGGCATGCTTCGCGGCAAGGCCGACGCCCGGCTGGCGGGCATGTTCGAGGACATCCACCGCTCCGGCGAACGCATGCTCTCGCTGGTCAACGACCTGCTGGACGTGGCCAAGCTGGAAAGTACCGTGGGCACCTTCCACCTGGAGCGGGTGGACCTGCGCGGCATCATCCATCCCGTGCTGCGCGAGCTGGAGCCGCTGCTGGCCCAACGCAAGCTGCACCTGGAGGTGGCGCTGGGCGACCTGCCGCTCACGGCCAAGGTCGATCCCGTGCGGTTCCAACAGGTCATACGCAACGTGGTGGCCAACGCCATCAAGTTCTCTCCCGAGGCATCGTCCATCACCCTGCTGGGCAGGGTCGACCGCCGGGGCCAGATACGGCTGGCCGTGCGCGACCACGGCCCGGGCATCCCGCAAGACGAGCTCGGCGCCATCTTCGAGGCCTTCAAGCAGTCCAGCAAGACCAAGGACGGCTCGGGGGGCACGGGCCTGGGCCTGGCCATCTGCAAGAAGATCGTGGAGGCCCTGGGCGGGCAGATCTACGCCGAGAACGTGCGGCAAGGCGGCTCGGTGTTCCACATCATCCTGCCCGCACGCGGCGCCAGCGAGACCATGCCGGCCGAGCTGGAATAGCCCGGCCTCCAAAAGCCGCACAGCCGGCAAGAATGCTGGCAGGTGGGTGGCTTGTGCATGCCGACGGCTTGCTGGGCGCAGCTGCGTCGCATCGCGCGCAAGACAACCCCCAGGCACCGCGCATTGTCGTGAGTGCGTTCCAAGGATCCTGGTGGTGCGCAGGCCGCCAGCGGCGGCCCCGCGCTGGGCCGCCTCCCTACTCCAACGGCGCCGCCCGCGGAATCACCCAAAGGTAGCAAATATGAATTTATTGTCAAAGCAAGACGTGAATCGCTTGCTTAAATCATTTTTATCATTAAAATTACGAAAAACCCGCAAGATACCACTTTTTTTATCATGAACACCACAATTTCCACCCCCCCCAAAACCTCAGGCATCGCCCTGGACTCCGCCGCACCAGGTGAGTACCTGGCCTTTCGCCTGGGTGCCGAGCAGTACGCCATCGACATCCTGCGCGTGCAGGAGATCCGCTCCTACGAGCAGCCCACCCGCCTGGCGCATGCGCCTGACTTCATCAAGGGGGTCATCGACCTGCGCGGGCGCATCGTCCCCATCCTGGACCTGCGCATCAAGCTGCAGTGCGCCGAGGTCGCCTACAACGACTTCACCGTGGTCATCATCCTGGACATCGGCACCTCGGTGATCGGCGCGGTGGTGGACTCGGTGGCCGACGTGGTGTCGCTGGCGCCCGAACTCATCAAACCGGCTCCTCAGTTCGAAACCCAGGGCGACGTGGACCCTTCGTTCGTGCAGGGCATTGCCAACGTGGACGGCCGCATGCTGATCCTGATGGACATCAACGCCTTGCTCAGCCACGAGGAAATCGGGCTGGTCGAGTCCACGGCGACCGCCTGATACGGCGTATAGCACCCCAGAACATCCCGGACCGGCCGCGCCACAGACGAGCTGACCCCGGACCCCTCCTGTTTCAAAGCTCAATCCCATGAACAACCTGAAAATCTCCACCCGCCTGGCCGGCACCTTCGCGGTTCTGGTCGCCGTCTTGCTGGCCGTCGTCATCGCCGCCTGGTCGCAATTGGCTGCCATGGGCGCCCAGACCCGCGAAATCACAAGCGACTGGCTCCCCAGTGTGGAACTGGTGAACCAGCTCGACACCGGCATTGCCAAAGCCCGGCTCTTTGAACTGCGCCACGTGATGGCCGCCGAGCCTGCCGCCACCGCCACCCACGAGAAATCCATGGGCGAGTTGCAGGCAGAGATGGACAAACTGAAAAAATCCTACGAAGTCCTGATCAACTCGCCAGAAGAGCAAAAGATCTATGACGATTTCATTGCCGACCGCAAGAAGTACGTCGAACTCACAACGAAGATATTCGAGTTCTCGCGCAAGAACGACAAGGACCAGGCGGCAGCCTTGCTGGGTGGCGAATCCCTTCAGCTGTTCAACAAGACCTCTGCCACCCTCGAGAAGCTGGTGGAGCTCAACGGCAGGGGAGCACGGCAAGAAGCCGAAAATGCCAAACAGACTGAGGCAACCGCACGGGTGGTACTGATTGCGGCAGCAGCCCTGGCCGTGGCCTTTGCAACGCTGGCAGCCCTGTGGTTGATCCGCTCCATCACCCGGCCGCTGGAACAGGCCGTCAACGCGGCCGATCGCATCGCCCAGGGCGACCTGAGCGGCCAGATCGTGGTCCGGAGCCAGGACGAAACGGGCCACTTGCTCAGTTCCCTGCAGCGCATGCAGCAAAGCCTGGTGACCACCGTGGGCGCCGTGCGCCAGAACGCCGAGGGTGTGGCATCGGCCAGTGCAGAGATTGCCTCGGGCAACAACGACCTGTCGGCGCGCACGGAGCAACAGGCCTCGGCGCTGGAAGAGACGGCAGCATCGATGGAGGAACTGTCCAGCACCGTCAAGCAAAACGCGGACAGCGCCCGACAAGCCAGCCAATTGGCCATAAGCGCTTCCACGGTGGCGGTGCAGGGCGGCGATGTGGTGTCCGAAGTCGTGGAGACGATGAAGGAAATCAACGCCAGCAGCAGCAAGATCGCCGACATCATCAGCGTCATCGACGGCATCGCCTTCCAG
>NZ_LMIH01000023.1:167137-242266 GCF_001428645.1 Acidovorax sp. Root217
GAACGCGGCGGTGGAAGCCGCCCGGGCGGGCGAACAGGGCCGGGGCTTTGCCGTGGTGGCCAGCGAAGTGCGCAGCCTGGCCGGGCGCAGTGCCGAAGCGGCCAAGGAAATCAAGAGCCTGATCACCGCCAGCGTCGAGCGCGTGGAGCAAGGCACGCAACTGGTGGACAAGGCCGGCACCACCATGACCGAGGTGGTCGCCTCCATCCGTCGCGTCACGGACATCATGGGTGAGATCAGTGCTGCCAGCAGCGAGCAGGCTGCAGGCGTCGCGCAGGTGGGAGAAGCGGTCACGCAAATGGACCAGGCCACCCAGCAGAACGCAGCGCTGGTGGAAGAAATGGCGGCAGCAGCCAGCAGCCTGAACGGCCAGGCGGGCGAGCTGGTCAACGCAGTGGCGGTGTTCAAGCTCGATGCCAGCGCCCGCAGCGCGCCGGCCCCAGCGCCCCGCCCGGCCACCGCCGCGCCGCGCCCCACCACGTTACAGCGCAAGGCGCTGCCCAAGGGCAATGGCGGCTTCACGCAGGCCAAGGCCAAACCACTGACGGGCCCGGCATCGTTGCGGACCAGCCCCGCCCTGGCCACCGGCAAGCCCGCGCAAGGCAACAACGATGAATGGGAAAACTTCTGACCAGTTGCCGCCTGCTGTCCGTCGCGCCCCAATTTCGGCAGTAGCCGCAGCAGGGGCTGCGCGGCCCAGATAGCAAGCCCTGGTCATTTGACTTTTGCCCGGCTCCACACCGAGCGATTCGCCTGACCAATCCATCTCCCGAGAGCTTCTCCATGAACTCCACATCCATCTCCGCCTCAGATTTCCTGCTGGCGGACCAGGGCCCGCGCACGCAGGCTCTGTACGCCGCCATCAACCGCGTGCAGGCGGTGATCGAGTTTTCGCTCGATGGCCGGGTCCTGCACGCCAATGACAATTTTCTGCAGACCTTTGGCTACTCGCTTCAGGAAGTGCAGGGGCAGCACCACCGCATGTTCTGCGCGCCGGAGTTTGCCAAGTCCCGCGAGTACGCCCTCTTCTGGGACCGACTGGGAAGGGGCGATTTCGATGCGGGGGAATACAGGCGCATGGACAAGCAGGGTAAAGAGATCTGGATACAGGCGTCCTACAACCCGGTACTGAACGCCGACGGGCGGCCTGAAAGCGTGGTCAAGTTCGCCACAGACATCACGGCCGAAAAGCTGCGCAGCAGCGAATTCGAAGGAAAGCTCGATGCCCTGTCGCGCTCACAGGCGGTCATCGAGTTCGATATGCAGGGCAACGTCATCGACGCCAACCCCAACTTCCTGCGCGCCCTGGGCTATACGCTGCCAGAAATCAAGGGCCAACACCACAGCATGTTCTGCACGCCCGAGCTGGTGAAGTCTGCCGAGTACCGCAACTTCTGGGCCGATCTGTCGCTGGGCCAGTTCCAGAGCGGACGCTACATGCGTATGGGCAAGCATGGGGCAGAGGTCTGGATCCAGGCCACCTACAACGCCATCCTGGATGCTGATGGCAATCCCTACAAGGTCGTCAAGTTCGCGATTGACGTGACCGAACAGGTCCACAGGGAACAAACCATCCGCGAAAAAGTCCCCGAGATATCTGCGGTACTGGAACAACTGTCGGACTCTACCGATGGCATCACCAGCAGCTCACAGCAGTCGCTTGCGCTGGCTCTCTCGGCCCAGGAGGAGGCATCCGGCGGCACGGCGTTGCTGGAGCGCTCACGCGAAGCGACGCGGCAGATACAGAATGCGTCGCGCAGCGTCAACGACATTGTGGACACCATCCGCGACATTGCCAGCCAGACCAACCTGCTGGCTTTCAATGCCGCCATCGAAGCCGCCCGTGCCGCCGAGCACGGCCTGGGCTTTTCGGTCGTGGCCGACGAGGTTCGCAAGCTGGCAGAGAAATCCTCCGCCGCGACCAAAGGCATCAGCCAGTTGATGACCGAGACCCTGCTGCGCATCGAAGAGGGCAGCCGGCTCTCGGAGCAGGTCGAGGACGTGTTTTCGCGCATCACGCGCGCGGTGGGCAACTCCTGCTCCGCCATGACGGATATCCACAAGGCATCGGCGCAGCAGGCCCATGCGACGCACAGCGCTGCGCGCCTGCTGTCCGAGTTGCATGGCTCGGCGAACGGAGGCTGAAGCAGTGTCGACTTCGTCCTCTCTCCCTCCACCCAGGGCCAACCGGTATGCCATGGTTCGCACGGCAGGCATCACCCTGGCCGTACCGGTCAACGAAGTGGGCCAGGCATTGCCGCTCAACGGCCCGGCCGCCCATCTGCCGCGCAGCGAACGTGTGCTGGTAGGCGTATTCCAGCACCGGGGACAGGTGGTACCCATCGTGGACCTGACCTGTTGGGGCAGCCTGCTGCAGGCGGATAGCCCCCCCGCCCATGCGCAGGTCATGATCCTGCAAAAATCAGGGCGCATGACCGGCATAGCCATCGAACGCACGGTGGGCATCGTGCTGGTCGAGCCTGGCGCCGTGCACCAGATACACCATGACAGCGCTGCGCACGAGCTGTTCCACAGTGTCCTTCACGTCAAGGGGTTCGAGCACCCGGTTCCCCTGCTGGACACAGAGCATCTTCTGCAGCAAACCCAGGTCTGGGTGCAGGAACAGCCGGCCATGCGCCAGGCGCTGGGCGCGTCTTCCGCATCCGACGACCGGCCCGCCCAGCAAGGCAGCATCGACGACGCACGCCCTGCCCACACGGAGACCCACGTCGTGGTCGGGCTGGGAGGGTTGCGCTTTGCGGTGCCAGTGCTGTCGGTGGGCACCTTGATGCCGACCCCGCCCCTGCAAAAGCTGCCGAGCCTGGTCAAGGGCTTGCAAGGCGTGTTCGCCTGGGGCCAGCGCAAGGTACCAGTGGTTGGGCTCCACCAGGAACTGGGGCTGGAAAGCCCCTCTTCCGACACCCCGCTGCCACCGTGGCTGCTGGTGGTCCGCACGCCAAGCGAAGCCTTGGGGATACTGGTCGACGAGTTCGTGGCGGTGCAGCGGTTTGAGTCAGACCGGCTTCAGCCGGCGGTCACCCCGCTGGGCTCCAGCGTGGTCTCAGACCCCGGCGACCCCGCCGGGCGCCCCATACAGCTGCTGTCGGTCACTGCACTGTTCAGCGCCTTGCCCATGGGCGCCATCGGTTCCGAAGACATGCAAACGCTCGGCCGAGCAGGCTCCAGCCTGGGCAAGGGTCTCGGTGGCCGGTCTGGAGATGAGGCCAATGTCTCACCAGAAGCACACCTGGTCTTTCAGGCAGGTCGTACCATGGCAACCCCTCTGAAGGGCATACAGGAGATCGTGAAGGCAGAAGCAGACGAGGATGGGGCCACACTGCCCTTGGCAACCCACTACCAATGGCGGGGGACACTGGTGCCGCTGCTGGACCTGCGCCTTGCCACAGAAGGGGTGCATTGCATCACCGGGCCGGAACGACGCCTGCTCATCGTGAAAGAAGCGAACCGGCTGACCGCGCTGGTGGTGGAGGCTGTCATCGATCTGGTACCCGCGTTTGTGGGCACCATTGTCTCGCTGCAACTGAACAAGGGCCGCCGCCTCAACGTGCTCACGACCGAAGTGGCCGGCAAACAAGGCAGCTATGAAATCGTGGACATTGGGCGCCAGGCCCAGGCATTCCAGGACCATGGCCTGAATGCACAGAATTCGATGCCCTCCCGTCCAGGCAGCGGCTCCGGCGCCACCTCCGCCACGACGTCTTCCAGCCAAGGGCAAGCCCTGCCTGGCTGAATCTGGCGTTCTTCCATCTTGAAATCTTGATCGCTGCCGAAGCGCAGCCAGAACGGGAAATTCTTCATGCTCAAGCGCATCAGCATTCAGCACCTTACCTTGGGCATGTATGTGCACGATTTCTGCGGATCGTGGATGGACCACCCGTTCTGGCGGGCCAAGTTCGTCTTGAAGGAGCCCAAGGACCTGGCGCGCATCAAGGCCGCCTCCATCGAAGAGGTCTGGATCGACACCTCCAAGGGCCTGGACGTGGCGGCCGGTGTGCGCTCCGTCTCGCGCGAGGAGGCGGATTTTCAGGTGGAGACCGATTTCGGCATGCTCGACACCATGCCGCCCCTGGTGGTGGATCCGCCTCCCCCGCCCTCGCCGCCGCCCCGCCGTGCGCGGGGACGGGCTGCCGCCAGCATGCACAGCGAGTTGCAGGCAGCGGCATCCATCTGTGTGGAGTCAAAACAGGCGGTAGTCTCGATGTTCAAAGAGGCACGCATGGGCAAGGCGGTGAATTCCGAGAATGCGCGCAGCCTGGTGGAAGAGATCTCCGACTCCGTCACGCGCAACCCGAGCGCGCTGATCAGCCTGGCCCGCCTGAAGACGGCAGACGACTACACCTACATGCATTCGGTGGCCGTGTGTGCGCTGATGGTGGCTCTTGCCAAGCAGATCAACCTCAATGAAGAGCACACCCGCAGCGCCGGCATGGCGGGGCTGCTGCATGACCTGGGCAAGGCGGCCATTCCGCTGGCGGTGCTCAACAAGCCAGGCAAGCTCACGGATGAGGAGTTCACCGTCATCCAGAGCCACCCGGTGCAGGGCTACCTGATGCTCAAGGAGGGCGGCAGCGTGGAAGACTCGGTGCTCGATGCCTGCCGCCACCACCACGAGAAGATGGATGGCTCGGGCTACCCCGACAAGCTCAAGGGTGAAGAAATCAGCCTGATCGCGCGCATGACGGCCATCTGCGATGTGTACGACGCCATCACCTCCGACCGCCCTTACAAGCGCGGCTGGGACCCGGCGGAGTCGCTGCGCCGCATGGCCGAGTGGACCAAGGGGCATTTTGACCCGCGCCTCTTCCAGGCCTTCGTCAAAAGCATCGGCATCTACCCCGTGGGTTCGCTGGTGCGGCTGACCTCCGGGCGCATCGGCGTGGTGACCGAGCAGGGCCAGAAGTCCCTGACCTCGCCCAAGGTGAAGGTGTTCTTCTCGACCAAATCGGACATGCGCATTCCACCCGTAAGCATCGATCTGGCCGAGCCAGGGTGTACCGAGAAGATCGTGGCGCGCGAAGACCCGGACCAATGGAATTTTCCGGACCTCAACGAACTGTGGTCGGGCCTGCCTTCAGCTTCTCGCTGAAAGCAGGAGGGGAGCCCCGCGCGACACATCAAACCACACATTTAGGCGGACCTCACCACGGCTCCTTCTCAGGCATCCTGAAGCAGATGATCCAGGACCGTCTCCATGTCCGACCAGGAATGCCCTTGCAACAGATCGCCAGTGGCTGCGCTGCTCGCGGAGTTCGGCTCTGCCTTGAACAAGGCCATCTTCGCCCGGGGCGCGGAGCGGCGGGCATGGTGCTGCAGCACCCCGAGCATGTCACCTGCGAGCCCCATGTCCACCACCATCAGATCGACGGGCTCGCTCAAGAGCACCAGCACCGCATCCGTCACGCTGGGTACGTCGGTGATGACGCAGCCGGGATCGCGCACCCGGCAAACCGCCTGAACCGCCTGCCTGTGCCAGCGGGTCGGCAGCATGGTCAGAACCCTGCACGGTGCAGCGTTCTGCCGGACGGCGTTCAGCCTGTCTGGCACATGCCACTCCTCAAGGGCCCAGGGCCCCTCGGTGCTCCCTGCGGGCTCAGGAAGGCGGCGCCAGAGGTATCGGCTGCGGCTCGCATGTCTTGGAAAAGCCCTTCGGAAAATGGGACCGTGGCAACGTCGCCATTGCAACGTGCAGGGGGTGATTGTGGTTGGCAGTCTCCTTGGGCACCTTGATCCATGTCAACCTGCTCCGATTCCACAGGCACCGATTCGAAAAGCGCTGCCCAGGGCAGACGGCCGGCGAGCACCCCCTGCATGGCGCTGGTGTCCAGCGGGCGCGCCAACAGAAAGCCCTGCCCCTCGTCGCAGCCCATGGATTGGAGCAACTTCAGTTGGGCCTCGGTTTCGATGCCTTCGGCGATGCAGCGCAGGTTCAGCCGGTGCGCCATGTCCACGATGAGGCGCACGATCTCGCAGGCGCTGGCGTCATCCCCCATGGCGGAGACAAACTGCCGGTCAATTTTCAGGTACTGCACCGGAAAGCGGCGCAGGTAGGCCAAGGAGGAATAGCCCGTGCCGAAGTCGTCGATGCTCAGTGCAACCCCCAGGTTGCGAAAGGACTTCAGAGACAACATCACGGCATCGATATCGCCAAACAGCAGCGACTCGGTCAATTCGATTTCGAGCAGTCGGGCAGGAATGCCGTGGCGGTCCAGCGCGAGCGCAACGTGCTGCACATAGTTTTGGCGTTGGAACTGCAGCGCAGAGAAATTGACCGCCACCACGGGCGCTGCCAACCCCATCGTCTGCCAGGCCGCGATTTGCGCCAGCGCCTGCTCCATCACGCTGTCGCCAATCAATCCGATCAGGCCACGGCGCTCCGCCAGTGGAATGAACTCAGCAGGGGAGATACTGCTGCCATCGGGCAGCACCCAGCGGGCCAATGCCTCGACTCCCGACAATTGCCCGGAAGCCAGATTCACCTTGGGTTGATAGGCTACGGTGATCTGCTCCAGGCGCACCGCATCGCGCAGCGCGAGCGCCATGCGGCGCTGTCCATCCTGAGCCTCATAGCATTGCAACATGGGCAACCCCGGCACGGCTTCCTGGCGGGCCGCCGACGCATGGAGCAGTGCTTCGGCAGCGCTTGCACACCCCTGCGCCAACGATGACAAGCCCACACTGACCGAGATCTGGATGTGCTTTCCCTCGCCGAGGTCAAAGGGCAATGCCGTCTTCGCATACAGGCGCGAGGCGAACGACTGAACTGCATCACCGCCCTCCGCATGGGGGTCTGCCAGCGCGATGGCGAACTCATCGGGCCCTACGCGAGCGACCACCGCAGGCCGGCCATCGGCGGCCGCGACCTCCGTGCAGCGCAGCGCCATCTGGCGCAGCACGGCGTCGCCCGACACCAGCCCGTGCAGTTCATTGAGTTCCGTGAAGCCATCGATGTCCAGCGCGAGCACATGCACCAGGGGGGACTTCTCGCTCAGGAGATCGGCGGCCTCGGTGAACGCCTTGCGGCTGAGCAAGCCGGTGGTTGCATCCGTGGCGGCATCGCGCCTCGCACGTCCGCTGCCCAGCTGTTGCGAGGCTTGCTCGGCATAGGTGCCCAGATGGTATGCGGCCACGCCATCCGATCCACGCAGGGTGACGATGGTCAGGTACTCCTGCGACAGCTGGCCGTCTTTGCGGCGGTTCCAGATTTCTCCTTGCCAGCGCCCCTGGCTGCCCAGCGACGCCCACATGGTGCTGTAGAAACTGCGCCCTTGCAGCCCCGAACGCAGCATGCCAGGGCTGCGCCCGACCAATTCGTCCATGGCGTAGCCGGTCGCGCATTCAAACGCCTCGTTCACCTTGAGGATGCATCCGTCCGGTTCGGTAAGCACCATCGGTGCAGGTGATTCCCGCATGGCCTGCAGCAGCATGCCGACCACCTCACTGCCAAATGCGGGGTGGGCGCTGTGTGCGTCGATGGAGATTGTGGATTGATCGGCCATATGTTTCCTTGAAGAGGAACCGGGAGCGGGCGTGTCGCGCTCCTGATGGCCCAGTGTAGGAACTGCCGGCAGCCGGGTCTGTGGGGAAGTCTCGATGGCCTGGGTGGGGGGGAACTCGACAGGAACCGGGTCGACACAGGCGCAAGAGCCCGCCGCGGGCCTCCCCTGCCCTCGGCATCGTGTCGCCACCGCAGCACTGCGCCGGCCCCCCGGGTGCAGGCTATTGAGGGTCCGCCCCCAGCAATTGGTGGCGCATTGCCAGACGAACCAGTGCGGTCACATTGGGCGTACCCAGCTTGCTCATGAGACGGCTGCGGTAGGTGTCCACGGTCTTGGGCGACAGGTGCAGCTCGCGGCCGATGGCGGCACTGGACAGGCCTGTGACCACCATGACGACAATCTGCCGCTCGCGCGGTGACAGCGCCCCGAAGGGGTCGACGTCTGCATCCGCCGTGAGGGCCTGCACCGCCAGGTCCGCCACCTCCTGGCCAAGGTAGCGGCGGCCCTGCAACACCACCTCGATCGCGCGCAGCACCTCGCTCGATGGCGCACCCTTCAGGACATAGCCCACTGCGCCCATGCGCAACGATTCGGCCACATGCTGGGGTTGTGCCGACATGGTGAGCATGACGGTGCGCACGCTCAGCGAGCGGCGCTGCAAGTCGGCGAGGACTTCGAACCCGGACCTTCCGCCCAGGCTCAGGTCCAGGAGCAGTACGTCCGGCATCAGCCGCAGAATGTCTGCTACGGCCACCGTGGGGTCGGCGGTCTCGCCCACGACCTCATGGCCGGCGATCTGCAGCACCGCCCGCAGCCCCTCGCGGACCATCAGGTGGTCGTCCACCAGGTAGAGCCTGCTCATCGACGCACACCCCAGTCCAGCCGCACGATGGTGCCCCCGCCAGGGTTCGGCGCAATGCTGAAGCGGGCACCCGTGGCAAGGGCCCGTTCGCGCATGCCCACCACGCCCAGGTGCCCGGGGCGAGCGATCTGCGTATCCAGGGGCCAGCCCTGCCCATCGTCAATCACCTCGATCCGAAACTGGCTTTCATCGCCTGCCAGTACAACCCTCACAAGGGTGGCTTTCGCGTGCTGTACTGCGTTGGAGGTGGCCTCTCGCGCAACCATGAAGGCTGCGTACTCTGCATCGGCTGGCCAGCGTGTGCGCGCGACCTCGGGCTCGACTTCAAGCAACAGGTCAATGCCCGGAAGGGTGAGGTCGCGCGACCTCAATTCGTTGTCCAGGGCTGCTGCAAGCCCGTCATCGTCCAGCAATGGAGGGCGCAGATCCACCAGGACCTGGCGCACCTGCTTGATTGCCTGGTCAATCAGGCCGCCCAGTTGCTGTCTGGCCTTCCCGCTGGCCTGCACATCCTGAGCGTTCGCCGGGCTTGCGTCGAAGGTGAGCCGGATCGCGGTGAGCGTCTGGCCGAGCTGGTCGTGCAGTGCCTGGGCCAGGCGTTGCGTCGTCTCTTTTTCCTGGTGCATGAGCTGCTGCGCCAGATCCGACAGCTCGCTCTGGTAGCGCAGCAGTGCTTCTTCTGCCCGCGCCCTTTGTGTGACATCGCGCAGGATCGCCGTCAGGGTGAGCTTGCCGTTGACCACCGCACGCGAGATGGAGGCTTCCAGCTCCAGAACCTCTCCGTCGGCGCGCACGCCTTTGACGCGGCCTGCGCCCATGGCGCGCCGCGTGACCTTGGATTCCACAAACCCATGCAGGTCAGCGCCATGCCCGCTGCGATAGCGCTCGGGCATCAGGGAGTCCAGCGGTTGATTGAGCATGCTGGCGGCTGAGCGCCCAAAAATGCGTTCGGCCGCCGGGTTGAACAGCACGATGCACCCCTCCTCGTCACAGCTGATCACCGCGTCGCTGGCCGCATCGATCACCGCGGCCAGGGTCTCCTGCTGCTCGCGCAGACGCAGCTCATTCTGGACGCGCTCGGTGACGTCGCGCAGGATGACGGTAAAGAGCTTCTGCCCGGCAATCTCCACCTGCGAGATGGATGCCTCGATGGGGAACTCCTCCCCGTCTGCCCTGAGGCCGCTGATGGCCCCGATGGAGCCCATGCGGCGGGTGGTGATGCCTGTGGTGCCGAAAGCTTCGACGTGGGCCGCATGCTGCCCACGAAATCGCTGGGGCATGAAGCGGGTGATCGGGTGGCCCAGCGCTTGCGCAGCCTCGCAGCGGAACATGCGCTCCGCCGCCTTGTTGAAGAGCACGATGCGCTGCGTTGCATCGATCGTGACGATGCCGTCCATGGCCGATTCGAACAACGCCCGCAGCCGGGCTTCGCTGTCGGAAAGCCCGGTCTGTGCCTCGGTCGGCAGTGGCGGCATGTCAGTCAAATGGAGGTACGCATCTTGTTGGAACCGGGCGGCAGGCAACGCATGCACCGATGCACCACCCATGCCGCTCCACCCTCTTTCGGTCATTGTAGGTTCGCTTTGTCAGGGCGGCCAAGGAAACATGACCGGAGCTCCCGTCAGGCGCAGTGGAGAACTCCCCACAGCCAGATCCCGACCGGCTGCCTACAGTCGTGACACCAACCGGGGACCTTCACCATGACCAACGCTTCCACCACCGCCACCTGCTCCCAGTGCACACAACGCGATGTGTGCTTTCCCGTGGACCTGGAGCCATCGCAACGGGTGCGTCTGGACCAGTTGTCGATTCGGCGCATCCGGATCAAGCGGGGCGAGCACCTGTTTCGCGACGGCGATGCATTCAAGGCGCTCTTTACCGTGCGCAGCGGCTTTTTCAAGACAGGCCTGGCCACCGAGACGGGGCACGAGCAGGTGACCGGATTCCAGATGGCCGGCGAAATGCTCGGCCTGGACGGAATCGTCACGGAGCGCCACATGGGCAGCGCGGTGGCCCTCGAGGATTCGGAGGTATGCGCCATTCCCTACACCCGGCTGGCCGAGCTTTCGCGTGAATTGCCCGCCATGCAGCAGCACCTGCACAAGGCGATGAGCCGGGAGATCGTTCGCGAGCACCAGATGATGCTGCTGCTGGGCAGCATGCGGGCGCAGGAGCGGCTCGCGACATTCCTGCTGAACCTGGTCAAGCGCCTTCATGCACGCGGGTTTTCGGAATCGGAGCTGGTGCTGCGCATGACGCGTGCAGAAATCGGCTCCTACCTCGGGATGAAGCTCGAAACCGTCAGCCGGCTGTTCTCCAGGC
Source organism: Acidovorax sp. Root217 (assembly GCF_001428645.1). NCBI lineage: Bacteria > Pseudomonadati > Pseudomonadota > Betaproteobacteria > Burkholderiales > Comamonadaceae > Acidovorax > Acidovorax sp. Root217. The sequence continues at coordinate 177,839 of NZ_LMIH01000023.1, forward strand.
TGACCCAGGAAGGAATCCTGACGGTACACCAGCGGCACGTTTGCATCGCCGACGCAGGCAGGTTGCTGGGCAACGAGTCGCAAGCAGCCATTCACTAGCAGGCTTGACGCCACTGTCACTCAGCCATTCCTACGAAGGATTCCCCATGCAGATCAACCATCCCGTCACCCACCGCGAGCACGACTATCCCGATACCGATTCACTGGTATCGATGACCGATCGGCAGGGGGTCATCACGCACTGCAACCACGCCTTCGTCGACGTGTCCGGTTATGCGTACGAAGAACTCATTGGCCAGCCGCACCACATGATCCGGCACCCCGACATGCCCGCGCAAGCCTTCAAGGACATGTGGCGGACCATAGGCGGTGGCGAGCCCTGGACCGGCCTGGTCATGAACCGCCGCAAAGACGGCGACCACTACTGGGTGGTGGCGAACGTCACGCCCATCATGGAAGGGGGCAAGCCCAGCGGCTACATGTCCGTTCGCACCAAGCCGACACGGGAGCAGATCGACGCAGCACAGTCGCTGTACCTGCGGCTGGCACAGCAGGAGAAGAACGGCAAGGAGGACTTTTATATTGCAGCCGGCCAGGTTCGCAGACGGGGTGTGCGAGGCCTGGCTGCCTCGGCGATCCAGTCATCGCTGACATCGCGCATGGGCTTCGCACTGGCACTGGTGGCCACCCTGTCGATGCTTCCCGACGCCATGGACTGGCAAGGCGCATTGGCGACCATCGCGCGAACCGGCATCCTCGCTACCGGCCTGGGCATCGTATTTGCCTGGTTCACCTGGCGCCTGAATGCGGCGCTGCACGAAGCCTTGCGATTTGCGGGCGAACTGTCGGCATGCAATCTGACGGGCGTCCCACGCCTTGACTTTCCCGAGCCCATGGGTGCCTTGATGCGCCGGCTCAACCAGGTCCAGATCAACCTTCGTGCGGTGGTCGGCGATGTTCGCAAGGAGATCACCGGATTCAACGCCTCCGCCAGGGAGATCGCGCAGGGCAGTTTCGACCTGGCGGGCCGCACCGAAACGCAGGCCGCCAGCCTGGAGGAAACCGCAGCAGCCATGGAGGAACTGGCAAGCACAGTGCGCCAGACCGCAGAAACAGCCTCAGTGATGGCGACACGCAGCGATGACAGCGGCCTCATTGCAGGCCGCGGAGAACAGGCGGTGCAGGATGCCCGTGTGGCGATGGACGCCATAGAGCAAACCTCCCGCAAGATCGGCAGCATCACGGCGGTCATCGAAGGCATCGCATTCCAGACCAACCTGCTCGCACTCAATGCAGCGGTGGAGGCTGCTCGCGCCGGGGAGAGCGGGCGCGGGTTTGCCGTGGTCGCCACGGAAGTGCGTGCGCTGGCCCAACGCAGCGCCACTGCCGCCAAGGAAATTCAGCAGCTGACCGCAGAAGCCGCCCAGCGCATCGCTGAAGGGTCTGAACGCATCCACGGCGCAGGCAAGACGCTGGTGGAGGTCACCACCTCCGTGAGCGAGGTGGGTGCCATGGTGAGACAGATCACCGGCGCCACCAGGGAGCAGTCACAGGGCATCTCCCAGGTCAACGAGGCGGTGCTGCAGCTGGACACCGTCACCCAGCAAAACGCGGCCCTGGTGGAAGAGTCGGCCGCATCAGCGGGCACCCTCAGCCAAAGCGCCGAGACAGTGCAGCGCGCCATCTCGGTGTTTCAGATCCACATCCATGGCAGTGCCAGTCGCCCTGGCCCACTTCAACAGAGGGCGCCAGCGCTGCAAAGAGCCACAGGGAGGGTGATGGCGCATGCAGGAAAAAAGCCCCAAGTGGCAAATAGAGGCCCAGGGGTGACCGCGTTGGGCCGCACCCTCCAACTGCCTTAGGGCTGGGCCGCTTTGAATTAAAAAAGCATAAAAGCAACACAATTGCCATATATGATTTAAATGATAGAATCACTCAAAGTCAAACACCGTCATCACCATCTGGATGGGCCTTTCGGCCCGTCGCCCTGATTGGAGTGCGTTCCAGGGTAGGCCGGCGTTGATTTAGTTCCAAACCATCAACACATCCCAAGCTGATCCCTTCATGAACTTCCAACAAACCAAAATATCCACCCGCCTCTCCCTCCTCCTTGTAGCCCTGTGTGCTTTGATGGCTGTCATCGGCTCTGCGGGGCTGATGGGCATGCAACGTTCCAACGCAGGCCTGAACACCGTCTACCAGGACCGGGTGGTACCACTCAAGCAGATCAAGCTGGTATCCGACGCCTATGCGGTCAACATCGTTGATACGGCGCACAAGGTGCGCGACGGTGCGTTGACCGCCCAGCAAGGCCTGGACTCCATCAGCAAGGCCAAGAAGGAGATCGGCGACAACTGGAATGCCTACCTGGCCACCACTCTGGTGCCTGAAGAAACTCGCTTGGTGGAGCAGTTCAAAAAGCTGCTGCCCGCCGCCGACGGCTCCGTAAAAATCCTGGAGGGACACCTTCAGAAAGGCGACCTGGCCGCATTGACCCAATTTGCCGCCAAGGACATGTACCCTGCACTCGACCCCTTGCAGGACGTGCTGGGGGGCTTGGTGCAGGTGCAGCTGGATACCGCGCGCGCCGAATACGAACACGCAGTCGCGTCCTACCAGAACACGCAGCTCTTCGTCGCCCTGTCCATCGGCATGGGCCTTCTGTTTGCATTGGGTTTCGGCTACCTGGTGGCCCGCAGCATCATCCGCCAGCTGGGCACGGAGCCTGGCACTGCTGCCCATCTGGCAACGAGCGTGGCGCAGGGCGACCTCACGGTGGCCATCGCCCTCAAGGATGGAGACACCACCAGCCTGATGGCACAACTCAAGCGCATGCAGGACAGCCTGGTGGCCATGGTTTCCTCGGTGCATCAGAGCTCCGAAAACGTCGCCAGCGCCTCGGAGCAGATTGCCCAGGGAAACACCGACCTGTCCTCGCGCACCGAAGAACAGGCCAGCGCCCTGGAGGAAACCGCGGCCTCGATGGAACAGCTGAACTCTGCAGTGCGCCAGAACGCCGAAAGCGCCCGCAGGGCCAATGAACTGGCATTGAGCGCATCGACCGTAGCGCTGCAGGGCGGTGCCGTGGTGGCCGAAGTGGTGCACACCATGAAGAGTATCAACGAGAGTTCCGTGCAGATCGCGGACATCGTCGGCGTGATTGACTCCATTGCCTTCCAGACCAACATCCTTGCGTTGAACGCGGCTGTAGAGGCTGCCCGCGCAGGTGAACAGGGCCGGGGCTTTGCCGTCGTGGCCACCGAAGTGCGCAACCTTGCAGGCCGTGCCGCTTCGGCGGCCCGCGAAATCAAGGGACTGATCGGTGCCAGCGTGGAACGCGTGGAAGCCGGCACCGCCCTGGTGGACCGTGCAGGCCAGACCATGGGCGAGGTGGTCAACTCCATCCGGCGCGTTACCGACATCATGGGCGAAATCAGTGCCGCCAGCGGCGAGCAGAGCATGGGGGTGGACCAGATCAACGAGGCGGTGACGCAGATGGACCAGACCACCCAGCAAAACGCCGCCCTGGTCGAAGAGATGGCTGCTGCTGCATCGAGCCTGAGCCACCAGGCGCACGGACTTGTGGAAACCGTTGCCCAGTTCAAGTTGCCCAATGTCCGCGCATTGCCTCTGGCCAATGGCGTGCCTCGCCTGGCCCTCATTGGCCATACGCGAGCTTCTGGCGCTGCTTGAACCCGGCCGCACTGAAAGCGACAGCCCAAGCCTGCCCGGCCTGAAGCCAATTCAGTCCCTTGGCATACAGCGCCGCAAACCCTTCATCTGGGGAAGGCGAGCTTGTGCAACAAAAAATGAATCCACAATTCCGAGAACTATTCATACAACCATGGCTGTCGACTTGCGCCCCACAGTGGACCTGCGGACGCCCGCGCAGGGCCGTTTCAACCGCTGGCTCAAGATTGGCGTGGTGGCGCTATCGGCGCTGATCAGCACCCTGGCCGTCGTGTCACTGAAGTCCAGCCACGATGCCTTCGAGCAAAAGGCGCAGGTCGCAGCGGAAAACCTTGCGGCGACCCTGCAGCAAACCATCGACACCGAAGTTCTGAAGGTCGACACCGCGCTGCAGAACGTCATCGTTCAGGTTCGCCCCGCCCTCTCAGGCACCCGCCTCGCGGAGCGGTCTTTCGCCGAGTTCGTGTTGGCTGGGCAGGAGGCCCTCACCCCGGATCTGCACGGGCTTCGCATCACCGACGCGGATGGCATCGTTCGCGTTGGCACCGGGGTGGCGGCAGACGAGCACCTCGACCTGAGCGACCGGGAGTTTTTCCGCCTGGCGCGGGATGCGAAAGACGGTGGCCTGGTGATCTCCGGCCCCGTGCTCACGCGCACAGACAAGCGCTGGGTCATGGTCCTGGCCCGCCGTCTTGCCTCGTCTGAAGGGGCATTTTCCGGGGTCGTCTATGCCCATATGCCCATTGACCACTTCCAGCGAATCCTCGCTTCGGTCGACGTGGGACCGATGGGTGCCGTCACACTGCGAACCCATTCGATGCAGCTGGTGGGCAGGCATGTGCCAAGCCAAACGGCAAGCCTCCCGGTCGGGACCACCAATGTCTCGGAGGTACTGGTTCAGGCGATGCAAAGGGATCCCCGGCGTGGATCCTTCGTCGCCACAACAGCCCTGGACGGGGTCGAAAGAATCACAGCCTATCGGCAGGTGGGCAATCACCCCCTGCTCGTCCTCGTCGGCTTCGACCGAGCGACCTATTTCGGGCTCTGGCGCCAGCAGGCCCTGCTGGTCGGCGGGCTGACGGCGGTGGTGCTGATCGTGCTCTTCGGGGCTTCGACGCTGGTGCTGCGGGCCTGGCAACTGGAAAGCGTACAGCGCAGCGCACTGCTGCGCGAAGGGCGCCGCAACCATGGGCTATTGCTCACAGCCAGCGATGGCCTGCACGTGCTCACGCGCGACGGCATGGTCGTTGAATTGAGCGATCTCTTTGCGTCCATGCTGGGTTACGAACGCAATGCACTGATTGGCAGGCATGTCTCCACCTGGGACGCCAGCATTGACCAGGGGGTCATCCAACAATGGCTCCAATCCTTTGAACTGGGCGAACGCCGCAAGTTCGCCACCCGGCACAGGCGCTCCGACGGAAGCCTGATCGACGTGGAAATCCACAGCGCGGGGGTTCGCATCGAAGACCAGGAACTGGTCTTCTGCTCAGCCCGGGACATCACGGCCCGCAAGCAAATGGAGCGCCAACTCGCGGCCTCGGCACAGGAAATCCACGACCTTTATGACAACGCACCCTGTGGATACCACTCGCTCGATGCGAATGGAATCTTTGTGCATATCAATGCCACCCAGCTGTCCTGGCTGGGCTACACGCGCAGCGAAGTCGTTGGAAAAAAGCATGCCTTCGAATTCCTGACCGAGCAGGGCCGGGCCACGTTCGAGCGAAATTTTCCACAGATCAAGGCCAATGGCAGCCTGGATGGCGTGGAAATCGATCTTGTCTGCCGCGACGGAAGCCGGCGTCGCGTGAGCATCAACTCCAGCGCCGTGCTCGACGGGCAGGGAAATTTCCTGCGAAGCCGCACAGCGGTTTTTGACATGACCGAACTGCACCGCACCAAAGAGCAACTGAGCAAGCTCTCTCGCGAACAGGAAGCGATGCTCGACAACGACATGATCGGCATCGCAAGAATCAGAAACCGCGAAATCGTCTGGAAGAACCCCGCGATGGACCGGATCTTCGGATACGCGCCTGGCGAAATGATCGGCCTTCCAACCCGTCGGCTGCATGTGGATGAAGAGACGTTTGCCGCTGAAGGTGCCGCAGCCTACCCCCTGCTTCTGCAGGGAGGCCACTATCGCCGGCAACTCGAAATGAGCCGGCGCGATGGCCAGCGTATCTGGATCGACTCCAACGGTGTGATCATTTCGGGCGACACAGGCGAGTCACTCTGGATGTTCACCGACATCACGCCCATCAAACAGGCGCAGGCGCATGTCGAGCACATCGCATTCCATGACGGACTGACCGGTCTTCCGAACAGGCTCCTCCTCGCGGATCGCTTGCAGCAAGGCATGGCGCACGCGGCAAGAAATAACCGCCTGCTGGCTGCTTGCTATCTGGACCTGGATGGATTCAAGAAAGTCAATGATGAGCTCGGCCACGCGGCGGGAGATCTGCTGCTGCAGGAGATCGCCCGGCGGCTGCAGGCCAGCATACGCGCCAACGACACGGTGAGCCGGCTGGGCGGCGACGAATTCGTCCTGCTCATGACAGAACTCGAGAGCCGCGGCGAATGCCTGGCTGCGCTGGCCAGGATCCAGGCGGAGGTGGGCAAAAGTGTCCAGCTTCGCGATGGGCAGGAAGCCCTTGTATCTGCCAGCATGGGAGTCGCCTTCTATCCAGGCAACGGCAGTGATCCAGACACCTTGCTGCGCAATGCCGACGCCGCGATGTACAAGGCCAAGAGGGCAGGACGAAACCAGTTCCAGCTGTACGACTGAACCGGAAGCGGGCGACGCCCACGGCCCGCATGACAGAGTGGGCGAGCGTGCCTACTTCGGCTGCTTGCGGCGGCGTACCTCAGGCTTCTGCCCGCCGCGCGAGCTGTCCGGCCATAGGAGCCTGTCGGACTTGGAAATCGTCGGCTGCAAATCGGCCACAGCGGTCCATTTTTCACCGTCTTTTTGCCCCATAGCCTGGCTATGGGGCTGCAAATGCGGCAAAAACTGTCCTCGCTGAGGCCGATTTTCGCTTTCGACGCTCCAAGTCCGACAGACTCCTAGTGAAACCGGTGGTGGTCCAGCCGCCAGCGCCCCAGCACCCGGTAGGGGCCGCCCGAGCCCAGCCGGTTGTACAGCAGCTGGAACTCGCGCACCGTCCAGCACAGCGGCTGCACGGGGTGCTCTGCCACGTCGCGGGGGCTGTAGTACAAGGTCATGTGGGGGGTGATGACCGGCGCGGCACGCACGGGGTGCGGGCCCGGCCAGGATGCTTGCAGCGCATCGTGCAGTGCCTGGTACAGCGCCAGAAAGCCGGCCACCCCTTCGCCGTCGCCGCACAGCACCTGCGGGCGATTGCCCCGGCGCCGGTGAAAGCTGAGAAAGCGGTCGAGCCGGATGTTGAAGGCCGGCATGTCCACCCCGCTTGCTGCACGCGCCGCCCACAGGGCCATGGCTTCAGAAAACTCTGCATGCCAATCCAGCGAGACCAGGGTCAGGTGCAGGCGCTCGGTGCGCACCTCGCTGCCGGCCAGTTGGTGGCGTGCGATCAGGTCGCGGCGCAGGCGGTCTGCACACCACGCGGCCGCAGGTTCGGCCAGCACCGCAAAGAAGAGGTGGTGGGGCCGCGCGCGCTGCTCTGGCGCGCGCCTGGAGGGCGGCCGGGAGGGACGTGGCTCGGCGGGTTCCACCCCTGGCAAGGACAGCTGGTGTGGCATGGCGTGGCTCCATGGACTGGTCACCACACTAGCGCTCGCGGGCCCGCTTGTCCAGTGCGGTGCAGGAACAGATGCAACCGTGCCATGGTCCCTCAGTCCATGCCGGCCTTTCCCGGCGCCCAGTACGCCTTGGACACGATGCGCGAGCCCGGCACGCCGCGCGCCTTGAGTGCCTGGCGGGCCTGCTGGATCGACTGCGCCCGGCCGGTGAGCACGAACAGCGTGCCGTCGCCGCTGCACTGCGACCAGAGTTCGCTGGCCGCCTGCATGCGCAGCGCCTCGTCGCTTCGCGTCACCAGCACTGCGGTCCCCACGCCCAGCGCCTGCAGCGCCAGCGCGGATTCGGCACGGGACTCCACCTCGAACACGCAGCGCGGCACGGAACGGCCGGCCATGGCCGCCACCACCGCAGCGGCCAGGCCGAAGGATGTCTCGTCGCCATGCAGCACCACAGGCCCCGCAAGATCACCCAGCGCCAGCGAGCGGTGCGGCCCGAAGACCTGGCAGGCATCGCCCACCTGCACGCGCCGCAGCCAGTCGCTGCCGGGCCCGGCTCCATGCGCATAGCCGAGCAGGCGCGTGTGCCCTCGCACCGCATCGAACACGATGGGGGTGAAAGTGCGCGCCGTGAACGGCCCGGCCACCTTGACCTGCAGCTTGTGCCCAGGCGCCCAGGCCGCGCCCTGCAGGGCATCGCCTTCCAGGTCTATCAGTCGAAAGCGCTCCGACACCCTCTGCACCGCCGCCACCCGCGTGTTGCGCAGCAGCAGCCGGTCGAAGGTGCGCTCCAGCAGGCCCGGCCTGCGCTCTTCCTCAGTAAAGGGCATGCCGCACCTCGTGGTCGTAGTGCGCGTTGATCTGCCCCACCTGCTCCTCGCCGATCTGCGTGGTGGCACCACCCAGCCGCGTCAGCTCCGCCAGCATCTGCCCTACCGTGGGCACGCTGGCGCGGTCCACCTGCGACGCCGGGGCCCACAGCTTGGCGCGGTTCACCGCCTTGCCGCAGTGCATGAGCACTTCGGTGATGGCCACCACGGTGGCGGTCTTGGGCGTGCGCCCCTGTTCCGCCAGCTCGGCCAGCAGCTCGGGGGCGGTGGACACCCTGCCGTGGCCGTTGATGCGCAGGAACACCTCCAGCCCCGGAAAGATGAAGAGCATGCCCACGCGGTCATCGCGCTCCAGGTTGCGCAGGGACTCGATGCGGTTGTTGCCGGGCCAGTCGGCAAAGGCCACCGTGTGTTCGTCGAGCACGTGCACGAAGCCCGGCGGCCCGCCGCGCGGCGAGGCATCGAGCCCCTGGGCGCTGCCCGTGGCCAGGCAGAAGAAGGTCGCGGCCTTGAGGTAGCTTTCGTGCGAACCGATGAGGCGGTCGAGCACCGCCTTCTGGATCATCTCGGACGGCGGCGAATACAGCGCATCGAGATCGGGGGCATCTGCCGCCACCGGCTCTGGCACAGGCGGCTCGACCAGGGCGCGCAACTGCGGGTCCCGCACCTCCAGTACGTCGAACAGCCCCAGCGCGCGCAGCGCCGGCGCCAATGCCTTGATGTCGCCTGCGGCGGCGGCCCGGGCCTCGGCGGATGCGCCGGGGTGCTGCAGCACCCGTGCATTGGCGAGGAAGGCCCCCACCGATCCCTTGCGGACGGTGACGCCGCCCACCTCCACTTCGTTGACATGGTCCGGAAGAACATCCTGTGCGCGCATGGCCTGACTCCTGTTGATGCGATGCAAACAAGAATAAGATGCATTTACCTGGCGGCTGTAGACTGCATGCGCCATTTGATTGCTCGATGCCGCCATTCACTCCGCCACCACCGTCCCCATGTCCGACCTGAAGCTCGACCTCGCCACCATCGACGCGCCCGACGGCCCGCTGGTCATCGCCCTCGCCGGCACGCAGGACGGCGAGCGCATGACCGAGCCGCACCAGCACGCGCGCGGCCAGCTCTTCGGCTCGCTGCGCGGGCTGATCTCGGTGAGGGTGCAGGACGCGGTATGGGTCGTGCCCGCCATCCATGCCGTGTGGCTGCCGCCGCACCACCTGCACGCGGCACAATCGCATGGCCCCTTCCATGGCTGGAGCGTGTATGTCGAGCCTGCCGCCTGCCAGGGCCTGCCCGCCAGGCCCTGCACGCTGCGCACCTCGGGCCTGCTGCGCGAGGCGGTGCTGCGCGCGGCCGAGTGGCCGCTGGGCCCGCTGGACGCAGGCCAGTCGCGCGTGGCCGGGGTGATCCTGGACGAGATCCGCAGCCTGCCGGTCGAGCCCCTGGGCCTGCCCCTGCCCAAGGACGTGCGCCTGCAGCGCATTGCGCGTGCGCTCATCGCCGACCCGGCCGACGGGCGCGACCTGGAGGCCTGGGCCCGGTGGGCGGCCCTGAGCTCGCGCACGCTGAGCCGGCGCTTCGTGGAGGAAACGGGCTTCAACTTCACCGCCTGGCGGCAGCGCGCGCGCCTCATGCGCTCGCTGGAGATGCTGGCCGCCAATGTGCCGGTGAACAGCATCGCGCTGGACCTGGGCTACGCCACGGCCAGCGCCTTCATCACCCTGTTCAAGCGCAGCTTCGGGGAGACCCCTGCGGCCTACCGCCTGCGGCTGTGAACAGGCGATCTACACCTGCACCGTGAGGTATACCCCCTCGCGCCCCACCACCGGGTCGCGCGTGGGCATGAAGATGGTGCAGTCGTCGCAGGGCGAGCGGATCTCCTTGTCGGCGTCCACCGCGATCAGCTCGCCCTTGGCAAAGGTCTCGAAGCCGATGACCGGCCGCGTGAAGGCGAACTGCTGCGTCTGCACCAGGTGCACCTCCAGCAGCCGAAAGCGCCGCGCGGGCGCGCTGTCGGCGGGTGCAGGCATGGCGTCGATGAGCCCATGGTGCGCCAGAAAGCGCAGCGTGACGTCGGTGGCCAGGTCGGCAGATGACTGGCTGAAATGCTGCCCGCACTCCACCACCACCGCGCCCAGGCTGTCGCTGGCCGGGTCGCCATGGCGGGCATAGGACATCACCCCCGTGCCCGGTGCCGAGCCCGGGGGCATCACCAGGTGCACCAGCGGGTTGCCCACGGCCAGAGTCAATGCAGCATTGCGCGCGAACTCCGGGTAGACCCAAAAGGGCTGCACCGGCGCACGGGTGGAGTGGATGTCGAGAATGCTGTCGGCCGCAGCCAGCACCGGGCGCAGCTCGCGCGCGCGGCGCAGCTCGGGGCTTTGCTCGCTGCCGTCCAGCATCTCGGGCGACCAGATGCGGTTGAGGTTGTGCACCAGTTGGCGGTTCTCGTAGGGCCGGTCGATGTCGAAGGCCTCGTAAGCCTCCACATTCGCAAAGCTCACCGTGAGCGTGCCGACCTTGGGGCGCACACCGGTGTCGAGCAGGTGCGTGGCGGCCACCATGCCGCAGATCTCATTGCCATGCGTGAGCGCATTGATCAGCACGTGCGGGCCGGGCCGGCCCGATTCGAAGCGGTGCACATAGGCGATGCCGGTGTTGCTCTGGCGGTAAGCCGACAGGTCGCGCGGCAGCACCTCCAGCGGCGAATTGTCGGGGGCGAAGGCGGCTTGCGTCGACATCGGCTTACTCACCCCGGATGCCCAGGCGCTTGACCAGGTCGCCGTACACCGCCAGGCGCTCGCCCATCATCGCGGTGAACTGTGCGGATGACAGGGCCTCGGGCACCAGGGCGCCGCGTGTTTGCAGCGCTTCGATCATCGCGGGCTGCTCGGCCACCGAGCGCACGGCCTTGTACAGCGCGGCCAGCACCTCGGGCGGCGTCTTCGCGGGCGCGGCCAGGCCGATCCACGAGGTGGAGTTGCTCAAGGGGTAGCCCAGTTCTTCGAAGGTGGGCACATCGGGCAGCACCGACAGGCGTGTGGGCGCGGCCACGGCCAGCGCACGCAGCTTGCCGGCCTGGATCTGGGGCAGGAAGGGCGCGAGGTTGTCCAGGCCGAACTGCACCTCGTTGGCCATCAGCGCCGTGACCAGCGGGCCGCCGCCCCGGTAGGGCACGTGCACCGCATCGAGCTGGGTGGCGTTCTTGAACAGCTCGGCATTGAGCTGGCCCATGCTGCCCGGCCCCGCGCTGCAGAAGTTGAGCTTGCCGGGGTTGGCCTTCACATGCGCGATGAATTCCTTGAGCGTCTTGGCCGGCACGGCCGGGTTGACCACCAGCACGTTGGGCGTGCGCGCCAGCTGCGCGATGGAGGCAAAGTCCTTGATCGGGTCATAGCCCACATTGGACTGCGTGAGCGGGTTGGCCAGGTGCGAGCTTTGCGAGGACACGACCAGCGTGTAGCCATCGGCCTTGGCGCGCGCCACCTGGGCGCTGGCGATAGAGCCGCCGGCACCGGCCCGGTTGTCGACCACCACCGAAGTGCCCAGCGCCTTGGCCAACGGCTCGGCGTACAGCCGTGCGATCAGGTCCACCGAGCCGCCCGCAGGGAACGGCACCACTAGCGTCACCGGGCGGGAGGGAAAGGCCTGCGCATAGGCCGCAAAAGGCAATGCGGCAGCGGCGGCAGCAAGGCCTGCACCCAGGAGCTCGCGGCGGCGCAGGGTGGAGGCAGGGGATGTGGAGTTCATGGGCTTCCTGGGGTGGTAGAGCAGTGGCAGGGAAATATTTGAAGATATTCTTGCAGTTTGATTTCAATTTTGCAACAACATATGCAAAATGGACATTCGCCAGATCTGCGCACAATCCCATGGCCATGAACCTGAACCAACGCATCGCCAGCTACGGCAAGAAGCTCACCAAGAGCGAGCAGCGCCTGGTCGCCGAGCTGCAGGCCCAGCACCCGCAGGGCCTGCTCGAATCGGCCACGCAGCTCGCGCGCAAGGTGAACACCAGCGCCTCCACCGTGGTGCGCCTGCTCGTCAAGCTGGGCTACGAAAGCTATGCCCAGGCGCAGATGGAAGCCCGCTCTGAGGTGACAGCCCTGCTCGCCACGCCCGGCACGCGGGCCAGCGCCGTGATCGGCGACGACATCTCCATCCGCTCGTGCCTGGACAACGTGCTGCTGCACGACCAGCACAACCTGGCCACCACCTTCGCCGCGCTCGACGTTGCGGCCTTCGAGGCCACTGTGCGCCTGCTCACCCAGCGCAAGGCGCGCGTGCACGTGCTGGGCCAGCGCCACGGCGCCCCCATTGCCAGCCACCTGGCCCTGCACCTGAACCTGTGCCTGCCCGACGTGCGGCTGATGGCCGCGACCATGCCCCTGTTCGTGGAAGATGAAATGCTCTGGATCGGCGAGCACGATGTGCTGCTGGCCCCCACCTTCCGCCGCCACTCGCTGGCCATCACACGCGCCGCAAAATACTTCAGGGAGCAAGGCGCCCAGGTGGTGGTGATGACCGACGCACCCACCGCGCCGCCCGTGGCCTCGGCCCACCAGGTGCTGCTGGTGCGCACCTCCAGCGCATCGCCGTTCGACTCGTACACCGCCGCCCTGTCGGTCTCCAACGCGCTCATCATGGCCGTGGCCCAGCGCCGCAAGAAGGAACTGGGCGCGGCGCTGGAGCGCGGCGAGGCCCTCTGGGCCAAGCACTGGAAGGAAAACCCGGGCTGACGGCACCTGTGCGGGAACTCGCGCCCCGCCCTGCGCTCACATGGCGATGCACACCCCCACGCCAGCGCCCACCACCACCGCCCTGCCCCGGCGCACCGTCGCCGCTGCCCTGGTAGTCGCTCCCGCGCTCTGGCTGGGCGCCCGGGCCCAACCGGCTGCGGCACGCATTGCCACCCCGTCGCAGACCGAGGGGCCTTTCTATCCCGTGCGCCTGCCCGACGATGCCGACCACGACCTGCTGCGCAACGGCCAGCTCAGCTACCGGGCCGGCCAACCGGCCTGGGTCGAGGGCACGGTGACCGACCTGGCAGGCAAGCCCGTGCGCGGCGCACAGGTCGAAATCTGGCAGTGCGATGAACACGGCCACTACCACCACCCGGGCGACGGCGACAAGGCCGACGGGGCCTTCCAGGGCTTTGGCAAGGTGGCCGTGGGGGCAGACGGCAGCTACCGCTTTCGCACCATCCGCCCCATGCCCTACAGCGGGCGCACGCCGCACGTGCACTTCAAGGTGCGCCTGGGCCCGCGCGAGCTGCTGACCACGCAGCTCTACGTGGCCGGCGATGCGGGCAATGCGCGCGATTTTCTGTGGCGCAACCTGTCCGAAGCCGGGCGCGATGCGCTCACGGTGCCGTTCACACGTGGCGCGGATGGGCTGCAGGCGCGCTTTCCGATCGTGGTCGCGGCCTGAGGCAGGCCCGCGAGGGCCTGGCGACGCTCAAGTGAAGTAGCATAGAGAACGATTTGGAGCACCCCATGAACACCCCGTCCCCCATCAGCGAAGAGTCCATGCTGCGCCTGGAAGCCCGCATACCAGTGCTGGCGGGAAGCGCTTTTCAGAAGGCATATCTACAGGCCCTCACGACGACCGGCAAAGTGATAGAGGCGCGCAATGGGCAGCTGATTGAAACCACCGCGGAGGGGGCGGTGCGCGTGATTCGCAATATTTCCAAACCCATGGCCGTCGCAATCGGCTCGACACGGGTGCGGGCACGCAAGGCATGACGGCGCAGGTTCCCCGACTGCGCATGTTTGCAGGGCCGAATGGCTCTGGGAAAAGCACCATCAAGGACATGCTGCCAGCCCAGTGGCTCGGCGTCTACGTCAACGCCGATGAGATCGAAAAATCCATTCGCACGAACGGATACATGGATCTGGCCGAATTCATGGTCAGTGCCGATGAATCCGAGCTCCTGGCTTTTCTTCGTGCGTCGACCCTCCTGAGCAACGCAGGACTGCTCCGGTCAGCCCAGCAGCTGACGTTGGAGGATAGCAGGATCGTATTCGGCCCGGTTGCCGTGAATTCCTACTTCGCATCGGTATTGGCAGATTTTGTCCGGCACAAATTGCTCAAAGCACAGACGTCGTTCACGTTTGAAACCGTCATGTCTTCACCGGACAAGATCGAATTTCTGCGAAAAGCACAGCAAGCCGGTTACCGCACCTATCTCTATTTCGTGGCAACGGAAGACCCAGACATCAATGTGGCCCGTGTTCAGTACCGCGTGCAGACAGGCGGACATCCTGTTGCGGAAGACAAGATTCGCAGCAGGTACGTGCGGTGCCTTGAGTTGCTCTCAGACGCAGTATCCAGTGCAGACCGGGCGTACATTTTTGACAACTCCGGGGCTGAGCGTGTCTGGATCGCTGAAGTGATCACCACCGGCTCAGACACGATGCACAGCGCACAAATCGAACTCAAGACCGACGAAATGCCCGCCTGGTTCAAAACAGCGCTGTGGGACCAGTTCGAGTAGACCGTTCAGCGCCAGCCTTGTAAAACCCCACCGCCAGCGGTAAAGCACCATGCACCCATGGTGCAGTTCGCCCGGGTTCACGCAGACACCATCGGTGGTGAAACCCGCGTCGCCCCAGCAATCGATGTGGTGCCGCGCACTTGGAGCCTGCTTACGCACTTTCCGCACCGCGTTGTCAGGCGCTGCGGTCCACCGGTAGCGCCAGCAGCACCGAGGTATGGGTCTTGGTGACCCGTTAGCCGCAGATCAACCCCTGCGCCTCCAGCCTTGTCAGGCGGGCCTCCACCGTCGTGCGGGCAATGCCCATCTTGCGCGCCAGATTGGCCGTGCTTCCGACTTCCTGGTCAATCGCTTCGGCCAGGCGTACCAGCAATCCCGGCAGGTCGAGTTGATCGGCCGAGCGCCAGCGGTGCGGACAGGGCCGGTGCCACGCGCCGCGGCTCTCAGGTGCTCACGTGCTCCAGGTGCTCATGCGCCCACCATAGCCCGCCGCACTACCTTCTGCGCGGAGGCCTGCGTGACGGTGAAGGCCAGCGTTCCATAGTGCGCGCCCCAGGCGCCCGAGGCACCGGGGCTGCGGGTGCTCAGGAAGATGTCCACCACCTCCTGCGTGCTGTGGCGCAGCAGTTCTGCGCCTTGCAGCACGCGCGCCACCGCTTCGGTCATGGGGCGGGCAAGAAACTCGTCGTCCACTGCCCCGCGCACCAGGCGGCCGGTGTGCTGGACCAGGGCGTCGAAACGCGCATCCTGCCCGGCCAAGGGCCTGACTTCATCGAACAGGGCGTCGATGGTGCGCGAGTCCTTGGCCATGGCGCGGCGGACGTCCATGCACATCATGTTGGCCGTGCCCTCCCACACGCTGTTGAGCGGCGCTTCGCGGTACAGCCGCGCCATCGGGTTTTCTTCGATGAAGCCATTGCCGCCATGGCACTGCAGCGCCTCGTAGGCGATGGACGGTGCCCGCGAACAGTTGAAGAACTTGGCGGCCGGGGTGGCCACGCGGGCCAGCAGCCGTTCGTGCTCGCTGGCGCCCATCCTGTCGGTGGCCCGGGCCACGCGCAAGGCCATCAGCGTGGCCGCTTCGACCTCCACGGCCATGTCCGCCAGCACATTGGTCATCATCGGCCGCTCGGCAATGGGCGTGCCGAAGGCGCTGCGGGTGCTGGTGTGCTGAAGCGCCAGGGTCAGTGACTGGCGCATGAGGCCCGCCGATCCGATCGCGAAATCGAGCCGCGTCAGGTGCGCATGGGACAGGATCTCGCGGATGCCACGGCCCTCTTCGCCGACCAGGATGGCCAGCGTTCCCGCGTACTCCACTTCGCTGGAGGCGTTGGACCGGTTGCCCGCCTTGTCCTTGAGCCGCTGCACGAAGAGCCGGTTGTAGCTGCCATCGGGCAGCGTGCGCGGCAAAAAGAAGCAGCTCACCTCGCCCGCGACCTTGGCCAGCGTGAAGAAGCCGTCGGACTGCGGCACGGAGCAAAACCACTTGTGGCCCGTCAGCTCGTACCAGCGCGCCGTGGCACCGTAGTAGTCGCCTGAGTGCGAGTAGTGCGCCGTGGTTTGCGTTTCGCGCAGGTCCGATCCGCCCTGCTTCTCGGTCATGGCATAGCCAACCACCACCGAGGGCTTGTCGCCCACCTCGCGGCGGCTGAACTCGTAGGCCGTGCCTTTGGATTTTTCGGCCCAGATGGCCAGGGCCGGCTCGGCCGCAAAGCCCGCATGGGAGGCATAGGCCATACCGGTCGGGCAAGCCGTCCCTTGCTCGACCTGGTTCCAGAGATAGGACAGCACAGCACGGGCGTAGTGGCCGTTTTTCTCCTGGGTGCGCCAGGCCAGGTTGGGCACCTCGTGCTTCCACGCCAGGGTCATCAGCTCGTGCCAACTGGGGTGAAAATCCACCCAGTCGATGCGGTTGCCAAAGCGGTCATGCGTCTTGAGTTCGGGCGTGTGGCGGTTGGCCAGGCGCGCCAGCTCCTGCACCTGCTCGTCCCCCACCAACGCGCCCAGGGCTTCGCAGCGGCCTGCAGCCCACGGGGCCTCGCGATCGATGGCCGCGCGCAGCACCGTGTCGCCGGTGAAGGCATTGAAGCCGCTGGCGGGCTGCGCCTGGTTGAGCACCGTGT
This sequence comes from Acidovorax sp. Root217, assembly GCF_001428645.1. Lineage (NCBI taxonomy): Bacteria > Pseudomonadati > Pseudomonadota > Betaproteobacteria > Burkholderiales > Comamonadaceae > Acidovorax > Acidovorax sp. Root217. The sequence continues at coordinate 194,691 of NZ_LMIH01000023.1, forward strand.
GGGTGCCATAGCGGTCTGCGAACGATGCGTCGAGGATGCCGGGCGGATGGGGCTTGTTCATGGTGTTGTCTCCAGGGGGTTGGTTATCGAACCGTGGCCGGGGGTGTCGCAACGCTGGTGCACGCCAGGCGGGCGATCTGGCCGGCGAGCAGGGCCACCCCATGCCGGTAGCTGTCCGTGTCCTGGTGCTGCTGGCGGCTCAGCGGTGACAGCGGGCCGATCAGCCCCTCCATGAACCCGCCCACGATGACGGACGCGGCGATGTCGGGCTGCACGTCAGCCCGCATCTCCTGCGCCAGTTGCCCCGCAGCGATGATGGAGCGCACCACCTCGCTGATGGCGGCCCGGTAGGTCAGCCGGGCCTCGTCGATCTCGCGGTCGCAGGGCTCGGCAATCAGCGCATAGGCCAGGCGTGGGTTGCGCATGGCACGCCGCACAAAGGTTTCCACCGCCGAATGCAGCCGGGCCACTGCTGTGCCGTCGGACTTGGCGATCTCGGTCAGCACATCCACCTCGCGCTGGGACACGGCCGACAGCACCTCGGCAAACAGCTCGGCCTTGGACGGAAAGTAGCGGTACACCGTGCCCGTGGCGATGCCGGCCGCCGCTGCCACGCTGGCCACCTGCGCCTCCTTCCAGCCACCCTCGCTCACCAGGGTGCGCGCGGCTTGGAGGATGCGGCTGCGGTTGTCTTGCAGGCGGGCTTCCACAGCGGGGGTCTGGCGGTAGGCCATGAAGAAATGAACTCCAGTTCAGCAATGAAGTGAATTCTAGTTCAGTCTTTTTGTTTTGCACAAGGACAAGAGTCGTCTGCCCTCACAAGGGCCCTCCATGAACCTGTGCGCTGGATTCGCGTGGATCTATGACAATTCCAGAATTGTCCTACCCTGGTTCGCCAGTCGAGTGGCGGTTCACCTGAACAACGTGCCGTCCAGCGCAATCCGCACGGTGCGCACCGTGAGCACGGCCAGCGCCAGGCTCAGCGCGCCCAGCAGCACGATGGCGACCACCCACAGCGGCCCGCTCGCGCGCCATTCCGCATACTTCAGCGCCGCATTCGCCAGCGCCGCCATGGGGAAGCTGATGGCCCACCAGCCGGGCGTGAACGGAACGCCGCGCCGAAACACCTTGGGTGCCACCACGGCGAACATGAACAGCCCCACATAGAACAGCATGCCGGCAAACCGGTCGATGCCGCCAGCCAGGTTGGCATACGCCAGAAAGCCCACGGCAAACGGCGCCACCAGGATCATCAGCGAGGGAGCCATGGCCGGAGGCAGCGGCTCGCGGTGCACCAGCCGGCCGATGATCAGCGTGAGCAACACCAGGGCCAGCACGGTGCCGACAGCGCCGGCCAGCAGGTTGACCTCGCCCGCCCAGGCCATGGGCATGTGCCCGCCAGTCACCGGGATGTCGAGCGTGGCCACGCACGGCACGATCCAGGCCGGCACGGCCAGCGATGCGTCCACCTGCCCCTTGAGCAGGCGCGCGACGGCGATGAAGCACAGTGCCAGCGTGGCCACCACGCCCACCGTCCAGATGCCTTGCGCAGCGGGCGCACTGTAGGGCTCGACCACGGCAGAAAGCAGCAGCACCGAGATGGCGATGGTGCCGAAGAAGTTGCCCGCCACCGGGTGGTTGAACTCGGCGCGCACCGCGTCGGGGTGCCGGGCGATCTTGGCCAGGTAGCCCGCCGACAGGAGCACGAAGACCAGGAGCGCGAACCCGCCAATGGCCTCACCGATCACGGCCGGTGCGCCCAGGCTGCCGTGCGCCAACCGCCAGGCCAGCGCCAGGCCACTGAGGCCCATGACCGATGCGAACAGGTTGACGGGCAGGTTGCGCACCGAGGCTTCGGTGCGCGGGTGAAATGCCGATGGGGAGGAGTGGATCGACGAAGTTTGCATGGCAGGCTCGCTTGGCTGAATTTGCATGGATAGGTAGTTTCTGCCAAACTGACGCAGCCGTCCCAGGCAAGGCACGGCGTTTTCTGCCAATCACCGGGCCCCCACTGCCATGCGCATCGCCATCCTCGCCTTTCCCCGCTTTCAGCTGCTCGACGTGGCCGGGCCGGCGGACGTCTTTGCTGAGGCGGCGCGCCAGCTCGGCCAGCCGCGCGCCTACCAGGTGCAGGTGCTCAGCGCGACCGAAGGCCCGCTGCGCAGCAGCAGCGGGCTGCGCATGGCGGTGGATGCCACCGTGGCCACGCACCGCGGTGCCATCGACACACTGCTGGTGGCGGGCAGCCCCAACCTCGACGACATGGTGGCCGACGAGCACCTGCAAAACTGGCTGCGCCGCCGCGCGCGCACGGTGCGGCGCTATGGCTCGGTGTGCACCGGCGCCTTCGTGCTGGCCGCAACCGGCTTGCTCGACGGCAAACGCGTGGCCACGCACTGGAACTCCACCGCCCGCCTGAGCGCTGCCTACCCCGAGGCCTGCGTCGAAGCCGACGCCATCTACGTGAAGGACGGCAGGCTCTTCACCTCCGCCGGGGTCACCGCAGGCATGGACCTGGCCCTGGCCATGGTGGAGGAAGACCATGGCCGCGATCTGGCGCTGCGCGTGGCACGCGAGCTGGTGATGTTTCTCAAACGCCCCGGCGGGCAAAGCCAGTTCAGCGCCCACCTGGCGGCGCAGACGGCTGAGCGCAGCAGCGTGCGCGCGCTGCAGGACCATATCCTCGCGAACCTGAAAGGCGACCTCTCCGTGCCCGCCCTGGCGGCGCACGCCGGCATGAGCGAGCGCAGCTTTGCCCGCACCTTTCGCAGCGAGGCGGGCACCACGCCTGCGGAGTTTGTCGAGAACGCCCGCATCGACGCCGCACGCCGCCTGGCCGAAGAGTCGGACCTACCCGCCAAGCGCCTGGCGGACGCCGTGGGCTACGCCAGCGTGGACGGGTTTCGGCGGGCGTTTACGCGCCGGCTGGGGGTGAGCCTGGTGGAGTACCGCAGGCGCTTTGCGGGGTGAAAGCGGTCAACCCGGTGAGCTATGCCACCGAGCCCCGCGGCAAGGCGCGCAGCGCTTCGGTCACCTTGTCGCCCCAGTCCACGCTCCAGTCCGGGTGGATCCTGGCGTACTCCTCGGCCGCGCGTTCGAGGGTGCTGTCGCCGGCAAGCCAGGCCAGGGCCAAGGTGAGCCGGCTCGGGCGCAGCACGCCGGGCTTCTCGTCCGGGTGCAGTACAGCGTGCAGTACGTCGTTGGCCGTGGTGCAGGCGTCCAGCGTGGGCAGGATTTCGTCGTCCAGGTATTCGAAGAGGCCGTCGATCAGCCGGTCCACATACTCGGCATTGCGCAGGGCGCCGCCAATGCTCAGCGGCTCGTTGCCTGAATCGCGCATGAAGGCAGCCATGCCACGGTACTCGCGGCCGCGCACCTGGATCTGCTTGACGCCGCCACAGGCTTCGCGCACCGCGTCGGGCAGGTCCGGCAAAACAGCCGCCACCACGCTGCACGACAGGCGGTCCTGAAAGGCGGAAAAACTGATCTCTATGCTCTGCGTGCCCACCGGCACCTTGCGCTCGGCCACCAGGGAAATCGCGTCGCGCACCAGTTCGCCGCGGCTGAGGCCAAAGCCCAGCGCCTCGAACCGCGGCCGCCACGCCGCCTCGCAGCGCTCCAGCACCGCCTCGCGCTCTGCCGGGCCGATGCGGGGCGGCGGCATGGCACCATCGCCCCAGTCCATGCGCGCAATGCCGTCGAAGGTCAGCACATAGCCGAACGGCAGGTACAGGCGCGCCGCCTGGTCGTCGTAAACGCTCAGACCGAGCGCCGTGGCGCTTTGCACCAGCACCTGCGGGAAATTATCGGGCCCGTCGAACAGCAGGCCGTAGGTGCGCTCCCGGTGCTCGGGGTCGATGGGGGATTCGATCCACTCCATGGGTGTACCCAGCGCCGCCATGCGCGATTCGACCTCATCGTGCAGACGCTGCCATTTTGCGGACCGGGGCGAAGGCCGATCGGAAAGGTACTCGTGCAAACGATCCGCCGCCGTCAGACTGGCCGGTTCGGGATGCTCCCAGATGTGGACTACGTAGCTCATCGGATATGCCTCCACTGCAACAGCGATGCGCCGCATTGTGCGTGAAGGCCGCAACCTTCCACCCGCCCTGTGGCCCCGGCGCTACATGCATGACAATTTGAAAATTGTCATGCATTGGCACAGAGCTGGACGGGTCTATCTATCCCACGGCTGCGGGGCAAAACAGGCGCAGTGCCGTGACCACGGCCGGCATGCCAACTCTCCAGCCCGCACGCTAACGCGGGGCGTAGCACTGGCCAGCAGCGACGGCCGCAGTGACAACCGGCTCCAGGCTGGCGGCAGTGGAGAAGGTCGACAGCGTGGCCGGGTCGTCCAGCAGGCACAGGTGATTGGCCTTGCGCACCAGCGCCACACGCGTCCAAACCGGGGCAACCAAATGGCCGTATGGGAAGGCTTGGGTGTTGCCCCAGAACACCGCCAGGCCTGCCCCGGCCTCCGAGCGTTGCGGCTGGAACCAGAAGCTGCGGCGGCTGGAGGCTCTCGGGTCAGAAGCAACACCCTCGCCATCGCACTGCCCATTGGGGTAATTCACAGTGCCTACGGCCACGTCAACCGACGACCAACCCTCGCCCCGAATTGAAAGGCGCCACAGGTCTCGCACGCCGCCACTGGCCGAGGGCTGGCACCGGTCCTGCTGCCATTCACCGTCCGGCAGCATGGCCAGCGGCGCACACTGCACCGCCACCGAGTTCACAGCGGCAGCGGCAACCACGCCAGAACCATTGCGCACCACGCAACCCGAGCCAGCGGGGGCCGTCTTCACAGTCACCGAATAGCTTGCACCAGCCGGCAGCGGCCTGGCGAAGGTGAACGCACCGTCGGCGGCAACGGCAAGGTCCTCACCGCCCGCAGTGGTGAGCACCACGGTCTGGCCACCGGGCACGCCGCCCACCGTGCCACCCAGCGTGAAGCCGGCGCCAGCGCTCACGCAGTCGACCCGCACGTTCGTGGGCGCTGCCGTCAGGGTGCCCGTGCCCTGCCCCACCGTGCACTGCTGCCCGACGGGCTGGGCTTTGACGGTCACGGCATACGAAGCACCCAGCGCCAACGGCTGCGCAAAGGCAAATGCACCGTTGGCGCTGAGTGCCAGGTCATCACTGCCGTTGTTCTGCAAGACGAGGGACTTGCCCTGCTCCAGGCCGGACAGCACCCCGGATACAGAACCCAGGCCGCCGGAGGGATCGTCCCCTCCCCCGCCGCATGCCGCGAGCACGCAGGCCGACAGGGCGCACAGCGCTGTGAAAGAACGATGTGCAGGGGCGTGCTGGATCATGGGAGGCAGAGTGAAATGCATGAAGCCTTGTCTATTGGGGTGAAGGGCGAAACGGCGAAACCGACTGCGTTCATTCACTCATTCAGCAACGGTTCGCCGCGCGAAGCAAGGCGTTGCACGACGCGGGAGCGGGAGCAGCAGTAGCAGCGCCACCCCCACCCTGCCCTGCCATGGCCGTGCAGATCGCATCCGACTGCGGCGTCTGGCCAAACGTCATCGCCTTCGTGAACTGCGAGGGTGAATACATGTAGCAGGAATAGCTGGCGCCCTCGCGCGTGCGAACGCGGTAGTTGATGCGGCCGTTGCTGCCTTCTTCCTTCTGCTGGTCGCTGATGGTGAAGGTGCCGACCTCGCGGCCAATGGCCTGCGACGTGCGCTGCTCGATGCCTTGCTGCGTGACGGTGGTGCCGCAGCCGCACAGGGCCAGGAGGGATGCGACGCAGGCAGAAGAGATTCGCGGAAAGGTCATGGGCATGGTTTGAGACGTAGAGGTGGGGAATGGCCAGTTGCATTGCGCGTTGCCCTGCGCGAGCGAGGGCAATACGGTCCAGGCCATTGTGGAAGCGCATCGCGGGCTCGGGAACCCTACTGAGGTATGGGTTCTGTCGATGGGTGGGATCCGCGCTGGCGATCCGCATGCAGCGGCTTGCGTACCTTGGTCAAGCTTGTGATTCGAAGATCACGGCCCAATGAATGCTTCGGACAGCCCCCTGCTGCCCGCCGTGCGCGAGGTCAACGATTGCACTAAAGCGCCTGCGGCTTACTTGACATGCTGACATGCCTCTTCGCAACGTTAACGATTTCGCCCGTCGAGGCGTTTCCATCCAGTGTGTCGTACAGACACGTAGCACCGCACTCCTTGACTTTCTCCCCGACGTATTGCAGTGCAGTTCAGCCCCGCGTCGGAAAGCAGGGCTGATTAAAATCTCATCATCTTGGAGAGACCATCGGACTATCGACTCGCCTGCCGCGCGGTGACGCCGAGCATCGGAAGTCTACTTGCTACACAGAAGAACCAAACCCTGGCGCGTTGACGGGAGTTGCATTGGCAAGTGGGACTCAACGCACTGCAAAACGCAGTACAGTTGATGGAATCGCAACCCCTGGGCTAACGCCCGACTCCGATGGCCAGTCAACGTCCCAAAGTGAAAACCGCCTCGATGACGCTAAGGCTTGATCCGCGGATCAAGGCCGCAGCCGAGGCAGCGGCGATTCGGGAGCACCGCAGCATGACCAGTCTAATTGAGGTGCTAATCCTCAATCACTGTGAAGCGGTCGGGCTGACCCCTGCACGAAACGCCAAGGAAAAACATTGATCAAGAAGCCAACCCCGACAGCCAAGAAGGCTGCGGCCAGCAAGACGCGTGTCGTCTCACAACCTGCGGCATCAGAGTCCCAGCCCAACACCGGCAACGTGGCACAAAAGCACGAGATTCACTTCTATCGCGCTAACGAGAAGCCCTACGGAGCATTCAGTAATCTCTTTCCCCGGTCGGTTGAGTTCGAAGGACGCACCTATGCGACCTCCGAGCACGCCTACCAGGCAGGCAAGGCGAGCAAGCCCGCTGTACGCGACTGGATTCTCAGCGCTCCCACGCCATCCTTGGCTGCCATGGCCGCGCATGGCCTCTACGTGTGGGATGTCGTGCCAAACTGGGCCGACATAAAGTTTGATCGAATGCGTGCGGTGCTCCGTGCCAAGTTCGAGCAACATGCTGATTTGAAGGCCTTACTGATCTCGACTGGTGAGGCGCGGCTGGTCGAGGCCGGAACGGTCAACAACGCCGTGAACAGGTTGTGGGGAGAGGTAGAGGGGAAAGGGCAAAACATGCTAGGCGTCATGCTTATGGAGTTGCGCGCTGAGTACGCAAAGCCAGCGCCAAAAGCAAAACGCGCCCCGCGCAAGGTATTCAGCGCGAGCAGCGATAAGCCGGTGAATCGTTCGCAGCGCAAAGCGGCTGTGGTGTAAGCGAACAAATCCCTATGTCCAGTACTTACTACGACGGTGAGCTTGCAGAGCTGGGAAATACATTCATTGCTGCGATGTCGGCGAACATCGAACCGTTAAAGCTTGCGATTGCCAGCGCCGCAGAATCAAGCATCATCGGTGTAGGCTCTGGCGGCTCATTCACCGTAGCATCTCTCCTGTGCAATTTGCACGAGCTGTACACAGGACGCGTCTCGCGACCGTCAACGCCGCTCGAGATCATTTGCAATCCCACGCTGGCCGCCTCGAGTCCGGTGTTCATGATCTCCGCCGAAGGCAAGAATCCTGACATCATCGAAGTGCTGGAGCGCGCACGACGCCACAGTTCTCGCACGCTCCACGTTGTGACTAACCGGGGATCAAGTCCACTGATGGAGCATGTCAGAGAGCTTCCCGAAGTTACCCCTCATGTCTTCGAGCTCGCCAAGAAAGACGGCTATCTTGCAACCAACAGCCTCCTGCTCGACGCCGTCCTGATTGCTCGGGCGTACGGCGCGCTGCACTCGGAGGCAGTTCAATTTCCAGAGTCACTCGATGGGCTGCGTATCGGCGGCCATTCGGTTCAGGAATGGCTGACAGGCGCGCAGGATTTTGTGCGCCAGGCCGTTCCTCGCAAGGGCCTTATCATCGTCTTCTCGCCGCTGCTCAGGCCAGTCGCCGCCGATCTGGAGTCCAAGCTTTCAGAGTCGGCGCTTCTGTATACCCAACTGGCCGATATTCGCTCTTTTGCACATGGGCGACATCTCTGGCTTGCTGAGCGCGCCCAGGACTGCGCCATTCTTGCGCTTGTCGAGCCCGGCGTGGAGCGGCTTTGGGCCCGGATGCAGCAGCTACTGCCGTCGGATGTACCGGTCTGCACCATGCCGCTTGGAGGAGGGCTCCCACAAGACTTGCTGGCGGGTCTGGTCGCCCAGATGCGGCTTGTTTCGCTCATCGCCGCAGAGATGGGAAAAGACCCAGCCAAGCCTCACGTGCCTTCATTCGGGCGAGACCTGTACTACGTGGACCTCCCGTCGTTCATCCCGGGCCCTGAGGACAAAGGGCGACGTGGCGAGCAATCCAAGTTCGAAGTGCTGGGTGCTCGGTGGCCATCGATTGGGTCGAATGGCGCAATGAGCCGAGCGCTTTCAAGTTTCGAGTCGGCACTTTCGCTGCAGCCTTTCCGTGCGATCGTTTTCGACTATGACGGCACCCTGTGCAGCTCTCAGCGCAAGGACTCGCCACCCTCTGCGCCGATAGTGGAACGGTTGAAGCGCCTACTCGACGCAGGCATCGTTGTTGGTGTCGCGTCCGGTCGGGGAGGATCGATCCAAGAACATTTGCGAGATGTACTACCGAGCAAAGCATGGTCGAAAGTACACCTGGGCCTCTATAACGGTGGCTGGATCGGCCTGCTTGACGAAGAGATCGACAAAGGGATTGTCACCAACGAGTTTCTTAGTCACGTGCGGCGCATTCTGGGGCGCCTTGAAAGCCTGGGTGTGCCGATCGAGCGTGTTCGCGAGACATACCCACACCAGATCAGCGTCCGGTTCAAGGAGGGTGCCAACGCGGAGAACATGTGGTTTGTCATCGCTGATTCGCTTCGGCAGGCTGGCCTGGACCCATCCACTGTCGTGCGAAGCAAACACTCCGTCGACGTGTTGGCCGCCAATGTCAATAAGTCGCACCTGGTCGCCAGCATGATCCAAGCTCGTGGCATTGATCCCTACGAGATCGTGACGATGGGTGATCAAGGTGCCTGGCCCGGCAACGACGCCTCGTTGCTTGAGCACCGCTTTTCCTTGAGCGTTGACCAGCCTTCCCGACGCCTCGATCGAGGATGGAAGCTGGCACCGCACCACAAGCGAGATGTGGACGCCACCCTTTGGTATCTCGATCATGCAGAGATAGACCCGCTCGTTGGTTCATTTCGCTTCAAGCTAGACAACTGATAAAGAAACGGAGGCGCAATGAAGGACGAGAACGCACAGTACTTGCTTGCCAAGGTCATGGGATGGCAGGACCAGGACGTCGTCTTGGACAATGTTCCTGTCCTTCGTTTGCTCGCTGATTACAAATACGACGACTACCAGAGGTTCGGTCCGGGGAGGCGATTCGTCGAGAGCCTTGCTCTATGGCTCAATCAGTTCGACATGCCCGATCGTGCCGCTGCGCTCGGATTTGTGCTCGAGCGGTTGGTCTATGTGTCGGACCACGAACTCTCACACCTGGTGCAGCATGCGTATCCAGACATCATCGTCCAAGAACGGATTCGTCTTGTGGCCGAAGAAAAGGGCATCCCCACCTACCGGGTCGGCGAGATCTGCCGAGATGACCGCTTCAAGGAACTGAAGCTGAAGTCCTTGTACTTGGGACTGAGTGATGGTGCCCGCACCAATGAGCTCCTACGAGCCAGCAATGGAGAAATCAGCAACGAGCAAATCTGGCAAGCATACGAGCTTGGCGAAGCCAAGGCGGAAGACATGCTGCAGGCGCTGGCAAAGGCTTTGAAAAAATCACCACCAACGTCTCTTCCTGAGAATGACGACATCTGGCAGGCATATGAGTCTGGAGACAAGGCCCAAGCCAATGTTCTGATTGACGCTCTCCGAGTTAAGCCTGACTCTGGCAGCGTAAAGCAATCAGCGAAGTTCACACTGGTGTGGTTGATGGACGATTTCTCCGGAAGTGGCAATACCTATATTCGCTTCGATAGTCGCAGCAACAAATTCAAGGGAAAGATCAAGAAGATCTATGAGCGACTTCATCAAGGCGACCTCATCGATACATCGCACTACGAAGTCTTCCTCCTGCTATATGTCGCAACGCGCCAAGCGATCGACCATATCGAGTACTGGGCTGAGCGCTTCACGTCGGAGAACAATTACAAGCCGCTTCAAGTGCGAGTGCTTTGGATCATCGAGCCGGGCGTCGGCCTTACGCACAATGTCCCGGCGGAACTGCAGTCCATACTGACAAATCCAAAGTACTACGACCCGGATGCTTTCGACGAGCACATTGAGGTAGGCGGTACAAGCACGGCGCAAATGGGTTTTGCCGGGTGTGCGTTGCCGGTAGTCCTCTCCCACAACACGCCCAACAATTCGGTCTACATGCTATGGGGTTCAGAGGCGCACCGATTCCATGGACTCTTTCCTCGCGTGAGCCGCCACAAGGAGTTTTGAGTGGCCTATCGCGCAAATCCTTTCTTGGAGCGAATGTCGGAGCGCACCTCCGACCAAGAGTTTGTTCGTCTTTTTTCCCCGAAAATCTTCGAAAGACTGCACGAGGACGCCTTCAACGGCGCGGTTCATCTATTTACCAGTCCGCCAGGAGGTGGTAAGACCACTCTGCTGCGTGCTTTTACGCCGGCGGCACTGCGAGCTTTCTGGAATGCCCGAGCCGGTCAAGACGAGTCGTACCAACGTTTGCTGGGACGCCAGGTCATGCATGAAACTGAAGGGCCTCAGTTACTTGGTGTGCTCCTATCTTGTGCTTCAGGTTATGCTGATCTCCCACCAGGCGCGTCTATGGCACAAGCGGGATTGTTCAGAGCGCTTTTTGATTGTCGGGTGGTTCTCCGAACCCTGAGAAGTCTTGCTTCGCTAGTTGCTTACGCGTCGACCGATCAACTCACTGACGTGCGTTTAGAGTACGACGATTTGGCGCGTGATCTCAAATCCATTCCGACGGCAGATTCGGCCGTTGAGTTGGTTCGATGGGCGGAAGAGCGGGAACGAGCTGTGTATGCCAAGCTTGATTCGCTCGCAAGCGACGCTTCCGCCGACCTTCCGCTACATGTCCGGTTTGAAAGCGTGCTTTGGTTGCAATCTGTCAAGTTCTTGCGCGGTGGAAAACTGTTGGCGCCGCGCCGATTGCTGATGATCGATGACCTCCAGAAGCTTCGGAAGAAACAGCGCGAGTTGATGTTGGAGGAGCTTGTCGAGCTTCGGCCTGCGATTCCCGTGTGGCTGGCCGAGCGCAGCATCGCACTGGGGGATGCCTTGTTGTCTCAGGGCGCTCGCGAGGGCCGAGACCTTCGCCACTACCCCATCGAGGACATGTGGTCCGGCAAGAGTGGTCAGCATCAGTTCGCGACCTTCGCCCAAAGCATTTTGGACCGCCGGTTAGACGTCCAGCGCGAAATCCCCGCAGGCGCATTCTCGCAATATCTTGAGGATCAGCTCACTCCTGAAGATCTCTCGGAGGTGTTCGGAAAGGCGGTCGCACTTTTCGCTGCAGAGATGGAGCGCCACCGGGAAAACATTCGTTATGCAGATTGGTTGGCACACGCAGATGAAGGGCAGAAGACGATTGGTTTTGAGAGCCTGATGCAGCTGTACGTCACGCGCATCCTGGTTGCCCGGTCCGAAGGCCGGCGACAACTCACGCTTGAACTCGTGCCGCTTCCTGCGGAGGACCTCGACGAACGCGACAGTAAGGTGCTCGGTGCTGCCGAGATACTTTGTCATGACGACCTAAAATTACCCTACTACTATGGCATTGATCGGCTCTGTGCCTTGGCAACCACCAACGTCGAAGAGCTCCTGGCTGTCGCTGCGAGCCTATACGAGGGCATGGTTGCCAAACAGGTTCTTCGGAGGCAGCCAGACCTTCGCTTGTCCCCATCGGAACAGGAGCGCCGTATCAAAGAAACTGCCAAGCGCAAGCGCGATTTCATACCGAAGAGTCACACCGAAGGAACCAGAGCCCAGAGATTGCTGGATGCCATCGGCCAGTACTGCCGAGACAAGACATTTCAGATGTCAGCCTCCTATGCGCCGGGTGTAACTGGCATCCGGCTCAGCCGCTACGAACTAAGCAGATTGCGACCAGAGCAGACAAAGACCTCGGAACCTCATGCGCTGCTTGCCCGCGTGCTTTGGGAGTGCGTTGCGGAGAATCTGTTGACGACACGCGGTAGCGCGGCCAGCGCCTCCAGGGAAGAGGGTACAGTGTTCTATCTGAACAGGTCGCTCTGTGCGTACCACGACCTTCCTCTTCAATACGGCGGTTGGCAGGACGTTTCTGCCGAGGCCTTGATAAGTTGGATGGACGGCCCCTCCGCGCCAACCAAACGCCGCTCGGTGGAGGTGTCGCGATGACGCTATGGAACCGCTATGTGTTTCGGCGTGGCGCCGAAGTGCAGGATATGTGGGATCAGATGTTCCAACAGCGTCGGCGTGCTGATAGCGGCATTCGACTCCTATACGTCGGGGGGCGTGGATTTGACTTGCGGGCGCAGTCCGTTATGGACCGCTTCATCGGCAGCGTTACCTCGTCAGGTTGCTTCGTTGAAAAGGCGGAGTTGCTGCTGGTGGGATTTCGCGGCTATCAGCTAAGCGACGAACTCGTCGAAGTGACGGAAGCAAACGCAAGAGCTCTGGAACAACGGTTCGCCGTCATTGGCGCATCACGAACGGTCATGATTGAATCAACGGCCGAGGGAGAGGATGATCTGAGCGCTAGCAATGCGCTCAGACTCGGAACCGAAGAAGTGCTTCGCGCAGTCTCTGATCAGACAGACATCGTTCTCGACGTAAGCTCACTTCCCCGAATAGCGTACTTATCGCTCATGCTCGCATTGCTGGATCGGCTAGTGCCCAACCGTAACGCGCCAGTGCCATTGGCGGCGTCGAAAATCAATCTACAGATCCTCGTCGGCGAAGATGCTGGCCTTGACAGCGTGATCCAATCCGAAGATCCCAGCAACGAGCTGGTCTTGATTCCTGGATTTGCAAGCGCGTTGCAAACTGAGAGCACTCGCGATTGGCCACTCGTGTGGTTTCCAGTACTTGGCGAGAACAGGGTGTCGCAACTACAAAAGGTGATGTACGAACAGATTCCAGACTCTGCGGAGATATGTCCGGTGCTTCCGCACCCCTCGCGCGATCCGCGTCGAGGCGACCGGTTGCTGATCGAATACAAGGTGCCGCTGTTTGACGTGAGCAAGACACCTTTGACCAATGTGCTTTACGCTCACGAGAGTAATCCCTTCGAGGCGTATCGGCAGCTGTTGGGCGCGATGAAGCGTTATCAGCGAAGCTTGAGTGTGATCGGCGGATGCCGACTCGTGGTCACGCCCCTAGCTAGCAAGCTGATCACGCTGGGCGCGGCGCTGGCATGCTACGAAATGAAGTTGGACATCGTGGATGGCAACTATGGGGTTGCGATTCCTTATGCAGAGCCGAGACGTTATAGCGTATCGACGGCTGCCTTACGAGCCTCAAACCCAGACGTTTCGGCAATGGTCCTTACTGGCGAGGCCTATGCATGATTCACCTGATGCAGCGACCGATACAGATTCATTTCACCCCCTGCCACAAGGAACAGGACTGCGTGTGCGGCGAGGCGGCGTGAGTGCCATGACCTCTCAGGGCATATATCGAGTGGCGACTACAGAGATACTGCAATTGACTACGCATATTGAGTAAAACTCGTGCCTGTCGTCGCTGACCGAGCATCATTCAACAAGTAGAGGCAACCGCTTTCGAGTGGGGTTTATTTTTCTGTGAAACATCAAATTCTCAGTGCGAGCCAGCCCACACTCTGGAACGAGGCCGTTCGTTTTCCGGGAGGGCTCACGGTCTTTGTAGTGCCTGGTGATGATCTTCCCACCCTCCTTGTCAAGATGCCTCATCAGTACTTGCTCACATCAAGAATGAATAGGGGGTTCAAGATTTATGTCGTCCCTCTTGAACGGCAGGGCTCTTCAACTATTGGTCTTGTGTCCGCATTCTTTGATGATATAGATAACCCGCTCACTGTTTGGACACCAATTGCGCATGAGCCGCACGCCCAGGCACTTCTGCAAACGCTGCAAATTTCTCGCATATTCGTTAGAATGGTAGATGAGCACAATCGGGAATTGCTGGCATATGAGGCCATGATTGATATACCGCCTATTGCTAGTGCTAGGATCACATCTGCCAAGCTTTACCCGACAGCGCATGACATAGACCTCGACACGCGGAAATTGGGTGAAACCTGGTTTGGAATGCGATCAACGGCTGACGATGAGCAAGCAATTACAGTTAGTTTTTTAAACCCTCTATACGAGGAAGATCGAAAATTTAGGGATGAGAGACCGGAACTCTTTACCTTCCACGGCTCAGCTGGTTTTGCAGAAGTCTCCCTTGTGCGTTTGGAGCCTGGTCAATTCCAAGAAATGGATATTCTACTCATGCTGCAGAGAATATTCAACCCCCAACAAATCTATCACGCGCCCTTGCGAAAAAATGACCGCGAGGAAATCTGCGATGTTCTCGTAGTCGCAGATGACTACATTCTGATAATTCAAGCGAAAGACTCACCAAATACCGAGAAGATGCTTTCCAGCTCCTTTGATCGGAAGAGAAGTAAGGCAAAAAGCCAGCTGGATGATGGGTGCAATCAAGTAGCAGGAGCTATCGGCTACCTGAAAAGGACCCATCCCCTCCAATTCATCGTTGATAAAAAAATTGTGTCAGTTGAAATCGAGGATAAGGAAGTTCTCAGTCTCGTGGTCATCAGAGAGCGCATTACATACGACTATCAACATTACAGCGCAAGACTTATGAGACTCCATCAGAAGATCGGCATTCCTTGTTTGGGAATAGGCTTTGTCGAGCTGACACAATATTGCACATTCTGTGATGGACCTGACGGTTTTAGAAAGGCCTATTGGAGCGTATTCAATGACGGCATAAAAACAGGTGTATTTAAACAACTTCGCTTTGGCGTGAAGGACCTGTATACGCATGACGGTGAATTTCGATTTTGATCGACGATATTCAATCCGAACCAGCAGCAGACACCCACCTGCATGTCACTGCAATTTAAATATTCTTTATCTATTCGAGCCGGCCTCTCGCCGAGCCATGCTCGTGACAAGAGGCGCTCTTATGCACCGTCATAACGTCGCTGCACAGCGACAGGCCTCAATAGCTGCCGCGACTTACCTTTCGAAAAGTAAGCAGTGGCGGCAACTTTCAAGTAACTGGTCTACCAGAAACCCAACTCACTCCCACTCAATCGTCGCTGGCGGCTTGCTGCTCACGTCGTACGTCACGCGGTTGATGCCCCGCACCTCGTTGATGATGCGCCCCGACACCTTCTTGAGCAGGGCGTACGGCAGCTCGGCCCAGTCGGCGGTCATGAAGTCGCTGGTCTGCACGGCGCGCAGGGCCACGACATAGTCGTACGTGCGGCCATCGCCCATCACGCCCACACTCTTGACGGGCAGAAAGACGGTGAAGGCCTGGCTGGTGAGGTCGTACCAGTTCTTGCCGGTGGCTTCGTCCACATGGTTGCGCAGCTCTTCGATGAAGATCGCGTCGGCGCGGCGCAGCAGGTCGGCGTATTCTTTCTTCACCTCGCCCAAAATGCGCACGCCCAGGCCGGGGCCGGGGAAGGGGTGGCGGTAGACCATTTCGGGCGGCAGGCCCAGGGCCACGCCGAGCTCGCGCACTTCGTCCTTGAACAGGTCGCGCAGGGGCTCCAATAGCTTGAGGCCCAGTTGCTCTGGCAGGCCGCCCACGTTGTGGTGGCTCTTGATGGTGACGGCCTTCTTGCTCTTGGCGCCGCCGGATTCGATGACGTCGGGGTAGATGGTGCCCTGGGCCAGGAAGGTGGCGCCCTTGTGCCCACCGTCGCCGGCCTTGAGCTTGGCGGCCTCGGCCTTGAACACGTCGACGAACAGGCCGCCGATGATCTTGCGCTTGGCTTCGGGCTCGCTCACGCCGGCCAGCTTGCCGAGGAACATGTCGCTCGCGTCCACGCGGATGACCTTGGCCTGCAGCTTGCCGACGAACATGTCCATGACCATGTCGCCTTCGTTCAGGCGCAGCAGGCCGTGGTCGACGAACACGCAGGTGAGCTGGTCGCCGATGGCGCGGTGAATCAGGGCTGCGGCCACGGACGAATCGACACCGCCCGACAGGCCGAGGATCACTTCCTCATTGCCCACCTGCTGGCGGATGAGTTCGACGGCTTCGGCGATGTGGTCGCGCATGACCCAGTCGGGGCGGGTGCCGCAGATGCCGAGCACGAAGCGGTCGAGCAGCGCCCTGCCCTGCACGGTGTGGGTGACTTCGGGGTGGAACTGCAGGGCGTAGAAGCGGCGCTCTTCGTCGGCCATGCCGGCGATGGGGCAGCTGTCGGTGCTGGCCATGAGCTTGAAGCCCGGGGGCAGCTCGGTGACCTTGTCGCCGTGGCTCATCCACACGTTGAGCATGCCGTGGCCTTCGGAGGTGGTGAAGTCGGCAATGTCCTTGAGTAGCGCGGTGTGGCCACGGGCGCGCACGGCGGCAAAGCCGAATTCGCGCTTGTGGCCGCCTTCGACCTTGCCGCCCAGCTGGTGCGCCATGGTCTGCATGCCGTAGCAGATGCCCAGCACGGGCAGGCCGAGCGTAAACACGGCTTCGGGCGCCTTGTCGGTGGTGTCTTCGTACACGCTGGCGTGGCTGCCGGAGAGGATGATGCCCTTGAGCGAGCCGTCCTTGGCGTAGTCGCGCACCCACTCGTCCGTCACGTCGCAGGGGTGCACTTCGCAGTACACGTTGGCTTCGCGCACGCGGCGGGCGATGAGCTGGGTGACTTGCGAGCCGAAATCGAGGATGAGGATTTTCTGGTGTTGCATGGCGTTGGGTGGTCGGGGGGATGACAAAAAACGGGGGATGCCTGGTCAGAGGCTGGAGAGGTCGAGAAGCGGTACGCCGCTGCGTTGGGCAGCGGCTGCCTGGGCGGGGTCGAAGGTGGCCAGGGGCAGGCGCAGCGAGCGGGCCAGCCAGAGGTAGGCGGCGTCGAAGGTGGGCAGGCCGGTGTCGAGCGCAACGTCGAGCACGGCCTTGTGCTGGGCGGGGGCGAGTTCGTGCAGCTCCACGCGGTGGCGTATGGCTTCGAGCACGCCCCACAGGCCTTCGACCGATGCGGGCGGTATGCGGCCGCTGTGCACGCCGCTGCTGATGAGGTTGCTGCACTCCCACTGCCAGAGGTTGGGGGCCTGGGGCTCGACCTCGTCGCGGCGGATCAGGGTGTACAGGCGGCGCGTGTGCTCGCTGGCCGCGTCGGGCAGCAGCCAGGCGGCGGTGACGGAGGCGTCGAGGACGAAGGCGGTCATGCTGCTGCGGCCCTGCCCTTGCGGCGCAAGGTGTCGGGGGCGGCGGTGGTGGCGGCCTCGCCTGCGGGGCGGATGCTGGCGTGCAGCGCGTCCATCTGGCCCAGCTCGCGGGCGATCTGCTCGTCGGTGATGACGGGGCGGCGGCGCACGGGCAGCAGGCGCACCACCTCTTTGCCGTGGCGGGTGATGCGCACCTCTTCACCCTGCTCGACCAGCTCGATCAGGGCGGAGAACCTGCTCTTGGCTTCGTAGATACCGACGGACTGCATGGATGCACGGACCCCCAAAAAGAAAAAGTCTGGCCTGAATGGTTAATTCAGACCAGACTATATCATTCTGACCAGATATTTTCAATCAGGCCAGATTGCATCCACAACGGTCAATCATTCAGCGCGGTAGTTTGGCGCTTCCTTGGTGATCTGCACGTCGTGCACGTGGCTTTCGCGGATACCGGCGGTGGTGATCTCGACGAACTCGGCCTTGTTGTTCATGTCGTCGATGGTGGCGCAACCGCAGTAGCCCATGGCGGCGCGCACGCCACCGGCCATCTGGAAGACGATGGAGACCATGGAGCCCTTGTAGGGCACGCGGCCTTCGATGCCTTCGGGCACGAGCTTGTCGGCGTTGGGGTTGCCGGTGGTCGACTCCTGGAAGTAGCGGTCGGCGCTGCCCTGCTGCATGGCGCCGATACTGCCCATGCCGCGGTAGCTCTTGTAGCTGCGGCCCTGGAACAGGATGACTTCGCCGGGCGCCTCTTCGGTGCCCGCGAACATGCCGCCCATCATGATGGTGCTGGCGCCTGCGGCGAGGGCCTTGGCGATGTCGCCGCTGTAGCGCACGCCGCCGTCCGCGATCAGCGGCACGCCGGTGCCCTTGAGGGCGGTGGCCACGCTGTCGATGGCCATGATCTGGGGCACGCCCACACCGGCCACGATTCGGGTGGTGCAGATGGAGCCAGGGCCGATACCGACCTTGACCGCGTCGGCACCAGCCTCGACCAATGCCAAGGCGGCTGCGCCGGTGGCGATGTTGCCGCCGATCACGTCGATCTGCGGGTAGTTCTGCTTGACCCAGCGCACGCGCTCGATCACGCCGCGGCTGTGGCCGTGGGCGGTGTCGACCACGATGGCGTCGACGCCGGCACGCACCAACGCTTCGACGCGCTCTTCGGTGCCCTCGCCCACACCCACTGCCGCGCCCACGCGCAGGCGGCCGGCGCTGTCGCGCGCGGCGTTGGGGAAGCTGGTCTGCTTGGTGATGTCCTTGACGGTGATCACGCCCTTGAGCTCGAAGTCGTCGTTGACGACCAGGATGCGCTCGAGCTTGAACTTGTTGAGCAGCGCCTTGGCTTCGGCCGGCGTGGTGCCGTCCTTTTCGTTGACGGTGACCAGCTTTTCGCGCGGGGTCATGATCTGGTGGACCTTGACGTCGTAGCGCGTTTCAAAGCGCAGGTCGCGCCCGGTGACGATGCCCACCACCTTGCCACCGTCGCACACCGGGAAGCCGGAGATGCCCAGTTGCTCGGACAGCTGCAGCACCTGCAGCACGGTGTGCTCGGGGGTGATGACCACGGGGTCGCGCAGCACGCCGGATTCGTAGCGCTTGACCTTGGCCACCTGGGCGGCCTGCTCCTGCGCCGTGAGGTTCTTGTGCACGATGCCGATGCCGCCCTCCTGGGCAATGGCAATGGCCAGGCGCGCTTCGGTCACGGTGTCCATGGCGGCGGACACGAGAGGCAGGTTCAGCTGGATGTTACGGGAGAGTTTCGTCGCGAGGGACGTGTCCTTGGGCAGGACCTGGGAGTACGCTGGCACCAGCAACACATCGTCGAAGGTGAGCGCTTTTCCAAGAAGGCGCATGAGAAGGCTCCAAAAGACGGATTGTACCCGTCTGCGCAACGCGCTGCAGGGCGCCACACCCGCCCGTGCGGCGTTGCAGCATGCCCCACCCCTCCCGCCCGCACTGGCGGCAGACTTGTTGCACGGCTAAACTTGCCTGCATGAAATTGCACAAGATTGTTTTACTGGCCGTCGCCTGCACTTGGGCCCTGGGTGCTGCCGCGCAATGGCAGTGGATCGACAAGGACGGCCGCAAGGTCTTCAGTGACCGCCCGCCACCGCAGGACATTCCGGAAAAGAACATGCTCAAGCAGCCGAGCTTTGGCGGCCCGCGCGTGACCACGCCAGCCGCCGGTGCACCTGCCGCTGCAGCCGCACCGGCACCGGCCGGCGCAGCTACCGCAGCCTCTGGCGCCGCCGCAGCCCCTGCGGCACCGGCCAGTGCCGCCAGCGGAAAGGACAAGGAGTTGGAGAAGCGCAAGGCCGAAGCCGAAGCCGCCGAAGCCGCCAAGAAGAAGGCCGAGGACGACAAGGTCGCCAAGGCCAAGGCAGAAAACTGCACCAAAGCACGCGATGCCAAGGCCCTGATGGACTCGGGTACGCCCCTGCGGCAGACCACGGCCCAGGGTGAGCGCGTGTTCCTCGACGAGGCCCAGCGCGCCGCCGAGACCAAGCGCATCAACGCGGTGATCGCCTCCGACTGCAAGCGCTGAGCCCGCCAAAAGCCCATTCGTGGCAAAAAAACGGCGCCTTGGGCGCCGTTTTTGTTTCATTTAGTATCCTGATTTGCCACCAGGCCGCTGCCGGGCAAACAGGCCGGTGGCGCGTGCACCCTGGCGTGCAAAGCGCTCGCGGCGTGCCACCTTGGGGTCGACCTTGAGGCCCCGGTACAGCTCGACCCGGTCCTGGTCCTTGAGCACGGTGGTCTCGGGCTGGGCACGGCCCCAGATGCCGCACACCATGCCCTCGCGCTGCGCAGCCGTGGGCCCGGCGGCCTGCAGGGCGTCGGCCAGGGTGCTGCCGGGGGGCAGTTGCAGTGTGCATTCGCTTACCTGCCGGGGCGCCAGCGAGACCACCACGGTGATCTGCAGGGTTGCCGCAGCCGGTGTGCCGCCGGTGCCATCAGCCATACACCTGCTCCGCGCGCTTCACGAAGGCGTCGACCATGCTGCCCGCGATGCGGTCGAACACGGGCCCCACCAGGGCAGCCAGGGCGGCGTTGTCAAAGCCGTAGTTCAGGCCCAGCTCGACCTTGCAGGCGCGCTGGCTGCCGTCGCCCACGGGGTGAAAGTGCCAGTCACCATCGAGCTGCGAGAACGGGCCCTTGACCAGGCGCATCTGCACGCGCCGGCCGGCCTCGTGCGTGTTGCGGGTGACGAAGGCCTTGTGGATGCCGCCAAAGGCAATGCCCACCTCGGCCGTCATGCCCTCGTCCGACTGCTCCAGCACGGTGGCGCTGTCGCACCAGGGCAGGAACTCGGGGTATTTTTCGACCCCGGTGACCAGGGCGAACATTTCTTCGGGGCTGTACCAGATGAGGACGGACTTGTTGACGGTTTTCATGCAAGGGAAGGGCTTGGGCCACGATCGTCGCCACATGCGGTGGCATGGGCCAAAGAAGATCGAGGACACGCCCTAAAATGACAGGTGCGAGACACAAGCATTGTAGGGAGGCCTTTTATCTCCTCGTTTGCGCCTCAATTAATAACTCATGGCCAAGAAACCCGATCCAACCGCCCGCATTGCCGACAACAAGAAGGCGGCCTACAACTATTTCTTCGAAGAACGCCACGAGGCAGGCATGGTCCTGTACGGCTGGGAAGTGAAGGCGCTGCGCGAAGGCAAGGTGCAGCTGACCGACGGCTACGTGCTGATCCGTGACGGCGAGCTGTTCTTGCTGGGCTGCCAGATCAACCCGCTCAAGACCGCTTCGACCCACGTGAGCCCCGATGCCATACGCACCAAGAAGCTGCTGCTCAAGAAGGATGACATCAAGCACCTGATCATCAAGGTGGAGCAAAAGGGCTACACGCTGGTGCCGCTGAACCTGCACTGGAGGAACGGCTACGTGAAGTGCGAGGTCGCTCTGGCCAAGGGCAAGGCCGAGCACGACAAGCGCGACACCATCAAGGACCGCGAAGGAAAGCGCGAGGTGGAGCGTGCGATGAAGAGCCGCAACCGCTGACGCCTGGCGGGCAGGCTCAACTTTTCTCATGCGCGGTGGAATAAACCACTGCGCCCCGGTGTTTGTGGAGGTGCAAGGCGGCATTTGCCGGTGCCTGCAACCCCCTTCTTCCACTTGGAGAAACCATGAAAAAGACCCTGTTGTCCATCGCCGCGTTCGTTGCCATTGCCGGCTGCTCCACCATGGCCGCCGATGGCCCCGTGAAAACCATGGACGGCGTGCTCGTGGGTGCCGGCGGCATGACGCTGTACACCTTCGACCGCGATGCTGCCGGCAGCGGCAAGTCGGTGTGCAACGGCCCCTGCGCCACCAACTGGCCGCCGCTGATGGCCGACAAGGCACCCGGCAGCGACTACAGCGTGGTCACCCGTGACGACGGCAAGATGCAACTGGCCTACAAGGGCAAGCCGCTGTACTACTGGGTCAAGGATGCCAAGCCCGGCGACAAGACGGGCGACGGCGTGAACCAGGTGTGGCGCACGGCACGCCCCTGATCGCTACCCCGCCCCCTCGGCATGAACCGCACCCAGGTCGTCGAACAGCTGCCCGCACTGCGCCGCTATGCGCGCGTGCTCACGGGCGATGCCTGGGCGGCCGACGACCTGGTGCAGGACACGCTGGAGCGGGCCTGCAGCAAATGGCTGCTGTGGCGCACGGGCAGCGACCTGCGCGCCTGGCTGTTCACGCTGATGCACAACCTGTACCTCAACCAGCTGCGCACCCAGCCGCCGCAGCCCCATCTGGACCTGGATGACCTGCACGACAGCCTGCAGGGTAGCGCCGGCATGGGCGATGATGCGCTGGACCTGGAGCGCTGCCTGCAGCGCCTGCCGCCCGAGCAGCGCGCCGTGCTGCTGCTGGTGACGCTGGAGGACATGGACTATGGCGACACGGCGCGCATTCTGGGCATCCCCGTGGGCACGGTGATGTCGCGCCTGTCGCGCGCGCGCAGCCGCCTGCGCCTGCTGATGGAGCGTGCGCCTACTGCCTCGACCGCACCGGCCCCGGCCCCGGCAGCCACCGAGAATCCCCCGGACCACGGTGCACCCGCCGGCCAGCCAACCACCTTGCGCCGCCTCAAATGATGAAGCCCGAGCGCCAGCCCGCCATGGACAAGCACCACCACCCTGCCCCACCCACCGACGACGAAGCCGCATGGCATGCGCTGGCGGATGGCCGCCTGTCGCCTGCGGATGAAACCGCCCTGCGCCACCGGCTTGAAGGCCAGGCCGGCGCGCAAGAGACCCTGGCGCACTGGCAGCAGCAGCGCCAGCAACTGCGCGCCCTGCACCAGGGCATGCTGACCGAGCCTGTGCCCGAGGCCCTGGTGGCCGCCGCACTGCGCACGTCGGCCCGCAGGGAGCGGCAGGACCAATGGTGGCGCTGGGGCGGCATGGCAGCATCAGTGCTGCTGGCGTTTGCCCTGGGCTGGACCGGGCGCAGCCTGTGGCCCGCCACGGGCCGCACCGACAGCCAGGCCCTGGTGCTGGCCGCCACCGGGCAGCGCTTTGCCCAGCAGGCCGCCGTGGCGCATGCCGTGTACCAGCCCGAGGTGCGCCACCCCGTAGAGGTGCCTGCCGCGCAGCAGGAGCACTTGGTGCAGTGGCTCTCCAAGCGGCTGGGCCGCCCGCTCAAGCTGCCCGTGCTGGCCGATGAAGGCTACGAACTGGTGGGTGGCCGCCTGCTGCCCGGTGATGCGGGCGCACGCGCGCAGTTCATGTACCAGAACACCAAGGGCGAGCGCATCACCCTGTACCTGGGCGCCATCGCGCGGCCCGGCGCCCCGGCAGCCCCCGTTGCGGCCAAGCCTGGCGCGCCGGTGCCGCCCAGTGCGGCAGAGACCGCCTTCCAGTTCACCAGCGATGGCCCCGTGCCTGGCTTCTACTGGGCCGACCAGGGCTTTGGCTATGCCCTGAGCGGCCAGTTGTCGCGCCAGGAGTTGCTTACCCTGGCAGCGGCGGTGCACCGGCAGCTGTAGCGACCGATCCGCAGATCGGCCGATCTCGCACGGCTTTGCCCTGCTTTTTTCAAGACCGGGCGGCACGGATCCCCATCAGACTGTTGCGCCAGCAACACCGATGGATCGATTCGCCATGACGACAGCACACAGCACCCGTTCTTCGGCCCCCACATTGGGCCGTGCCGTCGACCCATCGGGCAGAGCAGAGGTGCGGGCAGCCGACACACAGGCGGCACGTGCGACTGCGCACACCGGGCTGACCAACGAAAAACTCGAGTCGATGCTCCTGCGCATGCACGCGCAGGCGCCAAAGGCCGTCGCAGCAGGGGCCTGACGGGAACCCGCTGACGAGGTCAGCGGGCCGCGTTCTGGGTCACACCAAGGCTGCCAAGGGATGCGAGTGCGCGGGCCAGGGGCTGGCGAAGAACGGTGCCACCATGGCGGGCGTGACGTCTTCGATGCGTGCGGGGTTCCACTTCGGCGCATGGTCCTTGTCCACGGCCAGGGCGCGGATGCCCTCCACCGTTTCGCTCTGGCCGGGGCGCAGGTAAAAGCAGTGGCGCACCATGTCGCGCTCCATGCGCAGGTCGTCGGCCAGGCCCATGCCGCGCGCACGGCGGATCTGTTCGAGCACCACGTGCAGCATCAGCGGCGAGCGCTTGCGCAGAGTGGCAACGGTGGCACGCGCCCAGTCGGAATCGGCGGCTTCGAGGGCGCGCACGATCTCGCCCACGGTGGGCAGCGCGAAGTAAGTATCCGCCTGAGCCAGTTCTACCGCAACCGCCTGGTTCTTCGGCAGCAGGCGCGCAACGACGAAGGCCTTGACGGCCTCTGCATCGGCAAACGGCTGCGTGCCCAGGGCCTCCCACACGGGGGCCTGCTGGTCCACCGGGATGCAGCCATCGGCCAGGTTGCAGGCCACGGCCGCATCGGCGCCGATGGTGTCGCCGGTGAGCGCCAGCCATTCGCCCGCGCTGCCGGGGCAGCGCGCCAGGAAGTAGCCGCCACCCACGTCGGGGAACAGGCCGATGGCCGTCTCGGGCATGGCCATCTTCGTGCGCTCGGTCACCACGCGCAGCGCGGCGCCCTGGCTGATGCCCATGCCGCCGCCCATGACGATGCCGTCCATGAAGGCGATGTAGGGCTTGGCGTAGTTGTGGATCAGGTGGTTGAGGGCGTATTCCTCGGTGAAGAAGTCCTCGAGCTGCGGGTTGCCCTGGCTGCCGGCCTGGTGCAAAAAGCGGATGTCGCCACCGGCGCAGAAGGCGCCGAAGGGGCCCTCCTTGTTGCTGCCGCGAATCGCCACGGCCAGCACTGCATCGTCGTGCTGCCACGCGAGCAGGATGGCCATGAGGTCGCGCACCATGCCCAGCGACAGCGCATTGAGCGCGCGCGGGCGGTTCAGCGTGATGAAGCCCACCTGGCCGCGCACTTCGCTCAGCACTTCGGCAGCGGCAGCCGTATTGGTTGCAGTCATGGTCGTCTCCGTCATTGTTGTTCCTTGAAAGCCAGTAATTCGTTGAAAACCAGCGCGCCGATCACCAGCGCGCCACCCGTCAGCACGGCGGCAGCGGGCTCTTCGCCCGCGCCCAGCCATGCCAGCAAAATACCAAAGATCACTTCGAGCAGGCTCAGCAGAGCCAGTTCGGGGGCCTTGAGCACCTGTCCGCAGCGCACTGCCAGCACGCAGGGGATGGCCAATTGCACCACGCCCAGCAGGGCCAGCAGCCAAAGGTCATGCGCCGAGGCCTGGAACGGCAGCGCCAGGGGCAGCGTGGCCACCACCGAGATGACCGCCCCTACCAGCACGGCGGGCGCCAGGTCCACCGCATGGCCGTGGCGCTGCGCGTGCTGCACCACCGTCCAGTTGATGGCAGCGGCGACGGGCACGCACAAGGCCACCAGCGTGCCCACCACGGGCAGCCCGGCCATTTGCGAGCCGTACATCCAGGCGATACCCAAGCCTGCCACACCGATGGCAGCCCAGGTGCGCGGGGCGATGCGGTGGCCGATGAACACGCGCGCGAACAGCGCGGTGAGCAGGGGCCCTGCCGCCATGGTGACCAGCACGTTGGCCACCGGCATGAGCAGAATGGCCACCATGAAGGCGGTGAACATCACGCTCCAGCACAGGCCCGAGATCCACAACGCCCGCCCGCTCTGGCGCATGGAGGCGAACACCGCACGCCCCTGCAGCGCAGGCAGTATGACCAGCAGCGCAGCCAGCGTGAACAGGCTGCGCCAGAAAGTGACCTCGAAGCTGCGCGCCTGCTCCAGGTGGCGCGTGACGACGCCGGCGATGGACCACATCAGGGTCACGGCGACCATCAGGGCCACGGCCTTTGAATGGGTGAGCTTCACCGGGTTACCGCCATCGCCTGCATCCTCGTCCAAAAGCAGCCCCACGGAACGCGCCCAGCCCGAAGGCCTGCGCGCAGCGACGGCGCCGAAAGAGTTCTTTTAACCGCTCTTGACGACAAAAGGGCCACAGCATGGTGACTGTGGCCCTTTGGCAAGCCTTTCAGCCTGGTGTCGTCATTCCCCTCTCCAGCACGGAGAGGGAACGCCGCGCTCTCAGCGGCCCGCGCGCTTGCGGTCGCTTTCCTTCAGGTGGCGCTTGCGGATGCGGATGGACTTGGGCGTGATTTCGACCAGTTCGTCGTCCTCGATGAATTCCACGGCGTATTCGAGCGTGGCATCGATGGGCGGCGTGATCTTGATCGCGTCTTCCTTGCCGGACACGCGGAAGTTGGTCAGCTGCTTGGTACGCGTGGCGTTCACCACCAGGTCGTTGTCGCGGCTGTGGATGCCGACGATCATGCCTTCGTACACGGGATCGTTGGCCTTGACGAACATGCGGCCACGGTCGTCGAGCTTGCCCAGGGCGTAGGTGAAGATTTCACCGTCGTCCATGGAGATCAGCACGCCGTTCTTGCGGCCGCCGATGTCGCCCTTGTGCGGCTCGTAGCTGTCGAAGATGTTGCTGATGAGGCCCGAGCCACGCGTCAGGTTCAGGAATTCGTTGGTGAAGCCGATCAGGCCCCGCGCAGGAATGCGGTACTCCAGGCGCACGCGGCCACGGCCGTCCGGCTCCATGTTCACCAACTCGCCCTTGCGCTCACCCAGCGCCTGCATCACGCCGCCCTGGTGGCCTTCTTCGATGTCGGCCGTCACCAGTTCGATAGGCTCGTGCTTTTCGCCGTTCACGTCGCGGAACACGACGCGGGGCTTGGACACGGCCATTTCGTAGCCTTCGCGGCGCATGTTTTCGAGCAGGATGGTCAGGTGCAATTCACCACGGCCCATCACTTCGAAGATGCCTTCTTCGTCGGTTTCCTTCACGCGCAGGGCCACGTTGTGTTGCAGCTCCTTTTGCAGGCGGTCCCAGATCTGGCGGCTGGTCACGAACTTGCCTTCGCGGCCGGCCAGTGGCGAGGTGTTCACGCAGAAGTTCATGGTCAGCGTGGGCTCGTCCACCTTGAGCATGGGCAGCGGCGCGGGGTTGGCAGGGTCGGTGATGGTCACGCCGATGCCGATGTCTTCGATGCCGTTGATCAGCACGATGTCGCCAGGGCCGGCCATGGGCGTCTGCATGCGATCAAGGCCCTGGAAGGTCAGCACCTGGTTGACGCGGCCCTTGACGGCCTTGCCATCGGGGCCTTCCATGACGACCACGTCCATCATGGGCTTGATGGTGCCCTGGCTGATGCGGCCCACGCCGATGCGGCCCACGAAGGTGGAGAAGTCCAGCGCCGAGATCTGCAGCTGCAGCGGAGCGGCCGGATCACCCGTGTTCGGGGGAACGTGGCTCAGGATGGTGTTGAACAGGGCCGACATGTCGGGGCCCCACTGCTCGCCAGGAGCGCCTTCCACCAGCGACGACCAGCCGTTGATGCCCGAGGCGTACACCACGGGGAAGTCGAGTTGCTCATCGGTGGCACCGAGCTTGTCGAACAGGTCGAACGCGGCGTTCACGACCTTGTCGGGGTTGGCACCGGGCTTGTCGACCTTGTTCACCACCAGGATGGGGCGCAGGCCCAGGGCCAGGGCCTTCTTGGTCACGAAACGCGTCTGGGGCATGGGGCCCTCTTGCGCGTCGATCAGCAGCACCACGCTGTCGACCATGGACAGGGCACGCTCCACTTCACCGCCGAAGTCCGCGTGACCAGGGGTATCCACGATGTTGATGTGGGTGCCTTCCCAGCTCACGGCGCAGTTCTTGGCCAGGATCGTGATGCCACGCTCTTTTTCAATCGCGTTGTTGTCCATCACGGTGTCGACGACCTTTTCGTGGTCGGCGAAGGTGCCGGACTGGCGCAGCAATTGGTCCACCATGGTGGTCTTGCCATGGTCAACGTGGGCGATGATGGCGATGTTGCGGATCTGTTTAGTCATAGTTTTTCCAATGTGCCGCTGGCTTGCAGGTGCGGCGTACCTTCCAAAATTTGTTGAATTTCCAGCGGACTCAGGAGCCTGTCGGGCACCAGCTCCCCGCCCACGATGTGGCCCACCCCCAGCAGCGCCGGGGGATTGTCGCCAAACACCGCCACGGCCCCGGCATCGGGCCAGGTGCCTCGGCGGCGTACGCCCGACAGGAAGCGAGCAGCATTCTCGCTGTCCAGCGTGACACGCACGTGTTGCGCCAGCAGGGACTCGGGCGGCTCCAGCTGCGCCAGGCGCTCCCCCTCCTCCATGGCTTCGAGCTGCGCCAGCGTGACACAGCGCTCCACCCCGATACCCCCGGTATCGATGCGGCGCAAAAAGGTAAGGTGGGCACCGAAACCCAGCGCCGCGCCCACGTCCTCACCCAGCGTGCGGATGTAGGTGCCTTTGCTGCACTGCACCACCATTTTAACGGCGATGGCATCCGGATTGTCCGCCAGCAGCGTGAGGGAAAGCGAATGGATCACCACGTCGCGTGCGGGCCGGTCCACCTCGATGCCGGCGCGCGCGTATTCGTACAGGGCCTTGCCGTCCTTCTTGAGGGCGCTGTACATCGGCGGCACCTGCTGGAGGGGGCCGGTGAACTGCTGCTGCACGGCAGCCAGGCGCTCGGGCGTGAGCTCGGCCAGCACCACGGGGCGGCGTTCGATCACGTCGCCCTCGGCATCGCCGGTGGTGGTGGTCACGCCCAGCAGGGCCACGGCCTCATAGGTCTTGGGGGCATCGAGCTGCAGCTGGCTGAACTTGGTGGCCGCGCCAAAGCACAGCGGCAGCACGCCGCTGGCCAGCGGATCAAGCGTGCCGGTATGGCCCGCTTTTTCGGCGCGCAGCAGCCATTTGGCCTTTTGCAAGGCGTCGTTGCTCGACAGGCCGAGCGGTTTGTCCAGCAGCAACACCCCATGCACAGGGCGCCGCTGCACCCTGGTGCGAGGCGAGTGCATGGACTACTCCTCTTGGGCGCGCGAAGAGACGGCCTTGGCGATCAAGGCGTTCATGTCGGCCGCACGCTCAGAGGTGCGGTCGTACACGAAGTGCAGCGTGGGCACCGTGTGGATGTGCAGGCGCTTGAACAGGCCGTTGCGCAGGAACCCAGCCGCCTGGTTGAGCGCCGCCTGTGTTTCCACAGGGTCGCCCACCAGCAGGCTGAAGAACACCTTGGCGTGCGCGTAGTCGGGAGTCACCTCCACACCCTGCAGCGTCACCATGCCCACGCGCGGGTCTTTCAACTCGCGCGCGATCAGCTCCGTCAGATCGCGCTGGATCTGATCGGCGACCTTGAAGGCGCGGTTCGGGGTGGAGGACTTCTTCTTCGCAGCCATCGGTTACAGCGTCCGCGCGATTTCCTTGATATCAAAGAATTCGAGTTGATCGCCTTCCTTGATGTCGTTGTAGTTCTTGAGCTTGATACCGCACTCGAAGCCTTCCTTGACTTCCTTGACGTCGTCCTTGAGGCGCTTGACCGAGTCGACTTCGCCCGTGTAGACCACCACGTTGTCGCGCAGCAGGCGGAACCGTGCGTTGCGATGGACCATGCCCGAGGTGATGTACGAACCGGCAATCGTACCGATCTTGGTCGCCACGAACACCGTGCGGATCTCGGCCGTACCGATGATCTCTTCGCGCTGCTCGGGAGCCAGCATGCCCGACATGGCCACGCGCAACTCGTCCACAGCGTCATAGATGATGCTGTAGTAGTGCAGATCGACGCCATTGCTCTCGGCCAGCTTGCGTGCACCGGCATCGGCACGCACGTTGAAACCGATCACGATGGCCTTGGAGGCGATCGCCAGGTTGATGTCCGACTCGCTGATGGCGCCCACTGCGGCGTACACCAGCTGCACCTTGACCTCGTCGGTCGAGAGCTTGAGCAGCGACTGCGACAGCGCTTCCTGCGAACCCTGCACGTCGGACTTGACGATGATGGGCAGCATCTTCACTTCGCCTGCCGTCATGTCGGCAAACATGTTCTCGAGCTTCGCAGCCTGCTGCTTGGCCAGCTTGGTGTTGCGGAACTTGCCGGCACGGTAGGTGGCGATTTCGCGGGCACGGCGTTCATCCGTGAGCACCATGAATTCGTCGCCGGCCTGGGGCACTTCGGTCAGACCCTGGATTTCCACCGGGATCGATGGGCCTGCGGTCTTGGCGGTCTTGCCGTTTTCGTCCAGCATGGCGCGCACGCGGCCGTAGGTCTGGCCTGCAAGCACCACATCGCCGACCTTGAGCGTACCGGACTGCACCAGCACCGTGGCCACAGGGCCGCGGCCCTTGTCCAGTTGGGCTTCGATCACCAGGCCCTTGGCCAGCGAGTCGACCGGGGCCTTCAGTTCCAGCACTTCGGCCTGCAGCAGCACCTGTTCGAGCAGGTCGTCGATGCCCTGGCCGGTCTTGGCCGACACCGAGACGAATGGCGACTCGCCACCGTACTCTTCAGGCACGACGGACTCGACCACCAGCTCCTGCTTGACGCGATCGGCGTTGGCATCGGGCTTGTCGATCTTGTTGACCGCCACCACGATGGGAACACCAGCCGCCTTGGCGTGCTTGATGGCTTCCTTGGTCTGGGGCATGACACCGTCGTCCGCTGCCACCACCAGGATCACGATGTCGGTGGCCTGTGCACCACGGGCACGCATGGCGGTGAACGCCTCGTGGCCAGGGGTGTCCAGGAACGAGATCATGCCGCGTGGCGTTTCCACGTGGTAGGCACCGATGTGCTGCGTGATGCCGCCGGCTTCGCCCGAGGCGACCTTGGCACGGCGGATGTAGTCGAGCAGCGAGGTCTTGCCATGGTCCACGTGGCCCATGACGGTGACCACAGGTGCGCGTGGCAGCAGTTCGACGTCCTTTTGCAAGGTGTCGTCGTCGGTGAAGGCTTCCGGATCGTCCAGCGCCGCCACCACGGCCTTGTGGCCCATTTCTTCCACCATGATCATGGCGGTGTCCTGGTCCAGCGGCTGGTTGATGGTGACCATCTGGCCCATCTTCATCAGGGCCTTGATGACTTCGTTGGCCTTGATCGACATCTTGTGTGCCAGCTCGGCCACCGTAATGGTTTCGGGCACGTGCACTTCGATGATGCGCGCCTCCACCGGAGCGGATTGCTGGTGGTGGTCGTCACGGTGGTCGCGGTCATTGCCACGGCGGCCACGCGGGCCTCCGCGCCAGTTGTTGCGCCCCACGCCCCCGCTGCTGTCGCCGCGGGTCTTGATTTCCTTCTTCTTGGCCGTGTCGCCCGCCCAACTGGAGGACAGCTTGGCCGACTTCACTTCCTTGCCGGCGGCCGCGCCAGGCGCTGCCGCCGTGGCAGGTGCGCCAGGGCGTGCCGGGCCGGTGCCCGTGCCCACTGCGGGCTTGTGCAGCGTGCCCTTCTTGGCATCGCCAGCCAGCGCGGGCTTGGCCACGGGCTTGGGTTCTTCGGGCTTCTTGGCCACCATGACCGCCTTCTTGGGCGTGGCCATCATGGAGCGGATGGCGGCTGCCTCGGCTTCGGCCTTGCGGCGGCGTGCGTCGAGGTCGGCGGCGCGGGCCACTTCCTCGTCGGAGCGGGCCTTGGACTCGGCTGCAGCCTTTTCACGGGCTTCGGTCTGGGCAGCGTTGCGTGCGGCGGCCTCGGCGGCCTGCTCACGCGTGGCTTCCTGCTTGACGGCAGAGGCCTGGGCCTTCTTCTCGGCTTCCTGGGCAGCGTAGGCGGCAGCGCGCTCTTCGGCTTCGCGCTCGCGCTGTTCGCGGGCTTCGCGCTCGGCACGCTTTTCGGCGAGTTCGGTTTCCTGGCGGCGGATCAGCTCGGCCTGGCGGCGTGCTTCTTCCTCGCGGCGCGTCAGCTCAAGTTCTTCGCTCGAGATCGGTGTCTCTTCCACCACGGCGTCTTCGGACTCGGCAGAGCCCTCCACGCCATCATCGCGCTTGATGAAGGTGCGCTTCTTGCGCACTTCCACCTGGATCGTGCGCGCCTTGCCCGTGGCATCGGCCTGCTTGATCTCGCTGGTGGACTTCTTCGTCAACGTGATCTTCTTGCGGTCGACCGCGGCGGTGCCGTGGCTGTTTTGCAGGTACACGAGCAGCTTTTGCTTGTCGGACTCGGTCAACGCGTCCGATGGGGCGGCCTTGCCCACGCCGGCAGCCTTGAGCTGGTCGAGCAGGGTTTCAGGCGATTTTTTGAGTTCGGTTGCAAACTCGGCGACAGTATTACTGGACATATGTGGTTCGTGCCTCCCTGACCCTTACTCTTGCTGCCCCGCGAACCAGTGTTCGCGCGCCTTCATGATCAAGGCTTTGGCATCGTCTGCAGACTGTCCGGTCAGGTCGGTCAGCTCATCAATGGCCAGATCGGCCAGGTCGTCACGTGTGTGCACACCGCCTTCGGCCAATTTTGCAATCAGCTCCGGGGTCAGGCCTTCGAGGTCGCGCAGGTCCTGGGAGACCTCTTCCACGCTTTCCTCACGGGCGATTTCCATGGTGAGCAGAGCATCCTTGGCACGGGCACGCAGCTCATTGACGGTGTCTTCGTCGAAGCTTTCGATTTCCAGCATTTCCTGCAGCGGCACATAGGCCACTTCTTCCAGGCTGGCGAAACCTTCGGAGATCAGGATGTCGGCGATTTCCTCGTCCACATCGAGCTTT
Organism: Acidovorax sp. Root217; assembly: GCF_001428645.1. Lineage (NCBI taxonomy): Bacteria > Pseudomonadati > Pseudomonadota > Betaproteobacteria > Burkholderiales > Comamonadaceae > Acidovorax > Acidovorax sp. Root217. The sequence goes on from NZ_LMIH01000023.1 coordinate 227,120, forward strand.
TCCATGAACAGCTTGCGGGCCGTGTCGGACTCGTTGGCCTGCTTTTGCGCCGACTCGGCGGCGTCCATGATGTTGATCTTCCAGCCGGTCAGGTCGGACGCCAGGCGCACGTTCTGACCACCGCGGCCGATGGCGATGGCGAGGTTTTCCTCGTCCACCACCACGTCCATGGCGTGCTTTTCTTCATCGACCACGATGGAGGAGACGTTGGCCGGGGCCAGCGCACCAATCACGAACTGGGCCGGGTCTTCGGACCACAGCACGATGTCCACGCGCTCGCCGGCGAGCTCGTTGGTCACCGCATTCACGCGGGTGCCGCGCACGCCGACGCAGGTGCCGATGGGGTCCACGCGCTTGTCGTGCGAGAGCACGGCGATCTTGGCGCGCGAACCGGAGTCACGGGCGCAGCTCTTGATCTCCAGCAGGCCCTGTTCGATCTCGGGCACTTCCTGGCGGAACAGCTCGATCATGAACTCGGGCGCCGAGCGCGACAGGATGATGGGCGCGCCGCGCAGCGTCAGGTCCACTTCCATGATCATGGCGCGCACACGGTCACCGCTGCGCAGGTTTTCCTTGGAGATCATCTCGCTGCGGCGCAGGCGGCCTTCCACCCGGCCGGACTCGACGATGATGTCGCCCTTGTCCATGCGCTTGACGGTGCCGGTGAAGATGCGCTCGCCGCGCGACATGAAGTCGTTGAGCAGCATTTCGCGCTCCGCGTCGCGGATCTTCTGCAGGATGACCTGCTTGGCTGCCATGGCGCCGATGCGGCCGATGGGCACGGATTCGACGCCTTCTTCGATGTACTCGCCGACTTCGATGTCGGCAATGCGATCTTTCGCATCCATCAGCAGTTCTTCGGCTTCCGGGTTCTGCAGGCCTGCATCGTCAGGCACCACCAGCCAGCGGCGGAAAGTCTCATAGTTGCCGCTGTCGCGATCGACGGACACGCGAATGTCCACCTCGCCCTGGTACAGCTTCTTGGTAGCCTGGGCCAGGGCCGACTCCACGGCGCCCAGGACCACGTCCAGCTCCACGTTCTTTTCGCGCGAAATGGCCTCAACCAACATCAACAATTCGCGATTCATGCGACGACTCTCCTAGTTCAATCACCCGATAAGCAAAGGCTGCACTCGGCGGCCATCTGCCCAATTCATTCAGCAGCCTGCTTGCAACTCAGGCGGGCTCGGCCCCTGGCTTGTTGCTGCGCCCCTTGAAATCGACAATGGGCGCCAGACGGACTTCCCGTGTTTCATCCAGGGTGAAGCCCAGCGCCTGCAACGGGGCGGGCACGCGCTTCTTGCTGATTCTTTGACCCGGCTTGACAGCGGGCTCTTCGCTCCAGACGATCTGCCAACCCCCTGCCTCGGCCCGCTCCAGCGTGCCGCGAAATTTCTTGCGCGTGGCATTCACCTGCCCCGCTCCTGCCGCGCCGATGGGCGCCCTCAATGTGATGTCGATGATCGAGCCTTCGAAACGCACGAAGTCCTGCTCGTGGCGCAAGGGTCGATCGATTCCGGGAGAAGACACTTCCAGGCGCTTGTATTCAACGCCATCGACCTCCAGCGCAAACTGCAGCTGGCGGGTGACCTTCTCGCAATCTTCGACCGTGACGTACTGCTCTACGGCCGGCGCGGGCGCATCGGCGGCAGGCTGTACCCAGGGCAAGTCGATGGTGATGCGCAGCAGACCACCAGCGGAGCGTTCGATCTCCACCAGGTCATACCCCAGGCCAATCACAATTTGTTCAACGACTTGCTGCAGTGCCACGTGTTCTATTCAATCCCGGAAAAACAAAAAACCCGATAACCCCCAGAGGCTTCGAGCTCCAAAAGCAAACGACCAAAAAAAACGGGCGGTTGGTACCCGCCCGCTTGGTCGTGAGAAACGTATTGTAGCCCGTAAAGCGTTGATTTGCCAAGACGCGGGGCCACGAGCACGCCGCAAACACCCTGCATGTGCGGCAGAACAACGCCCGGCGCGGGTTTGCGCGGAAAAACGCCTTTGCCAGCCCCTGTTGGCTACGGCAGCGAGAGCGGCTGCAGCAGCTCGGCAAGGTCGCTTTCGGTGAAAAGCGGCTGCTTTCGCCCCGCCGCACCCTGGTAAAGACTTTCGGCCAGCTGGGCCTTTTTCTCCTGCAGGGCCAGTATGCGCTCTTCGATGGTGCCGCGCGCCACCAGCTTGACCACCCACACGCTCTGCGTCTGCCCGATGCGGTGGGCACGGTCGGTGGCCTGGGCCTCCACGGCGGGGTTCCACCAGGGGTCGTAGTGGATCACGGTGTCGGCCTGCGGCAGGTTCAGCCCCACCCCACCGGCCTTCAGGCTGATGAGGAACAGCGGCACCTCGCCGCTGGTGAACCGGTCGATGATGGCGTCGCGCTTCTGACTCTGGCCCGTGAGCTTGACCCAGGGCAGGCCGTGTTTGGACAGCTCGGCCTCGATCAGCGCCAGCATGCTCGTGAACTGCGAGAACAGCAGGATGCGCCGGCCTTCGGCCAGCATCTCGGGCAGCATTTCCATCAGCTGCGCGAGTTTGGCCGAGGTGTGCACCTTGCGCGCCGCCTCCAGCGGCACGAGCTGCGGGTCGCAGCACACCTGGCGCAGCTTGAGCAGCGCGTCGAGGATGGTGATCTGCGAGCGCGCCAGGCCCTTGGCCTGCAGCGCCTCGCGCACGGTCTTTTCCATGCCCAGGCGGATGGTCTCGTACAGGTCTGCCTGGCCGCCCGAGAGGTCCACCGGCATCACGGTCTCGATCTTGGGCGGCAGCTCGTGCGCCACCACCGACTTGGCCCGGCGCAGCATGAAGGGGGTGATGCGCGCGCGCAGTTGCGCCAGCCGCTCGGTGCTGCCCTGGCGCTCGATGGGGTTGCGAAACAGGTCGCGAAAGCGCTGCTGGCTGCCCAGAAAGCCCGGCATGAGGAAGTGGAACAGGCTCCAGATCTCGCCCAGGTGGTTCTCCATGGGCGTGCCCGACAGGCACAGCCGGTGGTTGGCCTGCAACTGCGCCACCACCTGCGCGGCGTTGGTGGTGGCGTTCTTGATGTTCTGCGCTTCGTCGAGCACCACGATGTGCCAGCGCGCCTCCAGCCAGCGCTCGCGGTCGCGCTGCAGCAGCGAATAGGGGGCGATCACCAGGTCGTGCTCGGCCATGGATTCGGCCAGGGCGTGGCGCTCCTTGCCGTGCAGCACCACGCTGCGCAGGCCGGGGGTGAAGCGCGCGGCCTCGCGCTCCCAGTTGCCCATCAGGCTCACGGGCGCCACGATGAGTGCGGGCTGCACCAGGCGGCCGGCATCCTTCTCGACCTGGATGTGCGCCAGCGTCTGCAAGGTCTTGCCCAGGCCCATGTCGTCGGCCAGCACGCCCGCCAGGCCATTGGCACGCAGGAACTGCAGCCAGTTGAGCCCTTGCTGCTGGTACGGCCGCAGCTGCGCCTGCACCCCCGCAGGCACCGGCACCTCGGGCAGTTGGCCCTGCCCCTGCAGTTGCTGCACCAGGGCGTGCAGGCTGGCCGCCCCTTCCCACGCCACCCCATCGCCCAGCGAGGCGCTGGTGCGCAGCGCCTCCAGGCGCGACAGGCGCAGGCTCTCGCCCGAAAAATCATGTGCGCGGTCGCCCGCCAGGTCAAGCAGCGCCGCCAGCCAGGGCTTCAGGGTGTCGGTGGGCAGGCGCACGAAGCCATGGCCACTGGGGGCAGGAAGGTACAGAAACGGAGGCAGCGCCAGCCCCTTGGCGCCGCCACCGGGCTCGGCGGGGTCGGGCGCTGCCGATGCGGCCGCCGCGATCAGGTCGGGCAGCCAGGGCAGGATGTTGTGGCGCTGGCCATCGATCTCGATGCCCAGCGACAGCTCGAACCAGGGGGATGGATTGGGGTCGCCACCATCGCCGTGTGCGCCAGCGCCACCACCCGGCTCTGCGCCGTCCGCACCGTCATCCAGCCCGAACGCATCGTCCCCCCCATCGCCCTCAGCCCCCTCTGGGCCCAGGTGCACGTGGATGGTCTGCGCGTGCGTGATCCAGCCATCAAGCTCGGGCGCCACGGTGAGCGCAAAGCCGGCCTCGCGCAGCGCGGCGAAGCCTTCGTCGGCCCAGAGCATCCAGGCGCCCTGCGGCCGCTCGCCAGGGATGCCGAACAAACCCTCGTCCACGCCCAGCAGGCCCAGGTCCATGAGGCGCGAGACGGCGTCGATCTCGGCACGGCCATCGCGCTGCAGCAGCACCTTGCCGCCTTCACCGTCCAGGCCGTCCACCAGCACCGACAGGGGCTGCCCCACCCACCAGCCCACATGGCCCAGGTAGTCAAAGCGCAACTGCGCCGTGATGAGCCCCATGTAGGCCACCCCGGCCGCCGGTGTCGGCGCCAGGTGCAGGCGCGCCACGGGGGCCACGCCGTCGAGCCGGGTCAAGCCCTGCAGCACGGGCGGCAGCGGCACGGGGCCCAGGCGCCGGGCCACGTCGGCCTGGTATTTTTGCAGCGCAGCAGCACTCAGGGTGGGCGCGTGCAGCAGCACCTCCAGCTGCGCGGGCTCCATGCCCGGTGCATGCGCCAGGCCGCACAGGCCGGCAGCGGCATCGAGGTACATCGGCGGGTTGTTATGGCACAGCGTGGCGCCCGCCTGGGGCAGGCGCGCCTGCAACGCCCAGCCGCTGTCCTGCGCCTGTGCGCCGGCCGCACCGCCCGAGACGGCCTGCCAGGCCCACTCGATGGGCAGCAGCTCGCCCCACCGCAGGGGCGCCCCCACCGTGGAGCCGCCCGCATCGGCGAACAGGCGCCCGGTGCTGGCGGCCTGCTGCACGGCCAGCAGGCCGATCTGCCCCTCCACCACCGCGCAGGGCGCACCGCTGTAGGCGGAGTAATAGTTCTGGTGGCGCGGCAGCGCCCGCAGCAGTTGCAGCACCTGGCGGTCGGTGTCGCCGGCCCGGTCGAACACCGCCTGGCCCTTGCCCGGCTGGGTGCGCACCAGCTTGGGTTTGGCCCAGCCGCCGGTGACCTTGGGGTAGGACACCACGGCCTCCAGCTGCAGCAGCGGTGCCGCCCGCGGCGCCCCCACCACAGACAACAGGTAGACATATTGTTCAGGGCGGTCCGCCGCGCCGCCGGCACCTGCTGGCGCATCGCCATCGGCAAGGCCTGCGGCCTTGTCCAATGCCAGCAGCCAGTTCATGAGGCGCGCCTCCGACTCCATGCGGTGCACCTCGGCCATGCGCTGCTGCACGTCGCTGCGGGCCGGTGGCGGGCGGTTCAGCCCGGCAGCGGGCAAAGCCAGGCCCCTGGCCCGGTCCAATTCGCTCGGCCCCTGGCGCGCGGCCTGGTGCATGAGCGCCACGCCGTGCTTGCACTGCAGGCCCACGGGGCAACTGCACTGGCTGCGCCAGTAGTCCACCGCTCCATCGGGCATGAGCGCCATCGAGACGGACAGCTGGTAAGGCGCCAACTGGGTCCCCTGCACGTCGCCTTCGAGGCGCCAGTGGTCGCCCTGGGCGCTGACGGCCAGCCGCCGCACGGCACGCGCCTTGAACAGCGCCGTGCCCCGCGCCCACACACCATCGTCGCACAGCGCACGCAATGACTCAGGCTCGAACCAGAACTCCAGGGACATGGAAAAATTCAATACACAAACAGGAGGGCGACAAGGGCTATCGGAGGGGAGCGACAGCGGCTATCGGTTCATGGTACTGTACAAACTGCTATTCAAAAAATAGCAGATCAGAGCCCCCACCTGCCCCATGGAGGTGGCCGCTAGTGCAATGTTTCATGCTTGATGGCACAAATAAAAAGGGCGGATTTTTGGTCCTGGCAAGGCGCAAACCACAGCGATACCGGGCGTATCGCGAGGATTTGCAACGCGGCCAGGGCCGAAAAGACGACTTTTTATGTGCCAGATAGCGTGAAACACTGCACTAGACCCCTACCTCAGCCCCCGCGTGCCGCACGCACGCGCTCGAACACCTCTTGCGCATCACCGCCCGCCGCCGGCCCGCCCTGCACCGCCTGCAGGCTGGAGAGCAGCCGCGCCAGCACAGGCGCCTGGGGCAGCAGAGGCCCAAGAAAGCGCGCGCTCGCGCCATCGGCGATCAGCAGGGTGGGAAAGGTCTCCACATCCAGGTCGCCCGCCAGTTCGGACTCATCCTCGATGTCCACCCACTCGAAACGCACCTCCGGGTGGGCCAGGGCCAGGGTGTCAAAGATGGCACGGTAGTCGCGGCAGGTGCCGCACCAGTTGGCGCACAGGCACACGGCCCACCAGCCCCCGGGGGTGCTGGCGGTGGGCGTGGCGTTGGGCGAGGCGGCCGGGCTGTGCATCTGCGAAATCCTTCGGGGCTGTGGCGTGCCACTGTACAACGGCTTGTGCCCGGGCATCTGGACTGTTCTGCCCATACCCAATACCGGTGCCAGGGAACTGGCCACCTGGGCCAGAATGCGCACAGATCCACCCGCCTGCAACGCCCAACCCATGCTCAAATCGCTGACGCCCTTGTTGTACATCGCAATATCACCCGAGCGCCTGAGCGTGCGCAACCCGAAAACGGGCGCCACCTGGGACGAGGTGCCCGAGATTGCCCTGCAGGACCAGCCAAAGCCGCTCATCCTGGCCGTTGGCAACCGGGCCCGCGAGGCAGCAGCCCGGACCGGCGCGCGCATCGCGACCCCGCTGGCCCACCCGCGCTCCCTGGTGTCGGACTTCGTGCTCGCACAGCAGCTGCTGAAGCACAGCGTGCGCACCGTGCTGGACGAGGGATCGTTCTGGCGCTTCCTGCCATCGCCCCACATCGTGTTGCACCTGCCCGCGAACCCCGAAGGCCGCTACACCCACGCGGAGCTGCGGACGCTCAAGGAGCTGGCCCTGGGCTGCGGCGCCAGCCGGGCCATGCTCTGGCAAGGCCCGCCGCTCACGGATGGCGAACTGCTCTCGGGCCAGTATCCGGCCACAGGCCATATCCTGGAATGAACACGCCGCGCGGTGGCTGGACGACAATGCCTGCATCCCGCCCACCCACGCACATCCCATGAGCCATCGCCCCGACACCCTTGCGCTGAACATGCCGATCCCCAGCGGCGACCAACTCAAGGCCGCGCGCACGGCCGCCGGATTGAGCCAGGCGCAGGCGGCAGAGCTGCTGGGCTATCCGCTGCAGACCGGCAGCCGGGGCGGCCTGCAGTCACGCACCTGGCAGGCCCTGGAGAGCACGAGCGACGAGCGCAGCATGCAGGGCCCGGTGTTCGCCATGTTCCAGCTGCTGACCGGCCAGCACCCCGAGTTCCGACTGGAACGCAAGCCGCCAGCAGGCAGTGCGCAAGACACAGCGAGCGACGGCGAGGAAGCCATTTCCCCCGAGTAGAGGCGCCGCGCCGCCCAACCGCTCGATCAGTCCACCTTGATGTTGGCGGCCTTGATCACCTGGGCCCATTTCTCGACCTCGGCCTTCTGGAAGGCGGCGATCTGCCCCACGTTCAGGTCGGCCGGCTCCATGCCAAAGCCTGCCAGGCGCTTTTGCATGTCCGGCTGCCCGAGGATCTTGCGGATCTCGTCGTGCAGGCGACCCACCACCGGCGCGGGCGTGCCGGCGGGCACGAAGATGGCCTGCCAGGACTGGACCTGGAAGTCCTCGAGGCCCTTGATGCCCGACTCCGCCACCGTGGGCACGTCGGGCATGGAGGCCAGGCGCTTGGGCGAGGTGACAGCAATGGCGCGCAGCTTGCCGCTTTGCACATGCGGTGCAGCCACCACGGTGGTGTCGAACATCATGTCCACCTGGCCTCCTATCACGTCCTGGATCGCCGGGCCGCTGCCCTTGTAGGGGATGTGCGTGAACTTCACGCCCGACTTGAAGCCCAGCAGCTCCACTGCCAGGTGCTGCGAGCTGCCCGTGCCGGCCGAGGCGGAGGACAGGCCGCCCTCCTTGGTCTTTGCGGCGGCCAGCACGTCCTTGAGCGTCTTGTAGGGGCTGTTGGCGGCCACCACCAGCACCACGGGGTTGGTGCCGATCAGCGTGACCGGGCTGAACGACTTGATGGCGTCGTAACCCAGCTTGGGGTACAGGCTGGCATTGATCGCATGCGAACTCACGGTGCCGCCTAGCAAGGTGTAGCCGTCGGGCGCCGCGCGCGCCACCACCTCCGAGCCCACGCTGCCCGCAGCGCCGGCCTTGTTCTCGACCACCACGGTGGTGCCCAGGGCCGTGCCCAGCTGCTGGCCGATCATGCGGCCCAGCGTATCGGTGGTACCGCCTGCGGCAAAGGGCACCACATAGCTGATGGTCTTGCCCGTGGGCCAGGTGCCCTGGGCAGCGGCGGGCAGCCCGATGAAGCAACTGGCAGCGGCAAAGGCCGCCGCAGGGATGAAGGTTCTGCGTTGCATGGTGTTTGTCTCCTGAGGTGAAAAGCGGATGAAAAGCGGTTTTCAGGGGAAGTCGACGATCTCGACCCAGTTGGGGTTCTTGCCGGCGGGCACGCGGGTGGGCGCGCCCGGGATGCCCGTGGCCGCATCGACGGGGTGCAGCGAGAGGCTGTGCGACTCCTGCCCTGCCGCGACCAGGAAGCGGCCCGAGGAATCCACCGCAAAGCCGCGCGGCGATTTTTCGGTGGGCACCTGGCCCAGGGGCTGCAGCTGGCCCGTGGAGGCGTCGACGCGGAAGCTGCTGATCGTGCTCGACGTGCGCTCGGACGCATACAGCGTGCGGCCGTCGGGCGACAGGTGCAGGTCGGCCGCCCAGGGCTTGCCGGCAAAGCCGGCGGGCAGCGCCGTGGTGCGCTGCACGGACTGCAAGGTGCCGCGCGCGGCGTCGTAGGCCATCACGTGCACGGCGGCATCGAGCTCGTTGAGCACATACATATGGCGTTGCGCACGGTCCCAGACGAAGTGGCGCGGGCCCGATTTCTCGGGCGCGACGGTGGTCAGCGCCGGCTCGTGGGCCGTGAGCCGCCCCGTCTCGGCATCGAAGCGCCAGGCCGAAAGGTTGTCGCCCCCCAGGCTGGTGGCGAACACATGGCGGTTGGCCGCATCGGCATGGATGGCGTGCGCGTTGGGCGCCGTGGGGATGAGCTGCTGCACGGCGCCCACGGCCCCGTCCTTGCCGATGCTGTTGACCGTGATCTTGTGGCCCGGGTACGAGGCGGCGAACAGCCAGCGGCCCGTGGCATCGGTGTCGATGTTGGCCATGCTGTCGGCAAGCGGCGCCTCGCCCAGCTTGCGCAACTTGCCGCTGGCGGGGTCGATGGCCAGGCTGACCACCCGGAACGGCTGGGAGCGCAGCGCCACATAGAGCACGCGCTTGTCCGGGCTGACCGCCATGGGCATGGCCATGCCGGCCAGGGGAACCGTCTCCACAGGCTTGAGCGTGCCGGCACTGCGGTCGAGCTCCAGCACGGACAGATCCTGGCTGTCGGCATTGGACACATACACCCAGGTAGCGGCCGTTGCAGCGGACCATGCGCCCAGCCACAGGGCGCTGGCAGCCAGGGGCAGCACCAGGCCGCGCCAACGAATTACACGGGTCATCAGTATTTCCTTTCAACAGGGGGAGACCGCACAGGCGGCGGATACAGGCATGCGGGCGACACGACGCAGCAGGGTCCCGCTTTCCATGAAAAGGACTGCACGTCATATGTCGTCATACAACATGGCGGATTGTGGAGCCGCATAGCGCATCTGACCAAAGGGATTACCCGAACCCGATTGCATGTTCCCTGGGCTTGCAGTGCATGCAGCGAAGAAACCGTCCCCGGCCAGCCATCCCCATAGGAGAATTAGGCGCCATCTACATCCCTCTGGAAACAGGCAACGGGCGATCGGCTCCGCTGCCGCAGGGCATCGGGCACCCCAGGCAGTCGCCCCATCGGCACTTTAATGCGCTCTTTTTTTGTAAGGGCAATTGTTTTTCTGCGCGCTTGGTTGTACGATGACTAGCAACAACAGTGAAACCAGGAGACAACACATGACACTCACCCGCCGCGACGCCATCCTGGCGTGCACCGCCGCCCTTGCCGCCACCACCGCCACGGCCCAGACCGCCGCAGAATGGCAACCCACCAAGACCCTGAAGCTGATCGTGCCCTACCCTCCCGGCGGCAGCTCGGACATCATTGCCCGCTCCATCAGCCAGCCCCTGTCGGAAGCCCTCAAGCAGACCGTGATCGTGGAGAACAAGCCCGGTGCCAACGGCAACCTGGGCGCGGACTTCGTGGCCAAGGCCGATCCGGACGGCTACACCATGCTGCTGTGCGACGTCGGCGCCCTGGCCATCAGCCCCTCGGTCTACACCAAGCTGTCGTTCGACCCTTCCAAGGACCTGCGCGGCGTGACCATGCTGGCTTACTCGCCCCACCTGCTGGTGGTGCACCCCTCGGTCAAGGCCAACAACCTCAAGGAACTGATCGCACTGTCCAAGACAGCGGACCTGAACTTCGCCGTCACCGCCACCGGCAGCGCACCGCACCTGGCCGGTGTGGCGCTGGAGCGTGCCAGCGGCGCGCGCTGGCAGTACATCCCCTACAAGGGCGGGGTCACGGCCATCCAGGACACGGTGGCCGGCCAGACCCAGGTGCTGATGAACGGCATGCTGGCCACCCTGCCCCAGGTGCAGAACGGCAAGCTCAAGGTGCTGGGCGTGTCCAAGTCCACGCGCATGCCGCTGATCGGCGACGTGCCCACCATCGCCGAGCAAGGCGTGCCCGGCTACGAGTCCGGCACCTGGCAAGGCATTCTGCTGCCCCGCGGCACGCCCGAAGCCGTGGTGCAGCGGCTGAACAAGGCGTTGATCACCGCCATCCGCTCGCCCGACATCCGCTCGCGCCTGGCCGGCCAGGGCGCCGAGGTGGTGACCATGACCCCCACCGAACAGGACCAGTTCTTCGCCAAGGAGCGTGCGCGCTGGGCCTCCGTGGTGAAGGCCGCCAATATCAAGCTCGACTGAGCATCCGCCTCTTTTTTCACATCACCAGCCCCGCCACCACCATGAACCCGCAAGACCTCAAATCCATCATGGGCTCCGGCCTGCTCTCGTTCCCCGTCACGGACTTCGACGCTGCAGGCGACTTCAACCCCAAGGGCTACGCCGCACGCCTGGAATGGCTGGCCCCCTATGGCGCCACCGCCCTGTTCGCCGCCGGCGGCACGGGCGAGTATTTCTCGCTCTCGGGCGCCGAGTACGGCCAGGTCGTCAAGACCGCCGTGGACACCTGCCGCGGCAAGGTGCCCATCATTGCCGGTGCCGGCGGCCCCACCCGCACCGCCATCGCCCATGCCCAGGAGGCCGAGCGCCTGGGTGCCCACGGCATCCTGCTCCTGCCCCACTACCTGACCGAAGCCGGCCAGGAGGGTTTGATCGAGCACGTGGCTGCGGTCTGCAACAGCGTGAAGTTCGGCGTCATCGTCTACAACCGCGACCGCACCAAGCTGACGGCCAATTCGCTGGCGATCCTGGCCGAGCGCTGCCCCAACCTGATCGGCTTCAAGGACGGCGTGGGCAATATCGAGACCATGTCCTCGATCTTCATGAAGATGGGTGACCGCTTCTCCTACCTGGGCGGCCTGCCCACGGCCGAGGTGTATGCAGCGGCGTACAAGGCGCTGGGCACGCCGGTGTACTCGTCGGCGGTGTTCAACTTCATCCCCAAGACGGCGATGGACTTCTACAAGGCCGTGGCGGCCGACGACATGGCCACGCAGCACCGGCTGCTCAAGGAGTTCTTCATGCCCTACCTGGACATCCGCAACAAGGTGGAAGGCTATGGCGTGAGCATCATCAAGGCGGGCGCCAAGCTGGTGGGCCACGACGCAGGGCCCGTGCGCGCGCCGCTGACGGACCTGAAGCCTGCCGAAATGGAGCAACTGAAAGCGCTGATCGACAAGCTCGGCCCGCAGTAAGCGCCTGAAAGGGCCTGGATCACCAGGCCCTTTTTCATTTCACGATCTCCATTCGCCTGGCCGTGCACGGGCGCGTGGATTTTCCCTGCGGCACGTACCTACATCCTCAAACACAACAATGGAGACAGACAAGATGTTCAAGAAAATCGTCCTCACAGCCGCTGCTGCCGTGGCAATCGCAGCCCTTACCGGCTGCGCGAGCAACTCGCCTGCAGCATCGTCCGCCGCGTCCGAGCAATCGGTGGCCGCTGCGGCCGAGCGCCTGCGCGTGGCCATGGTCGACCCCACGCAGGCCACACTGGCCCAGTTGGTGGCGGATGACCTGAGCTACGGCCACTCGGGCGGCCGCGTGGACACCAAGGACAGCTTCATCGGCGACCTGCTCGCCGGCAAGTCCGACTTCGTCACCATCGCCATCAGCGACCAGACCATCAAGGTGGTGGGCAACACCGCCATCGTGCGCCACACGCTCACGGCCGACACCAACGACTCGGGCAAGCCCGGCAAGGTGCAGATCAAGATCCTGGGCGTGTGGCAACAACAAGGCAGCCAATGGAAGCTGCTCGCCCGCCAGGCGGTACGCGTGGCGACGTAAGATTGCAGCCATGGGCTTCAGCGCGCCAGCGCTGCGGCCCGTTTTCAAAACGGCTGACCTGGCTCCCGGCGCCGGCCCATTTCCTCCTCTTCATGACCCAGCCCTCCAAGCCCCGCCTCCTGCAAATCGCCCGCTTGCCCCTTGCCGCCCTGGAGACCGATCTGGCCGCCCGCTACGACGTGGTCTGCCTGTCCGACCAGGCCGACCCGGTGGCCTTTCTGGCAGAGCACGGCGCCAGCTTCACCGGGGTGGTCACGTCCGCATCCATTGGCCTCAAGGGCGAAGTGATTGCGGCCCTGCCCCGCCTGCAGGTGATCAGCAGCTTCGGCGTGGGCTTCGATGCGCTGGACATCGCCGCGGCGCAGGCGCGCGGCATTCCGGTCGGCTATACACCCGACGTACTCAACGACTGCGTGGCGGACATGGCCTTTGCGCTGATGCTCGACGTATCGCGTGGCGTGGCCGCGAGCGACCGCTTCGTGCGCCGCGGCGAATGGCCCAAGGCCCGCTACGCGCCGCTCACGCGCGTGTCGGGAAAGCGCCTGGGGATCGTCGGCATGGGCCGCATCGGCCTGGCCGTGGCCGAGCGCGCCGCGGGCTTTCGCATGGAGGTCGGCTACTACAACCGCCGACCCGTCGAAGGCTCTGCGCTGCCCCGCCTCGAATCCCTGCTGGCGCTGGCGCAATGGGCCGACTACCTGGTGCTCACCGTGGCCGGCGGCGCCTCCACGCGCCACATGGTCAACCGCGAAGTGCTGGACGCCCTGGGCCCCAGGGGCTACCTGGTCAACGTGGCGCGCGGCAGCGTGGTGGACGAGGCCGCGCTGGTCGAGGCCCTGCAGCACAAGCGCATCGCTGGCGCCGGCCTTGACGTGTTCGAGAACGAACCCCAGGTGCCTGCGGCGCTGATGGCGCTGGACAACGTGGTCCTCACGCCCCACACCGCCAGCGCCACGCACGAAACCCGCCGCGCCATGGCCGACCTGGTGCTGGAGAACCTGGAATCCTTCTACGCCACGGGCGCGGTGCGCGTGCCCGTTCCGCTCGCCTGACGTGAAAAGGCCCCCGCCGGCGTGCACCGGCGAGGGCCAAAAAATACGCGCAGCCGGGACGCGCGTGGGTGCGTTACTTCAACACGCCTTTGGAAATATCCATGATCATGCGCGTGGCCAGGTACAGGCGCGGCACGATGGTGTTGACCTGCACGTACTCGGCATCGTTGGAGTGGGCACCATAGCCCGACAGGCCCATGCCCTCGACCACGGCGCCCTTGTTCTTCAAGGCCGCGAACGCCGCATCGGTACCGCCGCCCGTGGCCTTTTCGACCACGCTGAGCGGCAGGCCCAATTCCTGGTAGATGACCTTGCCGTAGCCGGCCACGCGGCGCGATGCCTCGCTGGCCTCCAGCGGTGGGCGGCGCACCTCGAACTTAACGTCCACTTTGGAGGCCGGGATGAGCTTGGTCTTGATCTTCTCTTGCAGCGATTTTTCCAGCCCATCAAAGTCCGCCACCTTCAGGGCACGCGCATCGGCTTGGGCCGTGGCCTCGGCGGGGATCACGTTGCGGTTGGTGCCGGCCTTGGAAACGGTCCAGTTGAGCTTGAGGCCCTCGTCGCTCTTGGACAGATCCTTCATCTGCAGCAACTGGTGCGACAGTTCGTACAGCGCGTTCACACCGTCCTCGGGCTTGGCGCCGGCGTGCGATGCCTTGCCCTGCACCGTGATGTAGGCCGCGCCGATGCCGCTGGTGGCAAGGCGCAGGGTGCCGTCGGTGCCGCCGCCTTCGAACGAGAACACCACGTCCTGGTCAGCGGCCACGCGGGTGATGGTGCTGCGCCAGCCGGGCGAGCTGATTTCCTCGTCACCGTTGATCAGCACCGTGAGCGTGCCGTAGTCCTTGAAGTTGAGCTTTTGCAGCAGGGCCACAGTGTGGATGATCAGGGCCACGCCCTGCTTGTCGTCAGAGATGCCCAGGCCATAGGCCTTGTCGCCCTCGATGCGGAAGGGCTGGCCCTTGAGCATGCCCTTGAGGTACACCGTGTCCATGTGCGCGATCAGCATGATCTTCTTGCTGCCCGTGCCCTTGAACACCGCCTGCACGGCGGGGCCCACCTTCTCGGGCGTGTCGTCCAGGCGGTAGACGTCGCTGGTCTGCAGCACGTCCACCGTGCCGCCCAGCTGCTTGAGCTGGCTGGCGATGCGCTCGGCGATCTGGTTCAGGCCCTCGATGTCCTTGCTGCCCGATTCGATGTGCACCAGGTCACGCAGGGTGTCGAGCAGGGGTTGCTGCTCCTTCTGTGCCAGGGCGTGGACTTCGGCCACGGGGGCGGCGTGGGCCAGGGCGGCGGCGAAGGCCAGGGAGAGGGAGGCGACCAGGGGACGAAGGGAATGGGACATGGTTTGGCTGCTTGCAACAAGTGAATGGCGAGGTCTGATTATGTTGCCGATAGCGGTCGCGTTTGCTTGCTGCATGCCTCGATAAAAGGCGGGAGCCGGGTCTCGGCCCGGCGGCCGAGGTACCTTTCTTTGAGTCGCCAAAGAAACGTACCCCAAAGAAAGGCGACCCCGCTGCCCGTGTCCCCCTCGCCCGGTGGGCGAGGGGGCTGCCTGCGACGCTCGAAGCTGGGGTGTGCCGCAGAACTCGCTGCGTTCTTCGAACTCCGCTCAAACAGCTGCGGCAAGCTA
>NZ_LMIH01000023.1:242351-242505 GCF_001428645.1 Acidovorax sp. Root217
TGCTCGCCAGAGCGCTCGCGCCAGTTGCGTCGGCAGCGCGGAGCGCGTAACCGGCACCTGGCGCAGCTGCGAAAGCAGCAGCCGGGTGGTACCCGCTCCCCACCCCTGCTGGCTGCGCCGAGAAGCGCAGGGGCTGGGGTGGGTGCGTGTGCCG
>NZ_LMIH01000023.1:242616-242681 GCF_001428645.1 Acidovorax sp. Root217
GCTCTAGCTTGCCGATGCTGTTTGAGCGGAGTTCGAAGAACGCAGCGAGTTCATCGGCACCACCC
>NZ_LMIH01000023.1:242784-370770 GCF_001428645.1 Acidovorax sp. Root217
TCCCGCACTCAGCACAGGCAAGCGTCAACCACCACCGAAAGCCGATCCAGAACCACCCCGCCCTTCCGCCAGCTTCACCAGCACCTGCAGCGCCCGGTTCAGCGGCGTGGGCACGCCCAGCGCCGCGCCACGGCGCACCACATAGCCGTTGAGGTGGTCGATCTCGCTGGGCTTGCCGCGCGCCAGGTCCTGCGCGGTGGACGAATACTGGCCCGGCATGGTGGCCGCGATGCCGCGCACGGCCGCCTGTATGTCGCCGGGAATGGTGACACCATCGGCCTGCGCGACGGCCAGGCATTCGGCCACGGTGTCCGCGATCACGTCCGTCACACCAGGCACCTGCACCAGAGGGCCATAGGGCTGCTGCGCCAGGGCCGACAGCGCGTTGTAGGCGCAGTTGAGCACCAGCTTGGCCCACAGCGCGCCGCGCACGTTGTCCGAGATCTGCGTGGGAATGCCGGCGGCGGCGAACTGTGCCGCCACCGCCTCGCTGCGCGGCGAGGGCGCAATCACCAGCTCACCCCGGCCATGGTGCTGCACATGCCCGGGCCCGGCCATGGCGGTGGCCACGTAGACCACGGCAGCCGCCACGGGTGTGCTGGCGTCCAGCACGGCGCGCACGCGCTCGTCGTTGTCCGCCCCGTTCTGCAGCGTGAGCACCAGCGCACCGGGCGCGAGGAGGGGGCGGATCTGGCGCGCCGCGTCTTCGGAATCCGAGGATTTGACGCAGAACAGCACCACGTTGGCCCCCTGCACGGCACTGGCCTCGGTGCTGGCCTGCATGGGCACCTGCACGTCGAGCACTGCGGTCTGCAGCCGCAGGCCCCGCTGCTGCACGGCCGCCACATGGGCCTCACGGCCGATGAGGGTCACCGGGTGGCCGGCGCGGGACAGCAGCGCGCCGTAGTAGCAGCCCACCGCCCCGGCGCCCATGACGGCGATGCGCAACAACGAAGAAGGGTCCGCAGGCGCAATAGGGGAAGCAGGGATGGTCATGAACGATTCGGGGATACCCGCAGGACTGCCGACATGGCCCGCCCACTATATCGGGCAGTGCACCCGCCCTCGCGAAGCCACGCCGACAACCCCCAGCGACACTGGTAATAACCCCTAGTTACAGCTCGGGAATTAATTGATTGCAATGACAATCATTGTCTAGTCAATTAAATTCCTATCCCATGACAACCAGCTCCGCACCCGCTTCGTCCACCCCTTTCTACGGCAAGAGCCACAGCCCTGCCGAGGAAAGCGTGGGCTACCTGATGCGCAAGGTGATGTCGTCCATCCGCACGCAGGCGGACGCGCAGCTGTCCACCCACGACCTCACCTTCGCGCAGTGGCTGCCGCTGTTCAAGATCTCCAAATGCCAGGCCATGACGGGCCGGGCCGCGGCCACGGTGGCCGTGATGGCCCGGGAACTGGAGACGGATGCGGCCTCCATGACGCGCACGCTGGACCGCCTGGAAGCCAAGGGCCTGGTGCTGCGCGAACGCTCGACCACCGACCGGCGCGTGGTGCACGTGGTGCTCACGCCCGAAGGCGAGGCCGTCGCCGCCAAGGTGCCCCCTGTGCTCGCCGAAGTGCTCAACAACCACCTGCGCGGTTTCACCCGCGATGAATGGCAACTGCTGCTCAGCATGCTGCGCCGCATGCTGGCCAACGGCGATGCCGTGCGCCAGGAACAACAACAGCAGCCACCGGCCGCCTGACCCGGCCGCCCCGCCCCCGTATCCCCCCAAGAGATAGCAGACATGTCCTCATCCACCACCCCCCTGTCCACCCGTGCCGCCATGGCGGCCCATTTCGCCGTGTCGGCCGTCGCGCTGGCGGCCGCCCTCTTCCTGGTCGGCTGCGCCAGCCCCGGCGCAGCCCATACGCCACTGGCACAGACCACGCCGGCCGCACTGGGCCTGAACGCAGCGGCCACCGAGTCTGGCGCCCCGTCGCAATGGTGGACCACCCTCGGTGACGCAGAGCTCAACGCCCTGGTCGACAAGGCCCTGCAGGGCAGCCCCAGCCTGGCCGTGAGCCGCGCCCGGCTGGAACAGGCCGTGGCGCTGAGCCAGGTGCGCGAAGCCGCCAACGGCCCGCAGGTGAACCTGGGCGTGGACGCCACGCGCCAGCGCTACACGGCCCACGGCCTGGTGCCCGCCCCGGTGGCCGGCAACACCTACAACAGCGGCACGGTGCAGGCCAGCTTCAGCTGGTCGCCCGACTTCTTTGGCCAGCACGCGGCCGAGCTGGAAGCGGCCCTGGGCCAGGCCCGCGCCGCCCAGGCCGATGCCGCCGCTGCCGCCAACACCCTGGCCGCCCAAGTGGGCCGCAGCTATGTGGCCCTGGCCCGCCTGGTGTCGCAGCGCGAGGTGGCCGTGCGGGCCCTTGCGCAGCGTGAAGAGCAGCGCCGCCTGACCAACGACCGCGTGGCCGCAGGCCTCGATAGCCAGGTCGAGCTGACGCAGGCCCAGGCCGCCGTGCCCGATGCGCGCACCCAGATCGAGGCGCTGGAAGAGCAGATCACCCTGGCGCGCCGCCAGGTCGCCGTGCTCAGCGGCCAGGCGCCCGATGCGCTGACTTCGCTGACCCCGCAACTGGCCGCCCTGCAGCCCACGGCCGTGCCCGACGCACTGGGTGCCGACCTGCTGGGCCGCCGCCCCGACGTGGTGGCTGCGCGCTGGCGTGTGGAAGCCGCCACCCAGGGCGTGAAGGTCGCGCGCACGGAGTTCTACCCCAACATCAACATCGCCGCCTTCATCGGCCTGAACTCGCTGGGGCTGGACAATCTGTTCAACGCAGGCTCGCGCCAGATGGGCGTGACGCCCGCGCTGCGCCTGCCGATCTTCGACGGTGGCCGGCTGCGCGCCCAACTGGGCGGCCGCCAGGCCGAGCTCGACGCTGCCATCGCTCAGTACAACGGCATGGTGCTCGACGCCGTGAAGGAAGCCGGCGACGCCATGGCTTCCGTGCAGTCGCTCACGCGCCAGCAGGCGCTGCAGGACGAGGCCGCCGCCAGCGCCGAAAAGGCCTACCGCTTCGCACAGGAGCGCTACCGCGCGGGCCTGGGCAACTACCTGGTGGTGCTCTCCACAGAAAGCCAGGTGCTGGCCCAGCGCCGCCTGGCCGTGGACCTGCGCGCGCGCCAGCTCGACACCCGCCTGCAGCTGATGAAGGCCCTGGGCGGCGGCTGGACGGACGACACGGCCACGCTACAGACCGCGGCCCGCTGAGCACCAGCACCCCGATACGACGCATAAAAAACCACACACAACAGCACATTCCCGAAGGACCCTTGCCATGAGCGAACCACTTGCCTCCAACAAAGAAGCCACCAACCCCGCGCGCCGCCGCGGACTGACCCTGATCGCCGCCGCCGTGGCCATTGCCGCCATCGGCTGGGGCGCCTGGCACTGGGCCAATGGCCGCCACATGGAGACCACCGACAACGCCTACGTAGCGGGCAACGTGGTGCAGATCACGCCGCAGGTCGGTGGCACCGTGGTCTCCATCGGTGCGGACGACACCGACTACGTGAAGGCCGGCCAGTTGCTGGTCAAGCTCGACCCAGCCGACGCCCGCGTCGCGCTGGAACAGGCCGAGGCCCAACTGGCGCAGACGGTGCGCGAAGTGCGTACCCTGTTCGCCAACAACTCCACCCTGAAAGCCCAGGTCAGCCTGCGCAGCGCCGACCTGGCCCGCGCCCAGGCCGAAGCCGCGCGCCTGCAGGACGACGTGGCCCGCCGGGCCCCGCTGATGGCCAGCGGCGCCGTGGGCAAGGAAGAGTTCCAGCACGCCAATGCCCAGGTGACCTCTGCCAAGAGCACGGTGGCAGCGGCCCAGGCCGCCGTGGTGGCCGCGCAGGAGCAACTGGCCGCCAGCCAGACGCAGACCGAAGGCACCTCCATCGAGCAGCACCCCAACGTGCAGCGTGCCTCGGCCCGCGTGCGCGAGGCCTACCTGGCCGTGCAGCGCGCCCAGTTGCTCGCACCGCTCGACGGCCATGTCGCCAAGCGCGGCGTGCAGGTGGGCCAGCGTGTGCAGGCCGGCGCCCCGCTGATGACGCTGGTGGCACTGAACGACCTGTGGGTGGACGCCAACTTCAAGGAAAGCCAGCTGCAGAACCTGCGCATCGGCCAGCCGGCCGAACTGGTGGCCGACGTGTACGGCACCAAGGTGGTCTACCACGGCAAGGTCACGGGCCTGGGTGCCGGCACCGGCGCCGCGTTTGCCCTGCTGCCCGCGCAGAACGCCACAGGCAACTGGATCAAGGTGGTGCAGCGCGTGCCCGTGCGCATTGCGCTGGACCCCAAGGAAGTCAGTGAACACGCCTTGCGCGTGGGCCTGTCGATGGACGTGAAGGTGGACACCGCCGACCAGAGCGGCAAGACCCTGTCGGACACGCAGCGCACGACGCCCGTGGCCGCCACCGCCGTGTTCGACGAGCAGTTCAAGGCCGCTGACGACGAGGTGGCAAACATCATCGCCGCCAACCTGGGCCGCAAGGCCGTGGCCGTGGCCTCACCCAAGGTGACCCAGGCACAGGCCAGCAGCGCAGCGCAGGCACAGAACCACGCTTCGGCGCCCGTGCGTGCCCCTGTGGTGCAGTAAGCCGGAGTCCGCATGACTGCCGCCAACCCCACCGCAGACCAGGCCGGCGCCTCGGCGCCGCCTGCTGTGACGACGCCGCCAGCCGCCCCGCCCGGGCCGCCTGCGGCGTATCCACCGCTGCAGGGCACGGCCCTGCTGCTGGGCACGCTGTCGCTGTCGCTGGCCACGTTCATGAACGTGCTCGATTCGTCCATCGCCAACGTCTCCATCCCCGCCATTGCCGGCGACCTGGGCGTGAGCCCGGGCCAGGGCACCTGGGTCATCACCAGCTTCGGCGTGGCCAACGCCATCTCGGTGCCGCTCACGGGCTGGCTCACGCAGCGCTTTGGCGCGGTGCGGCTGTTCACCATGAGCGTGCTGCTGTTTGTGCTGACCTCCTGGCTGTGCGGCTTTGCCTCGTCGCTGGAGATGCTGGTCTTCTTCCGCGTGCTGCAGGGCCTGGTCGCCGGGCCCATGATCCCGCTGTCGCAGACCCTGCTGCTGGCCAGCTACCCGCGCGCCCTGGCGGGCACTGCGCTGGCCCTTTGGGGCGTGACCACGCTGGTCGCGCCCGTGGTGGGGCCGCTCTTGGGCGGGTGGATCACCGACAACATCTCCTGGCCGTGGATCTTCTACATCAACGTGCCGGTGGGGCTGCTGGCCGGCCTGCTGACCTGGGGCATCTACCGCAAGCGCGAAACGCCGATCCGCAAGCTGCCTATCGACACCGTGGGCCTGTCCCTGCTGGTGCTGTGGGTGGGCGCGCTGCAGCTCATGCTCGACAAGGGCAAGGAGCTCGACTGGTTCGCCTCCAACGAGATCATCCTGATGGCGGTGGTGGCCGTGGTGGCGTTCGCGGTGTTCCTGGTCTGGGAGCTCACCGACAAGCACCCGGTGGTGGACCTCAAGCTCTTCAAGGGCCGCAACTTCACCTTCGGTGCGCTGGCACTGTCGGTGGCCTACGCGCTGTTCTTCGGCAACGTGGTGCTGCTGCCCTTGTGGCTGCAGCAGTGGATGGGCTACACCGCCACCTCGGCCGGCATGGCGCTGGCGCCGGTGGGCGTCTTCGCCATCCTGCTCACGCCGCTGGTGGGCAAGAAGGTGGGCCAGTGGGATCCGCGGCGCATGGCGACGGGCGCGTTCATCGTGTTCGGCATCGTGCTGTGGATGCGCTCGCAGTTCACCGTGCAGACCGACTTCGTGCACATCCTGATCCCCACCCTGCTGCAGGGCGCGGCCATGGCGTTCTTCTTCATCCCGCTGACCACGCTGACGCTGTCGGGCCTGCCGCCCGAACGCATCCCGGCCGCTGCGGGCCTGAGCAACTTCGTGCGCATCACCGCCGGGGCGATGGGCACGTCCATCGCCACCACGCTGTGGGAGAGCCGGGCCGCCATGCACCACGCCCACCTGACCGAGGGCCTGATCCAGGGCCAGGGCGTGTTCGGCGCCACGCTGGACAACCTGATGGCGTCTGGCATGACGCAGTTGCAGGCACTGGCGCAGGTGAACCGGCTGATAGACCAGCAGGCCTTCACCCGCGCGGCAGACGACATCTTCCTCGGATCGGCCGGCCTGTTCGTGCTGCTGATCGGGCTGATCTGGCTGACCAAGCGGCCATCGCAAGGGGGCGCCGCCTCGGCCGACGCCGCAGGGGCCCACTGACACCGGGACTCCGGACCGCATGCATGACAAGGTGGCGCAGCCCTCGGGCTCGCCACCTTTTTCATTCCTGGTCAGCCCTTGCTGGCCTTGGCTCGGGTGCGCGAGGCGGGCAGCTCGGGCGTGCTGGTGACGCTGGGCGCCCGGCTGAGCACGTTGTTGGCGTTGACCAGGGTCTTGAGCATGGCCATGAAGAGCTCGCCCTGCTCGGGCGGCAGGGGGGCCAGCATGCGCTTCTGGGCGCGGCGCATACCGGGCTCCACCTGGCGCAGCAGGTCTTCGCCGTCGGGCGTGAGCATCAGCAGGCGCACACGCCGGTCGCCCGGGCTGCTGTTGCGCACCATCCAGCCGCGCGCCTCGAGCCGGTCGATCACGCTGCCGATGGTCGAGGTGTCAAAGCCGATGCGGCCAGCCAGCCGGCGCTGGTCCAGGCCCGGTTCGCGCTGCACGGCCGCCAGCGCGGCGAACTGCACGGGGGTGATGCCCACCTCCTGCGTCTCTTCGAGGAAGATGGCCACCGCGATCTGCTGCAACCGGCGGATGTAGTGGCCGGGCAGTTCTTCAAGCGCTGGGGAATGGGATGAGGACATGGGCAGACAAGCGAGCAGGCGGGCGGTGGTGGACAGCAGGCAGCGGCAATCCGTGAGGCCGCAGTCTATCGGAAGCCGCTGCCGGGCCGGGCACTCACGCGCCCGCCTGGGCCGCAGGCGCTGCGAGCCGGAAGGCAGGCAAGGCAGCGCAGGCCGCGTCTACCGCGCTGATGAGCGGCCAGCGCGCCAGATCGACCTGGAAGCGGCGCGCGCTTTCGACCTGGGGCAACAGGTACACATCGGCCAGCGTGGGCGCATGCCCGAAGCTGAAGGCGCCGCGCCCGGTATCGCGCGCCAGCAGCGCCTCATAGGCGTCGAAGCCCGCGCCTATCCAGGTGGCGCACCAAGCATTCACCGCTACCTCGTCGCAGCCCAATTGGTGGCGCAAATACTCCAGGATGCGGCGGTTGTTGACCGGGTGGATATCGCAGCCTACCAGTGCGGCCAGGGCGCGCACGTGGGCGCGGGCATCGGCGCCCGCCGGCAGCAGCGGCGGCTCGGGGTAGCGCTCCTCCAGCCATTCGATGATGGCGGGCGACTGGATGAAAGTCTGCCCGTCATGCTGCAGCGCGGGCACCAGCCTCTGCGGGTTGATGGCGCGGTAAGCGTCACCCAGGTGCTCTTCCTGGCGCAGGTCCACGGGAATGTGTTCGACTTCGAGGCCCTTGAGGTGCAGCGCGATGCGCAGCCGGTGCGAGGTGCCGCTGCGAAAGAAGTGGTGCAGCTTCATGCCGGCAGCGCCGCTCATTCCGCGGGGCCCACGGCCAGCGTGATGGAGCCCACGCCCTCGACATGGCCCTCGATGCGGTCGCCCGGCACGACCGCGCCGACACCCTCGGGCGTGCCGGTGTAGACCAGATCGCCCGGCTGCAGGTGGTAGAACTGCGACAGGTCGGCAAGGAGCTCGCGGATGTTCCAGATGAGCTGGTCGACGTCGGACTGCTGGCGCACCTGGCCGTTGACGCTGAGCGCAATGGCCCCACGCTCGATCACCACGCCGGGCAGGGGCACGACCTCGGAGGCGATGGAGGACTGCTCCACATCCTTGCCCAGGTCCCACGGTCGGCCCTTGTCGCGCGCCACGAGCTGCAGGTCGCGCCGCGTCATGTCCAGCCCGCAGGCATAGCCGTAGATGTGGGTGTGCGCCTGCTCCGGCGCAATGCGAAAGCCCGCCGTCCCGATGGCTACCACCAGTTCCATCTCGTAGTGGTAGCTCTCGGTGCCCGGCGGATAGGCCACGGTGGCGCCGGATTCGACCACCGTGGACGGCGACTTGGTGAAGTAGAACGGCCGCTCCTGCGACTTGTCCACGGGGCGGCCCATCTCGACCGCGTGGGCGTGGTAGTTGCGGCCCACGAAGAACAAGCGGTTCACGGGCAGGCGCGCGGCCTGGCCGCGCACGGGCAGGGATACGGTGGCGGGAGGGGTCCAGAGGTAGGTGGTGGACATGCAGGGCTTTCAAAAAGACAAAAGGAATGGCGCAGCGATCAGCCACGGTTCTCGAACACGCCCAGCTTGCGGTGCAGCGGGCTTTCGTCGGCGATGAAGAAAAAGGCCGGCTGGTCGGCCGAGCGGTTGGCCAGCGTGACGGCCGTGTAGCCGGGGGCGCAGCAGGTGTCTGCCTCGGCCAGCGCAAAGCGCTGCTCCTGCACCTGCACGTCGGCCATGCCCTCGATCAGGTGGAACACCATGGCCGGCGAGCGCGCAGGCAGCCGCAGCACCTGCCCCGGGCGCAGCATCTGCGCGTAGAAGCCGAGGATGTTCTCGGCATCGGCGCCGGTCTCGGGGTTCACGTAGGTGATCTGCACCGACGCGAGCGCGGGCTGGTCGGCCGCCAGCGATTGCAGGGCGGCACGCGCCTGGGCCCAGGGATAGCGCAACATCGGGTAGGCGCGCTGCGTGCGCCCGAACACGGTCGTGGGCACGATGCCGCCGCGCGCATCGGCGCGGTCGCCCGCCGCCTGGGTGATGGCCTGGCGCGGCCCATCCACGTGGTATGAGGCCTCCAGGTAGTGCACGAGCGGCAGGTCCAGCACGTCGAGCCAGACCACGGGCGCGGTGCCCTCGTGGGCGTGCTCATGCCACAGGCCGGTGGGCGTAAGGATCAGGTCGCCGCGCTCCATGGGGCAGCGCTCGCCGTCCACCGTGGTGCAGGCGCCCTCGCCTTCCACCACCATGCGCACGGCATTCGGTGTGTGGCGGTGCGCGGGCGCCCACTCGCCGGGCAGCAGCAGCTGCATGCCCAGGTACATGGCGGCGCTGGCCTGCATGCTGTCCGGCCCGTGGCCGGGGTTGGCCAGCACCAGCACCCGGCGCTCGGCCTTCTCGATGGGCGTGAGCTCGCCGGCCCGCATCAGCAGCGGCCGCAGGGTGGCATAGGGCCAGTGCGTGGCCACGGTGCGCGGCCGCGGCGTGCCGGGCGGCAGCATGGCGCGCAGGCTGGGCCACAGGGGCACGAGGTTCGATTGCGCGAGTTCTTCGCGGTAGTCCTGGGGCAGGTCTTCGAGGCGTCCAAGTTCTTGCATGTGTGTTGTCTCCTTGTGATTCAGTGCGCTGCCAGGCAGCTGGCTACGTTCCAGCCGTACAGCCACTCCATGGCGTCGTAGAAGCGCTCGGGGCTGCGCCCGCGCCACAGGTCGTTGCGCACCAGGCGCTCCACGCCCTGGGCGTGGTAGATGCGCCCCATCTCGCGGCCGGAGAGCACGATGCGCGCGGTGCGCGCCACGCGCGAGCGCTGGTACCGATCGAGCGCAGCGTCCCAGTCGTTGCCGTGCACGCGCAGGGCCTCGCCCAGGGTCACCGCGTCCTCCAGCGCCATGCAGGCGCCCTGGGCCATGTACTGCGTGGTGGGGTGGGCCGCGTCGCCCAGCAGCGTGGTGCGGCCATGCGTCCAGCGGGCGATGGGCTCGCGGTCGGCGGTGGCCCAGCGCTTCCAGCTCTTGGGCAGGTCGATCAGTTGGCGGGCTCGGGGGCAGATGTCCTGGAAGTAGCTCTGCACCTCCTCGCGGCTGCCTTCGGTCACCCCCCACTCCTCCGTCTGGCGGCTGTGGAAGGTGACGACCACGTTGTACTGCTCGCCGCCGCGCAGCGGGTAGTGCACCAGGTGGCAGTGCGGCCCCACCCAGATGCTGGCGGCATTCCAGCGCAGGTCCTCGGGGAACTCTTCGCGCTCCACCACGGCGCGGTAGACCACGTGGCCGGTCACGCGGGCCGGGTCGCCCACGTACTGCTGGCGCACCACGGACTTCACGCCGTCGGCACCGATCAGTGCCACCCCGCGCCAGGCCTTGCCCTGCTGGTCGAAGGCGGTGACGCCGCTGGCGTCCTGCTCGACGCGCTCGATGCGCGTGTGCGTCTGAAAGGTGACGCGCCCGGTGGCCAGCGCGCCCTCCAGCAGGCAGTTGTGCGCATCCACGCGGTGGATTACTGCATAGGGGTTGCCGAAGCGGGCACGGAAGGCCTCGCCCGTGGGGATGCGGCCCACCTGGTACTCGTCCAGCGCATCGTGCATCACCATGCAGTCGGTGAACACCGAGCGGTTGCGCGCCTGCTCGCCCACGCCCAGGGCATCGAAGGCATGGAAGGCATTGGGGCCCAACTGCATGCCGGCACCGATCTCGCCGATGGCCGGCGACTGCTCCAGCACCTGCACGGCAAAGCCCTGCCGCACCAGGGCCAGGGCCGCTGCCAGCCCGCCAATGCCACCGCCCGCCACCAGCACGGGAAGGCCCGCAGCGCGCTCATTTGTCTGCTCCATTGCTCACCTCTTGATTGCATTTAATCAGTATGCTGATGATAAGTGTAGCAATCTGGAAGGCATGAACGCAAGCTGTCGTTACTCACTTTTGCCGTAAAAATCGCATCAAGGGTTTTCACCGAGCGCATCCGCCATTCACCGGACCTATGATTTTCATCAGCATACTGTCAATCAGCCATCAGACGATCCATCACACCTCCAGGAGACACCCGTGAACCAGACCACCAGACGCCCATTGCTCGTTTCGCTTGCCTGCGCGGGCATGTTGATGGGCGCTGCGGGCACCAGCCATGCCCAGGGCAGCGACTTTCCGAGCAAGCCGGTCACGCTCTACACCGCCTTTGCCGTGGGCAGCGGGCCCGATGCCGTGCTGCGGCTGGTGGCGCACAAGCTGTCAACCCAGTGGAAGCAGACCGTGACGGTGGACAACCGCCCCGGCGGCGGCGGCTTCATCGCCATGGATGCTGCCAAGCGCGGCGCAGCCGACGGGTACACGCTGCTGCAGCTCGACAGCGAGCATCTGGCCGCCGTGCCGCACCTGTACAAGAAGCGCAACGTCGACACCCTCAAGACCTTCGACCCGGTGGCGCCGCTGTTCCGCACCCCGTTCATGGTGGCGGTGCCGGCGCAGTCGCCCTGGAAGAACATGACCGACCTGCTGAACGACGCCAAGACGAAGTCCGGCGAGCTCAGCTATGGATCGTGGGGCGTGGGCAGCCCGGGCCACCTGGGCGGCGAGTGGCTCGAATCCCTCACCGGCGTGCGCATGACCCATGTGCCCTACAAGGAGGTGAGCCAGCTGTACACCAACGTGGCCACCGGCGAGGTGGCCTGGAGCTTTGCCAGCATTCCGTCAAGCCAGGGGGTCTACAAGGCGGGCAAGATCAAATACCTGGCGGTGGCAGCGCCCAGGCGCATCCCGCAGTTGCCCGACGTGCCCACCGTGGCCGAGGCCGGCGGCCCGGCCCAGCTCGATGTGAACTCCTTCGTGGTACTGGTAGCCCCCAAGGGCGTGCCCGCCGCCGTGCGGCGCAAGATCCACGCGGACGTGCTCACCGCACTGGCCGACCCCGAAGTGCGCGAGCGCTTCAACACCTTCGCCTTCGAGCCGCTGGCCTGGTCGGTGGAGGACATCGGCCGCAACGCTGCGGCCAAATCGGTCCAGTACGAGCAGTTGATCACCAAGGCCGGGATCACGCTCGACTGACGCCAGGGCCCGCACCTCCCACACGCTGCGTCGGAAAAGCCTGACATGGGGGCGCGCCCGCCGCCTGCGATCCGGCGCAAGGGGTGATCGAACAATGCAGTCACCACAACAAAAGGAACTGCCATGTCGCTCTCCCTCATTCTCCTGATCGTCCTGATCCTCATCCTCGTCGGCGCGCTGCCCACCTGGGGCCACAGCCGTTCGTGGGGCTATGGACCCAGCGGCGGCATCGGTCTGGTGGTGCTGATCCTGGTGATCCTGCTGCTCATGGGCAGGATATAAACCTGCGGCGGCCTGCTGAAGGCCCAAAGCAAAAAGCGTGGCACGGCCACGCTTTTTTGCTTTCTGGATGCGCCCGATGGGTGCAGGCGGTCAGGCCGCCTTGCGCAGCTGCGCGTTGGCAAACGCCGTGGTGAGCTGTGCCAGTTCGGTCTGGTTCACCACGCCGTTGGCATTGCCATGGCGGTCCACCAGTTGCAGCAGCGACTGCGACAGCTCGCTGCCGCCGTTGGTGCCCGAGGTGGCGGCAATGCCCTTGAGGAATTCGTCGCGCGAGATGGCGCCGTCCTGGTTGGCGTCGAAGCCAGCGGCCAGTTGCTCTTTTTGCGCATCGCTGGCGCCAAAGCTGGCGAGCAGTTCCTGGAAATCCTTCTTGGACACCGCGCGGTCTGCCTGCGATGCCGTCAGCGCCGTGCCCGCATCGGCAGCCGCGTGTGTGCCCAGCGGGCCGTCGAGCTTGCCCGACGCCATCAGGATGCCCTTGCCGGCAAAGCCGGTCAGGGCCTCGGCCTCCTTGCTCAGGGTGACCACGGCCGATGGCTCGGCAGCAGCCGGCTGGCTGGTGCGCGAAGAGGCCGCTGATTTGCTGCCCGAGGCGGCGTTGTAGAGAAAGGATGCGACGGACGCGAGGCCGGAAATGAGGGGGGACATGGCCACTGGACTCCTGTGCAGGGATTGGCTGCCGGTGCTTTCCGGCAAAGCACCAGGGCAGACCATCGCCCGGTGGTCCAGCATATGCGGCAAGCGCCTCCTGCAATGGGCAGAAAAGCGGCGCTGCACAGCCGCTTTTCCGGGCCATGCCCCTACTTCAGCACGTAGCTGGCGAGCACGCTCTGCACGTCGTAGATGCTGAGCTTCTTGTTGAACTGCTTCTGGAACGGCGTGGCGCTGCCCGAGATCCAGATCTTGAGCTCGGCATCGAGGTCGAAGGTGCCACCGGTCTCGATGCTGAAGTGGGTGATGCTTTTGTAAGGCAGCGAGTGGTATTCGACCTTGCTGCCGGTGATGCCCTGCTTGTCCACCAGGACCAGGCGCTTGTTGGTGAAGACGAAGTAGTCGCGAATCAGCTGGTAGGCATGCTCCACGACCTCGCCCGGCATCAGGATGCGGGCGAACTCTTCCTGAATCTTGGATGCATCGATCTTGGATGCATTGCCCATCACGCCGTCCAGCAGTCCCATGGTGGTCTCCCTTGCAGTTGGTCGACGCATGGTAGCGGGACTACCGATACCCCTGCCCGAAGGCCACGAATTCGCCGGTGAGCCGCCCGGCTGCCTGCCCCTGGTACATCAGCACCGACGCCTGCTCGATGCGGCCCAGGCCCTTGCGCTCGAACACGCGCACGAAGGCGCGCCAGGCCTGCTCGGTGGGCGCCTCGGCCACGGCCGTGAACGTCCCGTCGATGGGCAGCCCGTACTCCATGGTGTTGCGCTGGATCACCAGCCGGCTGCCCAGGTTCTGTGCCGAGAGCTTCATGTGCAGCATGGACCACGCGGCCAGGATGGCCACGGCCGATGCGCTGCCGCCGAACACGGTCTCGCGGTGGTTGATGTTGGGTGCCAGCGGCGCGCTGAGCACCACGCGCTCGAGCGATGCCTCCACCACGGACACGGCCATCGCGCTGGACAGGGGAATGTGCTGGTGCAGGTAGTCCTGCAGGTCGTTGGGGCTCATGCGGGGGCTTTCGAGGGGGATGGCGAAGGGGCCGGCAGCACCCCTGGGGGCAGCGGGTCGCGGTAGACGATGTGCAGCACCTGCGCGGTGTCGCGCGCCAGCGCTTCGCGCAGAAAGGGAGGGCGCAGATCGAGCCGCGCCAATTCGGCGCGCTCGAACCAGGCGAACTCCAG
This sequence comes from Acidovorax sp. Root217, assembly GCF_001428645.1. NCBI lineage: Bacteria > Pseudomonadati > Pseudomonadota > Betaproteobacteria > Burkholderiales > Comamonadaceae > Acidovorax > Acidovorax sp. Root217. The sequence goes on from NZ_LMIH01000023.1 coordinate 256,708, forward strand.
CCTGCGCCGGCCCTCCACACCTTCATAGGGGCCGTCGGACTGGTCCAGCAGGCCCTGCGGCGCGGGGTGCACATGCAGGTACAAGCCGGTCTCGTGGTACGCCACGCCGGCATAGACAAAGAAGTTCTCGACCACGCAAGCCAGCGCGCCGGGCACCACCGCCAGGCCGAGTTCTTCCTGCATTTCGCGCACCAGGGCCTCGCTGGCACTCTCGCCAGGCTCGATGCCGCCGCCGGGCAGGGCCCAGAACGCATCGCCTTCGGCGCGGTGCAGCAGCACCTGCCCGGGACGCGTGATGATGGCGGCGGCACGTGGGCGCACGCGGGGCGGGGTAGGCGTTTGGGCCACAGGCAAGGTCATGGAGGCCGATCCTATCGCGCCAGGCATTCCGGCGCAGGGGGTAGTAGCATCGCCCTGCCCTGCTTCACCCGCCCCGCTGCTGCCCCATGATCGACCAAGTCACCGAACTCCTGCGCCAGACGGCGGCGCAGGCCATCCTGCCCCGCTACCAGGCCCTGCGCGCGCAGGACATCGTGGAGAAGTCCCCCGGCGAGCTGGTGACTGCGGCGGATCGGGAGGCAGAGGCATTGATCACGGCCGGGTTGACGGCCCTGTTGCCCGGGTCGGTGGTACTGGGCGAGGAAGCGGTGAGCGCGCAGGCGCAGTTGCGCGAGCGCCTTGCCCACGACGGCGACCTGTGGCTGGTAGACCCGCTCGACGGCACGGCCAATTTCGTCGCGGGCCAGTCCTGCTTTGCCGTGATGGTGGCCCTGGTGCGGCGCGGCGAGACCGTGGCCGCCTGGATGCTGGACCCGCTGGCGGACCGGATGCATACCGCAGAGCGCGGCAGCGGGGCCTGGACCGACGGCGTGCGTGCGCACACCTCCCACGCAGCGCCCGGCGAAGAGGCCCTGCGCGGTGCCGTTTTCACGCGGTTTCTGCCGCAGGACCTGCGCACGCGCACCGAGGCACGCGCCGGGCGCATCGCCCAGGTACTGCCCGGGCTGCGCTGTGCAGGCCACGAGTACCCTGCCATCGCTGCGGGCCAGCAGCACTTCGCGCTGTTCTGGCGCGCCGAGTCCTGGGACCATGCACCAGGCGCCCTGTTCCTGACCGAGGCCGGCGGGCAGGTGGCGCGTCTGGATGGAACGGGCTACACCCCGGTGGACGTGCGGCCGGGCCTGCTGGCCGCACAGAATCCGGACACCTGGGATGCCGTGCACCGGGCGCTGCTCGCGCCATAGCCCTATCAGCCAGCCGTGTTGTCCACGGGCTCGGGCAGCAGCAGCCCTTGCTGGGCCGCCACCGTCTCGCGCAGAAAGGCCCAGGTGGCCTGCATGCGCGCCACATGCTTGTTCTCCTCGGGCATGGACATCCAGAAGGTGCGCGTGAAGCGCGCCTTGCCTGGCAGCACGAGCGTGAGGGCCGGATCCTGCGCGGCGACGAAGGCCGGCAGCACCGCCAGCCCGGCGCCTGCGCGCACCGCCTCGTACTGCGCGAGGATGCTGGTGCTGCGCAGCGCAAAGCGTGCGGGGCGGTGCAGCTCATCGAGGATCTGCAGCTCCTTGGTGAACAGCAGGTCGTCCACATAGCTGATGAAGCTGTGGCCGCGCAGGTCGTCCGCGGTACGGATGGGCGCATGGCGGGCCAGGTAGTCGCGCGTGCCGTAGAGCTGCAGCACGTAGTCGGTGAGCTTGACCACCAGCACCGCGCCGCGCGCGGGGCGCTCCAGCGAGATCACGATGTCCGCCTCGCGCCGCGACAGGTGCACCAGGCGCGGCAGGGCCAGCAGGTCGAGCACCAGGCCCGGGTGCTGCAGCGCGAAATGCGCCAGCTGCGGTGCCAGCACCAGGTTGCCAAAGCCCTCGGTGGTGCCGATGCGCACCAGGCCCTGCAGTCCCTGGCGCACGCCGGGGGCGGCGTTCTCCACCGCCAGAAAGGCGGCTTCCATGGCCTCGACCTGGGGCAGCAGCGCGCGGCCGGCCTCGGTCAGCCGGTGGCCGCCGGCCTCGCGGGCGAACAGGGCCGAGCCGACCTGCTTTTCCAGCGCCTGGATGCGGCGCGCCACCGTGGTGTGGTCCACGGTGAGGCGGCGCGCCGCACCCACCAGGGTGCCGGCACGGGCCAATTCCAGAAAGTAGCGCAGGTTGTCCCAGTCCATGGAAGCTCTCGTCAAGCGTGCAGGTGCACATGCACAGCGGCCAACGCATCATGTGCATTTTTGCAAACCTTGTGCGCAGTATTGTCTATTGTCTTCACAATTTTGCACAGCTACCATGCACGGGTTGCCAGATACTTCCCCGTTTTCGCGCCCCCACTTTCAGGAGACAACCCGATGAACGCACCTACCTCTTCGGCCGTACTGGCCCCCACCGTCAAGCTGCTGATCGGCGGCCAGTTCGTCGAGTCCAAGACCACCGAGTGGCGTGACGTGGTGAACCCGGCCACGCAACAGGTGCTGGCCCGTGTGCCGTTTGCAACGGCCGAAGAGATCGATGCCGCCGTGGCCTCGGCCAAGGACGCCTTCAAGACCTGGAAGAAGACACCCATCGGCACCCGTGCCCGCATCTTCCTCAAGTACCAGCAGCTGATCCGCGAGAACATGGCCGAGCTGGCCGCTATCCTGACGGCCGAGCAGGGCAAGACCCTGCCCGACGCCGAAGGGGATGTGTTCCGCGGCCTCGAAGTGGTGGAGCACGCCGCCAGCATCGGCAACCTGCAGTTGGGCGAGCTGGCCAACAACGTGGCCGGTGGCGTGGACACCTACACCCTGCTGCAGCCGCTCGGTGTGTGCGCCGGCATCACGCCCTTCAACTTCCCGGCGATGATCCCGCTGTGGATGTTCCCCATGGCCATCGCCACGGGCAACACCTTCGTGCTCAAGCCCTCCGAGCAGGACCCGATGGTGACCATGCGCCTGGTGGAGCTGGCGCTGGAAGCCGGCATTCCACCCGGCGTGCTCAACGTGATCCACGGCGGCGAAATGGCCGTGAACGCGATCTGCGACCACAAGGACATCAAGGCCGTATCGTTCGTGGGCTCCACCAAGGTGGGCACGCATGTGTACAACCGCGCCACCCTGGCCGGCAAGCGTGCGCAGTGCATGATGGGCGCCAAGAACCACGCCATCATCCTGCCCGACGCGAACAAGGAGCAGACGCTCAACGCCATTGCCGGCGCCGCATTCGGCGCTGCCGGCCAGCGCTGCATGGCACTGCCCGTGGTGGTGCTGGTGGGCGAGTCGCAAAAGTGGATTCCCGAGCTGGTGGCCAAGGCCAAGACGCTCAAGATCAACGGCGGCACCGAAAAGGGCACCGACGTGGGCCCGCTGGTGTCCTGCGCCGCCCTGGAGCGCGTGGAGAGCCTGATCGAACGCGGCATTGCCGACGGCGCCACGCTGGAACTCGATGGCCGCAAGCCCACGGTGCCCGGCTACGAAAAGGGCAACTTCGTGGGCCCGACCATCTTCTCGAACGTTCAGCCCGGCATGGCCATCTATGACCAGGAAATCTTCGGCCCCGTGCTGGCCCTGGTGCCTGCAGCCGACATCGACGAAGCCATCGAGTTCATCAACAGCAACCCCAACGGCAACGGCACGGCCATCTTCACCCAATCGGGTGCCGCAGCGCGCAAGTTCCAGGAAGAGATCGACGTGGGCCAGGTCGGCATCAACGTGCCAATCCCGGTGCCGGTGCCGCTGTTCTCGTTCACGGGCTCGCGCGCGTCCAAGCTCGGCGACCTGGGCCCCTACGGCAAGCAGGTGGTGATGTTCTACACCCAGACCAAGACCGTGACGGCCCGCTGGTTCGACGACAGCACCACCTCGCATGGTGTGAACACCACGATCAGCCTGAAGTAAAAATGGCCCCAGGCGGCGCTGTGCGTTGTGAGGGCATGGCTGGCAGGGCATGGTGAAATCGGCTGCATGTACCGAGATCCATTGCCCTCCCCGCCAGCCACCATGGCGCGCCTTGCTGCCCAGGCCATTGCCTGCGCCCTGCCCTTGCTCATGGGTCCATCCATCGCACTCGCCCAGGCCGGTGCCGCCTGCCGGCAAGGCGGCACGGTGGCCGAGACCAATGCCTGCGCGGTGCAGGATTTCCAGGCGGCAGACACCACCATGGCCGTGCTCTACGGCGACGTGATGCGCGCGCTGTCGGCGCATGAGCGCCCGCAGCTGCGCCAGGAGCACTCGGCTTGGCTGCGCGCGCGCACCACGCAGTGCAAGCAGGCCACTCGTGCCAGCGAGCAGCAGCCCGAAGGGCCCCGGCTCTACCACGAGTGCCTGACCCGCGAGACGCAGGAGCGCCGCATGGGGCTGATGCGCTGGCTCAGCATGGACAGCCCCGCCAAGCCTTGAGCGCATTGCCCCAACAGAACAACAAAGACGACAGCGAGACAGACACCATGGACTTTGAGCTCTCCGAAGAACAACGCGCCTTTGCCCAGACGGCCCGCGACTTTGCGCGGGCCGAGTTCGCGCCTCACGCGGCACACTGGGACGCCGAAGGCATCTTCCCCAAGGAGGCCATTGCCAAGGCCGGCGAGCTGGGCTTTTGCGGCCTGTATGCGCCCGAGGCTGCGGGCGGCCTGGCCCTGCCGCGGCTCGATGCCACGCTGGTCTTCGAGGAAATGGCGGCGGTGGACCCGTCCACCACGGCCTTCATCACCATCCACAACATGGCGACCTGGATGCTGGGCACCTGGGCCACGCCGGCCGTGCGCGACCACTGGGGCCCGCTGCTGACCACCGGCGAAAAGCTCGCCTCGTACTGCCTGACCGAGCCCGGCGCGGGCTCGGACGCGGCCTCGCTCAAGACCCGGGCCGAGCTGGTGGGGCATGAGTACGTGATCAACGGCTCCAAGGCCTTCATCTCGGGCGCGGGCGCCACCGACGTGCTGGTGCTCATGGCCCGCACGGGCGATGCGGCCTCGGGCGCGGGCGGCATCTCGGCCTTTGCGGTGCCGGCCGACACACCGGGCATCAGCTACGGCAAGAAAGAAGAAAAGATGGGCTGGAACAGCCAGCCCACGCGCACCATCAGCTTCGACAACGTGCGCATTGCGGCCGACCACCTGCTCGGCCGCGAGGGCGAGGGCTTCAAGATTGCCATGAAGGGCCTGGACGGCGGGCGCATCAACATCGCCACCTGCTCGGTGGGCGCCGCCCAGGGCGCGCTCACGCAGGCCCAGCAGTACATGCACGACCGCAAGCAGTTCGGCAAGCCGATTGCGAGCTTCCAGGCGCTGCAGTTCAAACTGGCCGACATGGCAACGGAGCTCGTGGCCGCGCGCCAGATGGTGCGCATGGCCGCCAGCAAGCTCGATGCGGGCGACCCGAATGCGAGCACCTACTGCGCCATGGCCAAGCGCTTTGCCACCGATGTGGGCTTTACCGTCTGCAACGAGGCCCTGCAGCTGCATGGCGGCTACGGCTACATCCGCGAGTACCCGTTGGAGCGCCTGCTGCGCGATGCGCGCGTGCACCAGATCCTGGAGGGCACCAACGAGATCATGCGCGTGATCATTGCGCGGCGCATGCTCGACGGCGATGCCCCTGACGTGATCCGCTGAGCCCGCCGAACCCATGCCCGCCCGCCCCCTTTCCGACGAGACCCTGCACCTGATCGACGCCGTGCGCGCCGCGCTGGCGCAGCGCAGCGATGGGGACGAGCGCACCATGTTCGGCTGCTATTGCTTCTTCGTGGATGGCAAGCTGTGCATCGGCGTCAAAGGCGAAGAGCTGCTGGTGCGCCTGCCGCCGGACCGCCACCCGGAGTTCCAGGAAATGCAGAACACGCGCGAGCTGTCGCCCGGTGGCGGCATGAAGGGCTACTTCTGGATCGAGCCCAATGGCTACGCCACGCGCACGCAGTGGAGCTTCTGGATCGACACGGCCCTGGCATACAACCCCCAGGCCAAGGCCACGCCGCCGCGCAAGTCGGCCGCTGCCAAGGCCAGCCCGGCCACAAAAAAGCCAGGCACCGCCACCAAAAAGAAGCCAGCGACCAAGCGCCACAGCATCTTCGAGGCCGACGACTGACGCGCCACCCAAGAAGCCACCACCATGCCACTTCGCATCGTCCGCCTCGGCACCCCGCGTGCCCCCGGTGAAGGCACCCGCATCGGCACCGTGCGCCGGCCGCCGCGCGGTGTGCCCAAGGCCGAGTTCGGCAGCCAGAACTGGTACGACGTGTGGTACCCCCTGCTCTCGCCCAGCGCCGAACTCATGGCCCAAGGCCAGCAGGCGCAGAGCGACAAGGAGTGGCAAGCCTTCGTGAAGCAGTTCCGCAAGGAACTGGCCCAGCCCGAGACCAGCCGCACGCTGGACCTGCTGGCCACCCTTTCGCACCATGGTGCCATGTCGGTCGGCTGCTACTGCGAGAGCGAGGCGCGCTGCCACCGCTCCGTGCTGCGTGAGGAACTCGCCGGCCGGGGCGCAGACATCGCCACGGATTGACCCCCTTTCCACATCACAACGACACCAAGGAGATACGAACATGAAAATCGCATTCATCGGTCTGGGCAACATGGGCGGCCCCATGGCCGTGAACCTGCACAAGGCGGGCCACGAAGTCCGGGCCTTCGACCTTTCGCAGCCCGCGCGCGACAAGCTGGCCGCCGATGGCGTGGGCATCGCGGCCGATGCCTCAGCCGCCGTGCAGGGCGCCGAAGTGGTCATCAGCATGCTGCCCGCCAGCCAGCATGTGGACAGCCTGTTCCTGGGCACCGGCGAGCTGCTGGCCCAGCTGCCGGCCGGCACGCTGGTGATCGACTGCTCGACCATCGCCGCCGCCACCTCGCGCAAGGTGGCCGAGGCCGCCAAGGCCAAGGGCGTGGCCTTCATCGACGCGCCGGTATCGGGCGGCACGGGCGGCGCCATTGCCGGCACGCTGACCTTCATGGTGGGCGGCGACGAGGCCGACCTGGAACGTGCGCGCCCCGTGCTCGAAAAGATGGGCGCCAATATCTTCCACGCCGGTGGCGTGGGTGCGGGCCAGACGGCCAAAATCTGCAACAACATGCTGCTGGGCATCCTGATGGCGGGCACCAGCGAAGCGATTGCCCTGGGTGTGGCCAATGGCCTGGACCCCAAGGTGCTGTCGGAGATCATGCGCCGCAGCTCGGGCGGCAACTGGGCGCTCGAAAAATACAACCCCATGCCCGGCGTGATGGAGACGGCCCCTGCCAGCAAGGGCTACGCCGGTGGCTTTGGCACCGACCTGATGCTCAAGGACCTGGGCCTGGCGCAGGAGAACGCCGCCGCCGTGAAGGCCGCCACGCCCCTGGGCGGCCTGGCGCGCAACCTGTACGCAGCGCACAGCCTGGCGGGCCATGGTGCGCTGGATTTCTCCAGCATCATCCAATCGGTGCAGAAGAAGGGCTGATGCCCGGCACCTGGGTGCTCAACTCCCGCGCGGGTTGAGCACCATGGCGTCGCGCTTGATCTCCACGTCAAACTGGCGCAGGAAGTTCTGGCCCAGCAGCGCGTCGTCCTCGCTCTCGCCGGTATAGCCCGTGCCCACACGCAGGCCCGATACCGCAAGGTTGCGCACCGTGACGGAGTCGGAGGGGGCTACCCGCCCCTCGCGGTTGCCGTTGGCCGTGCGGAAGGTGGTGGGCACGCCACCCGTGAGGCCGGCCTTCTTCGCCACCGCATCGGTCACGGCGATCAGGCTGGCGCCCGTGTCCACCATGAAGTTCACGGGCACCCCATTGATGGTGCCCGCCACGCGGAAGTGGCCGTCATTGTGGCGCGGGATCACCAGCGAGCCGGTGGAGGTGACCGTGGCGCCGCGCGGCGCCATGAACTGCTTCATGCCGAAGTACAGCGCCCCCATGACCACCAGCCAGAAGGCGAGGATGGCCAGGGTGTTGGTGCGCAGTGCGCGGCGCGTCTGGTCGTCCGCTGGGGATGGTCGCTGGTAGTCGTGTTCTTCGCCCATGGGCCTGGCATTCAAATGCAGAGCCCCAAATCATAGGGCAGCTGCGAACCGCCGCCGGGCAGCAATGTCCTCATCAACTGGCGGGCTGCGCGCCGCGCAGGAACTGCTGCTCGAACACATCGGCCGGCACGGGCCGGCTGTAGAGAAAGCCCTGGATCTCGTCGCAGCCCAGCAGTGCCAGCAGGCGAGACTGCTCCTCGGTCTCCACCCCTTCGGCCACGACCTTGAGCCCCAGCGAATGGCCCAGGTTGATGATGGTGGACACCAGCGCGCTGCCCTTGGGGCCGGCGGCGATGTGCAGGATGAACGAGCGGTCGATCTTGAGCGTGTCGAGCGGCAGCCGGGCCAGGTAGCTCAGCGAGGAAAACCCGGTGCCGAAATCGTCCATGGCCACGGTGATACCCATCTCGCGGATGGCGTGCAGGCTCTGGGTGCTGCGCTGCACGTCGTCCATCACCATGCTCTCGGTGATCTCCAGCTCCAGCCCGGCAGCAGCCTCTGGGCCGTGCGCCACAGCCGCGCGCACCTGTTCGATGAAACCCCGGTGGCGCAGCTGCAGGAAGGAGACATTCACCGCCACCCGTATTGGCGCCAGGCCTGCGGCGCGCCAGCGCAGGTTGTCGGCCAGCGCCTGGCCCAGGGCCCAGCGGCCCACGTCGTAGATCAGGCCGGTCTCTTCGAGGATGGGGATGAACTGCCCCGGCGGCACCAGGCCGCGCCGCGGGTCGTTCCAGCGGATCAGGGCCTCGGCGCCGGTCACCTCGCCGCTGGCCAGGTGCAGCTTGGGCTGGTAGTGCAGCACGAACTCGCCGCGCTCCAGCGCTTCGCGCAGGTGGTTCTCCAGGCTCAGCGCCTCGGCCACGCGCAGATTCATCTCCGAGGTGTAGAACATCAGCGCGTCGGCCGAGGCCTTGGCCTTCTTGAGCGCGGCCTCGGCATTGCGCAGCAGCGCCTCGGCATCGCCGCCATCCATGGGGAACAGGGCCACGCCCGCCTTCGCAGTGATGCGCAGCTCCTGCGTGCCCAGCTGGAAGGGCTCGTCGAAGCAGGCGCGCACCAGGTGGTCCACGGCCATGGCCACCGCACTCGCATCGCGCGCCTCGCACACGGCCACGCCAAAGCTGTTGACGCCAATGCGCGCCAGCATGTCCATCGCACTGGCATGCAACTGCAGGCGCTGCGCCACCAGCTTGAGCAGCTCGTCGCCCAGCGAGCGCCCCAGCGTGTCGTTGACGATGCGAAAGCGGTTCACGTCGATCAGCGCCACCCCCAGGAAGGGCGCACCCTGCGGCCGGTGGCCCTCGCGCGCACGCATGTGCTGGTTCACGCGGTCCAGAAACAGCGTGCGGTTGGGCAAGGTGGTGATGTCATCGTAGTAGGCCAGGTAGTTCAGGCGGTCGGATTTTTCGAGGTGGTCAAGCGCAAAGCTGATGTCGCCGGCCAGCTCGCCCAGGAGCTTCATCTCGGTGGCATCGAAGAAGCTGGCCTCGTCGGAAAACAGCGCCATTACGCCCACCACCTCGTGTGCCACCAACAGGGGCAGCACGGCCAGGGAGGCCACCGAACGGGCCTGCAGCCTGGCCGGCAGCAGCACCCGGGGATCGCCTTCGACCTGGTCGCAGACCACGGCGCGCTTTTCTCGCACCACCGTGGCCGTGAGGCTGTAGACGCCCGAGGGCTCGTCCGCATACGACAGGCGGCCGGCAAGGTCGTCGAAGAAGTCCGGGTCGGTGCCGGCGATGGCCATGGGAATCACCTGCTGCGCCGCGCGGTCGACCCGGCCGATCCAGGCCATGCGGAACTTCCCGTGCCGTACCGCGATGTCGCAGGACTGGGCAAACAGCTCCTGGCGGCTGCGCATGCGCACCAGCAGCGTGCTGATGCCGCTGAGCACGGCATAGACGCGGTTGAGGCGCTTGATCTTGTGCTCGGCCTCGCGCCGCTCGGTGATGTCTTCGCCCAGGCAGGCGATGCCCATGGCCTCGCCATCGACGGAGCGCAGCACCGTGTTGTTCCAGTAAACCAGCCGGCGCCCGCCGGACCGCGTAAGGATCTCCTGCTCGAAATGCCAGGCGGCCGGCCGGTCGGCCAGCATGTCCTCGAACCCCCGCTGCATGCCGTCCATGCCCGGCGGCAGGAACAGCTCGAACCAGTTGCGCCCGAAGATCTCGCCGCGCTCCCAGCCCGTCAGGCGCAGCAGGCAGTCGTTGCAGTAGGTGATGCAGCCGTTGCGGTCCAGCATCAGCGAGGCCATCTCGACCTTGTCGAGCAGTTCGTTGAAGCGCCGGTCGCTCTCGCGCAGCGCTTCTTCGGCCCGCTTTTGCGCCGTGACATCCTGGATGGTGTTGAACCAGCGCAAGCCTTCGGGGGCAGCGCCTTCGCCGGGCAGCGGCTCCATCACCTGGCGCAGGTGCAAGAGCGCCCCATCGGCACGCCACAGGCGGTAGGTGAAGTCCATGCGCACCCCTTCGCGCACTGCCTGCAAGGCCATGCTGCGCACAAGTGCACGGTCGTCGGCGTACACCATGCCGATCCATTCCCGGGCAGACGCCGGCATGGTGTTCGGGTCGCGCCGCAGCATCTGCGCCAGCGTGGCGGGCCAGCTCTCGAACTGCCCGCCCGGTCCGCTGATGATGTGGGTGATCTTGGCCAGCACCTGCGCCCGGTGCAATCTGGCCTCGCTGGCACGCAGCTCCTCCAGGGCCCGCCGGCGCTCGATCACCTCGATGTGCAGTTGCTCGGCATGGCGCTGCACCTCCAGGTAGAGGCTGCCGTTTTCATAGATGCGCCCCACCTGCGCCGCCAGGATGGACAGGATGCGTTCGTCCTCGGCGCTGAAGTGGTCGGCCCCCTCCTTGTTGGCCAGGCAGATCCAGCCATAGGACGAAGCCAGCGAGGTGACCGGCGCCTCCAGCGCGCAGTACAGCGGCGGGTAGCCCTGCGGCAGACCCGCCATGGTGGGGTCGCCGCCGGGGTTGAGCAGCCGCTGCGAGCGGCGCTCCGTCTGCAGCCGCCCCAGCAGGCCTGACGAGGCATCGGGCGCAGGCAGCGAGCGCGCCAGCACCGGGTCGATGCCACTGGTGCACACCAGCGACGCATCGCCCGGCTTGCGCACGGCGCACAGCACGGCGTACTGGGCGCCTATGAGTCGCGTGCGCCCGTGCAGACCTTGTTGAGCAGCATGGCCGGGTCGCGCTCGGAGGCCAGCTGCAGATTGAGCTCGGTGAGCGCCGCCAGCCGGCGGTTGGTGGCCTCCAGCTCCACCACGTTGCCCCGCAGCTTGTCGGTCACCAGGCGCAGGTGCTGGGAGCGGAAGGCTGGCTCCACGACCGGGGGTGCGCCCTCGAAGCCGCGAGCCGCCTGCGCCAGCGTGCGTTCGATGGCGCGCAGGATGTCCTGCGGCTCGCAGGGCTTGACCAGCACCTCCGAGACGCCTCCGGCCAGCGCCAGGCTGCGCGCCTGCTCCCCCTGGTAGTGGGCACTGTAGAAGATGACCCGGGTGGCCGCCAGCGCGGGATCGGAGCGCAGCTGGCGCACGAACTCGTAGCCGTCCATGGTGGGCATGAGGATGTCCGAGATCACCAGCGCCGGCCGCTCGGCGCGCACCAGGGCCAGCGCCTGCGCACCGTCCACGGCCTCCAGGGCCTCATGGCCGCCATGCCGCACCAGCGTGACGACCAGGGCCCGGTTGGGGGCCTGGTCGTCCACGACGAGGATCTTTGCCATGGCTGCCGCCCTCCTTGCTTGTGGATCACCGCGGCGGGCGTACCGCCCGCGATGACGGCGAGAGATAGGCCTCGACCTGGCGCACGAAGCGCTCCGGGTCGATGGGCTTGGAGATGTGGTCCTGGAAGCCCACCTCCAGCGCCTTCTCCCGGTCTCCGGGCATGGAAAAAGCCGTCACGGCGACCAGCGGAGCCCGGCGCCAGCCGGGGTCGGCATGCAGCAGCCTGGCCACCTCATAACCGTCCATGACCGGCATCTGCAGGTCCGACAGGATGAGATCGGGCCCATGCTCCAGCGCGGCGCGCACGCCATCGCGCCCGTTGGACGCGCTGTAGACCTGGTAGCCATCGGCCTCCAGCAGGTAAGTCACCAGCATGCGGCTGGCTTCGTCGTCTTCGATGACCAGGATGCGGGCCGTCATCCCTGGGCTCCCGGCAAATCAAGAATGAAGGTACTGCCCTCGCCTGGCCGGCTGTGCAGCGTGATGTCGCCGCCCAGCGCCTGGGCGAGCTTGCGGCTCAGGTGCAGGCCCAGGCCCGAACCCTCCTGGTGCCGCTCGGCACCCTCCACCCGGGAAAACGGCTCGAACAGCCGCGACTGGTCCACGAGGGGGATGCCGGGCCCGGTGTCCTGCACGCGCAGGCTCAGCCGCGGGCTGGCCGGGTCCGGCGCATCGAGCTGCACCAGCACCTGACCCTGGCCCGTGAACTTGATGGCATTGCCCACCAGGTTGATGGCCACCTGGGCGAGGGCGCGCCGGTCGGTGCGGACAAGGACTGCATGCTCGGGCATGCTCACCACGAAGGCCAGGCCTTTGCGCTGCGCATCAGGGCCCAGGGTCGCAGCCACCTCCTCCACCACTGCGCAGCAATCCACCATCTCCCACTGAAGCACGTGCTTGCCATCGCGCAGCTTGGCCACGTCCAGCAGGTCATTGATCAGCGACAGCAGGTGGCGCGCGCCCGTCTGCACGATGCGCAGCTGCTTTTCCTGCTCGGCGTTGAGGGGCCCCGGCAGGCGCATGAGCAGGGTGCCGGTGAAGCCGATGACGGCATTGAGCGGCGTGCGCAGCTCGTGCGACATGCTGGCCAGGAAGCGGTCCTTGACCAGCGCGGCGTTCTCCAGCTCCAGGTTCTTGTCGCGCAGCGCCTGCTCGAAGCGCTTGCGCTCGGTCACGTCGCGGATGGCACTGGAGACGAACAGCCCCTCTTCGGTCTCCAGCGGGCTCAGGCTGATCTCGACCGGAAACTCGGAGCCATCCTTGCGCAGGCCGTACAGGTCCAGACCTGCCCCCATGGAGCGGGTGCGCGGCTCGGTGAAGAACCCCCCTCGGTGCCGCGGGTGCTGGCCGCGGTGGCGCGTGGGCACCAGCAGCTCGATCGGCTGGCCCAGCAGCTCCTCGCGCGCCCAGCCGAACAATTTGACGGCCTGGGAGTTGACCAGCACGATGTTCCCATCCCGGTCCACGATCACCATGGCATCGGGCGCCGATTCGAGCAGGTCGCGGAACTTCTGGTCGGCCTTCTTGCGCGCCGTGATGTCGCGGATGGCGCTCATCACCATGGTGCCCTCTTCCGTTTCCAGTGGACTCAGGCTGATTTCCACCGGAAACTCGCTGCCGTCGCTGCGCACACCATACAGCTCAAGACCCGCCCCCATGGTGCGCGTGCGCGGCTGGACGAAAAAGCCGCTGCGGTGCCCCAGGTGGGCGTTGCGGTAGCGCTGGGGCAGCAGCACCTCGACCGCCTGCCCCAGCAACTGGGCCCGGGGGTAGCCGAATACCCGCTCGGCCTGCGAGTTCACGAGCACGATGCGCCCGGTGGCGTTGACCATCACGATGGCATCGGGCGTGGATTCGAGCAGGTCGCGAAAGCGCGCCTCGACCAGCTTGGCATCGCGCAGCACCTTGAGCTGGGTGACGTCCTTCTTGCTCGACAGAAAGTAGGCCAGTTGACCGCCCTCGCCAAAGACAGCCCGGGTGGACACGTTCACATGGACCAGCGAGCCGTCCTTGCGCCGGCGCACCGACTCGTGCACGGATACGCCGGACTGCAGGGCTTCGGCGCAGATCGACTCCTCGTCGTGTACCTGGTCCGGCGGCACAATCAGCTGTGCCAGGCTGCGGCCCCGGGCCTCGGCCTCGGTGTAGCCGAAGGTGGCTTCCGCTGCCGGGTTCCAGTGCAGGACAGCACCGTCCGGCGCGATGACCAGCAGCGCGTCAGGATTGTGCTCCCAGTAGGCCCCGGAGAAATCAGATGCCATACAGCCCTTTTCGTGAAGGGGCCTGGCCGTCGCTCACCCCCCTGCCCCCCGTTGGAAACATCTTAGGCATGCCTTGCGCAAAACGCCAAGCCAAATATTCCCCGGGCGGGTTGCAGGCAGGCCCCGCCCTGTGCAGGACGACCGCAGGCACGGGGTTCGCCGCAGGCACCGCAGGTATCTGCAGGCGGTACCGCAGCAGGGAGGATCGCCGAGTGCGCGGATCCTGCAGGATACTTGGGCACCCCCACACCCGCCGCAAAGGACCCCATGGGCATGTTCACCCGCAACCTGCAGGCAGCACCCTTCGGTGCCCTGTCCGCCGAAGGCCAGTCCAAGGTCTGGGAAGGAACGGTCGGCATTGCCCACCTGGGCGACGGATTTGCCCTGCGCGTGCATGGCGCCAAACAGGGGCCGACGGCAGCGCAGGCCCAGGCTTTCTCGCGCTTGCTCGCCAATGCCCGGCAGATCCGCGACGACGCCACCCCGGCGCTCGTTGCCTTTCTGCTCGAATGCGAGGTGGTGCCACCGGGGGTTGCATTGAATGAAGGCACGCTCTGGGGCTTTCTGACGCCCTGCTTCATCGAAGTGCATCCCGACCACGGCCCGGGGGCCACGCAAAGTGCCTGCTCGGTGGGCTACGAGATTCCCTGGGAGCCAAGCCAGCTCGTCCACATCAACACCGCCAACGGTGCCTTCACCGACGTGCATTCGGAGTGACCATGGTGGCGCCATTCGACCGCCTGCGCCCGCTGCTCGCCCCCTGGGGCCACCTGCAACCCCAGCCCGCCAGCGACTGGCAAGGGCCCTTCCCTCTGCCCGCCATCGTGGAGGCCTTCTACCGCGAGGTGGGGCCCTGGGGCGAGACCTGGCATGCGTCGGTAGGCCCGGTGGGCCTCGCCATCAACGCGGGGGGCAACCCGGTGGACGTGCCGCCGCTGCACAAGCTCTGGGCACGGCAGGACGGCTATGCCTGGTCACGCAACCCCGACAACCCGATCAAGGGCTGGCCTGCACACTGGCTGGTGATCGCGCAGGAAGGCGCCAACCCATTCATCCTGGACCGCAACGACGGTAGCGTCTGGTTCGACATGGCGGGACGAGGAAACTTCAACGACCCGAACCGTTTTGCCGATGACCTGCCCACCGCGCTGGGCGCCATCGCCACGGTGGCCAACGCCCTGGCGGCCCTGGGCGACGATGCGCTCGACGACACCTATGAGCTCAAGGCCAGCAGCCGCGCGCAGGTGGCGCACGTGCTCGCGGCATTCACCGGCAGCGAAGCCACCGCGCAAGGCATGCTGCAGGCGTGGCGGTGGTACCTGTGAGCCTGGCGCAGCCGCTTGGTGCGCCGACCGCAGGCATGCAGGGAAAGGCCTTGGCTCAGCTCAGTCGGCGCGCGTTCTCGGCGTAGATGGCCAGGTAGATCGAGTCGGAGCCCACGTAGGGTGCCTTGCTGCCAAAGCCGACATTGAAGTCGCCGAACGAGAGCGAGCGGATACCCGCCAGGCCATTGCGCAGCTTGTCGCGGGTCAGGTCCTTGCCCGCGTTCTTCAGGCCTTCGATCATGATCTGGGCATTGACCCAGCCTTCCAGGGAGCTGCCGCTGTTGATGAAGGCGGCATTGGCACCCGTGGCCTTCATGGTGCTCTGGAACTTGCGCACCACCACCGACTTTTGCGAATTCGCGTCCGGGAACACCTGCACCAGGGCCATGCCGCGCGTGGCGGCGGCCAGCTTGGGCAGCTCCGACGAGATCACCGTGACCGACAGGCCGGCCAGCGGCACGCCGGCCGCCTTGGCACGGAATGGCAGCACGAAAGCCGTGTTGGCCGTGCCGGTGGTGGCCAGCAGCACGGCGCCCGGGCGCTCTGCGGCCACCTTCTCGGCCAGCTCGGCACCATTCTTGCCGTCCACCGCCAGGGCGAATTCGCCGGCGCGCTCGACCTTGATCTCATCGAGCGCGCGCGACATGTCCTTGAGCACTTCCTTGCCAAAGGGGTTGTCCAGGTAGACCACGGAAATGCGCTTGAGGCCCATCTCCACCACCTGCTTGACCAGGCGCTGGGTTTCGTCGCGGTAGCTCGGGCGCACGAAGAACACGTTGCGCTGCTCGGCCGAGCGCAGCGAGGGCGCACCCGTGATGGGGCCCACGGTGGGGATGCCCTTGCCTTCGATCAGCGGCAGGATGGCGGCCGTGTTGGCCGTTCCCAGGGGCGAGATCAGCGCGAAGATGGACTGCGCCTCCAGCATCTGCGTCACGTTCTGCAGGGTGCGGCTGGCGACGTAGGCATCGTCCTTGGCGTCCATGCGGATCTCGCGGCCGTGCACGCCGCCGGCCTGGTTCAGCTCGGCAAACGCGGCCTTCATGCCCGCCACCTGCTCGATGCCGGCCTGGCCCAGCGGCCCGGTCAGGGCAATGGAGCAGCCCAGGTTGATGTGCCTGGCCGACATCGGTTCTTCGGCAGCGCTCGCCGTGGAAGCCCACACAGGCAGGCTGGTGGCCGCAGCCATCTGGGTGGCGCGCAGGAGAAAGTGACGACGGCTCATGGTGTGAAGGTGCCCGGAGAATTGTGCAAAGGTGGCGCAGGCTACAGGCACGGCCCGTGACAACTTGTCCGGTCTGCGACAGTCTGTCGCACAAAGCGCACAATTTTGGGGCATGCCCCCTGAACCAGGCGTAGCCCGATCAGGCTTGCAGCAACTGCGGCAGCAGGGTTGCCGACGTACCGCGCAGCACGGCATCTGCGGCATCGTCGAGTTCGCTGGGGGCGGGGTTGACCACGACCACACGGGCACCGACCGCACGCGCCTGGCGCGCCAGGCCTGCAGCCGGGTACACGGCGCCTGCCGTGCCGGCGACCAGCATGAGGTCGCAATCCTGCGCCGCCCGCTCAGCGGCCTCGAACACGGCCAGCGGCAGCATTTCACCAAACCACACCACGCCGGGGCGCAGCCGGTTGCCACAGCGGTCGCAATGCGGCGGGCTGCCGGCCACTGCATCGTCGATGTGGCAGCAGTTGCGCGGCGTGTCGAGCCAGCGGTTGGCGAACAGATCGCCATGCAGGCACAGCACGCCCGTGCTGCCCGCGCGCTGGTGCAGGCCATCCACGTTCTGGGTGATCAGCGTGAGCCGCCCCGGGTGGGCCGCCTGGAAGGCCGCCAGCGCCAGGTGCCCGGCGTTGGGCGCCACGCCCTCCATCAACTGGCGCCGGTGCTGGTACCAGTTCCAGACCCGCTCGGGATGGGCGCGAAAGCCCTCCTCGGTGGCCATGTCCTCGGCGCGGAACTGGGCCCAGTAGCCCGTCTGCGCATCGCGAAAGGTGGGCACGCCCGATTCGGCGCTCACGCCCGCGCCGGTGAGCACGGCGATGTGCCGGGCCTCCTGCACCCAGGCGCGCACGGTGTCCAGGCGATCCTCCTGCATACGGTCAAGTCCTCTGGCGCAGCGCCTCGTAGAGGCAGACGCCGCTGGCGACAGACACATTGAGGCTTTCCACCGCGCCCTTCATGGGGATGCTGACCAGCTCGTCGCAGGTCTTGCGCGTGAGCTGGCGCATGCCGTCGCCCTCGGCGCCCAGCACCAGGGCCACGGGGCCCTTCAAGTCCACCTGGTAGACGGTCTTGGGCGCATCGTCGCTGGTGCCTATGCACCAGATGTTGCGCTCCTTGAGCTCGCCCAGGGTGCGCGCCAGGTTGGTGACCATGAAGTAGGGCATGGTTTCGGCCGCTCCGCTGGCGACCTTGGCCACCGTGGCATTGATGCCCACGGCGTGGTCCTTGGGGGCGATGACGGCATGGGCACCGGCACCATCGGCCACGCGCAGGCAGGCGCCCAGGTTGTGCGGGTCGGTCACGCCGTCGAGCACCAGCAGCAGCGGGTTCTCGACGCCAGCGGCTTCGAGGTTCTCCAGCAGCTCGTCGAGCGAGGTGATCTGGGCCACGGGCTCCACCCGCGCCGCCACGCCCTGGTGGCCATGGCTGCCGGCCAGCTTGGCGATGCGCTCGCTGTCAGCTTCGATCAGGCGGGCACCGGCCTCGCGGGCCCGGTCGAGGAACTGGCGCATGCGCGCATCGCGCCGCGTGACCTCGTAGTAGATCTCGATGACGGATTTGGGCGCGGTCTTCAGACGCACGCCCACGGCGTGGAAGCCGAAAAGAACTTTGGGGGAAGACATGCCCTGATTATCGACTGGACGAAGCTGATTCCCTATCAGCTGTCGATGGCGCTGTAGGCCCATGCAACTGGCGCGTCAAGGCCAGTGCCACCGTGGAACTGGCTTTGCCAGGCCACCGGTGGCGTCCCCCTTCCAGGGGGAAGGCGCGAAGCGCCTCAGGGGGTAGCCTAGTTCTCAGCAACCTGCCCGGCATCAATGGTGATGCGCCGCTCACAGCGCGCGGCGATGCCGCGGTCGTGCGTGACCAGTACCAGCGTGGTGCCCTGCTCGCGGTTGAGCTCGAACATGAGCTGCATGATGGTCTCGCCCGTCGCAAAGTCCAGGCTGCCCGTGGGCTCGTCGGCCAGCAGCACGGCCGGGTGCACCACGAAGGCTCGCGCCAGCGCCACGCGCTGCTGCTCGCCGCCCGAGAGCACCTTGGGATAGTGCGAAAGGCGCTGGCCCAGGCCCACGCGGGCCAGCATGTCGGCAGCGGCCTTGCGCGCGTCGCGCCGGTTGGCCAGCTCCAGCGGCAGCATCACGTTCTCCAGCGCGGTGAGGTTGCCCATGAGCTGGAAGCTCTGGAACACGAAGCCCACCTTCTGCGCGCGCAGCGCGGCGCGCTCGTCCTCGTCGATGGCGAAGAGGTCATGGCCGTCCAGGCGCACCGTGCCGCGCGTGGGCGTATCGAGCCCGGCGATGATGGACAGGAGCGTGCTCTTGCCAGAGCCCGAAGCCCCCACGATGGCCGCAGTTTCCCTTGGCGCCAGGCGGAAATCGATATCCCGCAGAATGTCCAGCGTACCGGTCGAATCCGTGACCGACTTGAAGACATGCTCGACGGCAATAATGGGGGTCACGGGCGATGGGGAAGATTCGGACATGAAAGGTTCTTTGCTTTGATTCGACATCTGCAGTATCGGCGCCACTTTATCCTCTCGGCAGGCATCCTGGGTTTGGCAGGGGTTTGCGCCCCCGCAGCCTGGGCACAGGCGCCTGCATCTTCCGCGCCAGGCGCGCCGGCCATTCTGGTGCTGGGCGATTCGCTGAGCGCCGAGTACGGCCTGGCGCGCGGCGCCGGCTGGGTGGCCCTCCTGGAAAAGCGGCTGCAGGAGGAAAAGATCGAGCGCCGCGTGGTCAATGCCAGCGTGAGCGGCGAGACCACCTCGGGCGGGCGCTCACGCCTGGCCGCCCTGCTGACCCAGCACAAGCCTGCCGTGGTGGTGATCGAGCTCGGCGGCAATGACGCGCTGCGCGGCCTGCCGCTCAAGAACACCGAAGAGAATCTGAGCGCCATGACCGATGCGGCGCAAAAGGCCGGGGCCAAGGTCTTGCTGGTGGGGATGCAGGTGCCGCCGAACTATGGCACCGACTACGCGAACCGGTTTGCCGGCCTGTTCACCACCGTGGCCCAGGCCAAAAAAGTGGCCGTGGTGCCGTTTTTTCTCAAGGGCGTGGCCGATGGCCCGGACCCTACCCGCCTGTTCCAGGCAGACCGCATTCACCCGCGTGCAGAGGCGCACCCGCAGATGCTGGCCAACGTGTGGCCAGAGCTGAAAAAGCTGCTGCGCTGAGCGCCGTGCTGCCGGACCCGCCTGCGGCCGTTGCGGCGCGGCAGGGTGCCGGACACGGCGGTCAAAGGCTCAGCCGCCTGGTGCGCCCGTGGGCTGGTTGCCGCCCGGTGCGCCATCGCCATTGCCACCGGCTGGCTGGTCACCCTGTGGGTCATCCGGCCTGCGCTGGGTTTTGGAGCGCAGCTTCTCTTCTTTTTTTTGCTTTTTTGCGAGCTCGCGCTGGCGCTTTTCGTATCCGTAGTTGGGTGTTGCCAAGGTGTTTGCTTCCTGAAGTAGAGGCCCACTGTAACAGCTAGGCCTGTGTTTGCCGACATACCCCCGCGCCCGTCAAGCGGGGGCAAAGGCCCGCTGCAGGGACTGCTGCAGGTCCTGGCGCAGGTCCTCCACCGCCTCCAGGCCGATGGAAAACCGCACCAGCGTCCCGGGCTTCAGGTGCGCCGTGGGCCGGCCGCGCATGCGCGCCAGCTCATAAGGAACCACAAGGCTCATGGGCCCACCCCAGCTGTAGCCCAGCTTGAACAGGCGCAGGCCGTCGCAGAAGGCGTCGACCTGGTCCTGCCCGAAGCGCGCATCGATCACCACGCTGAACAGGCCGGCCGCCGCGCCCGCACCGCCATAGGCTGCGCCGCACAGCGCCTTCCAGTGGTCATGGCCCGGCGCACCGGCCAATGCCGGGTGCAGCACCTGGGCGATGGCGGGCTGGGCCTGCATCCAGGACGCCAGGGAGCGCGCCGCCTCGTCGTGCGCGCGGTAGCGCAGGCCGATGCTGGGCAGCGAGCGCAACACCGCCTCGGCATCGTTGCCACCGACGCCCAGGCCCAGGCGCATGTGGGTGAGCTTGAGCTGCATGTGCAGCGCCTCGTCGCGCGTGACGATGCTGCCCATGAGCACGTCACCGCCGCCGCTGGGGTACTTGGTGAGGGCGTGGGCCGAGATGTCCACGCCCAGGCTGCCGTCGCCCAGCAGGTCGAACGGCGCGAACGCCAGGCCCGCACCCCAGGTGTTGTCCAGCGCCGTCGTGACGCCGCGCGCGCGGCAAATGCGCACCTGCTCGCACAGGTCGGGGAATTCCATGGTGACCGAGCCGGCCGCTTCAAGCCAGACCAGGCGGGTGGCAGGCGTGATGCGCGCGGCCAGATCGGCCGGATCGAGCGGGTCGTAGACCGCATGCGTGATGCCGAAGCGGCGCAGCTCGCCGTGGATCAGGTCCTTGCTCGGGCCATAGACATTGTCGGGAATCAGCAGTTCATCGCCGGGCTTGAGCAGCGCCAGTGCCACATTGGCAATCGCTGCGAGGCCGCTCGGGACCAACAGGCACTGCAGGCCGCCCTCCAGGGCGCACAGGCGCTCTTCGAGGATGAAGGTGGTGGGGGTGCCATGCAGGCCGTAGGTGTAGCCGCTCTTGTCCTTCCACTCGCGGCTGCGCATGGCGGCCACGTTGGGGAAGATCACGGTCGAGGCCTTGTAGACGGCAGTCTGGGGGGCCTGAAAGCCCGCAGGCGGAAGGTAATCGTGGTGGACGAGGCGGGAGGCGATGTCGGTGGCATGGTCTTGCATGCAGCCAATGGTAGCGCGCCGCACAAGGATCACCTTGTGCGGCGCGGCTCCTTTGCCATGGCCCCTGTTCGGGGGCAGGCAAAGGCCAGTGCATGGCCGATGGCTTGCATTGCACGCATCACTTGCATGGGCGGTCTTCGAATGCCAGTCCTCGCAATGAAGATGAAGGAGGCAGCCTGCTCGCTGCCCGACTGGCGGGTCGCAAGTCCATCCCTGCCCGGTGCGCGTGGGGTCCGGTATCTTTACAGTCCCGGGGCCCGGTGCAAGCCGTCAGGTACGGCTGTGCCTTAGCTCGGTGTGACGGTCAACTGGTTGTTGACCGAGGTAACGCCCTTCACGGCGGTGGCAATCGTCTCGGCACGCTCCTTGGCGGCAGGCGTGGTGGCGGGGCCGTTCAGCGTCACGGAACCATTGACGGTGTCCACATTGATCTTGATGGCGCTCAGGTCAGGATCCTTGGCCAGGCCGGCAGAGACCTGGGCTGTGATGGTGGCGTCGTCGATTTTTTCCATCGCGGTCTGCGAGCCTTGCTCCATCTTGTTGCCGGCACTTTGCATGGCGCTCTCGGCCTTGATGCGGGCTTCGGTGGCCGCCTGCTCGGTGCGGTCAACGGCCGAGTCCAGGCGCTGGCCCACGGTGGCGTCTTCGGTCTTGCTGCAAGCAGCCAGACCCAGCGCCAGAGCGCTGACGGCCAGCACGCTGGCGATGCGGTGAAGGGGGCGCTGAGCGGTAGTTGCGGTGTTCATGGGAAAGCTCCTTGCGGGTTGAAACATGCTTCGTACTTTAGGTAAACCGACGCGCGCACAGGGTCGGATAGCTCCGAAGTGGCTGTAGGACGCCAGGCAGCCCGCACAAGCGCGCGACAATCGGGGCCATGCCTTCCCTGCCCTCCCTGTCCCGCTGGCTTCCGTTTCTCGCCTGGCCCCGTCCCGACCGCCACCTGCTCAAAGGGGAGTTTTCGGCCGGCATGACCGTGGGGCTGATGCTGGTGCCACAGGGTGTGGCCTATGCGGCCCTGGCCGGCATGCCGCTGGTGACCGGCATCTACGCCTCGCTGATCCCGGCCCTGGTGGCCGTGCTGTTCAGCTCCTCCACCCGGCTGGGCGTGGGGCCCACGGCCCTCACCAGCCTGCTGATCGGCGCCTCCCTGACCGGGCTGGCCGAGCCCGGCAGCGCGCAGTGGGTGGCCCTGGCGGCGTGGATGGCCCTGCTCTCGGGCCTGCTGCAGCTGGTGATGGGCATGGCACGCTTTGGCTGGCTGCTGAACCTGGTGACCTCGCCCGTGCTCAGCGGCTTCACGCAGGCGGCCGCGCTGCTGATCCTAGCCTCCCAGTTGCGCGCCTTCACCGGCCTGCGCTCGGACCTCGGCGCCCTGTGGTCCACCCCGTCGCTGGGCCATTTCGACCTGGTGGCTGCCGCCTTCGGCCTGGGCAGCCTGGCGCTGCTGGTGCTGGCCCGGCGCTGGCGCCCGAACTTTCCGGCCGCCATCGTGGTCGTGGGTGCTGCCGGGGCGCTGAGCTGGGCGCTGGGCTATGCCGACAGTGGCGGCTCGGTGGTCGGCACGCTGCCCGAGGGGCTGCCGTCCCTGTACTGGCCGGGCCTGCTGTCCTGGTCGCAGTTTTCCGCACTGGTGATGCCGGTGCTGGTGGTGACGCTGGTGAGCTTTCTCGAAACCGCCTCCAGCGCCAAGGTGGAGAGCCAGCGCTCGGGCGAGCGCTGGAACGAGAACCAGGACCTGATCGGCCAGGGCCTGGCCAAGATCAGCAGCGGCCTGTGCGGCAGCTTTGCCACCA
This sequence comes from Acidovorax sp. Root217, assembly GCF_001428645.1. Taxonomy (NCBI): domain Bacteria; kingdom Pseudomonadati; phylum Pseudomonadota; class Betaproteobacteria; order Burkholderiales; family Comamonadaceae; genus Acidovorax; species Acidovorax sp. Root217. The sequence continues at coordinate 279,720 of NZ_LMIH01000023.1, forward strand.
GCGCCTCGTTCTCGCGCTCGGCCATCAACCTGTATGCCGGTGCCCGCACCGGCTGGGCCACGGTGTTCGCCATCGCCCTGGTGCTGGTGGTGCTGCTGTGGCTCACTCCGGCGCTCTACCACGTGCCGCAGTCGGTGCTGGCGGCCGTGGTGGTCACGGCGGTAACCAGCCTCATCAAACCCGCCACCCTGCTGCGCCTGTGGCGCATCTCGCGTGTCGAGGCTGTGATGGCCGGCGTGACCTTTGCGCTGACGCTGGCCACCGCACCGCGCATGTACTGGGGCGTGCTGGTGGGGCTGGTGATGAACCTGAGCCACTTTCTGTACCAGCGCCTGCACCCGCGCATTATCGAGGTCGGCCTGCACCCCGATGGCAGCCTGCGCGACCGCCACCTGTGGCACCTGCCGCCCCTGGCCCCCCAGTTGCTGGCATTGCGCATGGATGCGGAGCTCGATTTCGGCTCGGCCAGCGCGCTGGAGCGGCATGTGATCGACCACCTGGCCGCCGACCCCGCCATCGTCCACCTGTGCCTCATGGCCCAGCCCATCAACCGCATCGACATCACCGGCGTGGAGACCTTTGCCGCGCTGCGCGCCCTGATGCAGGCGCGTGGCGGCATACTGCACGTGAGCGGCATGAAACTGCCGGTGGACCAGGTGCTGCGCCGCGCCGGCTTGCTCGAACCCGGCCCGGGGCTGCAGATGTACCGCACCGACGCCGAGGCCCTGCAGGCGCTGCAGCAGATACCACCGCCCGACCCTGAGGGTGCAGCCACCTGAGCCGTATCACCCCACGGCCCGCCCAGAAGCTGCGTTTTTGCGCCGTCCCGCTGCTACACTCAACGAACTCTGCCTTATCCATTTGTGTCTGACTCTGCGGCCTCTCATCTCGTAGACCTGCGCGATCTGCGTCTGGACATTGCACACGCCCTCGTGGCGCAGGCGGCCGGCAGCGAAGCCTCCCTGCAACGCGAGGCACCGTCGCGCTACCTCCAGGGCCTGATCGACGGTCTGTGCGAACTCTCCCTCAAGGACCCCCTCACCGGGCTGGCCAACCGTCGGCATTTTCGCGCCGTGCTCGAGCGCGAGATCGACCGCGTGACGCGCTCGGGCGAGGCGGCCCTGCTGCTGATGCTGGACATCGACCACTTCAAGGCGGTCAACGACACCCATGGCCACCTGGCTGGTGACGTGGTGCTGCAGTCGGTGGCGCGCACCCTGAGCGCCTGCGTGCGCCCCATGGACACCCTGGCACGCTACGGCGGCGAGGAGTTCGCGGTGGTGCTGCCCGCCTGCCAGGCCGCGTTTGGCAAGGTGGTTGCAGAACGCATCCGCCGTGCCGTGGCCAACACACCTGTCAGAATCTCGCCCTCCGTGGAACTGAATGTCACGGTGAGCGTTGGCGGGGCCTTCGCCCTGCAATGGATCCGTTCGACCACCCTGCTGTGGACCGACCGGGCCGACCACCAGCTCTACCAGGCCAAATCGTCGGGCCGCAACCGGGTGAGCATCGAAGAGCAGCCCGACAGCACCGTCAGTGCCGAAGAGAAGAGCCTGTTGTTCGGCCCCTTGTACACCCCCTCGGGCTGGGGCGATCTGCCCCCGCTGGACCCAACAGGCAGCGCCAACTGAAAGTTAGAAGATGAGCGACGCGCTGTCCCCCCCACCCACCTCCTCCGACGCCCCACCCTCGCCCGGACGCCCACCCGGCGCGGCGGCCACTGGTGCGCGCATCATTGCCATCACCAGCGGCAAGGGCGGCGTAGGCAAGACCTTCGTGTCGGCCAACCTCGCGGCGGCGCTCACGCGGCGCGGCCAGCGTGTGCTGGTGCTCGACGCCGACCTGGGCCTGGCCAACCTGGACGTGGTGCTCAATCTGCACCCCAAGATCACCCTGCACGACGTGTTCACCGGCAAGGCCTTGCTGGAAGACGCCGTGATCCAGGCGCCCGGCGGCTTCTCGGTGCTGCTGGCCGGCTCGGGCATGGTGGAGTATTCGCGCCTCACGCCCGAGGTGCGCAACCAGTTCCTGAATGTGATCCAGGCACTGGCGCCCAATTACGACGTGATCCTGCTGGACACCGGCGCCGGCATCTCGGACGTGGTGCTGTTCTCGATTTCGCTGGCCTCCGAGGTGCTGATCGTGGCCACGCCCGAGCCCACCTCGCTGACCGACGCCTACGCCGCCATCAAGGTGCTGGCCATGCAGCAAAAGCGCCAGCATGTGCGCATGGTGATCAACCAGGCCGCCCGCCCGGGCGATGGCCGGGCCATCACCAGCCAGCTGCAGCAGGTGCTGGACCGCTTCGTCAGCACCGAGACCGGCCGCGGCGTGCGGCTGATCCACATGGGCGACATCCCGGCCGACCCGTCGGTGCGCGACGCCGTGATGCGCCGCCAGCTGCTGCTGCTCAACACGCCGGGCTGCCCGGCGTCGCTGGCCATCGCCCAGCTGGCCAACAAGATCGAGACCACGCTGCTGGTACCCGCCCCCTGAGGGAACCTGGCGGGCAACCCGCCAGGCTACAGGCCAGGGGCCGGCAGCAGCGCGACAATCAGGCCGTAACCGCGCCCGTCCGGAGAGTCGCCCCCGGCAGAACACTCCTTTCCCAGAACCCGTGTAAACAGGCCATCGCCGTGAACGACGTCCTCAACATCTCCTGCTACCAATTCGTGCCGCTGCCCGATGCGCATGCGTTGCGCGACCTGCTGCACGAGCGCGCCACTGCGGCGCAGCTCAAGGGCACCATCTTGCTGGCCGAGGAAGGCATCAACTTCTTCCTGGCGGGCCCGGCCCAAGCGGTGCGCGGTTTCGTGGATGCGCTGCGCACCGACGCCCGTTTTGCCGACCTGGCGCCCAAGGAGAGCTGGTCGGACACGGTGCCCTTTCGCAAAATGCTGGTCAAGGTCAAGCGCGAGATCATCCGCATGGACCACCCCACCATCCAGCCCTCCACAGGCCGCGCCCCGGCGGTGACGCCGGCCACGCTGCACCGCTGGCTGGCGCAGGGCCACGACGACGAAGGCCGCGAGGTGGTGACGCTCGACACCCGCAACGCCTTCGAGGTCGACCACGGCACATTTGACAACGCCATCGACTGGCGCATCGACAAGTTCACCGAGTTCCCCCCGGCCCTGCGTGCCCACAAGGAGGAACTCGCCGACAAGACGGTGGTGAGCTTTTGCACGGGCGGCATCCGCTGCGAGAAGGCCGCCATCCTCATGCGCGAGGAAGGCCTGCCGCATGTCTACCAGCTCGAAGGCGGCATCCTCAAGTATTTCGAGGAAACCGATGGCGCCCACTACCACGGCGGCTGCTTCGTCTTCGACGAGCGCCGGGTGCTGGCCGCCGACCTGTCCACCGACAAGCCGCAAGAGGCCTGAGGCTCAATCCGCGCGGAAACGGTGCTCCGGCAGCGGGATGAATTCCGTTTCGCCTGGCACCACCTTCATGCGGCCTGCCTCCCAGTCCCCGGCGGCCTGCACGATGCGCTCCTTGCGGCTGGAGACGAAGTTCCACCACATGTGGCGCGGCCCGTCGAGCGCATCGCCACCGATGACCATCAGGCGCACGGCGCTGTCGCCGGCCTGCAGCCGCACGGCCGCCGCCGCAGCACCTGCGGGCAGTACCGCCAGGGTGTGGTCGGGCAAGGGCTCGCCGTCGAGCAGCAGCTCGGCATCCACGGGGTAGAGGGCCATTTCCTGCGCCAGGGCCGCCGGCAATTCCAGCACGCCGCCCGCAGGCAGTTGCACGTCCAGGTACAGCGTGGGCGCATAGGTCGCCACGGGCGAGGTCTGGCCAAAGGCGGTTCCGATCAGCACGCGCACCACCGCATCACCGACCTGCACCTCGGGAATGGCAGCGGCCGGCGTGTGCACGAAGGAGGCATCGACCTCCTCGGCAGCCACCGGCAGCGCGGCCCACAGCTGGATGCCGTGGTTCACATAGGTCGTGTCGGCCAAGCTCTCGGGCCGGCGCTCGGAGTGCACGATGCCGTTGCCGGCCGTCATCCAGTTGATGGCGCCGGGCTCGATCTGCTGCACGTAGCCCAGGTTGTCGCGGTGCATGATGGCGCCGGAGAACAGGTAGGTCACCGTGGCCAGGCCGATGTGCGGATGGGGCCGCACATCGTGCGCCGCGCCGGGCACCACCGACACCGGGCCGAAATGGTCGAAGAAGATGAACGGCCCTACCGAGCGGCACTGCACGGCAGGCAGCAGGCGCCGCACGGTGAAGCCGCCGCCCAGGTCCTTGGCATGGCCGGACAGGCGCAGTGCGCCGCTCATGAGCGTGCTCCAGCGCACGGGGCGCGAAGACGATGGCATGGTTGCATGGGAGGCTCCTGTAGTCGTGGGGTTGGAATCAGTTCTTCATTGCGCTATGCGCCAGCTGCGACGCATGAAACTGGCACGGCCAAGGCCAGTGCCCCCGCGCAAGGGCCGCCCCGCCGCGCTGGGGGCGTCCCCCTCCCGGCTCGCGCAGCGAGACGAGAGAGGGGGAAGGCGCGAAGCGACACAGGGGGTGCTTCACTTAAAGCGTGCAGCCATCTCGGCCACACGCTGTCCCAGGAAACGGGCTGTGTCCAGGTCGCCCGGCGCCATCTCGCCGGCCGAAGCGTCGGAAGGTGATTGCGCCATGGCACCACTGTAAGCGCCCAGCCAGTTCACGTCGTTGCGCGTGGCGGCCTTGGAGTTCGATGGCAGCACGCCCGCCCCCACCCACAGGCCGCCATGCTGCATGGCCAGGTGGAACAGGTAGTCGAGCGTGATCTGCTTGTCGCCATTGGTGGCGGCGCTGTTGGTGAAGCCGGCGAACAGCTTGTTCTTCCAGGCCTGGCTGAACCAGGGCTTGGACGATGCGTCGGCAAAGCGCTTGAATTGCCAGCTGGGCCCGGCCATATAGGTCGGTGAGCCGAAGATGATGGCGCTGGCGGCGGCCAGGGTTTCCCAGCCGCCTTCGGGCAGGCTGCCGTCCGCATCGATGGCGATCAGCTGCGCACCCGCGCCATCAGCCACGGCCTGGGCCATGCGCTGGGTATGGCCGTAGCCCGAGTGGTAGACGACAGCGATCTGCAGCATGCGGCGGTTCCTTGCAACGTTAAAACGCCATCATGCCGCAGGATGGCGACTTCAGTGGGAAGAACGGCGTGCGTCCACGCTCCAGCCACCGGCGCCGAAGGCCGCCAGGGCCAGCAGGCCGCCGGTCACGCCCACGTTCTTGAAGAACATCAGCTGCTGCATCATCTGCTTGTCGGCCGGCAGTGCCCAGTAGGCATGGAAGAAGAAGCTGGCGACCAGCGTGAAGAACGCCAGGGCCAGTGCGGCAAACCGGGTACCGAAGCCGAAGACCAGCGCCAGGCCACCCAGCACTTCCACAGCGGCGGCCAGGCCTGCCGCTACGGTGGGCATGGGCATGCCCACGGAGGCGATGTAGCCCACGGTGCCGGCAAAGCCGGTGAGCTTGCCGATGCCGGCAGGCAGGAACAGGGCAGCCAGCAGCAGGCGCGAAGCCAGGGCCAGGGGGTTTTGCAGGGAATTGAACATGGTGGACTCCTTCAGGTAACAGGTAAAGAACAGGGGGCGGAAAAAAATTAGGTCAAGGGGCCAGATCGAACACCAGCACTTCGGCATCGCGGCCTTCGGCCAGTGCCAGGGCCGTTTCCTTCTCGATCAGCGCGGCATCACCGGCCGACAGCGCCTGCCCGTTGACCTGCAGCGCGCCGCGCACCAGGTGCACATAGGTCTTGCGGGCCGGGTCGAGCGCCAGGGTGGCCGACTCACCGCCGTCGAACAGGCCGGCGTAGATCGTGGCGTCGGCGTGCACGGTCACGGAGCCATCGGCCCCGTCGGGCGAGGCCACCCGGCGCAGCGTGCCGCGCTTTTCGGCATCGGTAAAGGCCTTTTGCTCATAGCCGGGTGCAATGCCCTGCACGTCGGGCAGCAGCCAGATCTGCAGGAAATGCGTGGTCTGACCCTCTGCATGGTTGAACTCGCTGTGCTGCACCCCCGTGCCCGCGCTCATGCGCTGCACGTCGCCGGGCGGGATGCCCTTGATGTTGCCCATGCTGTCCTTGTGGGCCAGTTCGCCCGACAGCACGTAGCTGATGATCTCCATGTCGCGGTGGCCATGGGTGCCAAAGCCCATGCCTGCGGCGATGCGGTCTTCGTTGATCACGCGCAGGTTGCCAAAACCCATGTGCTCGGGATCGTGGTAGCCGGCGAACGAAAAGCTGTGGTACGAATGCAGCCAGCCATGGTCGGCGTAGCCGCGGTCTTGGGATTTGCGAACAGTCAGCATGGTGTGTAGCCCTTTCAAGACGCAACTTTAGGCCTGTGCTCCCTGTTCCGGGCGCTGGCACATTGATGGCATGATTCAAAAAAATTGAATTACTATGGCGCCACCATGCAAAACCCACGCGATGTGCTGACCCCTGACAGCCTGGCCATGCTGCAGGTGATTGCCGAGGCCGGCAGCTTTGCCGCCGCAGCGCGCCAGTTGGGCCTGGTGCCCAGCGCGCTGACCTACCGCGTGCGCCAGATCGAGGATGCGCTGGACGTGCTGCTCTTTGACCGCAGCGCGCGCCAGGCCCGCCCCACAGAGGCCGGCGTGGAGCTGCTGCGCGAGGGCGCGCGGCTGCTGCAGGACATCGACGCCGTGGCCCACCGCGTGCGCCGCGTGGCCACGGGCTGGGAGCCGCAGCTCACGATCTCGGTCGATGGTGCCATTTCGCCGCACACCATGATGGAGCTGGTGGATGCGTTCTACGCCATGGCGCCTCCCACCCGCCTGAAGCTGCGCGACGGCATCATGACCGGCACGCTGGAGGCCCTGACCTCGGGCCGGGCGGACTTGGCCATCGGCGTCACCATTGCAGGCTCCAGCGTGGCCGGCCTGCAGCAGGCCACGCTGGGCGACCTGCTGTTCATCTACGTCGTGGCGCCGCACCATGCACTGGCCTCGGTGCCCGAGCCCATCACCGACGCCACCCTGCTGCAGCACCGCGCCGTGGCGGTGGCCGACTCGGCCCTGCGCGGCGGCGCCACCATGGGCCTGCTGGGCGGGCAGGACGTGCTCACGGTGGACACCATGCAGGCCAAGGTGCGCGCCCAGTTGCGCGGCCTGGGCGGCGGCTTTCTGCCCGAGCCCATGGTGCGCCCCTACCTCGAAGCCGGGCGGCTGGTGACACGCAAGGTGGCGCGGCCCGAACGCCGCGTGCCCATCCACTACGCCTGGGGCGGCCCGGGCTTCACCGCGCCCGGCCGCGCGCTGCAGTGGTGGCTCAACCAGCTGCAAAGCCCCACCACGCGCCGCGCACTGCTGGAAAACCACCATCATTTCTGATGCGCAGCCCTGCGTGGGGCGTGTAGAGTGGTCGGTGTCGGAGTTTTCCTGCCAACCGTTCCCGAAAGGCCTCCCATGAGCAAACCTGTTTCTCGCCCTGCCAAACGGCCTCGACGCCCTGCACCCAGCCCTGTGGCTGCTGCGGCGACCACGACGACAAGCCCCTCCACCCGCAAAACCGCCGGCAGTGCCAAGGCACCCCGGCATTTCGCCATCATCGGCGCCGGCATGGCCGGCATTGCCTGCGCCCGCACCCTGGTGCAGGCGGGCCACCAGGTCACCGTCTTCGAAAAATCCTCCGCCGCCGGCGGACGCACGGCCACCATCGACTCACCCTTTGGCGGCTTCGATGCCGGCGTGCAGTACTTCACCGTGCGCGATGCGCGTTTTGCGCGCGCCATCGACACCGTGCCCGGCGTGTGCAAGCGCTGGAGCGCCAATTCCGTGCGCGTGCTGGACGCTGCTGGCCGCGTGACCGCCGCCGGCCTGCCCACGCGCGAAGCGCACTGGGTCGCCAGCCCCGGCATGCAGTCGCTGGTGGCCACCTGGGCCGAACCGCTGGCCCAGGCCGGCCGGCTGATCACCGACACTTGCGTCACGCGCATCGAGCATGACGCCTTGAACGCCCCCGGCTGGCAACTGCGCACCGAAGGGCCCGACGGCGGCCACCACGTGTACGCCGGCTTCGACGCCGTGCTGCTGGCCCAGCCGGCCACGCCCGCGCAGGCCCTGCTGTCCACCTCGGCCATCGACAGCAGCCTGTCAGCGGCCCTGTCCAGCGTTGCCATCGCCCCCTGCTGGACATTGATGCTGGCCTACCCGCAGGCCGTGCGCCCGGGCCTGACCACCCTGGGCCCGCAATGGAATGCCGCACGCAGCACGCACCACCGCATCGCCTGGCTGGCGCGCGAATCCTCCAAGCCCGGCCGCCCCAGCGTGGAGCGCTGGACCGTGCAGGCCAGCCCCGCCTGGTCTGCCGAGCACCTTGAAGACGACGCCGAGCGCGTGCAGGCCAAGCTGATCAAGGCCTTTGCCGAGGTGACCGGCATCCGCGCACAACCCGCGCACGCCCAGACCCAGCGCTGGCGCTATGCCCAGACCACCCACCCCCTGGGCCGCAGCCACCTATGGGACGCCCAGTTGGGCCTGGGTGCCTGCGGCGACTGGTGCCTGGGCCACCGCCTGGAAGATGCCTTCGTGTCCGGACTGGAGCTGGCACTCGCCGTGGCATGAAAGAAGGCGAGGACCCTGTGCAGGGCCCCGGGTCCGGCTACATCGGCCGTTTTGCGCCGTCGCCGACAGGGCCCCTGCATGCAGGCTCTCTGGTGGCCGCCCTGGCCAGTTGGCTCGACGCCCGCGCCTTCAACGGAGGGCGTGGCGGTCGCTGGCTGGTGCGCATCGAGGACGTGGACACCCCGCGCTGCATCCCGGGTGCAGGCGAAATCATCCTGCAGCAGTTGGCCGCCTGCGGCCTGGTGCCCGACGAGCCGCCGCTGTGGCAGTCCGCGCGCGGTGCCTTCTACCAGCAGGCACTGGATCGCCTGGTGGCCGAAGGCGCGGCCTACCCCTGCGCCTGCTCGCGCAAGGACATCGAGGAGGCGCAGCTCGCCCTCGGCCATGCGCGCGAGCGGCATGCGGCCCTGCCCTATCCTGGCACCTGCCGCCATGGCCTGAATGGGCGGGGCGGCCGGTCCTGGCGGTTTCGGGTGCCCGAAGGCCTCTTGCCCACGCGCTGGAGCGACAGGCGCCTGGGTGAACAGCAGCAAGAGGTGGCGGCCGAGATCGGCGACTTCGTGCTGCGCCGCGCCGACGGCCTGTGGGCCTATCAATTGGCCGTGGTGGTGGATGACGCGGCCCAGGGCATTACCCACATCGTTCGTGGGGAGGATCTGGCCGACAACACCCCGCGCCAGATCCTGCTGCAGCGCGCCCTCGGCGCGCCCACGCCGCAGTACCTGCACACCCCCCTGGTGCGTGGCGACAACGGGGAGAAACTCTCCAAGCAGAACGGTGCCCAGGCCCTGGACCTGCACGATCCCCTGCAGGCGCTGGCCCAGGCGGCACAGGCCCTGGGGCTGCCCGCGCTGGCACATCCACACAACACTTGCACGGGGGATGCGCTGGCGCAATGGGCCAATGCGTGGTTCAGAAACTACAATGGCCCATCGTGACCGAACTGCCAATCCTTTCCCCCGCCCCCGACAGTGCGGCACCCGCCGCCAGGCCCCCCCAAGCCGGCAACACCGCGCCCGCTGGCGTTGCCCACCCCAAGACCATCAAGAGCTTTGTGCGCCGCGCAGGGCGCACCACCACGGGCCAGGCCAAGGCCTTCGAAGACCTGGGCCCGCGCTTCGTGCTGCCCTACACCGCCGCCCTGCTCGACGCCCCCGCCGCCTTCGGCCGCACGGCCCCGCTGATCCTGGAGATCGGCTTCGGCATGGGCGAAGCCACGGCCCATATTGCGCGCGTGCGCCCCGACGACAACTTCCTGTGCTGCGAGGTGCACGAGCCCGGCGTGGGTGCCCTGCTCAAGCGCATCGGCGAGAAGGAGATCGGCAACATCCGCATCCTGCAGCACGATGCCGTCGAGGTCATAGACCACATGCTGGCCCCGGCCAGCCTCGATGGCGTGCACATCTTCTTTCCCGATCCCTGGCACAAGACCAAGCACAACAAGCGCCGGCTGATCCAGTCGCCGCTAGTCGCCAAGCTGGCCGCCCGGCTCAAGCCCGGCGGCTACCTGCACTGCGCCACCGACTGGCAACCCTACGCCGAACAGATGCTGCAGGTGCTGGGTGCCGAGCCCCTGCTGGCCAACACCGCCGACGGCTTTGCGCCGCAGCCGGACTACCGCCCACTGACCAAGTTCGAGAACCGCGGCCTGCGCCTCGGGCATGGTGTGTGGGATATTGTGTTTGTGCGGCGCAATTAGCGCCCCCTCCACCGGACGACCGCCATCACCGCGCCTATGAAGCCCATCCTGCAACACCTGGTTGAAATGACCGGCCACCGCGACCACCTGCGGCTGGAGGTGTCGGTGCTCTCCACCCTGCAAAAACTCAGCGGCATCAAGGCGGTCCGGGCGCTGGAGCTGTTCACAGACAAGGGCGTGGCCCATGTGCGCCCACGCACCTGGGTGGAGGACGGGCAACTGGTCTCCACCGACTCCGAGGCTGCCGCCGACCCCCGGCGCGAACTGCTGGAGCAGTACCCCGAGCTGTGCGAATGCGTGAAGAGCCAGGGCGACAGCGCGCTTTCGCACCGCCCTGGGCGCCATACGCTGTGGCTGCCGGTATGGATGCACGAGAAGGTCAGCACCTGCCTGGAGATCACGCAGTCGCGCCCGTTCTCGGCCCACAAGCTCGAAGTCATCAAGGGCGTGTTCCTGGTCTACCAGAACTACCAGAACCTGCTGGACTACAGCGAACGCGACGCGCTGACCGGCCTGTTCAACCGCAAGACCTTCGACGAGCAGTTCTCCCGCACCGCCAGCGGCCTGAGCAGCAATCGACCCCAGAGCGCCGAAGCGCTGGTCACAGAAGAAGTGGCCTCCGAAAGCGAGCCCGCGCAGAACTGGCTGGCCGTGGTGGACATCGACCACTTCAAACTGGTCAACGACCGCTTCGGCCACCTCTACGGCGATGAGGTGCTGATCCTGATCGCCAACATCCTGCGCACCTCGTTCCGCTCGCACGACCGCATCTTCCGCTTTGGTGGCGAGGAGTTCGTGGTGCTGCTGCGCAACATCACGCTGGCACGGGCGCACAAGGTGTTCAACCGCTTCCGCGAGACCGTGCAGGAGTACGACTTTCCGCAGGTGGGCCGCGTGACGGTGAGCCTGGGTTTCGTCGGCACCTCGCGTGGCTCCCCGGTCGAAATCCTGGGCCAGGCCGATCAGGCGCTCTACTACGCCAAGGAGCACGGCCGCAACCAGGTCTGCTTCTACGAAGACCTGATTGCCGGCGGGCACCTCACGGCCAAGGTCTCCAACGACGATGTAGAGCTGTTCTGACCCGCCGAGGGCCTACCGCAGGCCTTCTGCTGGTCAGCGGCTGAACGCCTTGCCCAGGGCGGCCAGCAGCTCCTTGCGCGACTGCTCGCGCGCCACCGGGTGGCCACCCACATGCACGCCCTGCCCCGGGTACACGCCGTTGGGCACGTCGGTGCGCAGGCGCAAGGGTACGGTGCCATCGAAGCCATGGTAGGCGCCCTCGTAGGCCACCACCCGCACCTCGCGGCTGCCCGGGGTATCGTCGCGTGGTGTGCCGCGCGGCGCCGCCAGGGCCTGGCAGGGTGCGGCCGGTGTCCAGTCGTCCGCCTTGCCGACGAGCATCAGCGTATCGGCCGCCGGCCTATAGCCGCCGCGCAGGTCGGAGCCACAGCCGGGGTAGAACGCCACGGCAAGGCGGGGCAGCACCTTCGCCGCCGCCACGTCGGCATGGCGCAGGTTGCTGGCGGCCAGCACGGCACTGCCGCCGTGCGACCAGCCCAGCAGCGCCAACCGCTGGCCGTCCACGCCCGGCTGGGCGGCCAGCCACTGCAGGGCGGCCAGCGCATCGCGGCGGCGGTCGTTCTGGTTGATCTTGCGCGTGCCCACGCGCTGGGTGCACAGCTCCTTTTCGCCGCGCGGTGTCAGCGAATCCACGGCCAGGGCATGCCAGCCCTGCTGGTTGAGCAGGTCCGCATACTCGCGCATGCGCTCTGCCGGCTGGCCGCGCCGGTTGAGCATGCCGCCGCAGCCGTGTAGCAGGATCACGGCAGGCAGGGGCCTGGTGTCCTTGCCCGTGGCCGGGGCCAGTGCGGCGGGCGGGCGGTACCACCAGGCCTGCAGGGTCACCGAGCCACCCGACTCACCGGCAGGCGCCTGGAACTGCACGCGCTCCACAGCATCCGACGGGGCGCCTGCGGCACAGGCCACCCATAGCCCCAAAGCCATGGCGAGCAGGCAGCGGCCCGGTTTGGGGATCAGTCCAGGCAGGTCCATCGGGTGTACCTTCCTGTACCTACCGCTTAGCCTCAGGCGCGCTCGCGCACCCAGGCCTCGACGCTGGCCAGCGCGGCAGGCAGGCCCGCCGCATTGGTGCCACCGGCCATGGCCATGTCGGGCTTGCCGCCGCCCTTACCGCCAACCTGCTGGGCCACGAAGTTGACCAGCTCGCCGGCCTTGACCTTGCCGATGCTGTCGGCCGTCACGCCCGCAGCGATCTGCACCTTGTCGCCATCGACGGCGGCCAGCACGATGGCGGCGGTCTTGAGCTTGTCCTTGAGCTTGTCCATGGTGTCGCGCAGGGTTTTCGCGTCGGCACCGGGCAAGGCCGCGGCCAGCACCTTGATGCCGTTCACGTCCACCGCCTGGCCCACCAGCTCGTCGCCCTGGCTCGATGCCAGCTTGCCCTTGAGCGCTGCGATTTCCTTTTCCAGGGCCTTCACGCTGTCCAGGGTCTGGCCGATGCGGTGGTTGAGCTCGGCCACCGGGGTCTTGAAAGTGCCGGCCGCCTGGTTCACCGTGTCTTCGAGCTGCTGCAGGTAGGACAGTGCGTTGGTGCCGGTCACCGCCTCGATGCGGCGCACGCCTGCGGCCACGCCGCCTTCGGCCACCACCTTGAACAGGCCGATGTCGCCCGTGCGCTGCACATGCGTGCCGCCGCACAGCTCGCGGCTGGTGCCGATGTCGAGCACGCGCACGGTTTCGCCGTATTTCTCGCCAAAGAGCATCATGGCGCCGGTCTTCTGGGCCGATTCGATGTCCATCACGCGCGCCTGCGTGGGCACGTTGGCCAGCACCTCCTCGTTCACCAGGCGCTCGATCTCGCGCACCTGGGCATCGGTCACGGGGGCGTTGTGGGCAAAGTCGAAGCGCGTGCGCTCGGCGTTCACCAGGCTGCCCTTTTGCTGCACATGCGTGCCCAGCACTTCGCGCAGGGCCTTGTGCATCAGGTGGGTGGCCGAGTGGTTGCGCACCGTGGCGGCGCGCACGGCTGTGTTGACCTCGGCCTGCACGGTGTCGCCCACGTTCAGCGTGCCCTCTTCGAGCGTGCCGTGGTGGCCGTACACATCGGCCTTGACCTTGAGCGTGTCACCCACCGCAAAGCGGGCAGAGCCGCTGGTGATGGTGCCTTCGTCACCCACCTGGCCGCCGCTTTCGGCGTAGAAGGGGGTGGTGTCGAGCACCACCACGCCGTTCTGGCCTGCCTTGAGGGCTGCGCTGCTGGTGCCATCGACGTAGATGGCGGTGATCTTGGCCGTTTCGGCCAGTTGCTCGTAGCCCGTGAAGCGGTTCACATCGCCGGTGTACTCCAGCGCCTTGTCCATCTTGAACTTGCCGGCGGCGCGGGCCTGGGCCTTTTGCTTTTCCATGGCGACCTTGAAGCCGGCCTCGTCCACCTCGACGTCGCGCTCGCGGCAGACGTCATTGGTCAGATCCAGCGGAAAGCCGTAGGTGTCGTGCAGCTTGAAGGCCACGTCGCCGGGCAGCACCTTGGCATCGCCTGCCAGGGCCGTGTCCAGGATTTCCATGCCGTTGGCCAGGGTCTCGAAGAAGCGCTCTTCTTCCGCTTTCAGCACCTCGGTGATGCGCTGCTCCTGCTCACGCAGCTTGGGGTAGGCGTCGCCCATCACGCGCACCAGTTCGGCCACCAGCTTGTGGAAGAACGGAGTCTTCTTGCCCAGCTTGTAGCCGTGGCGGATGGCGCGGCGCACGATGCGGCGCTGCACGTAGCCGCGGCCTTCGTTGCTGGGGATCACACCGTCGCTCACCAGGAAGGCGGTGGCGCGGATGTGGTCGGCGATCACGCGCAGGCTCTTGTTGTTCAGGTCGGCCACGCCGGTCTCACGGCCGGCGGCCTTGATCAGCGCGTCGAAGAGGTCGATCTCGTAGTTGCTGTGTACATGCTGCAGGATGGCGGCCAGGCGCTCCAGGCCCATGCCGGTGTCCACGCAGGGCGCGGGCAGCGGGCTGACCGAGCCGTCTTCGGCCATGTCGAACTGCATGAACACGTTGTTCCAGATCTCGATGAAGCGGTCGCCGTCTTCATCGGGGCTGCCTGGGGGGCCGCCGGGGATGTGGTCGCCGTGGTCGTAGAAGATCTCGCTGCAGGGGCCGCAGGGGCCGGTGTCGGCCATCATCCAGAAGTTGTCGGACTTGTAGCGGCCGCCCTTGTTGTCGCCGATGCGGATCACGCGCTCGGGCGGCAGGCCGATCTCCTTGGTCCAGATGTCGTAGGCCTCGTCGTCCTCCTGGTACACGGTGGCCAGCAGGCGCTCCGGGGGCAGCTTGTACACGGTGGTCAGCAGTTCCCAGGCCCAATGCAGCGACTCGCGCTTGAAGTAGTCGCCAAAGCTCCAGTTGCCCAGCATCTCGAAGAAGGTGTGGTGGCGCGCGGTGTAGCCCACATTCTCCAGGTCGTTGTGCTTGCCGCCGGCGCGCAGGCAGGCCTGCACCGACACCGCGCGGTTGTAAGGGCGCTTGTCCGTGCCCAGGAACACGTCCTTGAACTGCACCATGCCGGAGTTGGTGAACATCAGCGTCGGGTCGTTGCCCGGCACCAGCGAGCTCGAGGGCACGATGGTGTGGCCCTTGGAGGCGAAAAAGTCCAGAAAGGACTTGCGGATGTCTGCAACCGAGATCGAAGGCGTGGTGTTGTTGGTCATGGGCGAAAAGGGGCAACGGGCCTGGAACGAATGGTGGGCCGCTCGCGCAGGGCGCGGCAACCCCATTTTTGGAGATAACCACAGATTCTATCGAGGCAGCAAGCTGAAACGGCTTGCGGCCTCTAGAGACACTGCACTTGACTGTCCCGAACGCGGCTGGCAAGGGCCTCGAAGCAGCATCGCAAGGGCGTTGCGGGTCTGGGATCCCTTCGCATCCGCCCCGCACCAAAGTCATGCCCCGTTGCGGTGCCCAGCGCCCAACAACGATGCACGAAGGCCCCCTGGCAGGCTTCTTCAGCCCCCGAACGCCCGGATGCAGCCCATCCAAGCGCAAATTCGGCTGGCACGCAAGCTGCTAAATACCCTCACAAGATATTTCAAATATTTTCTTAATATATTTACCAACGACACCGATTCATCCCAGCCACTGCTTTCCTTCACCCCCTTCGTTCCTTCTTTCTTCCCCAGGAGTTCACCCCATGAGCAATCCCCGCTGGCAAGGCATCTTCCCCGCCATCACCACCAAGTTCCACGCCGATGAGAGCATCGATGCCGAGGGCACGGCGCGCCACATCGACTTCCAGATCCGCAACGGCATCCACGGCCTGGTGACCTGCGGCTCGCTGGGCGAGGCCAGCACCCTCACGCTGGAAGAAAAGCTGCAGGTCGCCAAGATCGCGCTCGACGCCGCCGATGGCCGCGTGCCCGTGCTGGCCAACGTCTCGGAGACCAGCACCCGCGAGGCGCTGCGCTACATCGATGGCGGCAACAAGCTGGGCGTGGCCGGCTACATGGTGATGCCCTCGGTGATCTACGTGGCCGATGCGCGCGAAGCCATGGCCAATGTGCGCGCCATGGCCAAGGTGGCACAGAAGCCGCTCATGGTCTACAACAACCCCGTGGCCTACCGCGTGGACCTCAAGCCCGAGCACATGCTGGAACTGGCCGACTGCGAGTGGATCGCCGCCATCAAGGAGAGCACGGACAACATCCGCCGCATCACCGACCTGCGCAACACCGTGGGCGATCGCTACCAGCTCTTCCTGGGGGTGGACGACCTGGCCTACGAAGGTCTGGCCCTGGGCTGCGACGGCCTGCTGGCCGGCGTGGGCTGCGCCTTCCCGCGCGAGACCGTGGCGCTGTACGACCTGATGAAGGCCGGCCGCTTTGCCGAAGCGCTCAAGCTGTACCAGTGGATGACGCCGATGCTGCACCTCGATGTATCGACCAAGCTGGTGCAGAACCTCAAGCTCATCGACGTGCTGGTGGGCGTGGGCACCGAGCACATGCGCCGCCCGCGCCTGCCGCTGATCGGCGAGGAGCGCGCCTTCATCGAGCGCGTCGTGAAGAAGGCGCTGGACACGCGCCCCACCGAGTACCAGTCGGTCGCCTGAGCGCCCGCGCCCTCCCCCACTCCCTTCTTCCACCCAAAGGTCTCCCATGGCATCCAGATTCATGACCCCCACGGCGCTGGCAGCCCTGCTGCTGCTGGCGGCACCGGCATTCGCGCAGGAGCAGGTCGTCAAGATCGGCCACAGCGGCCCGCTGTCGGGCCCGAATGCGTTCGCGGGCAAGGACAACGAGAACGGCGTGCGCTTGGCCGTCGAGGAGCTCAATGCGAAGAAGATCGTGGTGGGAGGCAAGGCGATCAAGTTCGAACTGGTGTCCGAGGACGACCAGTGCGACGCCCGCACCGGCGTGAGCGTGGCGCAAAAGCTCGTGGACAGCGGCGTCAAGTTCGTCATGGGGCCGTACTGCTCGGGCGTGGCCATCCCGGCCTCGCGCGTCTACAGCGACGGCGGGGCCATGGTCTCCACTGTCGGCACCAACCCCAAGGTCACCGAGGGCGGCTATAAGAACCTGTTTCGCATCATCGCCAGCGACACCCAGATCGGCTCGAACATGGCCGTCTATGCCGCCCAGGTGCTCAAGGTCAAGCAGGTGGCGGTGATCGACGACCGCACCGCCTTCGGCCAGGGCGTGGCCGACCAGTTCACCAAAGAGGCGAAGAAGCAGGGCCTCACCGTGGTGGGCCAGGAGTTCACGACCGACAAGTCCACCGATTTCCTGTCCATCCTCACCAGCCTCAAGGGCAAGCAACCGCAGGCCATCTTCTTTGGCGGCTATGCCCCGCAGGCGGCGCCCATGGCGCGCCAGATGAAGCAACTGGGCCTCACGGCCAAGCTCTTGGGCGGCGACACGCTGTGCAGCCCCGAGGTCGGCAAGCTCGGCGGCGAGGCCGTGAACGACACCGTGTTCTGCGCCCAGGGCGGCACCATGCTCGACAAGGCCGCGAGCGGCCCGGCCTTCAAGGCCAAGTACAAGGCGCGCTTCAAGCTGGATGCCGATGCCTACGCGGCGTCGTACTACGACCAGGTGATGTTCATGGCCGATGCCATGCAGAAGGCCCAGTCCGTGGAGCCTGCCAAGGTCGGAGCGCAGATGTACCAGGCAAGCCACCAGGGCGTGGCGGGCACCTATGCCTACGACGACAAGGGCAACCTCAAGCAGGCGCCCATCACGGTGCTGACCTTCAGGAACGCCGTCCCCGTCCCCCTCGCCAGCTACTGAAACTGCTGGGATCGCGGCTGGGCTCCCGCTACGATCTTCGCACCCCAACCCACGCGACCCACCATGACCCACGACAGTGCCATGCAACGCATACAGATCCTCGACTCCCACACCGGCGGCGAGCCCACGCGCCTGGTGGTGGGCGGCTTTCCCGAACTGGGCACGGGCAGCATGGCCGAGCGCCGCGCCCTGCTGGCCAGCCAGCACGATGCCTGGCGCGCGGCCACGGTGCTGGAGCCGCGCGGCAACGACGTGATCGTGGGCGCGCTGCTGTGCGCGCCGCAGGACCCGGCCAACGCGGCGGGCGTGATCTTCTTCAACAACACCGGCTACCTGGGCATGTGCGGCCACGGCACCATCGGCCTGGTGGCCTCGCTGGCCTACCTGGGTCGCATACAGCCGGGCGAGCACGGCATCGAGACCCCCGTGGGCACGGTGATGACCACGCTGCACGAGGACGGCTCGGTCAGCGTGCGCAACGTGCCCGCCTACCGGCTGCACCAGGGCCTGTCCCTTGAAGTGCCGGGCATCGGCACCGTCACGGGCGACGTGGCCTGGGGCGGCAACTGGTTCTTTCTGATGAGCGAGCACGGCCAGCGCGTGGCCAGCGACAACCTGCCAGCGCTGACCGCCTACACCAGCGCCGTGCAGCAGGAGCTCAAGCACCAGGGCATCTGCGGGGACAACGGCGGCGATATCGACCACATCGAACTCTTTGCCGACGATGATGTGGCCGACAGCCGCAACTTCGTGCTCTGCCCCGGCGGCGCCTACGACCGCTCGCCCTGCGGCACCGGCACCAGCGCCAAGCTGGCCTGTCTGGCGACCGATGGCAAGCTGCAGCCCGGCCAGGTGTGGCGCCAGGCCAGCATCATCGGCAGCAGCTTCGAGGCCCGCTACGAGCAGGACGCCACCCCAGGCAGGATCATCCCCACGCTGCGCGGCACGGCCCACATGAGCGCCGAAGCCACCTTGCTCATCGAGCCGAACGACCCCTTCGGCTGGGGCATCCGCCTCTAAGCCAGCCACCCCATGCAAGCTGCGGACGTGATCGTCATCGGTGCCGGCATGGTGGGTGCCGCCTGTGCCCACCTGCTGGCCAACGCCGGGCTGTCGGTCCTGGTGCTTGATGCCCGCCGGGGCGGTGCCACGCAGGCCGGCATGGGCCACCTGGTGGTAATGGACGACAACGCGGCCGAACTGGCGCTGAGCCAGGCCTCGCTGGACCAATGGCACGCCTGGGGCCCGCGCATGAATGCCGACCTGCCCGGCTGCGCGTATGCCAACTGCGGCACGCTCTGGATCGCGGCCAATGCCGAAGAAATGGCCGGCGCCGAAGCCAAGGCCGACGGCCTGCGCGCGCACGGAATCGCCTGCGAGCTGCTGGACGCCCCCACGCTGGCCCGGCTGGAGCCCGCGCTGCGCCCCGGCCTGCACGGCGCCTTGAAGGTCGGTGGCGATAGCGTGGTCTACGCCCCCAACGCCGCGCAGTGGCTGCTGGCGCATGCGGCGCGGCCCTTTCCGGTCGAGCATGCCCAGGTGGCGCGCATCGATGGCCGGCGCGTGCACCTGGCCGATGGCAGCGTGCGCGAGGGCGGTGCGGTGCTGCTGGCCGCCGGCATCCATGCCACGGCACTGTGCCCCGGCCTGCCGATACGCCCCAAGAAGGGGCACCTGGCCATCACCGACCGCTACCCCGGCACGGTGCGCCACCAACTGGTGGAGCTGGGCTACATCACCAACGCACACCAGAGCGACGGCACCTCGGTCGCCTTCAACCTGCAGCCGCGGCCCACGGGGCAGTTGCTGATCGGCTCGTCGCGCCAGTTCGACACCACCGACCCGGCCATCGACAACGCCGTGCTGGCGCGCATGCTGCGCCGCGCGCTCGAGTACGTGCCGGGCCTGGCCGAGCTCAACGCCATCCGCACCTGGACGGGTTTTCGCGCGGCCACGCCCGATGGCCTGCCGATCATCGGCCGCCACCCGCACCACAGCGACCTGTGGCTGGCCGTGGGCCACGAGGGCCTGGGTGTGACCACGGCGCCGGCCACGGCCCAGTTGCTCGCCGCGCAGATCACCGGTGCCACGCTGCCGCTTGATCCCACCCCCTACTCGCCCGAGCGCTTTTCCGGAAGCCTGATTGCATGACTGCCCCCACGGTACGGATCCACGCCGATGGCACGCCCCTGCAGGTCGCCCCCGGCACGAGCGTGGCTGCAGCTCTGGCCCAGGTGCCGCCGGGCCGCACGCGCACCTCCACCACCGGCCAGCCGCGCGCGCCGCTGTGCGGCATGGGCGTGTGCCACGAGTGCCGGGTACGCATCGACGGCCGCACGCGCCTGGCCTGCCAGACCGTGTGCACCGAAGGCATGCAGGTCCACACCGATACCGGCAGGCCATGCCCATGACCTCTTCCAGCCCCTCGCCGACGCATGAGCGCTGCGACATCCTCATCATCGGTGCCGGCCCCGCAGGCATGGCCGCAGCGCTGGCCGCAGCGCCCAGCGGCGCTGCCATCACCATCGTGGACGACAACCCCGCAGCCGGCGGCCAGATCTGGCGCGACGGCCCCGGTGCCACGCTGCCGCCCCTGGCCCGCCAGCACCGCGAGGCCCTGGCGCGGCACGCCAACATCCGGCTGCTGTGCGGCACGCGCGTGGTGGGCCTGGGCGAGCGGCAACGGGCCGACCATGCCCCTGCCCTGCTTCTCGAAGACGCCGACCGGGGCTGGACCCAGCACAGCCACCGCATCGTGCTGTGCAATGGTGCGCGCGAGCTGCTGCTGCCCTTTCCGGGCTGGACGCTGCCTTGTGTGACCGGTGCGGGCGCCTTGCAGGCCCTCATTAAGGCCGGGCTGCCCGTGCGGGGCCAGCGCATCGTGATCGCGGGCACAGGCCCGCTGCTGCTGGCCGCCGCTGCCACCGCCACCCAGGCCGGCGCCCAGGTGGTGCGGGTGGCCGAGCAGGCCGGCTGGCGCGCGCTCGCAGGTTTTGCCGCGCAGCTGCCGCGCTGGCCCGCCAAGGCCGTGCAGGCATTCACGCTGCTGCACCCGCAACTTCGTGCAGGCAGCCATGTGCTCAAAGCCGTCGGTGAAGGCCAGGTGCAGTCCGTGCGCCTGCGCACGGGGCGTGGTGAAGAAACCATTGCCTGCGAGCGCCTGGCGTGCGGCTTCGGCCTGGTGCCCAACACGCACCTGGGACAGCTGCTGGGCTGCGCGCTGGGCGGACCCTTGAGTGGCGGCCTGGGCCTGCAGGTCGATGCACAGATGCGCACCAGCGTGGCCGGGGTCTATGCCGCTGGCGAGTGCACCGGCTTTGGCGGCAGCGAGCGTGCACTGGCCCAGGGCGCCATCGCCGGCCATGCCGCTGCAGGCAACACCACCCCGGTGCACGCGCTGCAGGCCACACTGCGCCGCTGGGAAGGCTTTGCCCAGGCACTGCAGCAGTCCTTCGCACTGAACGAATCACTCAAGACCCTGGCCCGGCCAGACACCCTGGTGTGCCGCTGCGAGGACGTGCCGCACGCCGAACTGGCAGGCCGCACCGGCTGGATCGACGCCAAGCTGCACACGCGCTGCGGCATGGGTGCCTGCCAGGGGCGCATCTGCAGCGCCGCCACGCAGCACCTGTTCGGCTGGACGCCGGCGCCGCCGCGCCATCTGCTGGCACCGGCACGCATCGCCACCCTGGCGGCGGCTGGCGACGACGCCCCCTCCGGCTGAGCCTCCGCTGCAGGAAGCACCCGATCTGGGCACTCCCACCCTCCGCTACGGGCACTCATCTTGCTTCTACATATATTAAGAAGATATTTATTTTGGTGCCGTCGATCCCTCCTCCATAACCACTCCAACAGAGCCACCCCCATGCCCTCCGCTTCCACCTCAGCCACCCCTCCCGTGGCGCCACCACGCGCCCCCATCCGCTGGTTGCTGGATTTCTCCAGTTGGCTGCTGCGCATGGAGCGCCACCTGCTCACCGCCCTCATGACCCTGCTGGTGGCGCTGATCCTGCTCAACGTGGTGACGCGCTACAGCGGCATGCCCATCTACTGGATCGACGAGGCGGCGGTGTACACGGTGGTCTGGCTGACCTTTGTGGGCGCCTCGGTCATGACGCGGCTGCGCATGGACTTTGCCGTGACCATGCTCACGGACCAGTTGGGTGCACGCGCCGCGAAGGCCATCAAGGGCGTGGCCACAGCATGTGTGCTGCTGTTCGGCGCGGCCATGCTGTGGATGTGCTGGCAGTGGATGGACCCGATCGGCATCGCGCGCTACGGCTTCGACGCCAAGGAGTACGCGGCCGAGAGCTTCAACTTTCTCTACACCGAGCGCACGCAGACGCTCAACTGGCCCACCTGGGTGCTGCAGCTGATCCTGCCGATCTTCTCGGCCACCTTCAGCGTGCATGCGCTGGCCAACCTGCTCGAAGACCTGGGCGCGGCCGAGCGGCGCACGCACCCGGGCTTTGACGTGGTCAACGCCGACGCCGTGAACTGAAGACTCCCGAAGGCCCCTCCATGATCACCTCCCTCTTCTTCCTGGTTGCGCTGCTGGTCGGCGTGCCCATCGGCGTGTGCCTGTGCCTCTCGGGCATCGTCTACATCTTCGCCACCGGCGGCACGGTGCTGTTCCAGTCGTTTCCCATGCAGATGTTCGCGGGGGTGGACAGCTATGGGCTCATCGCCATCCCGCTGTTCATCCTGATCGGCGAGATCATGAACAGCGGCGGCATCACGCGCCGGCTGGTGGACCTGTCGATGGCCTTCATCGGCTCCGTCAAGGGGGGCCTGGCCTACGTCAACATCCTGGCCAACATGCTGGTCTCGTCCATCATCGGCTCGGCCACCGCGCAGGTGGCCATCATGTCGCAGGTGATGGTGCCCGAGATGGAAAAGCAGGGCTATGACAAGACCTTTGCCGCCGGCCTCACGGTGTACGGCGGCATGCTCGGGCCCATCATCCCGCCCTCGGTCATGTTTGTCGTGTTCAGCGTGCTGGCCCAGGTGGCCGTGGGCGACATGCTGATCGCCGGCATCATCCCCGGCGTGCTGCTCACGCTGCTGTTCTTCGTCGTGATCGCCCTCATGGGCTTCTTCGTCTACGACTACCCGCGCAGTGAAAAGCGCACGCTGGCCCAGCGCGCACGCACCATCGTGCATGCCAGCCCAACGCTGCTGATCCCCCTGGTGATCGTCGGCTCCATCCTGAGTGGCCTGGCCAACCCCACCGAAGCTGCGGCCGTGGGTGCGCTCGCCTCGGCGCTTGTGGGCCGATACGTCACCAAGGAGTTCAAGCTCAAGGCCATGCCCGCCATCCTGCTGCGTTCGGCCATCTACTCGGCCGTGGTGCTGTTCCTGGTGGCCGCCGCCGCCGTGTTCTCGTGGCTGCTGATCTACGGCAAGGTGCCCCAGATGGTGGCGGCGTGGATACAGACCGTGGCACACGACCCGGTCACCTTCCTGCTGCTGGCCAACCTGATCCTGCTGGTCATCGGCACGGTCATCGACGGCATTCCCGGGCTGATCATGACCGTGCCCATCCTGCTGCCGATCGCCACCGAGGTCTACCACATCGACCCGCGCCACTTCGGCGTGGTGGTAGTCATCAACCTGGTACTGGGCCTGATGACGCCACCCGTGGGCCTGAGCTTCTTTGTCGCATCGGCCGTGACCGGGGCCAAGCCCGGAAAGATGTTCATCGTCACCCTGCCGTTCTTCATCATCAGCTGCGTGGCGCTGGTGCTGCTGTCCCTGTTCCCCAGCCTGTCGCTGGCCTTGCTCAAGTAGCCGGCAGCGTCCTTTTCAGCCCTCTCACGTCCCATCCCTTCCAACACGGAGTTCACCATGACCACTACGTCCGTCTCCCGCCGCCATTTCATCCAGCGCCACGCCATGGCTGCCGCCGCTGCCACCGTGGGCGTCCCGCTCGCAATGCCGGCATTCGCGCAGGGTGCGGGCGCCAAGGAATTCCGCCTGGGCCTGATCACCCCTGCCGGCCACTCGTGGAACCGCGCCGCGCTGCAGTTCGGCGAGGCGCTCAAGAAGGAGACTGATGGCCGTTTGAGCCTGACCGTGTTCCACTCGGGCCAGCTCGGCAACGAGGCGGCGATGATGCAGCAGCTGCAGTCCGGCGCTCTCGACATGGGCTGGATCCAGGCGGCCGAACTGGGCTCGCGCGTGGCCAGCATCGCCGCCATCAATGCACCCTACCTGGTGCGCTCCACGCCCAGCGTGGCCAAGCTGGTCAAGCACCCTGCGGCCACCAAACTGCTGGATGTGCTGCCGCGCGAGACCGGCACCATCGGCCTGGGCTGGGGCATCACCGGCATGCGCGCGGTGTTCTCCACCAAGGACATCTCCGTGCCCACCGACCTCAAGGGCATGAAGCTGCGCATCAACCCCACGCCGGTGTACCGCGACTTCTACCAGATGCTGGGCGCCGCGCCCACGCCCATTCCGACACCCCAGGTGTTCGACGCCATGAGCAACGGCCAGGTGGATGGACTGGAGGCGGACATCGAGTTCTCGTGGAACCAGCGCTTCGACAAGGTCGCAAAGACACTGCTGCAGATGAACGCGCTGTTCATGCCCTTCGCTCCACTGGTGTCGGGCCGTATCTGGCAGGGCCTGGACGCCAAGGACAAGGACCTCATCCGCAAGCTGACCGCCCAGTCGCTGGACGCGCAGATCAACGACATCGTGACCACCGAGGCGGGCCTGATCGAGAAGTTCAAGGGCACCTCCATCGCCTTCAAGACTGCGTCGTCCTTCAACCCCGAGGCCACCATCCAGGAGTTCGACAAGCTGTGGCTGCCCAAGGCGCCGCAGATCGCCGAGCTGCGCAAGGCCGGTGCCAGCCTGTGATTTAAGATGGTGCAGACCCCATGGTCCCCAGCCCGGGGGCCATGACCTACCAAGCACCTTTCCCCCGATGACAACGAGCAGCAGCAGCCCCGCCCCCCGCAAAGACACCGGCCCCAAGCGGCGCGCGGCGGACGTGGCCTATGACGCCATCGAGGCCATGATCTCCACCCTGCAGCTGCAGCCCGGCAGCCCGGTGGTGGAGGCCGAGATCGCCGAGAGCACCGGCCTGGGCCGCACGCCCGTGCGCGAGGCCCTGCTGCGCATGGTCTCCATCGGGCTCATCGTGCAGCAGCCGCGCCGCGGGCTGCAGGTCTCCAACATCGACCTGGCAGACCACCTGGACGTGATCCAGACGCGCCGCGTGCTGGAGCGGCTGATCGCGTCGTGCGCGGCCCGCCGCGCCACCGCGCCGCAGCGCCAGGCCATCGTGCGCTGCGCCGAAGAGATGGTGCGCGCTGCCGAGCGCGGCGAGCTCGATGGCTACATGCTGGCCGACCACGGGCTCGACCAGATCGTGCACCTGGCTTGCCAGAACCAGTCGGCTGTGAAGTCCGTGGCGCCGCTGATCGTGCAGTGCCGCCGCTTCTGGTATGCCTACCAGCACGAAGGCGACGTGACCGAGGGCGCGCGCGCCCACATGCACCTGGCCCAGGGCATCGCCAGCGGCGACGAGGCGCATGCCGTGGCCGGCGCCAACCAGCTGATGGACTACCTGGAGCAGTTCGCGCGGCGCATCATCGACAGGTGATACCGATTTGCCTTCAACCGGCTAACGTCGTTGGGAAGCCTTGCCGTGCTACAGCACTGTCTGCGGCTTCCCGCCTAGTTACCCGATTGAATCCAAATCGGTACACAGCGCTGTACCAAGGCTGCTAGGAGGCTTGGTGCCCCAGCGCGATGCGCTGCTCCAGAAAGCGCCACATGCGCTCGTCCGCGCAGAACGCCACGTTGAAGCGCAGCCAGCCCGTGGGCCGCGGCTCCACCAGGAACAGGGCGCCGGGGCCGAGCATGATGCCCTCCCCCGTGGCGTCCTGTGTGAGCAGGGCACTGTCGGGCAGGTCGGGGTGGCGGGCCCAGAGGTACATGCCCGCTTCGGGCTCGTGGAACAGTTCGAACCCCAGGCCTTCGAGCCGCCGCCCCACCGTGCGGTGGGCCTCGGCCAGGCGTTCGCGCAGCGACTTGAGGTGCTTGCGCCAGCGACCATCGGTCACCACGCCGAAGGTGATGCGCTCGGTGATGTCCGACGAGGTCAGGCCCGAGACCATCTTGAGTTGCACCAGTTCATCCACCAGGTCGCGCCGCGCCGCCAGGTAGCCCGTGCGCAGGTTGGGCGATATGGTCTTGGAAAAGCTGCCCAGGTAGACCACGCGCTTGAGCTGATCCAGGCTGGCCAGCGAGGGGCGCACGCCGGTTTCCATGTCGGCATAGATGTCGTTTTCCACCAGCATGAAGCCGTGCTGTTCTGCCAGCTGCAGCAGGCGGTGCAGGTGCGCCATGGACGCGACCGAGCAGGTGGGGCTCTGCAGCCGCGGCTGGGTGAAGAAGGCCGTGGGGCGGTGCTGGGTCAGCAGCGCTTCCAGCGCCGCGAGGTCGTAGCCCGTGGCCGTGCGCGGCACGCCCACGGCATGGGCCCCGGCAAAGCGCAGGATGAAGTGCAGGTTGGGGTAGCCGGGGTCGTCCACCAGCACCACGTCGCCGGGCTTGACCAGGCGGCGCACCACCAGGTCGAGCGCCTGGCTGGAGCCCTGGGTGAGCATGATGCGCTCGGCATCCACGGTGATGTAGCGCTCGGCCATGGCCTCGGCCACCACCGTGCGCAGACCCAGGTGGCCGTGCGGCAGGCCATAGCCGTCGAGTTCGGCCCCGTCGGACGACAGCTGGCGCATGCTGCGGCGCACGGCGTCGCCGAACAACCAATCGTTGGGCAGCCAGCCGCAGCCGGGCTTCATGGGCAGGTTGCGGTTCTCGAAGATCTGCTTGAGGTACCAGTGCGCATCGAACGTGGGCGCGGCCCGCTCGGGGGCCGCGGCGCCGGGTGTGGCGGCCTCGCGCCGTTTCACGAAGAAGCCGGCATTGGCCCGCGACACCAGCCAGCCCTGGGCCACCAGGCGGTCGTAGGCCTCCACCACCGTGAACACGCTCACGCCATGGCTGGCGGCAAAGCCGCGGATGGAGGGCAGCTTGCTGCCGGGCTTGAGCGACTGCGCGGTGATCAGGTCCCTGAGCCCGTCGACGATCTGGCTGACCAGGGGTGTCGGCAGGTCCTGGTTGAGTGTGAGCATCGATGGAAAGAGGAACAGAGGGTGTGCCAGAGCAGGTGTACTGGATTCTAGACCTGCACAGTGCACATGAATCAGCATGCCGGTGTACATGGACGGTGTGCAGCCGGGCTTCCAGAATGGCGCCATTCTTCACCACGCCTGAACGCCAACGCCATGCAGCACGACCGCCACTTCACCAATGCCGCCCTCATCGCCCGCCGCCACGCCGCCGTGGCGCGCGGCGTGGGCCAGGCCCACGAGATCTTCGTCCAAAGGGCGCTGAATGCCGAACTGTGGGACGTGGAAGGTCGCCGCTACATCGACTTTGCCGGCGGTATCGCCGTGCTGAACACCGGCCACCTGCATGCCGGCGTGATCGCCGCCGTCAAGGCCCAGCTTGACCTGTACACCCACACCTGCTTTCAGGTGGTGGCCTATGAGCCCTATGTGGAAGTGGCGGAGCGCCTGAACACCCTGGCCCCCGGCGCTTTCACCAAGAAGACGCTGCTGCTGACCACCGGCGCCGAAGCGGTGGAGAACGCCGTGAAGATCGCCCGCGCCCACACCGGCCGCCCGGGCGTGATCGCCTTCACCGGTGGCTACCACGGCCGCACCAACATGACATTGGGCCTCACGGGCAAGGTGGCGCCGTACAAGATCGGCTTCGGCCCCTTCCCCGGCGAGGTGTACCACGCGCTGTTCCCGAACGCGCTGCACGGCGTGAGCGTGGAGCAGGCCCTGCACTCGGTGGAGCTGATCTTCAAGAACGACATTGAGCCCGAGCGCGTGGCGGCCTTCATCATCGAGCCCGTGCAGGGCGAAGGCGGCTTCTACATTGCGCCCGGCGAATTCATCAGTGGCCTCAAGGCCTTGGCCGACCGCTACGGCATTTTGCTGATCGCCGACGAGGTACAGACCGGCGCCGGCCGCACCGGCACCTGGTTCGCCTGCGAGCAATGGCCCGTGGCCCCCGACCTGATCACCACCGCCAAGTCGCTGGCGGGCGGCTTTCCGCTGGCGGGCGTGGTGGGCCGCGCCGAGGTGATGGACGCCCCGGCGCCTGGAGGCCTGGGCGGCACCTATGCCGGCAGCCCCGTGGCCTGCGCTGCGGCACTGGCCGTGATCGACGCCTTCGAGAAGGAGCACCTGCTCGCGCGCAGCCAGGACATGGGCGCCCTGCTGGTGCGCGCGCTCAAGGACCTGGCGACCAAGGTGCCGCCCATCGGCGACGTGCGCGGCCTGGGGGCCATGGTGGCCATCGAGTTGTTCGAGGGCGGCGACCTCGCCCGGCCCGATGCGGCCCTCACGAAAAAGGTGGTGGCCGAGGCCGCGCGCCGCGGGCTGATCCTGCTGTCATGCGGTACCAACGGCAACGTCATCCGCATCCTGGTGCCGCTCACGGCCTCCAACGAACTGCTCGATGAAGGCCTGGCCATCCTGGCCGACAGCTTTGCCGCCGTCGCCTGAACCCGGGCTGCCAGGCATACCGATGACGCTGTCAGGGAGGTGACTGCGCTGCCTGCAGCGCCATCACCTCGCGTGTATATTCATTTTTGGCCCTTGGCGCCCCGGGCATGCGCTGCACAGCGGCGGCCCTGGTGCCCCCACTACAAACCGACGAGACACCACACCATGGACATGAAGACTTCGCCCCTTTCCCTGCTCAAGGACCCGAGCCTGCTCAAGACCGATGGCCTCGTCAACGGCCAGTGGGTGGCGGGTGCGAGCCGCTTCGACGTGAACGACCCGGCCACGGGCCTGAAACTCGCGAGCGTGGCCAACCTGGGCCCTGCGGACGCCGAGGCGGCCATTGCCGCCGCCAACGCCGCCTGGCCCGCCTGGAAGGCCAAGACCGCCAAGGAGCGCAGCATCATCCTGCGCAAGTGGTATGACCTGCTGATGGCCAACCAGGACGACCTGGGCCGCATCATGACGGCCGAGCAGGGCAAGCCCCTGCCCGAGGCCAAGGGCGAAGTGGCCTATGGGGCGAGCTTCGTGGAATGGTTCGCCGAAGAGGCCAAGCGCATCAATGGCGAGACCCTGCCCCAGTTCGACAACAGCCGCCGGCTGATGGTCTTGAAGCAGCCCATCGGCGTGTGCGCAGCCATCACGCCGTGGAACTTCCCGCTGGCCATGATCACGCGCAAGGTGGCGCCGGCGCTGGCCGCCGGCTGCCCGGTGGTGATCAAGCCGGCCGAACTGACGCCGCTGACCGCACTGGCCGCTGCCGAGCTGGCCATCCGCGCAGGCATCCCTGCGGGCGTGTTCAACATCCTGCCGGCCGACAGCGACAACTCCATTGCCATCGGCAAGGTGCTGTGTGCCAGCGAAGTGGTGCGCCACATCAGCTTCACGGGCAGCACCGAGGTGGGCCGCATCCTGATGGCGCAGTCGGCGCCCACCGTGAAGAAGATGTCACTGGAACTGGGTGGCAATGCGCCCTTCCTGGTGTTCGACGACGCCGACATCGACAGCGCCGTGGAAGGCGCCTTTGCCAGCAAGTACCGCAACGCCGGCCAGACCTGCGTGTGTACCAACCGCTTTTACGTGCAGGAAGGTGTGTACGACGCGTTCGTCGCCAAGTTCGCCGCCAAGGTGAAGACGGCCAAGGTGGGCAATGGCTTTGAGGACGGTGTGAACCAGGGCCCGCTGATCGAGGAAGCCGCGCTGGTCAAGGTGCAGCGCCATGTGGACGACGCCGTGGCCAAAGGTGGCACCGTGGTGGCCGGCGGCAAGCGCCTGGCGGGCCAGTTCTTCGAGCCTACGGTGATTGCCAATGCCACACAAGACATGCTGTGCGCGCGCGAGGAAACCTTCGGCCCCTTCGCCCCGGTGTTCAAGTTCAAGACCGAGCAGGAGGCCGTGGACGCCGCCAATGCCACCGAATTCGGCCTGGCGAGCTATTTCTACACCCGCGACGTGGGCCGCATCTTCCGCGTCGCCGAGGCGCTGGAATACGGCATGGTGGGCATCAACGTGGGCATTCTGGCCACCGAGCATGTGCCCTTTGGCGGCGTCAAGCAATCGGGCCTGGGGCGCGAGGGATCGCACCACGGCATCGATGACTATGTGGAGATCAAGTACCTCTGCCTGGGCGACATCCAGAAGTAAGAGCGGCTAACAAAACTCTTCTGGCGTCGTTGCTGCGCCTTGTCGTACCAACGTACTGCCTGCGGCGCAGCGCCTAGCCAGAACCGCTTCGCTGAGTTTTGTTATCCGCTCTAAGCCCAGCCGGCGCCGATGCCCCAGGAGGCGCTCGGGCTGGGGCACAATCGCCGGCGTGCATTCGGCAACACAGGCAGCCCCATCCGGGGCTGCACTGCATTCCACCACCAAGAGGCGTCCACTTCAGGATCGCCCACCGGCTGCACGTACCCAGAGGGAAGCCACCACCATGAAAGCCTTGATCCTTGCGCTGCTGAGTGCAGCGACTGCCGTAGCGCATGCGCAAACGCTCGACGTCTTCGAGTCGCATGGCAACATGCACTACGCCATGGTGCCCACCGACAAGGCCCAGGACACGCAGTACCTGGAGCGGGCAGCCTACAAGTTCTGCCAGGACCAGAACAAGGGCAGCTGCCGCGTGAAGATCTGGTCCGACAGCCTGGACAAGCCCACGGGCCAGCCCCACCACACCCGGTACGACGAAAACCAGCTCGCTGAATACATGCGCGGCTACGGAGGCGCTACCGAGGGCATTCTCTTCAACTGCAAGATGGTGAAGAACGCCAGCCGCTGCTACCAGCGTTGAGCCTGCAAGGCAGACTCACCCCTGCCCCGGCGCATCGCGCCGGTTGGTGAAGCTGGCATTGCCCAGCCCCGTGCCCACGGTGAGGATGGCCCAGCGCTCCACGTCGTTGGTGAAGGGCATCTCCGACAGGCCCTGCACCACCGCATCGTTGTGCAGGCACACCTGGGTGCGGCCATCGCCGATGTGCGGAAGCCGCTCGCACAGGTCGCGCGGCAGGTGAAAGCGCGTGCTCTCCCAGTTGCCGGGCAGGTTCTGCGTGCCGCCGGCCAGCGATCCGTCTTCCACGATCAGCCCGGGGCAGGCCACGCCGATGTAGGGGGCCAGGCGAATCTCCTTTTTCTCCGCGTAGGCGATCAGGTCTTCGAGGATGGTGGCGATGCCTTCCACCAGCTCGTCGCGCTTGGGCTCGTCATCCGCATGGGCCCACTTCTCGCGGCGCACCACTTCGGCCAAAGACATGTCGGGCGCCTTGTGCAGGTGGGTCTGCACGATGCCGCAGCGCACGTTGGTGCCGCCGATGTCCACCGCCAGGATGGCGTCGTAGCTCTGCAGCAGAGCGGGAGGCGCCAGGTGCACCCAGCCGATCAGCCCGCCCTCGTCCGAATGGTGATGCAATGTGCGCAGCTCCACGGGCACCTTCTCGGCCTTGAGGATCTTGCCGGCACGCGCGATGGACATGCCGCCGACCTCGCTCTGGTGAAAGCCCCCACCGATGATGATGCGCTCCATGCCTTTCCAGGTCTTGTGCTTGAGAAAGCGCTGCACCACGTGTGCCAACTGCAGCGCATAGTCTTCCGATGCCGCCTCGATGGCTTGCGCAGCCGCTCCGTCCTTCTCCAGCATGGCATCGATCTGGTGCTTGCTGAGTTCGCGCGTGGGCTTGTCCCCCATCGGGTCCTTGCCTGCCATGGAGGTGAAGAGCTTGCGCCAGGCGTCGAGCATGTGGCGAAACGCCGTGCGGCTGGCCACGTCGCCCACGAAGCCATCGCCATCGCGCAGCTCCAGGCTGTAGCCCTCGATGACCACCGAGGCCAGGCGCATGTCGCCATGCGGGCCGACGATGCCCAGCTCGCGCTGGGCCTTGGCGTCCTTTTCCTCCTGCGCCGCACTGGGCTTGTCAGGCGTGGCTTTCTTGGCCTTCGTGTCCTTGTCTTTGTCCTTGGAAGCCATTCATTCCCTCATGCAATGGGGCCCGCACACGGGGCTGAAGGGGCATCGTGCCCCATGCTGCGGCGCGGCGGCGTCAGCCAATGCCTTGAGATGGCCCCAGGCCGATCAGGTCTTTGAGGTCTTGCCAAGCAAGGCCTTGGCACGCAGCCCGGCCCACACGGCGAAGAACAGCGATGCGGCGAACACCCAAGCGGACAGCCCCCCGGCCATGCCGCCCGAGAGCAGAGTACCGATGGTGCAGCCCAGCCCCGTCATCGCGCCCCAGCCCAGCAGCACGCCGCCCGAGAGGCCCCGCGCAGCATCGCGCCAGGTGGGCCAGCGTGGTGCGAACTGGCGGCTGGCCAGCGCGGCGATGAAGGCGCCGGCCACCAGCCCCGCGAGCAGCAGCGCATTGGGCGTGAGCCAGGTGGACTGGGGCAGCGTGGCGCAACCGGCAAAGCCATCGAGCCCGTCGAGCCGGTCCGGTATCAGGCCCTGCCCTTGCGCCCACTGGCGCGCCGCGCTGCCCAGCGTGGCCGTCACGCCCAGCGGGCGCATGCGCACGATGGCCAGCGCGCCGATGAGCCCCACGGCCAGGCCGCCCACCCAGTAGCTCCAGCGCCCACTCCACAACCGCTGCCACACGGCACGCAGGCCCGGGACACCCGCCGCGCGCACGTCCTCTGGCACCTGCTCGCGCGCAAACCCGCGCCACAGCCATGCCGCCACCGCGGCCAGCACCGCCAGTTGCACAAGCAGCGCCCCGCCATAGCCCAGGTGCGCAGGCAGCCACACGACGGGCGCATCGGCCACGCTCAGGCTGTACAGGCCGTTCCAGGTCTTGAACCCGAGGATGAAACCCAGCGCCGAACCGAGCAGCGCAAACGGCGAGACCGCCGAGCCCTCCGCCAGCCGGTACCAGTGCGCGCTGATGCACGAGCCCGAGACCACCATGCCGGCACCGAACGACAGGCCGGCGGCCACCAGCACCCAGCTCACGGGGCCGATGTGCATGTCCGGCGGCAGCTTGCCCGGCTGTGGCACCGGCAGCCAGCCGCCCAGCACCACCGTATGGCCGACCAGGCCCACGGCCAGCGCCAGCACGATGGCCAGCAGCCCGCGCGGGTTGCCGCCCTCGAACCAGTCGCGTGCATGGCAGTAAAAGCAAAAGCGCGAGCGCTGCAGCACCAGGCCCAGCACGGCGCCAGTCACCAGGGCAAAGACCAGCGTGCGCCCACCGGCAAGGCCCTCGACCCAGCGGGTGGACAGGGCCAGCGCGGTCAGCAGGGCCACGGCGGCGATGGGAGACAGGAACTTGATTGGGTGATTGCTTGTGGTTGTCGTCGTCATGTGTGGCACCGGAACGAAAAAAAGCCCGCCGAAGCGGGCTGTAAAGAGACCCCTACCAAAAAACCCGGTACGCCTTATTTGGCTGCCCAGACCGTGCCGGCCGGGTTGTTGATGGGCACGCCCACGGCGTTGCCGTATTCGGTCCATGAGCCGTCGTAGTTCTTCACGCTGTAGCCCAGGATCTTGGACAGCGCGAACCAGGTGTGGCTGGAGCGCTCGCCGATACGGCAGTAGGTGATGACCGGCTTGCTGCCGTCGATGCCCACGTTGGCATAGAGCTTCTTCAGGTCGTTGGCCGACTTGAAGGTGCCGTCTTCCTTGACCGCCTGGCCCCAGGGCACGTTGGCGGCGCCGGGGATGTGGCCGGCGCGGATGCTCAGCTCGGGCACGCCCGCCGGCGCAAAGATCTTGCCGGTGTATTCATCGGCCGAGCGGATGTCCACCAGCTTGGCGTTGCTCTTGCCCTCGGCCGCGGCCAGGGTGTCGGTAAGGCGCGCGCGCAGCTGGGTGTTGACCTGCGTGACCTTGTAGCTGGTGGCCGCGAACTCGGGCACGCGGTTGTTCAGCGGCTGGTTCTCGGCCTCCCACTTCTTGCGGCCGCCGTCGAGCAGCTTGACGTTCTTCACGCCGTAGATGTCGAACACCCAGGCGCCCCAGGCGGCAAACCAGTTGTTGGTGTCGCCGTAGAGCACCACCGTGGTGTCGGGCGCCACGCCGGCCTTGGACAGCAGCGCTTCAAAGGCTTCCTTGCTGACGATGTCGCGGCGCACCTTGTCGTTCAGGTCCTGGTGCCAGGAGAAGTTGACGGCGCCGGGCACGTGGCTGCGCTCGTAGAGGCCCGGGTTCACGCTGACCTCGACAACGCGCACCTGGGTGTTGTCGAGGTTCTGCGCCAGCCACTCGGTACTGACCAGCGGGCCCGCCGGGATGGGCGTGGCAGCAAAGGCCACCGATGCGCCCAGTGCCATGCCGGCGCCCAGCACCCATGCGCACAGGCGCCGGCCCAGGGGCTGGGTGGGGTGGATCGTCGTCGTGTGCTGCGGCTGGCTCATGCGGGTCATCCTTGTCGTCGGGTGGCCGGTGCTGCAACCATTGCGGCAACCGATGGACAGAATTTAGAGGAGCCGTGCCATCCAGGGAACAAAGCAAAACGTGCTTTGTTATGCGAAAAACGGCACGGCTGCCCCACACCAGGGCATCAACAGGCACAAAAGACGGGGGGAGAAGCTGGAACAGCGTTGCGCGATGGCGCAGGGGGATGGAGCGGGTGAAGGGAATCGAACCCTCGTCAGTTGCTTGGGAAGCAACAGCTCTGCCATTGAGCTACACCCGCAGTGCGCCGGATTATAGGGGGTTGCCGGGCCCGTCAGGCAGCCCTGGCCAGCACGCGGCTGCGCCCTTCGGTGGCAAGCACCTGACGGGCATTCAGGCTGCGGATGGAAATGGAGGCGTCCTGCGGTATGCCGCCCGACAGCTGCAAGGCCAGGTAGCGGCCACAGCTGACGCGCAGGAACGAGGCAAAATTGTCCACCTCGCCGCGCTCCGCGACCAGTTCGTCGTACAGCCGGGCGCACAATTGGGGCACGCCCATGCCGTCGCGCTGGGCGATCTCCTCGAGCACCTGCCAGAACAGGTTTTCCAGCTTGATGCTGGTGGCCACCCCGTGCAGGCGCACAGAGCGGGCGCGGCTTTCGTACAGGGCGGGGTCGGCGCTGATGAATACCTGGCACATGGGATTTCGCCTTTCAGAACGGCCTCCATCATGGAAGACCGCCCCTGCGGCGTCAAATGGTGCCTACAGGCTGATGCGCGTGCCCATCAGCGCCAGGAACTGCGCAATCCAGGCCGGATGCGCCGGCCATGCCGGGGCGGACACCAGGTTACCCTCGGTCACGGCGGCGTCGATGGCGATCTCGGCATAGGTGCCGCCTGCGATCTCGACCTCGGCCCTGCAGGCCGGGTAGGCGGAGCAGGTGCGGCCCTTGAGCACCCCAGCGCCGGCCAGCAACTGGGCGCCGTGGCACACCGCTGCCACGGGCTTGTTGGTGTCGAAGAAGTGCTTCACGGCAGCGATCACCGCCGGGTAGGTGCGCAGGTACTCAGGGCCGCGCCCGCCGGGGATCACCAGGGCGTCGTAGCTGGCCACGTCCAGGCCTTCAAACGTGGCGTTCAGTGTGAAGTTGTGTCCCGGCTTCTCGCTGTAAGTCTGCGCGCCTTCGAAGTCGTGGATCGCCGTCTTGATGTGGTCGCCGGCCTTCTTGTCGGGGCACACGGCGTGCACGGTGTGGCCCACGGCCAGCAGGGCCTGGAACGGCACCATGGTCTCGTAGTCCTCGCAGTAGTCGCCGCACAGCATGAGTATCTTCTTCGCAGCCATGTCTTTTGTCTCCTCAGGGGTATGGGGAGTTCATTGTTGGACTGCGGCGCCGGCGGTGGGTGTTAGCCGGCTACTACATACCTGGCATGCGACATGGCTGCTGCCACCGCAGCCGGTGGCCGCCCGCTAACGCGTTGCACCCAGGCGCGCCTGGGGCTTGGCACGCAATGCCGGTGCTGGCGTGCCCGCATGCGTGCCGCTGCTGCCCAGGTTGAACTGCGCCACGGCCCCGACCATCTGCTCGGCCTGGCTGCGCAGGCTGCTCGCGGCGGCCGCCATCTCCTCGACCAAGGCCGCGTTCTGCTGGGTGGCCTGGTCGAGCTTGGTAACGGCTTCTCCCACCTGGCCGACGCCGGCGGTCTGCTCGCCGCTGGCGGCGCTGATCTCGGCCACCATGCTGGCCACGCGCCCGATGGACTGCACCACCTCCTGCATGGTGGCGCCGGCCTGGTCGGCCAGCACCGAGCCCTGCTGCACCATGGTGCTGCTGGCGACGATCAGCTCCTTGATGGCCTTGGCTTCGGCCGCCGTGCGCTGTGCCAGGTTGCGCACTTCGGCTGCCACCACGGCAAAGCCGCGGCCCTGCTCGCCGGCACGCGCCGCTTCCACGGCGGCATTGAGCGCCAGGATGTTGGTCTGGAAGGCAATGCCATCGATCACGCCGATGATGTCGGCGATCTTCTGGCTGCTGGTGTTGATGCCGTGCATGGTGCTGACCACCTGGGCCACCACCTTGCCACCGTCGGTAGCGACCTGGCTGGCCCGCACGGCCAACTGGTTGCCCTGGGCGGCACCGTCCGCGTTGTGGCGGATGGTGGCGCCCAGTTCCTCCATGCTGGCCGAGGTCTGCTCCAGCGAGCTGGCCTGGCTCTCGGTGCGGGCCGACAGGTCCTGGTTGCCATGGGCGATCTGGGAGCTCGCGGCCGATACGCTCTCGGCGCTGGCGCGCACCGTGCCCAGGCTCTCCAGCAAGCGCACGCGAAAGCCTTCCATGGCCTGCGCCAAGGTGCCGATCTCGTCACGCGACTGGATGCTGACGCCATGCGTCAGGTCGCCCTGCGCGAGGTAGCCCAGCGCGGTGCTCAGTTGCTGCACCGGTGCGCCCACCAGGCGCCGCGTGGCCAGCACCAGCACCACGGCCAGCAGCACCAGCGCCACCAGTACGCCCAACCAAAGCCAGGTCAATGCGCTGCGTGCCTCGCCCATGAGCTCAGCAACCGGCGCTTCAGCCACGATGGCCCAGTTCCAGGGCTTGTAACGCTCCACGGCGACAAAGCGGCGCGCAGTGGCTTCGCCGGAGGGGCGCGGTGACCAGGTGGCCTCGAAATCGCTGGCCTGCTCCGAGCTGGTGAGCGCCGCCAGCCAGGCTTTGCCCTCATCGACCTTCTCGTCAACGACCAGTGCCGGGCCAGAGCCCCCCAGGCCTGCGATGCGACCCCGCGCCGGCCCCGAAGAAACATCGACCGCGTAGACGGCCCCCGTGTCGAACAGCTTGCGGCTGGCCATCAACTCGCCCAGGCTGCTGAGGATGGGCGCGATGTCGGAGCCGATGAACAGGATGCCGATGGTGCGGTTGCCCTCGCGAATCGGCTCGTACACGGTCATGTAGTCGCGGCCGAACAGGTTGGCGCGGCCGATGTAGGGTTTGCCTTCGGCCATGAGGGCATAGGCCGGGTGCTTGCGGTCCAGCAGGGTATTGAAGGCGCGCTCGCCGTCCTGCTTCTTGAGCGAGGTCGTGACACGGATGAAATCGTCACCCGTGCGGGCAAAGATGGTGGCGACCGCCCCCTTGGCATCTGCGGAAAAACGGTCCACCACCTCAAAGTCGCCATTGACCGGGGCGCCCTGAAAGCTCAGCACGGCTTCGGGCTTGCCGTCCGCGCCCGGCTGCTCTGCCAGGCTGAAGGCCCCCGGGAAGTTGGCCTTGAGCAAGCCGAAGTCGCGCAGTGCCAGTTGCTGCGCCGATTCGTCCATGGTCTTCACCAGGGTGCTGACCTGGGATGCATATTGGCGCGCATCGCCACGCGATGCGGCGCCGAAGCTGCTCCAGACCATGCTGCTCACCAGTGCCATGGTGGTCAGCAAGACGACCAGAAGGCTGGCCAGGGCCACGAAGGACAGCTTGAACGCTATGGATCGGGAGGCAAAAGATGTCATGGCACTTATCCCTCAAAAAAATAGAATGTCAATAGGTTTTTTTATCTATCCAAATGTAATCGTCGATGACCATCCGCTGGCATTGGCCCGGCATAGCCTGGGGCCATCTGTCTGCATCTTGCGTCTTTGTGACGCATAAAGGCCAGCGCCGCAAGCGTGCAAACAGCATTGCGCAGCATGCACACACTGCAGCAAGCGCTATGCAGCCCGCATTCAGCCTGCCTGACCTTGCAATGCTGCTGCGCGACGGGGGTGATGTAGCAGGGCAAAGGCGCCAACGTGCTGGCCGGCCCCTTGAGCGCCCTGCACTACTTCCCGAAGGAACTGCGCGCCTGCCCTGTGCAGGCCCGCCAGCGCTGGAGCGCGGACTTCGACGCACCGCTGTCGCGGCTGTCGGTGACTTTTACCTGAGCACGACTGGTCAGCGCTTCGCGTACTGCTGCGCCCCGAACAGCACCTCGCGCGATTGCGCATCGTGTGCGGGCTTGCGCAGGTCGGCCAGCACGGCGATGCCGCGCTGCACCGCCGGGCGGCTGCCCACAGCGGCAAACCAGCGCTCGAGGTGCGGGTGGTCCGACAGGGTGATGCCCTGCTTTTCCCAGTTGCGCAGCCAGGGCCAGACGGCCATGTCGGCAATGGAGTAGTCCTCGCCGCCCAGCCAGGGGCTGGCGGCCAGCCGCCGCTCTATAACGCCGTAGAGGCGCCGGGCCTCGTTGGTGTAGCGGTCGATGGCGTAGGGGATCTTCTCGGGCGCATAGAGCCTGAAATGGTGGTTCTGCCCGAGCATGGGGCCCACGCCGCCCATCTGGAACATGAGCCACTGCAGCACCTCGTAGCGGCCCCGGTCGTCGGGTGGCAGGAAGCGACCGGTCTTGCCTGCGAGGTACAGCAGGATGGCCCCTGACTCGAACAGCGTGATGGCCTGGCCGTCCGGCCCTTCGGGGTCGCGGATCGCGGGGATCTTGTTGTTGGGGCTGATGGCCAAAAACTCGGGGCGGAACTGTGCGCCCGCGCCGATGTTCACGGGGTGGGCGCGGTACGCCAGGCCGCACTCCTCCAGCAGGATGTGGACCTTGTGGCCATTGGGCGTGGCCCAGGAATAGACGTCGATCATCGATCACTCCACCTTCACGTTGGCGTTCTTCACGCGCTCGAGTTGCGCCTTGCCGGCATCCGCCGCCCAGGCATTGAATGCGGCCGGCGTGGCAAACGGCGCGGCCTCGTTGCCGGTGGACAGCAGCTTCTCCTGCACCTGCGGGTCGGCCAGCACCTTGCTGGATGCGGCGACCAGCCGGGCCTGCACATCAGGGGGCAGCTTCGCCGGGCCGAACAGCCCGAACCAGAACGAGAACTCGAAACCCGGCAGCCCCTGCGAGTCGAGTGTGGGCACACCGGGTGCCACGGCCGAGGGCTGCTGCGTGGTCACGCCAAGCATCTTCACCACGCCCTGGCGGCCCAGGGGCAGCACCGAGGCCGCCGTGCCGAACGACAGGTCCACCTCGCCCGTGGCCACGGCCTGCAGCGCGGGCGCGCCGCCCTTGAAGGGGATGTGCACCATGGTGGCGTCAATGGCCTTCTCGAAGGACAGCGCCGCCAGGTGCGGCGAGCCACCGATACCCGAAGAGGAATAGTTGAGTTGGCCCGGCCGCGCCTTGGTCGTTGCGATCAGGTCCTTGAGCTGGGTGATGCCGCTCTTGGGGCTGACCGCCAGCACCAGGGGCGAGACGGTGAGGCGGTTGATGGGCGTGAAGTCTGCCGGGGTGTAGCGCACGGTGTACAGATGCTGGTCGATGCCGTAGAGCGTGCCCGTGGCCAGGCCGATGGTGTAGCCGTCCGCAGGGGCCCGCGAGAGCAGCGTGGAGGCCAGGGTGCTGCCCGCCCCGGGCTTGTTGTCCACTACGATGCCCTGCCCGAGTTCCTTGCCCATGGCCTCGGCGACGATGCGCGCGATGCCGTCGCCCGCGCCCGAGGGCGAATAACCCACGATGAGGCGGATGGGCTTGGCGGGGTAGTCGCCGGCCAGGGCGGGGACCGCCAGGCCGAGCAGCAGGGCCCAGGCGATGCAGTGCAGTTTCATGGCGGTGGGTCTCCGGTGCAGGCCGTTCATCACTGGCCGGTGAATTGGGGTGGGCGCTTTTGCGCCCAGGCCGCCTGGCCCTCGCGCAGGTCCGCCGACTGGTAGGCGCGCAGGGTATCGGCGTTGAACTCGTCCACGTCCAGCGTGCCCCGGGCCATGCGGTTCAGGTGGCGCTTCATGCCCACCAGGGCCAGCGGCGCCATGCTGGCGCAGTCGCTCGCCAGGCCGGCCACCTCGTCCTCCAGCTGCGCCGCCTCCACCAGTTGCGTGAGGTAGCCGATGCGCAGCATCTGCGCCGCGCCGATCTTGCGCGCAGTGAGGAACAGCAGCTTGGCATGGTCCAGCCCCAGCCGGCTCACATAGCGCTCCATGCCCGAGCGGTAGTAATGCAGGCCCAGCCGCGCGGCCGGCATGAACATGTCGATGCCCTCGGCCCCTACGCGGAAATCGCAGGCCAGTGCCAGGTCGGTGGCCCCGCCGTAGACGCCTCCGTGCAGCACGGCGATGGTCACGGGCCGTGCCATCTCCAGCGCATCGACCATGCCCGCGAAATCGATCTTGCGCGGGGCACCGATGCTGCCGATGTCGTAGCCGCTGCAGAAGTACTTGCCGGTGCTGCGCAGCTGCAGCACCAGGATGTCGGGGCGCTGGTTGACCTCATCGATCAGTGCGGCCAGGTGCTCCAGGTCATCGGCGGTTAGCCGGTTGGCCTGCTCGGGCCGGCGCAGGGTGATGGTGGCTATGGCACCGTCGGTGGTGAGTTCGGGAAGTGCGTTCATGGGTAATTTCATCGGCCATGGAATTGGGGGGTGCGCTTGGCCAGGAAGGCGCGGCGTCCCTCCCGGTAGTCTTCACTGTCAAAGCAGCGCAG
Organism: Acidovorax sp. Root217; assembly: GCF_001428645.1. Classification (NCBI taxonomy): domain Bacteria; kingdom Pseudomonadati; phylum Pseudomonadota; class Betaproteobacteria; order Burkholderiales; family Comamonadaceae; genus Acidovorax; species Acidovorax sp. Root217. The sequence continues at coordinate 320,142 of NZ_LMIH01000023.1, forward strand.
CACCAGGGCGGCCACCGCATCGGCGCCTTCGGCTGCGTCGGAATAGTGCTCGAAAGCCTGCAGCGCCTGTTTGGCCGCATGCACGGTCAGAGGCGCATTGGCGGCGATCTGTGCGGCATAGGCGGCCACGCGCTCGCCAAGCAGTTCGGCATCCACCACGAAGTTGACGAGGCCCACGCGCAGCGCCTCGTCGGCCTCCAGAAAGCGTGCGCTGAAGAGGATGTCCTTGGCGGTGGACGGCCCCACCAGGCGCGCCAGCGCGGCCACGCCCCGGTAGTCATAGCCCAGGCCCAGCCGGGCGGCGGGGATGGCAAAGCGCGAGGATGAAGCAGCAAAGCGCACGTCCGCCGCGAGCGCGATCGCCAGCCCGCCACCCACGCAGTAGCCTTCGATCATCGCAATCAGAGGCTTGCTCAGCGCAGCCAGCCCGGCATGGCCGCGTGCGGCGATGGCGTCGTAGGTCTGCTTCTGCTGCGCGTCGGCCCGGTGCTGCTCGAATTCCGAGATGTCGGCACCCGAGACGAAGGCCTTGCCGCCTGCGCCCTTCATGACCACGGCACGCACGGCCGGGTCGCGCTCGAAGGCCTCGGCCGCGATGCCCAGGCCCTGCCACATGTCCAGCGACATGGCATTGCGCCGCTCGGGGTGATTGAAGGTGATCCAGCCCACGCCACCCTGCACCTCGGCCAGGATGCGCGGCGTTCCCAGGTCCAGCGCGCTCATGCCACGGCTCCCTCGCCACGCATGGCGGTGATCGACTCGTTGCTGTAGCCCAGTTCGCGCAGCACGTCGTCGGTGTGCTCGCCGGCATCGGGCGCGGCGCGGTGGAAGGCCTCGGCATGCGCGCAGGCCGACAGGTTGATGGGCGAACGCAGCAGCTGCAGCGGGCCCATCTCGGCGTGCAGCGCGGGCCGCGTCATGCGCAGGTGCTTTGCCTGCGCGTCCTCGAAGGCCTGGCCGATGTCATACACCGGCCCGCAGGGCACGCCGGCCTGGTTCAGGCGCTCCACCAGGTCGGCCACGCCGAACTGGCGGGTGATCGCGCTGATGGCCTCCTCCAGCTCGCGCCGGTGGGCCAGGCGCGAGGGCTGGTCCTTGTAGCGCTCGTCCTGCGCCAGGTGCGGCGCCTGCAGAAAGTCGCACAGCTTGGCCCACATGGCGGCGCCAGGCCCGCAGATGTTGACCTGCCCGTCGCGAGCCTCGAAGGTGCCCATGGGCACCAGCGTGGGGTGCGAATTGCCCTCCTGGCGCGCCACGTGGCCGTCCACGGTGTAGCGCGCGCCCTGGAAGTCGAGCTTGTTGAGCATGGCCTCCAGCAGCGAGGTGTGCACCCACTGGCCCTGGCCAGTGCGCTCGCGGTGCAGCAGCGCCAGCAGGATGCCCTGGCCGAGGAACATGCCGGCCGTGGTGTCCGAGATGGCGATGCCCGTGCGGTACGGGCCGCGCCCGGGCTCGCCGGTGACGGAGCTCAGCCCGCTCATGCCCTGCACGATCTGGTCGAGCCCCGGCCGCTCGGCATACGGGCCGGTCTGCCCAAAGCCCGAGATGCTGGCCAGGATGATGCGCGGGTTCACGGCGCAAAGGGCCTCGTAGGTCAGGCCCAGGCGCTGCTTGACGGAGGAGCGGAAGTTCTCCACCACCACGTCGCTGCGCTCCACGAGCTTGCGCAGCACGCGCATGCCATCGGGGGTCTTGAGGTTCAGGCTCAGGCTGCGCTTGTTGCGGTGCAGGTTCTGCTCGTCGGAGCCGCGGCGCGGCCCCAGCGTAGGCTTGCGGTCGGGCGGGTCGATGCGCACCACGTCGGCGCCCCAGTCGGCCAGCAGGCGCACGGCCACGGGGCCGGCGCGCGCGATGGTGAGGTCGAGCACGCGGTAGCCCGACAGTGGCAAGGTGGTATTGGCAGGGTTGGCTTGCATGGGCAATTCGTTTCTCGAAGACATCACTGCACCGCCGCCACGGCGTAAGGATCCACGTACATCATCGACTGCTGCCCGACCTCCAGCACCAGGGACGGCGCCGCGTGGACCTTCAGCGGCGCGCCGCCCGCGCTGGGCTGCACCAGGTAGTGCCAGTATTCCCCCAGGTAGGTGCGGCCCACGACCGACACGGCACCCAGCGGCACGGCACCATCGGGCCCGGAGCCCAGGTACAGCGACTGCGGGCGGATGGAGGCCTGCAGACTGGCCCGGTCACCCACTGCCGCATCGGCCTGCAGCGGAATGCCTTCGGGCAGACCGTCGAGCCGCATGCGCCCGCCCTGCACCGCCCCTTGCACCAGGTTGGTCTTGCCGATGAAGCCCGCGACGAAGGGCGTCTGCGGCCGGTTGTAGAGGTTCCAGGGCGTGTCGATCTGCTCCAGGCGGCCCTGGTGCAGCACGGCGATGCGGTCGGAGATGGCCATGGCCTCGGTCTGGTCGTGCGTGACGTAGACCGTGGTGAAGCGGAACTCATCGTGCAGGCGGCGGATCTCGGCGGCCATCTCTTCGCGCAGGTTGGCATCGAGGTTGGACAGCGGCTCGTCGAGCAGCAGCACCTCGGGCCGCACGATCATGGCCCGGGCCAGGGCTACGCGCTGCTGCTGGCCGCCCGACAGTTCGGCCGGATAGCGCTGCGCGTAAGGGCCGAGCTTCACCACATCGAGCATCTCCTTGACGCGCTGCGCGGTCTCGGCGGCGGGCGTCTTGCGCACCTGCAGGCCGAAGCCCACGTTCTCGGCCACGGTCATGTTGGGCCAGATGGCATAGCTCTGGAAGATCATGGACATGCCGCGGTGCTCGGGCGGCACCGAGCGCGTGGGGGTGGAGACTTCGCGCCCGTCCACCAGGATGGCACCGGCGCTGGGCTCGATGAAGCCGGCGATCATGCGCAAGGTGGTGGTCTTGCCACAGCCCGAGGGGCCGAGCAAGGTGACGAGTTCACCGCGCCGCAGCTGCAGCGAGACGCCGTCCACCACGGAGGCGCTGCCGTAGTTCTTGCGCAGGTCTTTGAGTTCGAGTTTGGACATATTTTTTGATTCCTCAGTTCTTCAGCCCCGGCGCAGCATGAAGTCGCGCCCGGCGAGCTTCATGCCGATGGCCACGACCACGGTGACGATCACCACCAGCACCACGCCCATGGCGGCCAGCGTCTCGTAGTTGCCCTGCTCGCTCAGGTCCAGCGTGAGCACCGAGACCACGCGCGAGCCCGGCCCGGTGAGGAACACCGCCGTGGACAGCTCCTTGGTGCAGATCACGAACACGAGCACGAATGCACCCAGCAGCGTCTTCTTGAGCAGCGGCGCCACCACCCGGGTGAGCACGGTGATGCGGCTGCCGCCCAGGATGCGCACGGCCTCTTCCAGTTCGGGGTTGAGGGCGCGCACCCCCGCCGAGCTGGCCGCCACCGCGATGGGCAAAAAGCGCGTGGTGAAGGCGATCACGATCAGCACCCCCATGCCATACAGCGAGAACGGCGGCCCGGCATACGCGGCATAGAGACCGATGGCAAGGATGAGCCCCGGCACGGCCACGGGCGCCAGTGCCAGGAACTGAACGAACACCGGGAACGGAGTGATGCGCCGCTGCGTGGCATAGGCAATGCAGATGCCCATGCCCACGCACACCAGTGCCGTGGCGCCCGAGTACAGCACCGTGTTGAGGATGGCCGAGCGCACCGTGAGCTGCTCGAAGAAGATGCCGTAGAAGTTGTCCCAAGTGAGGTTGTCGAGCGCGAGACCCTTGCCCCAGGCCTTGGACACCGATGCCAGCAGGAGGATGGCCAGCGGCATCACCACCGAGAGCAGGGCCACCAGCCCCGAGTACGCCAGCAGCAGCCACTTCCACCAGCCGATGTCGAAAGGCCGCCGCTCGCCGCCCTTGCCGGACACCGAGACATAGCCGCGCCGCGCCAGCAGCCTGCGCTGCAGCATGAGCATCACGATGGTGAGCAGCAGGATGGGCATGGAGAACGCCGCCGCCTGCTCCACCTGCAGCGGGTACTGGAAGAACGAGACGATCTGCGTGGTGGCCAGGTTGATGCGCGCGGGGATCGCGATCAGCGCGGGCGTGCCGTACAGGGCAATCGCCTCCAGGAAGATCAGGATGGCAGCGCCGATGATCGAGGGCAGCACCAGCGGCAAGGTCACCCGCGCCATGGTCTGGAACTTGCCGGCCCCGTGGATGCTCGCGGCATCCTCCAGCTCGGTGGACACCAGGTCGAGCGCCGACTTGGTGAACACGTAGATCAGCGGGTAGGTGTACAGCGCGATGACGAAGGCCAGCCCCCAGAAGCTGAAGATGTTGAACGGCCCCTTCTGCAGCCCGGTGAGCTCGACGACCAGGCGGTTGAGCCAGCCGGCATTGGGGCCGGCCAGCAGGATCCAGGCAATCGCGCCGAGGAAGTTGGGCATGACGAACGCTGCCAGCACGCTCAGGTGCGTGAAGCCGCGCCCCGGCATGTTGGTGCGCGAGACGGCCAGCGCCAGCGGCACGCCCAAGGCCAGCGCGATGGCCGTGACGGCAACACCCAGGTACAGGGAGTTGAGCAGCGCCTGCAGGTTGCGGCCACGGCCCAGTGCCTGCACATAGCTCTGCAGCGACCATTGGCCATCTGCCGTGTGGAAGCTGTCCCACACCAGGCGCAGGATGGGGTTGGCCACCAGCAGGACCAGTACCACGACGAGGGCACCGAACAGCCAGACCGAAGGATCACCCAGGCGGCCGGAGACCCGGCGCACAGCCGGAGGATGGAGGGCCATGGCGTCAGACACCGAAGGCCTCCCGCCAGGCATCGATCACCTTGGGGATCTGCGCGACCATCTGCGGCGGCGTGGGCGCCAGCAGCGGATTGGCGTCGCCCAGGCCGATCACGCCAGGGGCGGGCTTGGCGTGGGCGCGCAGCGGCACGCTGAACTCCTCGACCGAGATGCGTTCGGTGTCTTCGCTGCCCAGCATCCACTCCATGAACAGCTTGGAGGCATTGGGCCGGCGCGTGTTGGCCAGGATGCCCGTGGGCGAGAGGATCAGCACCGGCCCCTCCTTGGGCACCAGCGTGGCCACCGGGTTGCCCTTGGCGGCCGACCGTGCGGCCAGGCTCATCGGCCCGGCGGAGACCGATGACTCGCCGGAAATCACCGCCGTCACCGCGTCGATGGTCGAGCGGCTCACGTGCGCCTTGTTCGCGGCCAGCTTCTTGAAGAAGTCGTCGCCGTAGAGCTTGCGCATCTCGATGCACCAGGCACCGGCCGCGCCGCTGTAGGCAGGGTGCGCCACCAGGGCAGCGCCGCTCCACTTGGGGTCGAGCAGGTCGGCCCAGCTCTTGGGCGCTGCGGCGGCCGAGACCTTCTGGGTGTTGTAGACCAGGCCCATCATGAAGCAGCTTGATGCGTGGAAGTAGCCGTCCGGGTCCATGTTCTGCACGCGCTTGTCCTGCCGGGCCACGGCGGCCGGCAGAAACTTGAGCAGCAGGTTGCGGCCCTTGAGGTCCACGTAGTGCGCCAGGTCCGTGGAGGTGAACACGTCGCAGTTGGGCGTGCCGGCCTTGAGGTCCTGGTTCAGGCGCTGGTAGGCCACCTGCGCCGTGGTGCGTACCACGTTGACCTTGATGCCCGGGTAGCGCGCCGTGAAGGTGCGGCCCATCTTCTCAGCCACCTCGGAGGTCTGGGGCACCGTGTACCAGGTGAGCTCGCCCTCCTTGCGGGCAGCATCGTGCAGGGCTGCCAGGGCGGGGGCCTGTGCCCGGACTATCGCGGGAAAGGCCAGTGCGCTGGCCGCCATCACACCGAACTCTCGTCTGCGCAAGAACATGGGTTGTCTCCTGATCGTTGGTGACCGATCGGTGTCGGCCTTTTTTCAGTATGCACATGATGTTTATAAAAATACACTAATGGTTTGTATGTATTTTTTTAGAGCATGCCGAAGGCTCTAATGGCGCTGCCATGACAAAAAGCCTTTCCATCCACATCCATCGCCACGGGGAAGCCGACGTACTCGAACCTGTGCAGGTCGACGTTCCTCCCCCCGCCGCAGGCGAAGTCCAGATCCGCCAGACGGCCATCGGCCTGAACTTCGCGGACATCTACCAGCGCCGCGGCGGCCACGGCCCGCACTCGGCCACGCCCTTCCCCATCACCCCTGGTGCCCAGGGCGCGGGCGTGGTGCAGGCGGTGGGCCCGGGCGTCACGGCCTTCACGGCGGGCCAGGCAGTGGCCTATTTGCACCCGGGCGCCTACCAAGTCACGCGCAACGTGCCGGCACACCGCGTGGTGGCGCTGCCGGACTGGATACCCGAGGACATTGCGGGCGCCAACCTGCTGCGCGGCCTGACGGCCGAGTACCTGCTGCGCCGCCTGTACGTGGTGCGCCCCGGCGAGGCGGTGCTGGTGCATGCGGCCGCAGGCGGCATGGGGCTCATCCTGTCGCAGTGGGCGCGCGCGCTGGGCGCCACGGTGATCGGCACCGTGGGTTCGGCCGCCAAGGCCGAGGTGGCGCTGGCGCATGGCTGCCACCACGTGATCGACTACCGCCGCGAAGACTTCGTGGCGCGCACCCTGGAGCTGACCGGCGGCGTGGGGGTGGGCGTGGTGTACGACGCGGTGGGCAAGGACGTCTTTCTGCCCTCGCTGCAGTGCCTGCGCCCGCGCGGCCTGGCGGTCAACTACGGCACGGCCTCGGGCGACGTGGAAGCCTTCGACCTGCAGATCCTGCATGCGAAGTCACTCAGCGTGTGCCGCCCCACCCTGCGCAGCTTCGTGGCCGACCCGGCCGAACTGCGCTCGTCGGCCCAGGCCTTCTTCGACGCCGTGCGCGACGGCCATGTGCGGCTGGGCACAGGCCAGCGCTACCCGCTGGCCGAGGTGCAGCGCGCACACCGCGACCTCGAAAGCCGCGCCACCACCGGCGCCCCCGTCCTCATCCCCTGACGCACTGGACCCTTCCCATGAGACTCTTCCATGCCTGGCTGTCCAGCGCCTCGCGCCGCGTGCGCCTGTGCCTCGCCGAAAAGAACATCCCCTACGACAGCGTGGCCGTGGACCTGAGCCGGCAGGAACAGCACGCGCCCGAATTCCTGGCCATGAACCCCAACGGCGTGGTGCCGGCGCTGGAGATCGCGCCTGGCCGCTTCCTGCACGAGAGCTCGACGATCTGCGAGTACCTGGACGATATCGCGCCCGAGCCCCCGCTGCGCCCCACAGACCCGTACGAACTGGCGCAGATGCGCAATTTCGTGCGCTGGACCGACGAGAAGTCGCTGCCCCACCTGCTGATCCTGAACTGGAGCCTGATGCTGCAGTCCACCGCACAGCAGTGGAGCGACCAGGAGTTGCAGGACAAGCTGGCACGCATCCCGACCGCCGAGCGGCGCGAGGCCTGGGTGCGCATTGCCCGCAAGCCCTACACCGAGGAGGAAAAGGCAGAAGCCCTGCGCAAGCTGCTGCTGCTGGTGGACCGGATGGAAGGGATGCTGGCACCCTCTTCGCCATGGCTGATGGGCGCAAATTACTCGCTGGCGGACATTGCCGCCGCGCCCTTCATCGCGCGCATCGCGGAGATCGAGCCCGCTGCCCTGGCCGAATCTGCCCACCCGCGCGTGCACCGCTGGTGGCAGGCCATGCAGCAGCGCCCGGCGTTTGCCGCAGCGCGCCTGCAATTGTTCGGCGAGGTGCTGCAGGAGCGGCAACGCGCGGCCACCACAAGCACCTGAGCCCGGCCAAGATGCGACCGCCCGCGCATTATCATTCGGCCACTACGAACATGGCCACCACTACCACGACACCGCCCCGCGTCAACCTCAGCGACAAGATCCGCGAGGCCCTGGAGGAAGAGATCATCTCCGGCAAGCTCTATGCCGGCTGCAGCATCGACGAGCAGGAGCTGATGGAGCGCTTCGACGTTTCGCGCACCCCGGCGCGCGAAGCCATCCAGCAACTGGCCACCGCTGGCCTGGTGGAGATGGTGCCGCGCCACGGCGCGGTGGTCGCGACCCTTTCGCTCACCGAGTACGTGGCCATGCTGGAGATGCTCACCGAGCTCGAAGGCCTGGCCGCGCGCCTGTCCGCGCGGCGCATGCCGGCGGCGCTGCGCCGGGACCTGCAGGCCTCCTTCCAGGCCTGCGAGACTGCAGCCGCCAAAGACGACTCCGTGGCCTACGAAGAGGCCAACCGCTGGTTCCACCAGACCATCTACGACGGCAGCCTCAACGAGGTGCTGTCGCGCCAACTGCGCCAGATGCGCCTGCGCATGCGACACCCGCAGCGCTCGCTGTTCGACCGGCCCAACCGGGTGCGCAACTCGCTGGCCGAGCACCAGGACATCATGAAGGCCATCCTCGATGGTGACGAAGATGCGGCCGACCGCCATATGTGCCGGCACATCTCGAGCGGCGGCAACGTCTACGTGGATGCCGTGGCCCGGGGCAGCGTGCCGCGCGGCTGATCAATCCAGTGTATTGAGCTGCAGCCGGCTGGCGAATTGCCGGCCATCGCCCGTGAGCGGATCGGTGAATGCCAGCGAGCGTGCCAGCAGCTGAAGCGGGCGCGAGTAGTCGCCCTCCGGCGGATCATTGACCACCGGGTAGAACGGGTCGTTGCGCAGGGGCAGACCCAGCGCGGCCATGTGCACGCGCAGCTGGTGGCGCTTGCCGGTGATGGGCGACAGGCGGTACAGCGCCCAGTCGCCGCTGTGCTGCAGCACCTGCATGTGGGTGTGGCTGTTTGGCGTGCCGGGCACTTCGTGCATGCGAAAGAACTGGGGGCTTTCTTCCATGCGGCTTCGGTGCTCGCGCGGAAAGACCAGGTCGTCGCGCCAGGGCGCCACGGCCTCGTAGTGCTTGGTGATGGTGCGGTCGCGGAACAGCGCCTGGTAGGCGCCGCGCGTGCGCTGCTGCACCGAGAACAGCACCAGCCCGGCCGTGTCGCGGTCGATGCGGTGCAATGGCGACAGTTCAGGCAGGCCCAGACGGCGCTTGAGGCGCACCAGCAGCGTGTGCTGCAGGTAGCGGCCCGATGGCGTGACGGGCATGAAGTGCGGCTTGTCGGCCACGAGCAGGTGCTCGTCCTGGTAGAGCACGGTTTCGGTGAACGGGATCTCGGGCTCGTCGTCGAGGTGGCGGTAGTAATACACGCGCAGCCCGCCTTCGAAGGGGCGGGCGGGTTCAACCGTGGCACCGCGCTCGTCCACCACGTCGCCGGCCTGCATGCGGGCCTGCCATGCGGCGCGGTCCACCGCGGGCAGGCGCTCGGCCAGGAAGTCGAGCATGCTGCCTTGCCCGTGGGTGGGCAGCACCACGCAACTGGCGCCTACGCCGTCGCGCATGGGCGGGGCGAAATGATGGCGGGGGCTGTGCATGGTGGCGCATTCTAGAAGGCCTTCCCCACCGCCGGCCCGTTACAGCCGCCAGTCTTTTCACGCCGTCCAGGCGGAGGCCCGCAGCAGCAAGGCGTCCACGGCCCGCGCAGCCAGCGCCGCGCCAGGGCTGTAGGACAAGGGCTGCAGTTGGTTACACGGGCGACCTGGCAGGGCCGTTGCGGGCTAGCATCGGCCCAACCGCACCCAACAGGCCGATGGCCTGCAGCAAGTGCTCCGATCTTCGCGCTTTTGGATGACACCTGCCCCCCATGCCCGCTACGCCATCGACCGACATGCCCACCCCGCCCCCGGCGGCCGGCCGCCCTGCCCGCAAGCCTTTGCACCGGGCGGTGAAGTGGGTGCTTGTGCTGGCAGGTCTGCTCGTGGGCCTGGCCATCCTGATCGGCGTGGTGCTGTCGCTGATGGACTGGAACCGCTACAAGCCTTTAGTCAATGAAAAGGTCAGCGAGGCCACTGGCCGGCGCTTCGAGATCGAAGGCGATCTGTCGGCTGCCTGGCGCTGGCCGCAGCCGCTGGAAGAAGGCTGGCGCCGCTGGGTACCCGGCGTGACGGTGAAGGCCGAGCGCCTGGCGATGGACAACCCGGCAGGGTTCGAGCCCCCGTTCAGTGGCGATGACAAGAATAAAGGCAAGGACAAGGGGGCAAGCACCACTGCGGCACGAGCCCCTGCCAGTGCTGCATCGGAGGGATCGGCATCCACAGCGCCGCCCCCGGCCACCCAGCCCGGCACCGCGACCATGGCCCGCATCGGCAGCGTCAGCGCCTCCATCAGCCTGCTGCCGCTGCTCTCGCGCCACCTGGCCATCGACACCGTGGCTCTGACCGACCCGGAGATCGCCCTGGCCCGCACCAAGGACGGCAGCAACAACTGGACCTTTAAGCACAAGGACGAGGACGCCCCCAAGAGCCCCTGGACTTTCGACGTGGGCCGGCTGGTGGTCAACCAGGGGCTGCTGGCCTATGCCGATGCCCAGAAGGACGTGGACCTGCAGGCGCAGGTGAACACCACGGAGCCGGTGGATCCGGCCCAGGCAGGCAGCGCGAAGGCGGCCAAGGCATCCATTCTTCCGGCGTCGGCGGCTGCTTCCTCAGCCGAGGCTGCGGCTTCGCGCGATATGGTGGCCCGCAAAAGCAGCACGAACGGCACGGCTGTGCCCTATGGCCTGCAATTCGAGCTGCAGGGCCGCATTGCCAAGGCACAGGTTGAGGGCAGCGGCCGGGCCGGCCAGGTGATCAGCCTGCGCGACAAGGTGGTCAACTACCCGCTGCAGATCGAAGCCACTGCGGGCAGCGCAGCACTGTCGGCCGAGGGCATCCTGGCCAATCCCGGGGCGCTGTCAGGCATGGACTTCGATGTGATGCTCAAGGCCGACAGCATGGCCGACCTGTACGAGGTAACGGGCCTGGTGCTGCCCAGCACGCCGCCGTTCGAAACGCGCGGGCACCTGACCGGCAGCCTGGAGCCCGAGCGCGCCGTGTGGAGCTACAGCGACTTTCGGGGCAAGGTGGGCCAGAGCGACCTGCAGGGCGACCTCAAGTACACCTCGGGCAAGCCGCGCCCCAAGCTCACGGGCAAGGTCACATCCAGCCAGTTGCGCCTGGCCGACCTGGGGCCGGCGCTGGGAACCGCCAAAGCCAGCAACACCCACCGTGGCAAAACCGATGGCAAGGTGCTGCCGGACGCCAACTTTGCGGCCGAGCGCTGGAGTGCCATGGACATGGACATCGCGTTCAAGGGAGAGCACATCATCCGATCCGAAAGCCTGCCGCTGGAAGACCTGAGCTTGCGGGCGGTGATGGACAACGCGCAACTCAGGCTCGCGCCGCTGACCTTTGGCGTGGCCAAGGGCAAGATCGAATCGGAGGTCATCATCGATGGCCGCACGCCCCCCCTCAAGGCACAGATACGCGGCAAGGTGGAAGGACTTCAGCTGTCCGCACTGTTCCCCAAGGTGGAACTGATGAAAAAAAGCTTTGGTCGCATGGATGGCGCCGTGGCACTGCGCAGCAGCGGCAACAACGTGGCCGACCTCCTGGGCAAGGGCACGGGAGAGGCGCGCCTGTACGTGCGCGAGGGCACGCTGAGCAAGCAGATGCTGGACCTGGCATCCCTGAACGTGGGCAGCATCATCGTGGGCAAGCTGTTCGGCGATGACAAGGAGGTACGCCTGCGCTGCGCGGTGGCCGACTTCACCGTGGTCGATGGCCTGGCGCAGACGCGCGTGGTGAAGATGAGCACCGACGATGCGGTGATCGAGGCCACCGGCACCATTGACCTGGGTACGGAAGCCATGAACCTGCGCATCAAGCCCGAGTCGCTGGAGTGGAAGTTCTTCTCGCTGCGCACCCCGCTGTATGTCAAGGGCACCTTTGGCAACCCGGATGTAGGGGTGGAACCCGGACCGCTGCTGCTGCGCGCGGGCGCTGCGGTGGTGGCGGCGGTAGCGGCACCGGTGGCCCTGGCGCTGATACCGGTCACCGTGCCGGCCGCCGATGACGACACCTACTGCAAGCCGCTGCTGGACCTGGCCAAGGAGCCTGTGAAGCCGGGTGCCCAGGGCGCTGCAGGCACGGCATCGCAGCCCGCGCGGGATGCCGCCAGCCGGCAGCGACCAGCGCGCTGAGCCAGCCTGCGGTCACTGGACAGGCGCAATGCGGGAATAATCCTCCCTTTTGCCCGCCGGCGCGCTGCATGGTCGATGCGGTGCGCCCCCCTGCATGAAGACTCTCCAATCCGTGGGCCTGGCCCTGCTCGGGCTGTTGCTCATGGGCCTGATCATCCCTGAACGCATCCGCATCCCCGTGGCCGGAGCCTCCACGAAGGACTGGAATGCCCAGTCGTTCTGGTTCGAGCCCTGGGGCACGTCGGGCGTGCACAAGGGCATCGACATCTTCGGCAAGACGGGGACGCCGGTGCTCAGCACCACGGACGGCATCGTGCTCTTCACCGGTGAGATCGCCAAAGGCGGCAAGGTGGTGCTGGTGCTCGGCCCCCGCTGGCGGCTTCATTACTTCGCCCACCTGGACCGCATCAGCACCCATGCGCTGGCGCCCGTGGCCTCGGGCAGCGCCATCGGCACCGTGGGGGCCAGCGGCAATGCCCAGGGCAAGCCGCCGCACCTGCACTACTCCATCGTGCGGCTGCTGCCCGCGCCGTGGAAGATCGATGGGGCGACCCAGGGGACCAAGAAGGCCTTTTTCATGGACCCGGGCGCTTATCTGAAAGGGCAGTAGCTGCAGCGCTCATAGGGATTTGCATTTGATCGTATGGCAAGGCGAACCAACGACGCTAGACGGTCAAAGGCAAATCCGTCTCAATGGAAGTCCCGGCTGCCATCGAGTGCCCCGGCCATGCGGCCCAGCAGCGGCGTCAGGTCCTTGAAGCGCTGGGCCACCAGGTGGCGCACCACGAAGGCTTCGCCTGCAGCATCCTTTCCTTTTTCTTCATCCTCACCATGCCGGCTGCATTGCCACACCCCCTGCACCGCCAGCAGGCGTGAGCGCAGGATGGCATCGCGCCACTGCTCCACCATCGCTGGCCAGACGATGACGTTGACGGGGCCGGTCTCGTCCTCCAGCGTGACGAACATGGTGCCCTTGGCCGAGCCCGGCCGCTGGCGCACGGTGACGATGCCGCAGGCGCGCACCTGCCGGCCATCGGGCACATTGCGCAGTTGCAGCGCCGTGAGCAGGCGCCAGCGCGCGAGCCGGTTGCGCAGCAGCGCCAGCGGGTGGCGGCGCAAGGTGAGGCCGGTGGCCGCATAGTCGAACAGGATCTCCTCGCCCTCGGGCGCCTCGGGCAGCTGCAGCGGGGCCTCGTGCACCGGCACATCGCGCAGCAGGGCGGGTGCGGTGTGCTGGGCAGAGGCGTCCCACATCTGCTGGCGCCGGTGGCCCGACAGGCGGGCCAGCGCGTCGGCTGCGGCCAGCACCTGCATGTCCTGGTGGTTCAGGCGCGCGCGCAGGGCCAGGTCTTCGGTGCTGGCAAAGGGGCCGCCCTGCACGCGGGCCTCGACCAAACGTTCTGCCGCGGCTGTCTCCAGGCTGCTCACCAGGCGCAGGCCCAGGCGCACTGCGGGCTGGGGCAGCGGTGGTGCGGGCAGGCCTTTGGCGGGTTGCAGCATTTCGGGCGTGCCCTCCAGCGTGCATTCCCAGTCGCTGCAGGTCACGTCGATGGGCAGCACGCGCACGCCATGGCGCCGTGCATCCTGCACCAGTTGCGAGGCGGTGTAGAAGCCCATGGGCAGCGAGTTGAGCAGCGCCGCCAGAAAGCAGGCGGGCTCGTGGCATTTGAGCCAGCTGCTGCTGTAGGCCAGCAGGGCAAAGCTGAAGGCATGGCTTTCGGGGAAGCCATATTCGCCGAAGCCCAGCATCTGCTTGAAAACGCGCTGGGCGAAATCCAGCTTGTACCCGTTGTCCACCATGCCGTCGATCAGCCGCTTCTCGAAATGGTGTACCCCGCCCGTGCGTTTCCATGCGGCCATGGACCGGCGCAGCGCATCGGCCTCGGATGCGGAAAATTTGGCGGCGATCATCGCGATCTGCATCACCTGCTCCTGGAAGATCGGAATGCCCAGCGTGCGCTCCAATGCCTCGCCGAGCTCTTCACTCTCCAGCCTCAAGGGCTCGCCCTTGCGCTGCTTTTCGCGTGCCTGCAAGTAGGGATGCACCATGCCGCCCTGGATGGGCCCCGGCCGCACGATGGCGACCTCCACCACCAGGTCATAGAACACCTTCGGCCGCAGGCGCGGCAGCATGCTCATCTGGGCACGGCTCTCGATCTGGAACACCCCCACCGTATCGGCGGCGCAGATCATGTCGTAGGTAGCAGGGTCTTCGGACGGAATCTGGGGCAACTCCCAGCGCTCGCCGCGCAGGTCGGCACGCAAGTCCAGGCAGCGGCGCAGCGCGCTGAGCATGCCCAGGGCCAGCACATCCACCTTCATGAGGCCCATGTCGTCCAGGTCGTCCTTGTCCCACTGGATGATGGAGCGGTCGACCATGGCGGCGTTCTCTACCGGCACGATGCGCGTGAGCAACCCCTGCGTGAGCACGAAGCCCCCCACATGCTGGCTCAGGTGGCGCGGAAAGCCCTTGAGCTGCACCGACAACTGCAGCCACAACTCGGCGGTATGCAGGCTGATGGGTTCGCCCATGTCCTGCGCCATCTCCTGCAGGCGGTGCGCAGCGAATTCCTCGTCGAACCAGTGGTGCTCCTTGGCAAACGAATCGACCAGCGCCGCAGGCACGCCCAGGGCCTTGCCCACGTCGCGCAGCACGCTGCGGGTGCGGTAGCTGGTGACCACGGCGGCAATGGCGGCACGGTCGCGGCCGTACTTGGTGTAGACGTACTGGATGACCTCTTCGCGTCGGTTGTGCTCGAAGTCCACGTCGATGTCGGGTGGCTCCTTGCGCTCCTTGCTGATGAAGCGCTCGAACAGCAGCTTGGTGCGCTCGGGGTCCACCTCGGTAATGCCCAGGCAGTAGCACACGGCGGAGTTGGCGGCAGAGCCGCGGCCTTGGCACAGGATGCCCTCGCCGCGCGCAAAGCGCACGATGTCGTGCACGGTGAGAAAGTACATCTCGTACTTGCAGTCGGCGATCAGCGCGAGCTCGCGCAATATCTGCGCCACCACCTTGTCCGGCACGCCTTGCGGGTAGCGGCTGCGCGCGCCCTCCCAGGTCAGCCAGGCCAGGCCCTCCGCAGGCGTCATCCCCTCAGGCACAGCCTCCAGCGGGTACTGGTACTTGATCTCGTCGAGGCTGAAGGTGCAGCGCGCCGCAATCTCCAGCGTGGCCGCGAGCAGCTCGGGCGGGTAGATGCCGGCCAGGCGCACGCGCTGGCGCAGGTGGCGTTCGGCATTGGGCTGCAGCGCAAAGCCGCATTCGGCCACGGTGCAGCCCTGGCGCACGGCGGTGATCACGTCCTGCAGCGGCTTGTGCGAGCGCAGGTGCATGTGCACGTCGCCCGCTGCCACCAGGGGCACACCGGTCTGGCGCGACACCTGCTGCAAGGTGGCCAGCCACAGGTCGTCGTCGGGCCCGAGCAGCAGCTCCACCCCCAGCCAGAAGCGCTGGCCGAAGTTCGCCTGCGCCTGTTCCACACAGGCCAGCAGTGCAGCGGTGTCCATCGCATGCTGCACGCTGCGGTCGGGCATGAGCAGCAGCTCGCAGTGCTGCAGCTGGGCCACGTCGGACACCGGCCCCAGCTCGTAGATGCCCTTGGGCGCGGTGCGCCGCGCGGCGCTGATGAACTCGCACAGATTGCCCCAGCCCTCGATGTTGCGCGGCAGCGCCACCAGCCGAAAGCCGGGGTACGCGAACTCGCTGCCCGGTATGAACTGCAGGCCCAGCGCCTTGGCCGGGCCATGGGCCCGCACCACGCCGGCCACCGAGCATTCGTCGGTCAGCGCCAGGGCCCGGTAACCCAGCTCGGCCGCGCGCGCCACCAAGTCCTGGGGCTGCGAGGCGCCGCGCTGGAAGCTGAAGTTGGAGATGCAGTGCAGCTCGGCATAGTCCGGCAAGGCCAGCGGTGCGGCGGAAACGGCGGCAGATGGGCGATCAGGAATGGTGTGGCTCATGGCTCAGCCCCTCAGGCATACAGGCCCTGCAGGAACCAGCGGTCGCGGGATTCCCCTGCAGGCCTGTGCGCCAGCCGTTCGCGAAAGATCCAGACGCGGCCAGCCTCAGGGCTCAGCGCAACGAAGTAGTCACGTTGCACCAGTCCGCTTTGGCCTTGCCGAGACGGGCCGCCATTGCTCTCACAGGCTGATGGGGCGCAAGCCCCCTCTTCCCACCAGGCGGCATCGAACCGGTGCGGCCCGGCCAGCATGCGCAGCGGGCCCTGGTAGCACGGCCGATGGCCCTGCATGACCAGGCGCTGTGGGGTGCGCAGCAGCCAGGTGGGCCACAGCACGGCCTCGGGCGCGTGCTCGCCCTGTGGGGGCTTTGCTGCTCGCACTGGATCGGCTTCTGCCATGGGCTGCCAGCGCTGCATGCATTCGGGCCGGTGGTCTGCGAGCAGGGTGACGGACTGCACCTGCCCGGCCCCCAGGCGGGCGGAGAGGCGCTCGACCAACTGGTGCCAGGCCTCGCCCTCCTGGTCACCGGCGGCCGACGATCCGTCGGGCGGCAGCAGGTGGGCGCTGGCATGGGGCAGCGGTGCGGTCTCCAGCGCGCGCAGCGTGATCTGGTTGGCCGGCGCAGCCAGGGGCGTACGCGCCAGGTTCTCGGCCAGCAGGCGGCGCAGGTGGGCCAGCTCGTGCGTGGGCTGGGCCGTGCGCACGGGCAGAGCGTGCCATGGGGCGATGGGCACGCCATCGACCCGGCGCAGGTCGTGCCGCCAGGCCAGCTCCAGCGCCAGCACGCCCTGCTGGCGCGCCTGCAGCCAGGCCTGCAGGGCCGAGAGCAGGCGGCTGGCAGACCACAGCAAGGCATCGGCCGAGGTGGCCAGCGCGGGCAGCTCGGCCGTCAGCTCGAAACGCTCGGGCAACTCCACCCAGGCGTGGTTGTGGGCGATATGGCCGTAAGCCCGGTCCAGCGCCAGCAGCACGGCCGCGCCCAGACGCCGGGCCACGCCGTCGCGCGGCAGCGCGCGCAAGGCGCCCCAGGTGCGGCAGCCCATGCGTGCCAGGCTCGGCAGGTGCGGGTGCAGCGCCGTCAGGGTATGCAGCGGCAGGCCATCGGGCAGGTGCCTGGGCAGGGGCTGGCCTGCCAGCTGCAGGCGCAGCAGGGCCAGGGCCTGCAGCGAGGTGGGCGCCTCGGCAAAAGGGGTTGGGTATCTGGCAGCAGGGCATTCCTGCGGTACAGGTCCTTGCGATGGATTGCCCGCTGCCGCGGGCGGTTCGGCGGGCCATGGCGGGCTGCGCAGCTGCAGTTGTGCCAACAATGCCTCGCGCCCGCCCCAGAGGCGTTCGGTGGCCGAGACCTCCAGCAACAAAGCCTCGCCCTCCACGCTCGCCACGCGCGGCGTGAACTGCAGCGCCCACCAGTGCTCGTGCGGGGCCTGCGGCAAGGGCTGGCGCGGCCCGGCTGTGGCCGACAGCAATGCCACGCCAGGGTCGGTATGGCTGTCAGTGGGGGTTGGCGGCAACGGCCATGCGATCCAGTGCATGCTGAACACCTCCTCCTGGCAGGCGATCCCGCCACGCCGCCAATGGCAGCACCACGGCATTCCGTGCTGGCTGCTGTGGGGCGCGCCGCCCCTCCCCGCGCGCTGCCGACGCGGCCAGCACACGGGCCAGCGCCGCATGGCTGGCAGGCAGCGCCAGGGGCTGCTCCATGGGCGGCCCACGGCGCTTGAGCACCTGCACCTGCATCTGCGCGCCACCCGAGCCATCGACGGCCTCGACCCATAGCCTCAGCGGCGCGGGCGATGCCTGCTGGCGCGCCCTGGCCGGGCGGAACACCCACAGCAGCTGCCCCATCTGCGCAGCCGCCAGCTGCAGCCGCCTCAGCGATTCGGGTGCCGCCTGGGGCAGCCAGGCCAGCACCGCCTGCACGTCGCGGCAGCGCAGCGCCTGCTCTGCCGCCCACAGCGCCTGCGCGGCCGAAGTGGTCTGCACGCGGCACAGCCGCGCCGCATCCAACCCACCCGCACGCAGGGCCGGTGCAAACGGTTCATAGGGCGGCGCCACCAGCACCACGGCCCCCGGCCGCGCGGCCGTGGCCTGGGCCAGGGCTGGCAGCACCAGTCGCCACACATGCAGGCCCGCCGCCGGCTGCAGCACCTCGGTCATGGCGCCCACAGGCCAGCCCCCGCCCGGCAACTGCGCATCGAGCCCTGCATGCCCCGTGGACTGCACCCGCGCCGCACTGGACGTGCCCAGTTGGTCGGCCAGCCACACGCCTGCCAGGCGCGGCGGTGCGCTGGCAGCCAGGGAACGGAGGGGGACGGCGGACATGAGAGGGGCAAATGAGGGACATGCGCAGAGGTCAGGCGACGGCGGAAAACCGCTGCGGACGCACCAGGGCCCTGGTCAGGGCATGCCTGTGCATGGAGCCCGGGATGAAAGCCGAATACTGTGTTTTCATCCAGTTATCGTACCCGATTCCGGGCCACGTGGTGGCTTTTCAGAGCATTCCTGCAGGTCATTGGCACCCGCCAGAGCTCTGGCCCAGGCTGCGCGGGCTTCATGGCCCACCACGGCAGAAAACTCGGGGGAAAGGATGATGCGGGGGAGATAAGCAATGGCAAGCCGTTGCACCCTCGCTTGCAGCGTCAGCGCGAACACGCTTGCGTGCAATGGCGGCCCGGAAATGACAAAAGGCCTGCAGAATTGCTTCTGCAGGCCTTGCCAATAATGGTCGGAGCGGCGGGATTCGAACTCGCGACCCTCTGCTCCCAAAGCAGATGCGCTACCAGGCTGCGCTACGCTCCGACAGCTCGTATTCTAACCCGGGAAATTTCGGGTTCTGACCAAATGCGCGCTTTTTTTGAATTTTTTGCAGCGACTGCATCGGACCAGGGTTCCATCGGCAGTGCTGTCATGCATCCAGGGCGATGCAAACTGCGGCGATGGGGGAAACTCAATCAACAACCAACGGGAAACTCACAAAGGCGAACCAGCAGCCACCAGCGCACGGCCACCTGCGTGGCCGCATGGCGGCAGGCAATCAACGGCTCGACGGGCCTGGGCCGCGGCCGGCCAGGTGGCGGAAGGTGATGCGGCCCTTGGAGAGGTCGTAAGGCGACATTTCCAGGGAGACCTTGTCGCCCGCCAGGATGCGGATGTGGTGCTTGCGCATCTTGCCGCCGGTGTAGGCAATCAGCTGGTGACCGTTGTCCAGCGTCACGCGAAAGCGCGAGTCGGGCAGCACTTCGGTCACGGAGCCTTGCATTTCAATCAGTTCTTCTTTGGCCATGTTCTCTTGTCTTTTCAAAAATCAAAAAATCTGGTGATCGGCGCCTGAACGCTGGGGCATCCACCACGGCCTATGCAGCGTGGTCGGGCTCGACACACGGTGCATTGCGGGCGGTGGGAGTCGCTGCACCCGGGGCGCAGATCAGGCAGAGGGCCGGGGAGACGGCTTCATACGGATTTGCATTTGACCGTGTAGTCAAGCGGGAGCCGCAGACAGTGCTGTAGCACGGCAAGGCGAACCAACGACGCTACACGGTTAAAGGCAAATCCGTATCAATGGACAGGCAGAGCGCTGTGCATAGCCTGTCGATTGTACCGCGATGTACCCGGGCTTGCCTATGGGACGTGGCGCAGCGGTGTCGCGGGACGGCACCAGAGCCTCTCCAGCGGCCCCCAGAGCCCCTTCAAGCAGCCGTATCCTGGCCCTGCACGGCCACCGCCAGGGTGCGCACCAGGTCGGTCTGGGTGATGATGCCCACCAGGTACCCGCCCTCGTCGACGATGGGGATGTGGTGGTGCCCGCCCTGCGAGAACAGGGGCACCAGGTCCATGGCATGCTGGCCCACCCGGGCCACCTGCACGGGGTGCGACATGATCTCGCCCACGCTGGCGGGCTGGCCGCTGCGGCCCTTGACGAGGGCGCGCAGGCGCTGGCCCAGGCCCTCGTGCAGGTCGAGGTTGGCCAGGCGCATGAAATCGGCCACCGTGACGATGCCAAGCACCTGCCGGCCCGCATCCACCACGGGCAGGGCCTTGATCTTCTCGCTGCGCATCAGGGTCCACGCATCCTTGAGGGAGATGCCCTGCTCCACCGCCATGGCCGGCCGGGACATGATGTCCGCGCAGCGCACCTCGCCCAGCGTGCGCTGGAAGGCCGCGCGGCCCGCCAGTTGCAGCAGGCCTTCCAGGTCGGCGCGGCTCACGTCCAGCACCTGGTTGTAGTGCGCCAGCGCCGCATCCACGTCCGATGCGGCAAAGGCGCCCTTGGCCACGGCGGTGCGCGCAGGCGATTGCTGCGGATGCGGGTAGCTGCGCCCGGTGAGGCTGTTGTAGACCACACCCGCCAACAACAGCACCAGCACATTGAAGAGAACAGGAAACGCCGCCAGGTGCAGGCCGTCGCCCGCCGTGAGCACCACGTACAGCGCCATGGAACCACCGGGCGGGTGCAGGCAGCGCAGCGGCACCATGAGCGCAATGGCAAGGCCCACCGCCAGCGCACCGGCCAGCGCCGGGTCGGGCACCAGTGCGGCACACACCGCCCCCACCATCGCCGACAAGGTGCTGCCGCCCAGCACCGGCCAGGGCTGGGCCAGAGGGCTCGACGGCATGCCGAACACCAGTACGGCACTGGCCCCCAGCGCGCCCAGCATCCAGGGCCCATGGGCATGGCCGCCGCCCGCCCACCAGCGGCTGAGCACCGCCGTCAGGAAGATGCCCAGCACGGCTCCCACGATGAAGCGCAGGCGTTCGCGGCCATCGATTCCCAGCGGGGCCGGCCAGAAATGGCACAGCCAGCGCACGATGCGCATCCTTGTCGGCAATCTCGCCACCGCCACACGCGGGGCGGGCGATGGGGGCGGCTCAGGCTCTGGAGCGGGGGTCGGGGAAGTGGAAAACGAAGACGGCTCGGACATAGGGATGGACAAGGTCACGGCCCATGCCCCGCAGGACAATGGGGGCACATGCCAGGCCGCATGCAGCCGCCATTTTGCCGGGTGGCGGCATGCAATGCACCAACAGGGTGCAAACCCAGCCATGGCAAGGTGGGCAAAAGGCCCGGCACATGCTCGAAACTACCTATCTCCACTAGGTAAACAGCGGCACACGGCCCGAAAAACATGCTCTATACTGCATGCACACCGCAATGAATGCAGTTTACTTCACGTTGATGTTGCCCGGGCCACAGGCCAGGAGCGAGGCCCCAGAGCGCCATGAAGGACACCGGCATGCCAGCAACGGTACGGGTAAGCCATAGGTTTTCACCACAGGGCTTGGAGTTAAATTACTTTAAGCCTAAACAAAGGAGACACTCCCCATGACCACTCGCCGCCTCGTCATCAGCCGCAGCGCAGCCCTCGTCGGCGCCGCTTCCACGGGCCTGCTGCTGCCCTCCATCGTGCGGGCCCAGAGCGGCAAGGTGCGCGTGGGTTTCATGCTCCCCTACACGGGCACCTTCGCCCAACTGGGCGTGGCCATCGAGAACGGCGTGCGCATGGCCATCGACCAGCAGGGCGGCAAGCTCGGCGGGCGCGAGATCGAATGGTTCAAGGTGGACGATGAGTCCGAGCCCAGCAAGGGCGTGGAAAACGCCAGCAAGCTGGTGCAGCGCGACAAGGTGGACGTGTTGATCGGCACCGTGCACTCGGGCGTGCAGATGGGCATCCAGAAGGTGGCGCGCGACACCGGTGTGCTCAACCTGATCCCCAACGCCGGCGTGCATGCCGCCACCCGGGGGCTGTGCGCGCCCAACGTGTTCCGCACCTCGTTCAGCAACTCCCAGCCCACGCTGGCCCTGGGCAAGGCGATGATGGACAAGGGCCACAAGAAGGCCGTGTGGATCACCTGGAAGTACGCCGCAGGCGAGGAAGCCTTCGAAGGCTTCAAGCAAAGCTACACCGCAGCCGGCGGCACCATCGTCAAGGAGCTGGGCCTGCCCTTCCCGAACGTGGAGTTCCAGGCGCTGCTGACCGAGATCGCGGCCCTCAAGCCCGATGCCGTGGCCTGCTTCTTCGCCGGTGGCGGTGCGGCCAAGTTCATCAAGGACTACGCGGCCGCCGGCCTCAAGGACAAGATTCCGCTGTACGGCTCGGGCTTCCTGACCGAAGGCGTGCTCGATGCGGCCGGCCCCGCAGCCGACGGCATCATCACCACCATGCACTACAGCGACTCGCTGGACACGCCGCGCAACAAGCAGTTCCGCCTGGAATACGCCAAGGCCTTCCGCAGCCAGCCCGACGTGTATGCCGTGCAGGGCTACGACACCGGCCTGCTGCTGGTGCAGGGTGCCAACGCCGTCAAGGGCGATCTGGCCGCCAAGCCCGCGCTGTACAAGGCGATGGAGAGCGCTGTCATCGACAGCCCGCGCGGCAAGTGGACCATGAGCAAGGCCCACAACCCGGTGCAGGACATCTACCTGCGCGTGGTCGAGAACAAGGAAAACAAGGTCGTCGGCATTGCGGCAAAAGCCCTGTCCGACAGCGGCGCCGGCTGCCGCATGGCCTAAGCACCACCGCACACCTGGCGCAGCGGCGGGCCTCGGCCTGCCGTGCGGAGCGCTGGCCCTGCGGGTTTTGACACAATGGCAGCGCCTGCCAACTCGGCAGGCCAGTCCTCCGTGCGCCCGGACTTTGCGGCCACCCCCTTGGATCACCCTCTTCCATGACCCTCAGTACCTACCTGCTCTACCTGGCCGCCGTGGCCCTGCTGGTGCTCTCGCCCGGCCCGACCATGCTCATGTGCATGACCGCCTCGCTGCAGCACGGCCCGCGCAAGGCCGTCGTGGCGGCCGCCGGCAGTGTGACGGCCGTGCTCGGCACCATGCTGCTGTCGGCCCTGGGCCTGGGCGCGCTGCTGGCCGCGTCCGAGACCGCGTTCTGGGTGCTCAAGGCAGCGGGCGCTGCCTACCTGATCTGGCTCGGTATCAAGACCTTCCGCAGCCAGGGCAGCGTGTTCGACCAGATGCCCGAGGGCGCCACTGCGGCACCCGCCGTGCCCGCGCACCGGCTGTACCTGCAGGGCCTGATCGTGGGCGGCAGCAACCCCAAGGCCATCCTGTTCTTCACGGCCTTCTTTCCGCAGTTCCTGAACCCCACGCTGTCCTTTGCGCCGCAGTTCGCCATCCTGGCCGCCACCTTCGTAGCGTTCGAGTTCACGGTGCTCACGCTGTGCGCCTTGGGCGTGGCCCGGCTGGCCCCAGCCCTGCGCTCGGGCAACCGCATGCGCTGGTTCAACCGCGTCTCGGGTGGCCTGTTCACCCTGATGGGCTCGCTGCTGCTGGCCACGCGCCGCGCGGCCTGACCCCGCTACATCCACCTGCCGCACGCCATGGACTTCGCTACCTTCCTGATCCAGTTGCTCAACGGCGTGCAGTACGGCCTCTTGCTGTTCATGCTGGCGGCCGGCCTCACGCTGATCTTCGGGATCATGGGCGTGGTGAACCTGGCGCACGGCAGTTTCTACATGCTGGGTGCCTACCTGGCGTACTCGCTGTCGGGGTATTTCGGCAGCCTCACGCTGGCCATACTGGGCGGTGCGGTGCTGGCCGTGGCCTTCGGGCTGGCGCTTGAGTGGCTGCTGTTTCGCCACTTCTACCACCGCGACCATCTGGACCAGGTGCTGCTCACCTTCGGGCTGATCTACATCTTCGAGGAGCTGCGCTCCATCCTCTGGGGCGACGATGTGCACGGAGTGGCCATCCCGAAGCTGCTGGACTGGTCGATCCCGCTCACCGACACCCTTTCCTACCCGGTGTACCGCCTGTTCATCTCGGGCGTGTGCATCGTGCTGGCCATCGGCCTGTACCTGCTGATCTCCAAGACCCGCTTGGGCATGAAGATCCGCGCCGGTGCCTTCAACCGCGACATGGCCGAGTCGCTGGGCGTGAACATCAAGTTCATCCACGCCATCGTGTTCGCGCTGGGCGTGGGCCTGGCGGCCATGGCCGGCATGGTGGCAGCCCCCGTCTCCAGCGTCTACCCCAACATGGGCTCCTCGGTGCTGATCATGTGCTTCGTGGTGGTGGTCATCGGCGGAATCGGCTCGGTGCGCGGGGCCCTGATCTCGGCGCTGCTGGTGGGCCTGGTGGACACCTTCGGCAAGGTGCTGCTGCCCTCCGTGGCCGGCATGCTGGTCTACATGCTGATGGCGGCCGTGCTGCTGTGGAAACCCGAAGGTCTTTTCAAACAATGACAGTCGTTCCTGTGATCCTTGCCCTGCCAGCCCCGCGGAGGCCCGCATGAGCACACCCCGCACCAACCTGGAGGTGCTGCCGCGCAGCGTGCAGTTCGTGCTCGTGCTCGGCCTCGTCGCGCTGCTGGCGTTTCCGTTCGTGGGCAGCGATTTCTATGTGCAGATGGTCACGCGCATGATGATCATGGCCATCTTCGCGATGAGCCTCGATCTGCTGCAGGGCGTGACCGGCCTGGTCTCGCTGGGCCACGCGGCCTACTTCGGCGTGGCAGGCTATGCGCTGGCCTTTCTCACCCCGGCCGATGCCCCGGTGAGCCTGTGGTGGTCGCTGCCGGCCGCCGTGGCGGGCTCGGCCCTGGTGGCGCTGTTCATCGGCTTCTTCGTGGTGCGCACGCACGGCATCTACTTCATCATGGTGACCATGGCGTTCGCGCAGATGGTGTTCTACCTGTTCTTCGACAACAAGATCCTGGGCGGCTCGGACGGCATCTACATCAACCTGCGCCCTGATGCCTCGGTGTTCGGCTGGATGCTGTTCGACCTCGAAGGGCGGCGCACCTTCTACTACTTCACGCTGGCGCTGGTGGTGCTGGTCTACGCGGGGCTGCGCCGGCTGCTGTGGAGCCCCCTGGGCCGGGCGCTGGCGGGCATCCGCGTCAACGAGCACCGCATGCGTGCCATGGGCTTTTCCACCCAGGGCTACAAGCTCACGGCCTTCACCGTGGCCGGCGCCCTGGCCGGCCTGGCGGGCTACCTGTGGGGCGCGCAGACGGGCTACGTGAACCCCGAGCTCATGGGCTTTCACATGAGCGCGCACGCAATCATGATGGTCATCCTGGGCGGCATGGGCAACTTCGCAGGGGCCATCGTCGGCGCCTTCGCCTTCGAGTACCTGCTGCATGTGTTCAAGGACATCACCAAGCACTGGCAACTGCTCATGGGCAGCTTCATCGTGCTGGTGGTGCTGGTGGCGCCGCGCGGGCTGCTGGGCATGCTGGTGCGCCTGCGCGCCGCCAAGGGAGGCACGGACCATGGCTGAACACGAAGTCCTGCTGTCGGCCCACAAGATCACCAAGCGCTTTGGCGGCCTGGCTGCCGTCAACGGCGTCTCGGTGGACCTGTGGCGCGGGCGCATCCATGCGGTGATCGGGCCCAACGGCGCGGGCAAGTCCACGCTGACCAATCTGCTCTCGGGCGACCTGCCCCCCACGGCCGGTGAGATACGGCTGGGCGCCACCGAGGTGACGGGCTGGGCGCCCGAGCGCATCTCGCGCCAGGGCCTGGGCCGCAGCTACCAAAAGACCAACATCTTTCTGCCCTTCACCGTGCACGAGAACGTGCGCCTGGCCGCCCAGTCGCGCGACCCGCAGCAGCCCTGGAACCCGCTGCGCTGGTGGCGTGACACGCGCGACCAGGGCCCGCACAACCGCGCCAGCAGCGAGCGTGTGGACCGGGCCATCGAACTGGCGGGCCTGCAGGCGCGGCGCGATGCCGTGGCCGGCACCATGAGCCACGGCGAGCAGCGCCAGCTCGAGATCGCCATGACCCTGGCCACCGAACCCCAGGTGCTGCTGCTCGACGAGCCCCTGGCCGGCATGGGCGTGGCCGAGGCCGAGCGCATGGTGCAACTGCTGCTGCGCATCAAGCCAGGCCACGCGATGATGCTGGTGGAGCACGACATGGATGCCGTGTTCGCCCTGGCCGACCACCTGACGGTGATGGTCAACGGCGAGGCCATCGCCAGCGGCACGCCGCCCGAAGTGCGCGCCGACGCCAATGTGCAGGCCGCCTACCTGGGTGAGGAACACTGACATGGCACCGCAGCAAAACACGCCCCTCATCGAGGCCCGGGGCCTCAACACCTTCTACGGCGCCAGCCACATCCTGCACGGGGTGGACTTCACCGTGGGCCAGGCCGAGACCATCGGCCTCATGGGCCGCAACGGCATGGGCAAGAGCACCCTGCTGAAGTCGCTCATGGGCCTCGTGAAGCCGCGCTCGGGCAGCGTGGCCGTGGCCGGACGCGACACCACGGGCCGCCCGCCCTACGAGGTGGCGCGCCTGGGAATTGCCTATGTGCCCGAGGGGCGCGGCATCTTCGGCAACCTGAGCGTGGTCGAAAATCTGCAGATGGCCGCCCGCGCCGGCACGCGCGGCCAGCGCGACTGGACCTATGAGCGTGTGCTGGAGACCTTTCCGCGCCTCAAGGAACGCCTGGGCCATGGCGGCCAGCAGCTCAGCGGCGGCGAGCAGCAGATGCTGACCATCGGCCGCGCGCTGATGACGAATCCCGACGTGCTCATCCTCGACGAGGCCACCGAGGGCCTGGCCCCGCTGATCGCGCGCGAGATCTGGCGCATCTGCAGCCTCATCAAGGCCAGCGGCATCAGCAGCGTGATCGTCGACAAGAACTGGAAGCACGTCACCCAGATCACCGACCGCAACGTCATCCTGGTCAAGGGCCAGGTGGTGTTCGAGGGCAGCTCAGAGACCCTGTGCTCCCAGCCGCAGTTGCTGGAGCAGCACCTGGGCGTTTGACACAACCGCCCTCTCCCGGTGCGCGGGACCCGTCTCGTCTTGCCTTAGCATCCGGCGGTCCACCCGCCCCGCCAAGCTGTCCATGTCCCCTGCCCTCGCCGTCTTCCTGTTGCTCCTTGCCGCCCTGGTGCTGACCAACGTCTGGGCCACGCGGCGCGTGCTGCGCAGCCACGAGTTCGGCAACCGCAAGGCGCTGATGGTGATGGGCATCTGGATCCTGCCCTTCCTCGGCGCGTTCATGGCGCGCTACCAGTTTGCGCCGCCAGAGGATTCACGGCCTGCAGCATTGGCCTTGCCGGTCCAGGGCGGCGAACAGCCCCCGGCGCCGCAGGTGCTGCGCATGGCCGGCCTCGAACCCTTCACCGTGCGGGACCACCTGAGCGCCCCCGCCGGCCTGCCCCTGATGGACTGGCAGGCACTCGACCACTGGGCCGGACAAGCCCCCACCCCCGAAGCCACCACAGAGGCCATCGCCCTGGGCCGCCGCGCCTGGCTGCTGCACCTGCGCGATGCGATTGGCCCGCACATGCACCTGCACGAGAGCGCGGACGTGCACATCCTGTCCCCTCTGGAGCCGCCAGTGGCACAGGCCATGGCGGGCTACGTCACCAAAACGCGCCAGCGCATCGCGCGCGTGCTCGATGGCGTGGCCCGCTTCAACCCAGGCGAGAAAAGCGTGCTGCTGGTGCTCGAGAGCGAAGAGCTCTACTACCACTACGTGGGCCAGTTCTACCCCGATGGCGGGGAGTTCGCCTTCAGCGGCGGCATGTTCATCCACAACGGCTGCCCGCACTTCGTGGTGGTGCAGGCCGACCTGTCCACCATCGAGCCCGTGATCGCGCACGAGCTCACGCACAGCGCCCTGTCGTACCTGCGCCTGCCCACCTGGCTCGATGAAGGCTTGGCCGTGAACACCGAGCACCGCCTGACAGGCGCGCGCCGCCCTGCCCAGACGCCGCAGGCCATGCACCAGCGCCACCTGGCATTCTGGAATGCCGAGCGCGTGCAGGAGTTCTGGTCGGGCGACTCGTTCCACCGCACGGACGATGGCAACGCGCTGTCGTATGACCTCGCCCGCATCGCGGTAGAGCAGTTGGCGCGCGACTGGCCCGCATTCAGCCGGTTCGCAACCAGCGCCCGCCGCGGCGATGCAGGCGCCGAGGCTGCGGCCAGCGCACTGGGCATCGACCTGGGCAGTTTCGTCGGCGCCCTGGTGCAGGCATCCGAGGACTGGGCACCGCGCCCCGCTACTTGGCCAACACAGCCCGCACAACAGGCTGCATACCTACATTTTTGAGCGCCCGCCATCAGTAGAATGGCCCGCACCCCTTTCCAAGGATGTTCCCACAGTGTCTGACAGCCTCGCCGTTCTCCCCCAGTACCTGATGCCCAAGCAGGCCATGACCGCCCTGGCGGGAAAATTCGCCTCGGCCCGCCTGGGGGGACTGACCACCGCAGTCATCCGCGGCTTCGTGTCCCACTACCAGGTGAACATGGCGGAGGCGGCCAATCCGGACATCGCGGCCTATGCCTCGTTCAACGACTTCTTCACCAGGGCCCTGCAGCCCGGCGCGCGACCCCTGGCCGATGCCGACCTGGTCTGCCCCGTGGACGGTGCCATCAGCCAGTTCGGCCCCATCCAGAAGGACCAGATCTTCCAGGCCAAGGGCCATTCGTACTCCACCACGGCACTGGTGGGCGGCGATTCGTCGCTGGCTGCGCGCTTTGACGATGGCTACTTCGCCACCCTGTACCTGAGCCCGCGCGATTACCACCGCATCCACATGCCCTGCGCAGGCCAGCTCACGCGCATGGTGCATGTGCCCGGCGACCTGTTTTCGGTGAACCCGACCACGGCGCGCGGCGTGCCCGGCCTGTTCGCGCGCAACGAGCGCGTGGTGTGCTTCTTCGATTCGGCGCACGGGCCCTTCGTGCTGGTGCTGGTGGGCGCGACCATCGTGGGCAGCATGGCCACCGTCTGGCATGGCCAGGTGAACCCGCCGCGCACCGGCGTGCTGCGCCACTGGGACTACCCGGCCGGCCAGGTGTCGCTGCAAAAGGGCGAGGAAATGGGCCGTTTCCTGCTCGGCTCCACCGTGGTGATGCTGTTCCCCAAGGGGCCGTTCCAGTTCAACGCCGAATGGGCTCCGGCGCGTCCCGTGCGCCTGGGCGAGGCCATGGCGCAGTACCCAATGGAATAATGCCTCCGCGCAGGCGTGCCTGGCTTGCCCCCAGAGCTGCCGCCTCCTGCGGCTGCACCGGGACGCAAAGCAATCCGGGCAGTGCTTTTCAGATCCTGTCTGGAACGCGCGCGAGATGGAAGGCCGTGGGCGCCAGCCGAAGTGCATCGGGATGCACAGGCGATTCGTGCCCCACAAGGTAGACCATCATGGCGTCGCGGCGCACCACGATGTGGCTCACCGTCTCGCGGCTCAACCCCAGGTGCACGAAGGCGCCGGGCTTGAACAAGGGCATGTAGTAATAGGCCGCTGGGTCCACGAGGGTGCGGCTCCTTCCGCAATGGTGGCCAAGGGGCGCACCTGCGGCCCTGCGAGGACCGCTCGGCCCATACTAGCACCGATAGCACCGATAGCCCCGGCCCAACGGCCGCAGCGACGGTAAAGCCTGTGCGGCCTCAGCCTTTGGCCCGCGCCTGGGCAAAGGCCAGAGCGGCTTCGAGCATACGTTTCAGGTGCGGCTGCACGCCGGCCGCCACCTCGGGCAGGTAGTCGAAAGGCAGGGCTTCCTGCATGTAGCTGCACTGCGTCATCTCCAGCTGCACCGCATGCACGTTCTGCGCGGGCTGGCCGTAGTGGCGCGTGATGTGTCCGCCCTTGAAGCGGCCGTTGAGCACGGCGGCGTAGCCGGGTGCGGCCTGCGCAATGGCCAGCAGCTCCTGCGCCAGCGCTGGGTCGCAGCTCTCGCCATTGGCCGTGCCCAGGTTCAGGTCGGGCAGCTTGCCTTCGAAGAAGCGCGGCAGCACCGAGCGGATCGAATGCGCATCCCACAGCACGGCCACGCCATGGGCAGCACGGATGCGATCGAGTTCGGCGCGCAGCTGCGCGTGGTACGGCGCCCAGATGGCATCGCGGCGCGCCGCCACCTCGGTGTCGTCGGGCACGTCGCCCCGGGTGTAGATGGGCGTGTCGTCGAAGGTGTCCACCGGGCACAGGCCGGTGACGCTCTGGCCCGGGTAGAGGCTGGCGCCATCGGGCGGGCGGTTCAGGTCCACCACGTAGCGCGAATGCGTGGCCACGAGGATGGATGCGCCCATGTCCTTGGCAAAATCGTACAGGCGCTCCAGGTGCCAGTCGGTGTCGGGCACCTGGCGGCATTCGTCGGTGAAGCGCGCGGCGATGGCCGGTGGCACATAGGTGCCCACATGCGGCATGGAAATCAGCAGCGGCGCGGTGCCCTGGTGGAAGGTGAAGGCGGGTTGGGTGGTGACGGTCATGGCGTGGGTTTCAAGGGACGCTTTTCAGAATTCTTCATTGTGGCGCGATGGTTGCCGCACGGGCCTTGGCAAAGGCAGCAGCCGCACTCTCATGCAAGGCATGGCGGCCGGCGGCAACCCGCTGCACGCCGCCCACCCACAACTGCTGCAGCGCACTCGTGCGGTGGCTGCCGAACACATGGGCCGAGAGCATGGATTCCACAGGCAGCCCGGCCAGCGCAATGTGCGCCGGGTCCAGCACCGCGAAATCGGCCTGCTGGCCCACGGCCAGGCCCGCCACAGGGCGGCCCGATGCCTGCGCCCCACCCTGCACGGACGCGAGCCACATGGCGGTGCCTACCTGGGGCTGCACCGCGCTTGCCAGCACATTGCGCTGGCGCAGCGACAGGCGCTGGCTGTACTCCAGCATCAGCAATTCCTCGGCCGCGTTCACGCAGGCATGGCTGTCCGAGCCCACGCCCCAGGCACCGCCATGGCCCAGCCACTGCGGCATGTCGAAGATGCCGTCGCCCAGGTTGGCCTCGGTGGTGGGGCAGATGCCGGCCACGGCACCGCTGCGCGCGGCATCGGCATACTCCTGCGGTGTCATGTGCGTGGCGTGCACCAAGCACCAGCGCGCGTCCACGGCCATGTGCTCCAGCAGCCACTGCACGGGGCGCTGGCCGCTCCAGGCCACGCAGTCGTCCACCTCCTGGGTCTGCTCGGCGATGTGGATGTGGATGGGGGCGTGGGCATCGATGGCGGTGAGGCCCTGCACGGCGGCAGCCAGGCTGTCGGGCGGCACGGCGCGCAGCGAGTGCGGTGCCAGGCCCAGGCCAGCACCCTGCGCCTTCGCCAGGGGCGCAAGGCGCTCCAGCAGAGCCAGCATGTTGTCGGTGCTGCGGATGAAGCGTGCCTGGTCCGCACGCGGTGGCCTGGCGCCAAAGCCGCTGGTCTGGTAGAGCACCGGCAGCAGCGTGATGCCGATGCCCGCATTGCGCGCCGCGCGCAGCAGCGCGAGCGACAGCGTGGCATCGTCGGCATAGGGCCGGCCGTCCTGGTCGTGGTGCACGTAGTGGAATTCGCAAACCGAGGTGTAACCGGCCTCCAGCATCTCTACGTAGAGCCAGGTGGCAATGGCCTCCAGCGACTCGGGCGTGATCTGCGCCGCAAAGCGGTACATCAGGTTGCGCCAGCTCCAGAAGCTGTCCTGGCTTTCTCCGCGGTACTCGGTGAGGCCCGCGAAGGCGCGCTGGAAGGCGTGCGAATGCAGGTTGGGCATGCCTGGCACCACAGGCCCCAGCGCACGCGGTGCGGCGCCGGCCGCACTGCCCGGTGTCACGGACTGCAGCCGGCCCGTGGCGTCCCACTGCAGCAGCACGTCGCGGGCCCAGCCGCCGGGCAGCAGTGCGTGTTCGACAAACAGCGTATTAGTGCTCATGCAGCCGCCCCCAAAATGTCTGCCAGCGCCTGCGCAAAGCGCTCGTTCTCGGCCTCGGTGCCCACCGAGACGCGGATGAATGTCTCGAAACCCGGCTCCTTCCAGGGCTTGACGATGAGGCCCCGGGCCAGCAGAGCCTCGTTCACCGGGCCATTGGGCCGGCCGATGTCCAGGAACAGGAAGTTGGTGGCCGAAGGCGCAATGCGAACGCCCGCCAAGGCCTGCAGGCGCCCCAGCAACACTCCGCGCAGGCGCACGGTCTCGGCCACGCTCTGGCGCATGAAGGCCTCGTCGCCCCAGGCGGCCAGTGCCGCAGCCTGGGCCGCATGGTTCACGTTGAACGGGGTGCGCACGCGGTCGAGCAATTGCACCAGGGCCGCGTCGCTGGCCAGGCCATAGCCCACGCGCAGACCCGCCAGGCCCCAGGCCTTGGAGAAGGTGCGCAGCAGGATCCACGGCGCAGCGCGGGTGCGCAGCAAGGCGAGTACATCGGGGTAGTCGGGCGCATGGCAGGCGTACTCGTAGTACGCCTCGTCCACCACGAGCAGGGTGTGCGCGGGCGTGGACGCCAGCAGGCGCTCGAATTCCTGCGCCGTGAACATGCAGCCCACGGGGTTGGAGGGGTTGGCCAGCATGGCGATCTTGGGGCCGCGCGCCAGCGCTTCGCACCAGGCATCCACGTCGAAGCCGAGTTCGGGCGTGAGCGCCAGCAGCTCGACCTGCGCACCCATCATGCGCGGGTATATCTCGTGCAGGCCGAAGGCCGGGCGTTGGGTGAGCACGTGATCACCCTGCGACAGAAAGGCCTGGCACAGCATCTGCAGAATGTCTTCGGAGCCATTGCCGACGACGATGCCCTCGGGCGCCACACCCCTGCGCGCCGCGATGGCGGCGCGCAGCGCCGTGCAGTTCGCATCGGGGTAGGTGCCCACGCGCGCCGCCAGGCCCACCAGCGCGCGCGCCACGGCGGGGCTGGCGCCAAAGGGGTTCTCGTTGCTGGCCAGGCGCGCGATCTCGGTCACGCCGTAGCGCTGGCGCACGGCATCGGACGACAGGCCGGCGTTGTAGGCGGGCAGCGGGGGCACCTCGGGGCGGGCCAAGGCCAGGGTGGCAGATGCAGCAGCGTTCATAGGTCGAATACCTTGCCGGGGTTCATGAGATGGAGGGGGTCCAGCGCCTGCTTGATGGCGCGCATGGCGGCCAGCTCCGCCGGGGTGCGGCTGGCGTGGAGGTAGGGCTTCTTGTGCAGGCCGATGCCATGCTCGGCCGAGACGCTGCCGCCAAAGGCCGCCACCTGGGCGTACACCAGTGCCTCGACCGCAGCCTCGTCACCGCCCACGGTGGAGGCGTCGGTGGACAGGTGCAGGTTGCCATCGCCGATATGGCCGAAGAACACCGTGAGGTGCCCGGGCCAGCGAGCAGACAGCGCGGTGCGGCATTCCTCGGCGAAACGGCCGATATCGGCCTGCGGCAGGCTCACGTCGAAGTTGATCGGGGGGTGCATGTGCGCGGGCAGCTCTGCCGTGGCCTCGCGGATCTTCCACAAGGCTTGCGCCTGGGACTGCGACTGGGCGATGGCGGCATCGATGGCCTCACCGGCCTCCATGGCCTCGCCCAACACTTCTTCCAGCGCGTCGCGCAGGCCGGCTTCGTCCTGGCCGCCGACGTCGATGAGCGCAGCAAACGGGTGCGGCGCCTCGAACGGCTCGCGCAGCGTCTGCCAGCGCAGCGAGGCCTCGACGAAATCGCGCCACATGAGCTCGAAGGCCGACAGCGCACCCGGAAAGCGCCCCTGCAGCCGGGCCAGCAGCGCCAGCGCCGCATCGAAATCAGACAAGGCCACCAGCGCGGTCGCCTTGGCGCGCGGCAGCGGCCGCAGGCGCAGCAGCGCGCGCGTGACCACGCCCAGCGTGCCCTCGGCGCCGATGAACCACTGCTTGAGGTCGTAGCCCGTGTTGTTCTTGAGCATGGGCCGCAGCATGGGCAGCAGCGTGCCGTCGGCCAGCACCACCTCCAGGCCCAGCACCTGCTCGCGCACCATGCCGTGCTGCAGCACGCCGTTGCCGCCAGCATTGGTGGACACGGCCCCGCCCACCTGGGCCGAACCGCGCGCACCGAAGTCCACGCCGAACTGCAGGCCCACGGCGAGCGCGGCCTCCTGCACCGCCTGCACGGTGGCGCCGGCCTGCACGGTGAGCGTGGCAGAGCGTGCATCCACCACCTCAATGGTGTTCATGCGGTCCAGCGACAGCGCCACGCCGCCCGCGCAGGGCACGGCGGCACCGGCCAGACCGGTGAGGCCGCCCTGGGGCACCACGGGCACGCGGTGGGCATGGCACAGGCGCAGCAGGGCCGAGACTTCCGCGGTGCTGCGCGGGCGCACCAGCGCCAGCGGTGGCACGGGGGCCGTGCCGCTCCAGTCGGTGTGGTGGCGCGGGGGCACGGCATCGCCCACCTGCACGCGGTCGGCGCCGAGCGCATCGACCAGCGCCACCAGGAACTCGCTGTGGGGGGCCATGGGATCAGGCCCCTTTCACGATACGCCCCTGGCGCACGATGGTGCGCGCGGGCTTGTGGCCGAACCAGTAGGCCAGCTCCGCTGCATCGGCAAACGGCCAGAGCACGAAGTTGGCCGGGCGGCCCGATGCGATGAGGCCGTGCGTGTCCTGCAGGCCCAGCGCGCGCGCGGCGTGCGTGGTGATGCCGGCCAGCGCCTCGGGCACCGTCAGGCGAAACAGCGTGCAGGCCATGTTGGCCATGAGCAGCAGGCTCAACGCGGGCGAGGTGCCGGGGTTGTGGTCGGTGGACACGGCCATGGGCACGCCGGCCTCGCGCAGCGCGGCGATGGGCGGCAGGTGCGTGTCGCGCAGGGTGTAGTACGCGCCGGGCAGCAGCACGGCCACGGTGCCCGCCTGCTTCATGGCATCGATCCCTGCCTGCGAGAGGTGCTCGATGTGGTCGCACGAGAGCGCACCGTAGCGCGCGGCCAGCGCGGCCCCGCCCATGTCCGAGAGCTGCTCGGCGTGCAGCTTGACCGGAATGCCCAGCGCGCGCGCGGCCTGAAAGACCTGCTCCGTCTCGGCCAGCGTGAAGGCGATGCGCTCGCAGAACACGTCCACCGCGTCCACCAGCCCCTCTGCCGCCAGTGCGGGGAGCATCTCGTTGCAGACCAGGTCGGTGTAGTCCTGGCTGCGGCCCGCGTACTCGGGCGGCAGCGCATGCGCGCCCAGGAAGGTGGTGCGCACGGCCACGCCCAGCGCCTCGCCCAGGCGGCGCGCCACGCGCAGCTGCTTGCGCTCGTGCTCCAGTGCCAGGCCGTAGCCCGACTTGATCTCGATGGCGCAGACACCCTCGTCCAGCAGCGCCTGCAGGCGCGGCAAGGCCAGGGCGAAAAGTTCATCCTCGCTGGCCTCGCGGGTGGCGCGCACCGACGAGACGATGCCGCCGCCGGCCCGGGCCACCTCTTCGTAGGTGGCGCCCGCCAGGCGCATGGCGAATTCGTTGGCACGCTGGCCGCCATAGACCAGGTGGGTATGGCAATCCACCAGGCCTGGTGTGGCCAGGGCGCCCCGCGCGTCAAAGCGCGGCAGGGCATTCCAGGCGGCGGGCCATGCGTCCTGCGGCCC
Source organism: Acidovorax sp. Root217 (assembly GCF_001428645.1). Taxonomy (NCBI): domain Bacteria; kingdom Pseudomonadati; phylum Pseudomonadota; class Betaproteobacteria; order Burkholderiales; family Comamonadaceae; genus Acidovorax; species Acidovorax sp. Root217. The sequence goes on from NZ_LMIH01000023.1 coordinate 355,298, forward strand.
CACCCATTGCACGGTTCCGCCCTGCACCACCACGCAGGTGGTGGCACCCTGGGGAACAGGCACATCGGCTATGCACAGGTCGGGGGCCGGGCGCATGCCGATCCAGATGCCATCGGCCGAAGGATGGCTTTGAGGGGTGGGGATGGTGGTGGGTGTCATGGGCAAAAGTCAGTCGGAGGGTTCCATATCCAGGTCGATCCAGGCCAATGCGGGATCGGCATCCAAAGGCTCCAGCGCATTTTCTGCGGTGCCATCGCTCCACCACAGCCCCTGGCCGGGCTCCAGCACCTCTTCACCGCAACGCCAGCGCCCGCGCAGCACCATGCACAGGCCGGCGCGCGTGCGCCCTGCCACACGCGCATGGCGGGTCACCTGCAAGCCGCCATGCCAGCGGCCCCGGCGCACCATGAGGTTGAAATCAGTCGACGGTCCGCCCAGCATGTCGCAGTCCACAGCGACGTCGCCCTTGAAGGCCAGCGGCTGCCAGGGCTGGTCGAGGTCATGGTCCAGCTGGCCGTCGTTCGAGCGCAGGTGCACCCCGTCGCCGTCGAGCAGCATGATCTGCCGGTCCACCCCCGGAAAGGCCGAGAACGGGCCCGCTGCGGCAATCGTGGCCACGCTCACGCGCCACTCGAAGCCATCCATGCCCGCGCCCTGCGGCCAGCAGGCCAGCTCGCGGGTGCTGCCGCCACCGTTCTTCCAGGGCACGCTGGGGGTACAGGCCAGGTCGAAGAACTGGACCATGTTCAGGCCTCCTGCCCAGGGATGGGGAACAGCAAGGCTACGGGGAGTGAGGCGGTCATCGGAAAAATCACTTGTCGTCGTTGTCAGTCAATGCAGAACCAGTTGGCGCGAGATGCGCGCGGCGGCCACCACGGCCATACGGATCAGGGCTTCTTCCTGGCCGCTGGCACGCACGATGGGTGCCATCAGCGTGATGGCACCCACAGACTGGCGCGAGGCGCCGAACAGGGGCACGCTGCAGCCCCAGACGCCGGGGTCCACCTCGCCGGCGGTCATGGCAAAGCCCGCCTTGCGGATGGCATCGCTCTCGCGCTGCGCGGCATCGCGCTCGGGCGTGCCTGCGCCCCATTGGCTGTCGAGCACGGCAGCGCGCACCGCCTCGGGCAGGTGGGCCAATACGCACTTGGCCGAGGCCCCTGCGCGCAAGGGCACGCTGCGCCCCTTCTCGAAAGAGCAGCGCAGCGAATGCTGGCTCTCCACCATGTCCAGGCAGATGGCCTGGTCGTTCACGGCGACGATCAGGCCCACGCTTTCCTGCGACTGCTGGGCCAGGTCCACCATGTCGGGCCGGGCCTGGCGCACCAGGTGCGAGGCCAGATCGAAGCCCAGCGCCAGCTGCAGGCTCAGCGGGCCGGGGGCATAGCAGCCATCGCTTTCGAGCACGAAGCCCCAGCGCTTGAGCCGCGCGAGCTGGCGGTACAGCGTGCTGCGCGCCAGGCCCGTGCGCTCCATGAGCTCGGCTGCAGGCATGGACTTGCCCTGCTGGGCCAGCACGGCCAGCACCTGCAGCACCCGGTCGGCCGTGGGCACGGCGGGAAGCATTGGCGCGTCCTTGGGCATGTCTCAGGGCCTTGGTGCGGATGCTGTATGGCCTGCGCTCAGCGCACCATGGGCAATTTGAGGCCCTGCTTCTTGGCAGTGGCCACGGCCAGGTCGTAGCCGGCATCGGCGTGGCGCATCACGCCGCTGCCGCTGTCGTTGACCAGCACGCGCGCCAGGCGCTCGGCCGCAGCATCGGTGCCGTCGGCGACGATCACCATGCCCGAATGCTGCGAGTAGCCCATGCCCACGCCACCGCCGTGGTGCAGGCTGACCCAGGTGGCACCGCCCGCAGTGTTGAGCAGCGCGTTGAGCAGCGGCCAGTCGCTCACGGCGTCGGTGCCGTCCTTCATGCTTTCGGTCTCGCGGTTGGGGCTGGCGACCGAGCCGGTATCCAGGTGGTCGCGGCCGATCACGATGGGGGCCTTGAGCTCGCCGTTCTTCACCATCTCGTTGAACGCCAGGCCGGCGATGTGGCGCTCGCCCAGGCCCAGCCAGCAGATGCGCGCCGGCAGGCCCTGGAAGCTGATGCGCTCGCGCGCCATGTCCAGCCAGCGGTGGGTGTGGGTGTTGTTCGGGAACAGCTCCTTGATCTTGGCGTCGGTCTTGTAGATGTCTTCCGGGTCGCCCGAAAGCGCGACCCAGCGGAACGGACCCTTGCCTTCGCAGAACAGGGGTCGGATGTAGGCCGGCACAAAGCCCGGGAAGTCGAAGGCGTTCTTCACGCCCTGATCGAACGCCACCTGGCGGATGTTGTTGCCGTAGTCCACCGTGGGCACGCCCATGGACTGGAAGTCGAGCATGGCCTGCACGTGCACGGCGCAGCTCTGGGCGGCAGCGGCAGTGAGGGCCGCGTGGCGCGCAGGGTCCTTCATGGCGGCCTGCCACTCGGGCACGGTCCAGCCGCTGGGCAGGTAGCCGTTGACCAGGTCGTGGGCCGAGGTCTGATCGGTCACCAGGTCGGGCTTGATGCCGCCGGCCTGGGCGCGGCGCACCAGTTCGGGCAGCACGTCGGCGGCATTGCCCAGCAGCGCGATGGAGACGGCTTCCTTGCGCTCCGTGTGGTGCTGGATGAGGGCGATGGCGTCGTCGATGTCCTTGGCCTGCTTGTCCACGTAGCGGGTGCGCAGGCGAAAGTCGATGCTGCTTTGCTGGCACTCGATGTTGAGCGACACGGCACCGGCCAGCGTGGCGGCCAACGGCTGCGCGCCACCCATGCCGCCCAGGCCGGCCGTGAGGATCCACTTGCCTGCCAGGCTGTTGCCGTAGTGCTGGCGGCCGGCCTCGACAAAGGTCTCGAACGTGCCCTGCACGATGCCCTGGCTGCCGATGTAGATCCAGCTGCCGGCGGTCATCTGGCCGTACATGAACAGGCCCTTCTGGTCGAGTTCGCTGAAATGCTCCCAGGTGGCCCACTTGGGCACCAGGTTGGAGTTGGCCAGCAGCACGCGCGGCGCGTTGGCATGGGTCTTGAACACGCCCACGGGCTTGCCCGACTGCACGAGCAGGGTCTCGTCGTCGTTCAGGTCCTTGAGCGAGGCCAGGATCTGGTCGAAGCACTCCCAGTTGCGCGCCGCACGGCCGATGCCGCCGTAGACCACCAGGTCCTGCGGGCGCTCGGCCACCTCGGGGTCGAGGTTGTTCTGGATCATGCGGTAGGCCGCCTCGATGAGCCAGTTCTTGCAGGTGAGTTCGGTGCCGCGCGGCGCGCGGATCACGCGCGTGGGATCGTGGCGGGGGTCGGCGGAGGTGGCGGACAGGATGGCGTCGTTGGCGTTCATGGTGATCTCCTGGTCAACGTTGGTGCGAAGAAAACGGGTGAATGGACAAGCTCAGGCGTGGCTGGGCAGGCACTGGGTCAGGGGCGCAGGCCAGGCGGATTCGAGCGCCCACAGGCGCATGGCCTCGATGTCGGGTGCCATGTAGCGGTCCTGCTCCAGGAAGGCCACGCGCTGGCGGATGGCGGCCAGCTGCGCTTCGATGAGCGCGGAACTCTTGAGCCAGGGGGCTGCTGCGGCGCCCGGTGCCGGCACGCGCTCGAAGTCGATGCCCTGCGCGGCGGCCATGGCCTCGATTCCGACAATGACGGCGGTGTTGCGCACCATGTCACCGAGGCGGCGTGCACCGTAGGTGGCCATGGACACATGGTCCTCCTGGTTGGCCGAGGTGGGCAGGCTGGTGACGCTGCTCGGGTGGGCCAGGCACTGGTTCTCGGCCGCGAGCGCAGCGGCGGTGACCTGGGCGATCATGAAGCCCGAGTTCACGCCGCTGTCGCGGATCAAAAAGGCCGGCAGACCGGACAGGCCGGTGTCCAGCAGCAGCGCCATGCGGCGCTCGGAGATGGCGCCGATCTCCGACACGGCCAGCGCGATGATGTCGGCCGCGAAGGCCACCGGCTCGGCGTGGAAGTTGCCGCCCGAGATCACCTCGCCCGTGTCGGCGAACACCAGCGGGTTGTCAGATGCGGCATTGGCCTCGATGCGCAGCACGCGCGCGGCGTGCGTAAGGTTATCGAGGCACGCGCCCATCACCTGGGGCACGCAGCGGATGGAGTACGGGTCCTGCACCCGGCCGCAGTTGGGGTGCGAGGGGTCGATCTCGCTGCCTTCGAGCAGCCCGCGCACGGCGGCCGCCACGGCGATCTGCCCAGTCTGGCCACGCGCTTCGTGGATGCGCGCATCGAAGGGCTTGACCGAGCCCTTGATGGCTTCGAGCGACAGCGCGCCCGACACCAGGCCGCCGGCCAACACACTCTCGGCCCCGAACAGGCCGGCCAGCGCCAGCGCGGTGGAGACCTGCGTGCCGTTGAGCAGCGCCAGGCCTTCCTTGGGGCCGAGCACGAAGGGATCGAGGCCCACGGCGGCCATGGCTTCGCGGCCGGAAACCACCTGGCCATTGACCTTGGCCTGGCCTTCGCCGATGAGCACGCAGGCCATGTGGGCCAGCGGCGCGAGGTCGCCCGAAGCGCCGACCGAGCCCTTGGCCGGGATCACGGGCAGCACGTCGGCATTGGCCAGCGCCAGCAAGGCATCGACCAGTGCCGGGCGCACGCCCGAGTGGCCGCGCGCCAGGCTCACGGCCTTGGTGGCCAGCACCATGCGCACCACCGGATCGGGCAGCGACTCGCCCGTGCCCACGCTGTGCGAGAGCACCAGGTTGCGCTGCAACTCGGCCAGGCGGTCATGGGCGATCTTGGTGCTGGCAAGCTTGCCGAAGCCGGTGTTGATGCCGTAGACCACCTGGTCTTCGTCCACGATACGCTGCACGGTGGCCTCGGAGGCCTGCATGCCGGCCAGGGCCGCAGGGTCCAGGGACAGGCGCACGCCGCCGGCGCTCACGCGGCGCAGTTCGGCAAGGCTCACCTGTCCAGGGCGCAGCAGCAGGGTGCTTGGGGATACAGAGGTTGCAGTGGTCATTGGTTGATCCTGTATATACAAGTTGGCATGAGCGAAAAAAACGGGATGCCGCCGTCTGGCGACGCCCTGGCTATCTATTCAAAAACCGGGTTGCCGTCCGCCCGGAAGCGGCTCCCCAGCCGGTAGCGCGACGACGGGTGCAGGCAGCGCACCATGGTCACGGGCACACCCCGGCTCCAGGTGCGCCGCGTGAGCAGCAGGCAGGGCTGGGCCGGGTCCATTTCGAGCAGCAGGGCCTGGTCGGCTGTGGGCAGCACGGCGTCCACCACATGCTCGACCTGGTCGAAGGGCACGTTGCGCACCAGAAATTCAGAAGGCTGCAGCAGCGTGAAATCCTGCTGCGCGAACTGCGGCACGACGCGCGGGTTCACGTAGCGGTCTTCCAGCTGCACGGGCAGCCCGTCCTCCAGGTGCACGCACACGGCGTGGAACACCGACTCGCCGGTGCGCATGTCGAGCGCCGCCGCCACTTCCATCGTGGCCGAAACGCGTTCCACCGTCAGCACCTTGCAGCGGTAGTCGTGCCCGCGCTGGCGGATCTCGCTGGCCAGGTTGGCGATCTGCAGCAAGGTGGACTGGGGCTTGTCCTCGGCCACGAAGCTGCCCACGCCCGCCACACGCACGATGCGGCCCTGCTCGGCCAGCTCGCGCAGGGCGCGGTTCACCGTCATGCGCGACATGCCGAACTGGGTCACCAGGTCGTTCTCGGACGGCAGGCGGTCGCCGGCCTTCCAGGAGCCGTCCTGGATCTTGCGCGCGATGTGGTCCTTGATCTGCTGGTACAGGGCCAGCGCAGACACCTCGGGCTGCACCGCAGGTTGCGATGAAGCTTTGGGGCGCGGAGCGCGGGCGGTGGAGGCGACTGGCATGGCGAAGGGTCGGCCCTGGTGGCTCAATGGGCGTCCGCAGCCATGGATTCGGCGCGGATCTCTTCGGTCAGGCGCGCCTTGAGGTCCATGAACTCGGGCGAGGTCTTGATCGTGTAGTGGCGCGGGTGCGGCAGGTCCACGGCCAGCTCGGTCTTGATGCGGCCGGGCCGGGCACTGAACACCGCCACGCGGTTGGCCATGAAAATGGCTTCGTCGATGTCGTGGGTCACGAACATCACGGTCTTGCGCTCGGCCTCCCAGATGCCCAGCAGCAGCTCCTGCATGAGCACGCGGGTCTGGTTGTCCAGGGCTCCGAAGGGCTCGTCCATCAGCAGGATCTTGGGGTCGTTGGCCAGCGCGCGGGCAATCGCCGTGCGCTGCTGCATGCCGCCCGAAAGCTGCTTGGGGAAATGCTGCTCAAAACCGCGCAGGCCCACCTTGGCGATGAAGTAGTCGGCGCGCTCCTTTTGCTGCGCCTCGGGCATGCCGCGTTCGCGCAGGCCGAAGCGGATGTTCTGCTCGATGGTGAGCCAGGGGAACAGGGTGTAGCTCTGAAACACCATGCCGCGGTCGGCACCCGGCCCTTCGACGGGGCGCCCGCCCAGCAGCACACGGCCCGAGGTGGGGTGGTCCAGGCCCGCCACGATGCGCAGCATGGTCGATTTGCCGCAGCCCGAGGGGCCGAGGATGGTCACGAAGTCGTTTTCCTGCACGTCGAAATCGACGGGCAGCAAGGCCTGGGTCACCTGCCCCTTGGGGCTGACGAAGGTGCGCGAAACACCTTGGATGGACAGCAGCGGGCTCATCGCAGGGCGCTCCATGCAAACAGACGGCGGTTGACGAATTTGAAGAAGGAATCCGACACCAGCCCGATGAGGCCGATGACGATGATGCCGAAGATGATCTGGCCGGTGTTGAGCAGCGCCTGGCTGTCGGTGATCATGTGGCCGATGCCCGAGGACGAGCCGATCAGCTCGGCTACGATCACATAGGTCCAGGCCCAGCCCAGCACCAGGCGCAGGGTCTCGGCGATGTCGGGTGCGGCACCCGGGATGAGAACACGGCGCACGATGCCGGTGGGCGTGGAGCCCAGCGTGTAGGCCGCCTCCACCAGGTCCTTGCGGGCGTTGCCGACGATGACGGCCACCATCAGGATGATCTGGAACACCGAGCCGATGAAGATCACCAGCAGCTTCTGCATCTCGCCCAGGCCCGCCCACAGGATCAGCAGCGGAATGAAGGCCGAAGCCGGCAGGTAGCGGCAGAACGACACAAAGGGCTCGAGGAAGGCTTCCACCCCCTTGTGCGCGCCCATCGCGATGCCCAGGGGCACCGCCACGATGGCAGCCAGGATGAAGCCGCCGAGAACGCGCCACACGGTCATGCCGATGTCGTGCAGGAAGCCGAACTCGGTGAACAGCAGCCAGCCTTCCTTGGCCATGGTGACCGGGCTGGCCAGGAACGTGGGCGACACGAAGCCCCCCAGCGTGAACACCGACCAGACGGCGAAGAACAGAATGAAAAACGCCACTCCCAGGACCAGCCGCGTGCGGGTGCTCACAGGTTCTAGCGGGGCCAGGGCCCGGCGGCGAGGCCGCTCGGGCTCCAGCACAGGTGCAACACCCATCACGCGACTCATGGTTCGATCCTTTGGTGGTTGCTTACTTGATGAAGCTGTCGTCGAACATCGCAGGGAAGTTCTCGGGCGCCTTGCGGATCACGCCGGCTTCGAGCAGGATGGCGCCGGCATCCTTCATGAAGGACGTGAGCTCACCTGCGAAGAACTTCTGGTTCGCGGCCTTGTCCTGCCAGCGCAGGAAGGCCGAGGACTTGGCGAAGGCCTCGCCCGTCTGCTTGACGGCGGCGCCCATGATCTCGTTGGACTTGGTCGGGTCGGCCTTGATCATCTCCAGCGCATCGAAGTACGAATTGGCCAGCGCCTGTGCGGCCTTGGGGTTGGCCTTGAGCCACACGGGGTCGCAACCCACGGTATCCATCACCATCGGGTATTCGATGGTGGTGGCCAGGATCTTGCCGGCTGCGGGGTTGGCGCGCACGGTGGACAGGTAGGGCTCATAGGTCATCGCAGCGTCGTTCTGGCCCGACACGAAGGCTTGCGCAGCAGGCTGGGGCTCCAGCGAGACGATCTTCACGTCCTTGAGGCTCATGCCGTTCTTGGACAGCATCCAGGCCAGGCCGAAGTACGGGGCGGTGCCCGGTGCGCTCACGCCGATGGTCTTGCCCTTGAGGTCGGCAAAGCTTTTGACGTCGTTGCGCACGGCCAGGCCGTCGGCGCCGTAGGACTTGTCGAGCTGGAAGATCTGCACGATGGGCACACCGTTGGTGTTCCAGGCGACATGGGTCTCCACCGTGGTGGCCGCGCACTGGATGGCCTTGGAGGCCAGTGCCAGGTGGCGGTCCTTCTGAGGAATCATCTTCAGTTCCACGTCCAGGCCGTTCTTCTTGAAGATGCCGGCCTTGTCCGCCAGCGTCAGCGGGGCGAAGCCCGTCCAGCCCGACATGCCCAGAACCACCTTGGTCTCCTGGGCCTGGGCCGGTGCGGCCAGCCCTACCACACACGCAACCGCCGCTGCCAGCGACGCCATCTTCACAACCGTTCGGCTCATCATCAGCTCCTGTAGGGGAAAAAAGTACTTTTATGCATCCGGAGGAAAGCAGGCCTTGCTTCCTGGGTCCGATGATGGAGCTTCTATCGTACCTGTCTATACAGGGTAAACGCTAGGAAACCCGGCCCTCGGCCCCAAGAAACCGCCCCGCTTCCCGTCTCTTGGGACCGCCTTTCGGGCCATCCCATGGTCGGGCCCGCTCGGGGCGCTGGCCGGTGCTTTACCGGCACAGCGATTTAGCAAATTGCGGGCCAGTGCCAGGCGCCCCGGTTGCACCAGAAAGGTGCAACCACCCGCACTCAGCCCAGCAGCGTGCGTGCAATGATGTTGCGCTGCACTTCCGAGGAGCCCTCGTAGATGCGCAGGATGCGGGCATCGCGCACATAGCGCTCCAGCGGCATTTCGCGCGTGTAGCCATAGCCGCCGTGGATCTGCAGCGCCGCATCGGCCACGAACCCGACCATCTCCGAGGCATGCAGCTTGGCCATTGCCGACTGCAGCGTGAAGGGCTGGCCGGCCTGGCGCAGCGCCAGCGCCTGCAGGGTCAACGCCCAGGAGGCCTCCAGGCGCAGCTTCATGTCGGCCAGCATCCACTGCAGGCCCTGCTTGCTGGCAATGGGTTCGCCGCCCACCAGGCGGTCTTTCATCCAGCGCGTGGCGTCGGCCAGCGCTGCCTCGGCAATGCCCAGGGCCGTGGCCGCCACGTCCAGGCGGCTGTTGTCCAGCACCTTCATCGCCGTCTTGAAGCCCGACCCCTCGGCCCCCAGGCGGTGGCTGGCCGGCACGCGCACACCATCGAACGCGACCTCGAAGGCATGCGCGCCCTGGATGCCCATGAGTTTCTCGGGCGAGGAGATGCGGATGCCCGGGCTGTCCATCTCCACGATGAAGGCGCTGACACCGCGCGCACCGGCATCCAGGTCGGTCTTGGCGAAGACCACGAGGAACTGCGCCTCGCGCGCGTTGGAGATGAAGTGCTTGACGCCATCGATGCGGTAGCCGTCGCCCTCGCGCACGGCGCGGGTGCGCAGGTCCGCGGGGTGCGATCCGCCGCGCGGCTCCGTGAGCGCAAAGCCCGCCAGCCATTCGCCGCTGGCTGCGCGCGGCAGGAAACCCTGGTGCTGCTCGGGGCTGCCGCCGATGAGGACCGCATCGGTCCCCAGGTAGTGCGCGCCTATCATCGACGAGGTGGCCGCGCAGGCGCGCGAGATTTCCACCAGCGACAGCAGCATGGCCGTGGGCGTAACGCCCGCACCGCCCAGGTGCTCGGGCAGGTTCATGCCCATCACGCCCAGGGCGGCGAGTTGCGGCACGTGGCAGGTGACGGACAAGGCCTGCTCGTCGATTTCGCGCGCGCGCGGCGCCAGCACCTCGGCGGCGAAACGGGCAACGGCGTCGGCAATGCCCTGGTCATCGGGGGTCACACCCAGTCGGTTCATCGTGGTCATAAAAAGCTCCTTGCGGTGTCAATGGGAGGTGGCGGCAGCCTGCGCCGGGCCGAAGAGCCCGGCCTCGCGCAGCGCCGCGAGCCGCTCGCCGCTGCAGTGCAGCAGCGCGGCCATGAGTTCGTCGGTGTGCTCACCCAGCGCCGGTGCAGGCTCGGCGCGGTTGGGCGCGGCGCCACCGAACTTGACCGGCTGTGTGGGCACGCGCAGGCCGGGCAAACGCGGGTCGTGTACCTCGCGCAACAGGCCGCGCGCCCTGCCCTGTTCGGATTCGAGCGCCTGGGCCGTGGTCCACAGCGGACCGCCGGGCACGCCGGCCGCCTCCAGCGCGGCCACCACCTGGGCCACGGGCAACCGGCCGGCCCAGACCTCGATGGCCTGCGCCAGCACGGGTTCGTTGGCATGGCGCAGCTCGTCGCTGGCGAAGCGCGCGTCATCGGCGAAAGCAGGCTCACCGATGAGTTGCGCGAGCGATGCGAACAGCTTGTGGTTGAGCACGGCGAGCGCGAAATGCCCGTCCTGCGCGCGGTACACGCCGAAGGGCGCCGAGAACGCATGCCGGTTGCCGCTGCGCCGCGGGCTCTGCCCGGTGAACAGGTAGCGCCCCACGCCCGTGACGAGAAATGCCAGCGTGGCATCGAACATGGCCACATCCACATGCTGGCCTTCGCCCGTGCGGCGCTGCTGGAGCAAGGCGGCCAGCGTGGCCCAGGAGGCGAACAGGCCGGCGATCACATCGGACACGGCCTCGCCGACCATGGTGGGGGTGCCTTCTGGATCGCCCGTGGACTCCATCAGGCCGCTCATGGCCTGCACGATGATGTCGTAGGCCGGCAGGTGCGCCAGCGGCCCGGTCTGGCCGAAGCCGGAGATGCTCACGTACACGAGCTTCGGGTTCACGCGGCGCAGGGCCACCGGGCCCACGCCCAGGCGCTCGGCCACGCCGGGGCGGAAATTCTCGACCACCACGTCCACCGTGGCGGCCAGGGCCGCGATGGTCTGCGCGGCTTCGGGGTGCTTGAGGTCGAGTACCAGGCTCTTCTTGTTGCGATTGAGGGCCGTGAACAGGCTGCTCATGCCTTCGCGCATGGGGCCGATGTGGCGGTAGTCGTCTCCGGTGGGCGGCTCGACCTTGATGACCTCGGCCCCCAGGTCGGCCAGCAGGGCCGTGGACAGCGGGCCCGCGAGCACGCGGCTGAAGTCGAGGATGCGCACGCCATCCAGCGGGCGGGAGGGTCCGGTCATGGCAGGGATCTCCGTAAAAAACAAGGAGCCCCATGGTTGCCCATTTCTGCATCAAAATAAAATATTCAATCTTGATGCAATGGATCAACTATCTTGATCAATATCAGCCTGCGCCAGTTGGAGTATTTCGTGGCCGCGGCCCAGCACGGCGGTGCGGCGCGGGCCGCGCATGCGCTCTGCGTATCGCAGCCCTCCATCTCCAAGGCGATTGCCGACCTGGAGGCGCTGTGGAACGAAGCCCTGTTCGTGCGCCGCCACGCGCGCGGCCTGGACCTGACGGCGGCAGGCCGTCTGCGCCAGCGCGAGGCACAGGTGCTGCTGGAGAAGGCCCGCGCCCTCGAAGGGCCGCGGCGTGAGGAAGAGGCAGGGCTGCTGCGCGTGGGCTGCCTGTCCACGCTGGCACCCCGCTATCTGCCGGAAATCCTGGTGCGCATGCGCGCGAAGCACCCGCAGGTGGAGATCGAGATGCATGAGGCCGACACCGAAACCCTGGTGCAGATGCTCGAGCGCGGCGCCCTGGACACCGCCCTGCTCTACGACCTGGGCTTGGCGCGCGCCGTGCGGCTGGAAGCAGTGACCTCCTTCGCGCCCTATGCGCTGCTGCCGGCCGGCCATGCGCTCGCCACCCGCAGCAGCCTTCAGTTGTCCACGCTGGCGCAGGAGCCCTTCATCCTGATCAACCTGCCGCACAGCCGCGAGTATTTTCTCTCGCTGTTCCGGCAGGCGGGCGTCACGCCGCGCATCGCGCATCAGACGCCCTCGATCGAGATGGTGCGCTCGCTGGTGGCCAACGGCCTGGGGGTGTCCGTACTCACCACGCGGCCGGTACGCGATTGGAGCTATGACGGCAAGCGCCTGGCCTGCCGCCGGCTGCGCGGGCCGCTGGCGGCGCAGTCCGTGGTGCTGGCCACCCCGGAACAGCAGGTCCACGGGAACCCGCGCTCGGCGCTGTTCGCGCGCATGGCCAAGGCGGCCTTCGCGCAGCAACGCGACGCGATGACCACTCCCGCGCCAGGCCAGCGGTAACGGCGGCCTCAGCCCTTGGTGGGCGTCACCTGCGCGGGCTCGCCTGGCAGCGTGATACGCACCGACAGGCCCGGCGAGGCATTGCGCAGCTCGAACTGCCCGCCATGGGCCTGCGCCACCAGACGGCACAGGTACAGCCCCAGCCCCACACCACCGGTGGCGCGCTGGCGCGCGACGTCGGGCCGGTAGAAGGCCTGGGCCATGCGCGCCAGGTGCTCGGGTGGCACGCCAGGGCCGTGGTCGCGCACCTCCAGCTCCACGCCTGTGGGGGTGCTGCGCAGGTGCAGCTCGGGCGGCGATGCCGTGGGCTCGCAGTGGCGCAGGCTGTTGTCCAGCAGGTTGCGCAGCACCAGGCGCAGGCGCCCGCGGTCCAGCGCCAGCACGGGCAAGGCGGGGTCGGCAATGACCACGATGTCGTTGGCGCAATCGTGGCGCACCTCCAACTCGGCGATCACCTCGCGCGCCAGCTCGGGCAGGTTGGTGGGCTCGCGGTGCAGGGCCGCATGCCGGCCCGCCAGGCGCTCGCTCTCCAGCAGGTCGGAGATCAGGTGGGCCATCTCGCCCAGGTCGCGCATCAGCGCCTCGCGCTGGGGCCCCACGTCGGGGCCCTCGGGCAGCAGCTCGGTGTTCAGGCGCGCACGGGTCAGCGGGCTGCGCAGCTCGTGGCTCATGGCCAGCAGCAGGGCGCGCTTGGCCTCCAGCATCTGGTGGATGTCCTCGCCCATGGTGTTGATGGTGACGGCCAGTTGGCCCAGCTCATCGGGGCGGTGGGCATGGCGCACCGGGATGGGTTCGCCAAAGTCGCCCTCGCCAAAGCGCCGGGCGCCGCGGCGGATGTCGTCGAGCGGGCGCAGCAGGTGGCGCACGTAGACATACGACAGGCCCGTGAGCAGCAGCAGCACCGACAGCGTGACCCAGGCCACGCGCGGCTTTTGCTCCCACGTCATCGCATTGAGGCCGAACTCGATGGAATGGCCATCGGCCGTGGTGCGCTGCAGCAGGCGATGGCCATCATCGCTGTCGCCCAGCCAGTGCCGTTCGGCCCGGTCCTTGTCCTTGTCACGGCCCAGGCGGTCGCGCATCCAGTCGGGGCGCGGAATATCGGGGTGCGATACCCAGTTGACCACCGGCCCCTGGATGCGCAGGTGGATGGGCAGGCGCTGCACGATGGCCTGCGCACGCTCCACGCTGGGCGGGGTGCCGATCTCGCCGGCAAGGCGGTCCACATAGTCCATCAGCAGCGGCCGCGCCGCCTCGCGCCAGCCGACCGACAAGGCCTTCTGCACGCCCCCCACGAAGGTGATGGTGGTCATGCAGGCCAGCACCAGGAACAGCAGCACCAGGCGGATGCGCAGCGAGTGCCCGACGGCATCGCGCGCGCGCCGGTGCCACGGGCAGGGCTGGCCATCCTCGCCATGGCGATGGTGGTGGCGCCACCAGCCGCGCCGCTCAGTTTGCGGCGCCCCCCCGGGGAGCTGTGCCGCTGCGCTGCGGCCCCAGCGCCTCATGGTGCTGCCTTTCGCAGCGCCAGCGAGTAGCCGGCATTGCGCAGCGTCTTGATGCAGTCCAGCGGCTCGAGCTTCTTGCGCAGGCGGCTGACCACGATGTCCACCGCACGGGTGTAGAGCTCGGCCTCGTGGCCACGCAACTGGTTCAGGATGTCGTCGCGGCTGAACACCCGGCCCGGCTCGCGTGCCAGCAGGTGCAGGAGGTCGAACTCGGTACCGGTCAGCTCCACCTGCTCGCCCTGGCGCAGCACGCTGCGGCGGGCGGCATCGATGTGCAGGCCTTCGAATTCCAGCGGCCCATGGGCCTGCCCGTTGCCCGGCCCATCGCTGCGCCGCCGGCGCAGCACCGTCTGCAAGCGCGCGACCAATTCGCGCGGTTCAAACGGCTTGGGCAGGTAATCGTCGGCCCCCAGCTCCAGCCCCACCACCCGGTCCATCACATCGCCGCGCGCGGTGAGCATGACGATAGGCAGATCACCCTGCTTGCGGATGGTGCGGCACAGCTCGAAGCCATCCATCTCAGGGAGCATCACGTCCAGGATGGCGGCATCAAAGCCGCCCGCCGCGAGCTGCGCCAGCCCCTCGCTGGGCCTGAGCGCATGCGTGAGCTCCAGCTCGAAGCGCTGGAAATAGATCGCCAGCGGGGGGCCAAGCTGTGCGTCGTCATCAATGAGCAGGATCCGGTGCATGGGGCCGATTCTTACATTGACAGCGATTCGCCCAGGGCACGGTGCCGAACGATCAATTGGCGCAGGCGGTGCTTGGCGCCCGTGTGCAGGGCGTCGAAGCGGTCGGCCGCGTCCAGCAGCGCAGGCAGCGTCAGGGCGGCATGCTCGGGTTGCCGGGCCACCAGGCCCATGGCGTGCTCGCGGTCGAAGCGCGGCCCCCAGACCAGCGACATCAGCTCGTCATGGGGGTCCGGCACGCCCGCCAGGAGGCGGGGGCCATGCATGCGCATACGCTGGGTGAGCGTGTGGATGGGTTCCAGCGTGGGTGACATGCGTGGCTCCTTCCTGCGCTCAGCCGCGGGACATCCAGCCGCCGCCACCATGGCGGCCGCGCTTGTCCATCATCTCGCGCACCTTCTGCTGCTGCTCGGGGTTCAGGCTGTCGTAGAAGTTGGCCATGGCGGTGATCACCTCGGGGCCGGCGGTCTGCACGGCACGGGTCTTCTCTTCCATCAGGGCCTGGGCGCGGGCACGGTCGAAAGTGGCGCCGGCGACGATGGCCTGCACCTCGGCGCGCGGGTCGGGCGTCTTGCCCTTGAACGCGGCGCGCTGGGCCTGCAGGGTGTCGGCCAGGGCGTTGAGCTTGAGCTTCTGCGCGTCATTGAGGTCCAGCTTGCTGCTCACGCGGTTGACGACCTTGCCACGGATTTCGGCGATCTTCTCGGGGCCCATCTCGCCATGGCGGTGGCCTGCGCAGGCGGTCAGCCCGCCCAGGACGATGGTGGCGCCGAACACGCCGGCCAGGGTTTTCTTGATCCAGGGTTTCATGGTGCAGTCCTTTCATGGACGGTGTTGAACATGGGTCCTATGGTGCGCCTGGGCGGTTTTTGGGGGGTCTCGGGGCAGTTTCGGTTTATTTCGGAATGTATCTACCGAAGGAAACATGGTGCACGGCTGGCTGTCCATGCTGGCTGCGTGCCTTGGTTCAGGGCGGAGGCCGGGTCTCGGCCCGGCGGCCGAGGCACTTGTTCTTTGCGTCGCCAAAGAGGGTGTAGAAGAAATAAATTATAATAGCGCCGCATTGACCAAGCAGGAGCAGCGCAATG
>NZ_LMIH01000024.1:0-174972 GCF_001428645.1 Acidovorax sp. Root217
ATCGTCAGGCTCTTATAGCCCCAAACCCCCTCAGTCTCCAAAGGACTGGGGGGTTTTGCGTTTAGGCGAGCGAAATGCCTCCGGCCCGATGGTCGTGATGGCTGCAGAAGACACATAGCCGCGCGGCACGTGCTGCCATGACCGCACGGCCTTTGCGATTTTCCGCAGAGCGTTCAGAGGTTGGTGGGCCGGTCCGGCAAGTCTTCTCGCGATCCAGGCCCGCACCCAGCGGTTCAGCCGCCTTGCCGCTGGCCGTCCACAAACACCAGCAGTTCTTGCTTGCCAAATGCCGTCCACTCCTCATTGGTGGTGAGTGGTGCGGTCACGATCACGGCCACGCGGTCGGTGGCTGTGGTCTGGGTGGCGAAGTCGATGCGCACGTCCTCGTCGGACAGTTGCGCCTCGCTGAACGGGTGCTTGCGCTCGACGTAGTACAGGCCAGTGGAGGCATGGGCCCACAGCGCCTGCCCATTGGAGAGCAGGAAGTTGAAGGTGCCGTGCGGCGCGATGCGCGCGGCCAGTTCCTTCAAGGTGATGGTCAGCTCGGCAATGCTGGGCACGCTGGCATGGGACTTCGCCAGCTCCTGCATGATCCAGCAGAACGCGTGTTCGCTGTCGGTATCGCCCACCGGGTGGAAGGTTGAATGCAGGCGGGGCCGGAAGTCCTTGAGGTCGCCGTTGTGGGCAAACACCCAGTAGCGCCCCCACAATTCGCGCACGAAGGGGTGGCAGTTCTGCAGGCTCACCAGGCCCTGGGTGGCCTTGCGGATGTGCGCAATCACATTCTGGCTTTTGATGGGGTAGCGGCGGATGAGCTCTGCCACGGGCGAATCCACGGCGGGCAGATGGTCCACGAAGTGCCGCAACCCCCGGTCCTCGAAAAAGGCGATGCCCCAGCCGTCGGCATGGTCGGCCGTGTTGCCGCCGCGCTGTGCGAACCCGGTGAAGCTGAAGGTCACGTCGGTCGGCGTGTTGCAGTTCATACCCAGCAGTTGGCACATGGTCGCGAGAAGTCCGGATCAGTCGGCCATCAGGCCTGGGGTGAAGAGGAGGGGGTATCGGCCGGCGCCGCAGGCGCTTCGCGCAGTTGCCAGGCGGCCACCAGGGCCAGCACGCACAGCGCGGTCAGCATCAGAAAGGTTTCGCCAAAGGCATCGATGCGGGCGGCGTTGCTCGCGCCCGAGGTCAGCGATGCACCATGCGCACCCAGGCGCCATTCGAGCACGATACCGCACAGGCTCACACCCGCAGCACCGCCGAGCATGCGCAGAAAGCCGATGGCGCTCGATCCCTGCGAGATCAGCGACTTGTCCAGCGGCCGCATGGCCCCGAGGTTCAGCGATGGCAGGATGAAACCGAGGCCGATGCGGCCGAGGATGGCAAAGGCCACCAGCATCCACAGCGCCGAGCCCAGGCCCACCAGCACCATGAGCCCGAAGGACAGGGCCAGAAGGGCCAGCCCGATGCTCACCAGCAAGTGCGTGGGCTGCCGGTCGGCCAGCCGGCCCACCATGGCGATGGTGATGGCCAGCACGAAGCCTGCGGGCAGCATGATGGTGCCCACGTGCGAGGCCGACAGCTGCATGCCGAGCTGCATGAACACGGGCAGCAGGTAGGTGGATCCGAACAGCGCCGTGCCGTAGATGAAGGCCACGATACTGCCCATGGCGAATTGCCGGTACTGAAAGAGCCGCAGGTCCATCAGCGGCTTGCGGCCCTGCCGCAGTTGCCGGCGCTGCCAGCCGATGAACAGGCCTGTGGCCACCACGGCGCCCGCCAGCAGGAGGATGGCCTCCGTGGCGGTGCCCCCATGCAAGGCCACCAGCCCATTGAGCAGGCACAGCGTGCCGGCGGTACCCAGCGCCAGACCGCGCCAGTCGAGCGCCTCGCCATTGCGGTTGGCCGCCACGCCGCCCGGCGCCGTGACCGGTACGAACTTGTAGGCCAGCCAGATGGAGGCCAGGCACAGCGGCACCACCATGAAGAAGATGGAGCGCCAGCCGAACCAGTCGACCAGCAGCCCGCCGATGCTCGGGCCGATCGCCGGTGCCAGCACCACGCCCATGCCGAAGATGCCGCTCGCGCGGCCCTGTTCATGGGGTTGGAATGCGTACAGGATGATGACGGCAGGAATGGGTTGCACCACCCCGGCCGCAAGGCCCTCGGCCACACGCGCCACCAGCACCAGGCCGAAATCGCGCGCCAGGCCACCCCCGATGCCGCCCGCCAGCAATAGCAGCATGGCCCCCACGTAGGTGGCGCGGTAGCCGTAGCGCGACAGCAGCCACGGCGTGGTGAGCATGGACACCGTGGTGGCCACCATGAAGCCCGAGGTCACCCACTGGGCACGTTCCTGCCCCAGGGTGAAGTAATGGCTCATGTCCGGGATGGCGACGTTGACGATGGTCGAGGACATTATCGACGCCATCGTGCCGACCATGACCGTCAGCAGCAGCAGCCAGCGGTAGCGCTCGCCATGGCGTTCGCGCAGTGCGGCGAGGGAGCTGGAGGATGGCTGTGCGCTCATGGGCGGGGGATCGTGGTCAGAAGGGTATCAGGTGCGCTCGGACCAGAGCTTGCCGCCGGTGGCCCAGTTCTCGCGCTTGATGTCGGTGATCAGGATGTCGACCGACTCGGGCGAGCCGCCGAGCACTTCGACGGACACGCGGGTGATTTCTTCCACGAGCTTCTTCTTTTGCTCGATGGTGCGGCCTTCCATCATCTCGACGTGGTAAGTGGGCATGCAGGACTCCTTGGGGTAATGGTCAATGAACGAAAAGAAAAGAGGAAATCATATCGGGGCCGCCGGGTCCAATGCGTCCAGAGCCGGACGAGGCCGAGCGCACAGCGGGCAGATGCAGACCTTGCCACGGGCCGCCGCAGGAATTTCGGCCAGGGCCTCGGGCGCCACGGTGGTGGCCATGCACCAGCAGGTTTCGGGCGGCTGTCCGGCCGCCATGGCGCACTGGTTCGCCTGCCCGCACAAAGCGCACTGCGAGACGGTGGAAATCGGTGGGGGAGTCATCGTGGGGTGGGTGCAGCAGGGCGCGCCATGCCTCGCGCGCTGCCTGGCTGGCGTGCCCGGCCCATTGTGCCGCCTCCCGGGCCCAGGGGCCAGGGTGAGGGCCTTTGTGGGGTCAGCGGTGTGGGGCCATGCCCAAAAAAAAGCACCCGAAGGTGCCGTTGGTGGAGGGATCCGGAGGACCCCTCTGTGCAGGGGGGCCGCAAGGCCCCGGTGGTCAGGCCGCCGCCTTGAGCTTCAGGCGCCAGGCGTGCAGCAGTGGCTCGGTGTAGCCGCTGGGCTGGGCCATGCCCTTGAAGACCAGGTCGCAGGCCGCCTGGTAGGCCATGCTGGTGCCGAAATGGCCGGCCATGGGCTGGTACAGCGGGTCGCCGGCGTTCTGGCCGTCCACCACGGCGGCCATGCGCTCGAAGGTCTCCTTCACCTGGGCTTCGGTTACCACGCCGTGGCGCAGCCAATTGGCCATGTGCTGGCTGCTGATTCGCAAGGTGGCGCGGTCTTCCATCAGGCCCACGTTGTGGATGTCGGGCACCTTGGAGCAGCCCACGCCCTGGTCGACCCAGCGCACCACGTAGCCCAGGATGCCCTGGGCGTTGTTGTCCAGCTCCTGCTGCTTCTCGGCATCGGTCCAGTTCGGGGTGGCGGTCACGGGCACCGTCAGCAGGCCGGTCAGCAGGTTGTCGCGCTCGGCGTTCACGTCGGTCTTTTCCAGGCCTATCTGGATATCGGCCACGTTGACCTGGTGGTAGTGCAGCGCATGCAGGGTGGCGCCCGTGGGGCTGGGCACCCAGGCGGTGTTGGCGCCGGCCTTGGGGTGGGCGATCTTTTGCTTGAGCATTTCGGCCATCAGGTCGGGCATGGCCCACATGCCCTTGCCGATCTGCGCCTTGCCGCGCAGGCCGCACGACAGACCCACCAGCACGTTGTTCTTCTCGTACGACTGGATCCAGGCGCTGGTCTTCATGTCGCCCTTGCGGATCATGGGGCCGGCCAGCATGGCGGTGTGCATCTCGTCGCCCGTGCGGTCCAGGAAGCCGGTGTTGATGAAGGCCACGCGGCTGGCGGCGGCGGCGATGCAGGCCTTGAGGTTCACGCTGGTGCGGCGCTCTTCGTCCATGATGCCCAGCTTCACGGTGTTGGTTGGCAGGCCCAACAACTGCTCCACGCGGCCGAACAGGTCGCTGGCAAAGCCCACTTCGGCGGGGCCGTGCATCTTGGGCTTGACGATGTAGACACTGCCCTTGCGCGAGTTGCGGATGTCGTTGGCGCCATGGCCCTGCAGGTCGTGCAGCGCGATGGTGGTCGTGACCACGGCGTCCATGATGCCTTCGGGGATCTCGCGCTCCTTGCCCTGGGCGTCGGTGTACAGGATGGCCGGGTTGGTCATCAGGTGGCCCACATTGCGCAGGAACATCAGCGAACGGCCGTGCAGGCGCACCGCACCGGCTGCACCGGAGGGGGCGGTGTACACCCGGTCGGGATTGAGCCCGCGCGTGATGGTCTTGCCGCCCTTGGCGACCTGTTCGGTCAGCGTGGCCTGGATGATGCCCAGCCAGTTGCTGTAGCCCAGTACCTTGTCTTCGGCGTCCACGGCGGCCACGGAATCTTCGAGGTCGAGAATCGTGGAGAGCGCAGCCTCCAGCACCAGATCACTCACGCCGGCCGCATCGCTCTGGCCGATGGGGGTGTTGCGGTTGATCTGGATATCGAGGTGCAGGCCGTTGTGCTGCAGCAGCACCGAGGAAGGCGCTGCTGCGTCGCCCTGGTAGCCCTTGAATTGGGAGGGATCCTTCAGGCCCGTGGTGCCGCCGTTGGAGAGCGCCACCACCAGCTGGCCGTCTTCCACGCGGTAGCCGGTCGAATCCTTGTGCGAGCCGGTGGCCAGGGGCGCCGTGTCGTCCAGTACCTGGCGCGCGAAGGCGATCACCTTGGCGCCGCGCACGGGGTTGTAGCCCTTGCCCTTGTCCGCACCATCGGTCTCGGGGATGGCATCGGTGCCGTACAGAGCGTCGTACAGGCTACCCCAGCGCGCGTTGGCCGCGTTCAGGGCATAGCGGGCGTTCAGGATGGGCACCACCAGCTGCGGGCCGGCCTGGGTGGCCAGCTCGTCGTCCACGTTGGTGGTGGTGGCCTGCACGTCGGCAGGCTGGGGCACCAGGTAGCCGATTTTTTCGAGGAAGCCGCGGTAGGCCACCATGTCCGTGATGGGGCCGGGGTTGGCCTGGTGCCAGGTGTCGAGCTCGGTCTGCAGGCGGTCGCGCTCGGCCAGCAGGGCGATGTTGCGCGGCGCCAGGTCGGCGACGATGCCGTCAAAGCCCTTCCAGAAGGCGGCGCTGTCCACGCCGGTGCCGGGCAGCACCTTGTCTTCGACGAAGCGGAACAAGGACGTGGCCACTTGGAGGCCGTGGATGGAAGTGCGGTCGGTCATGGGAGTGCCTCAGGCGTTGGATGTGAACAAATGCGGAGCCCGCCACTGCAGGCCATGGACAGACTGTATTGCAAATGTTTGTCGGTATAAATATGCTCAAAAGCTGTAAACCAATGACTTTTACGCACAAGTGAGGGTGCGGTGGGCGCGCTCCTTCACCATAATCAGCCCCATGGACAAGCTCAAGGCCTTCGAATCCTTCGTCTCGGTTGCCACGCGTGGCAGCCTCACCGCCGCCGCCAAGGCCGAGGGCGTGGCGCCCGCCATCATGGGCCGCCGGCTCGATGCGCTCGAAGAGCACCTGGGCGTGAAGCTGCTGGTTCGCACCACGCGGCGCATCAGCTTGACGCATGAAGGCAGCGCCTTCCTGGAGGACTGCCAGCGCCTGCTGTCCGACGTGGCCAATGCCGAGGCCAGCGTGTCCGAGGGCGGCGTCAAGGCCACAGGGCACCTGCGCATCACGGCGCCAGCAGGCTTTGGCCGCAGGCATGTGGCGCCGCTGGTGCCGCGCTTTCGCAGCGAACACCCGGACGTGACGATTTCACTCAACCTCAGTGACCGGGTGGTCGACCTCGCCGGTGAAGGCTTCGACTGCGCCGTGCGCGTGGGCGACCTGCCCGATTCGTCCCTGGTGAGTGTGCGCATTGCCGACAACCGGCGCCTGTGCGTGGCCACGCCCGGGTACCTGAAAAACCACCCGGCCCCGCGCCACCCGGGCGAACTGCCCTCGCACGACTGCCTGACCCTGTCGAGCGAAGCCTCGCAGACGCGTGGCTGGGCGTTCCGCATGCCGCTGGAGGGCGGCGGCACCGAGGTGGTCCACCTCAAGCCCGGCGGGCCGCTCGACTGCTCGGACGGGCAGGTGCTGCACGACTGGTGCCTGGCCGGCTACGGCATCGCCTGGCGCAGCACCTGGGAGGTGGAGGCCGAGATCGCCGCCGGCCGCCTGGTGGAGGTGCTGGAAGAGTTTGCCGCACCGCCCAACGGCATCTACGTGGTCTTCCCCCAGCGCAAGCACATGCCGCTGCGCGTGCGGCTGTGGATCGACTTCCTCAAGCACCATTACGCGCAGCCTGCCTTCTGGCGGGGCATACCGGCCCATTGATCGGGCCCGTGGCAGACTGCAGACTCCATGTCCGAGCCCACGCTCCTGGTCGCTGACGACCACCCCTTGTTCCGCGCTGCCGTGCTGCATGTGCTGCACGGGCGACTGCCCCAGTTCCGCACGCTGGAGGCCGCCAGTGCGGCCACGCTGGGCACGGCGCTGCAGGAGCATCCCGAGGTGGAACTGGTGCTGCTGGACCTGAGCATGCCGGGCGCGCGCGGCTTCTCGGCCCTGCTGCACGTGCGTGGTGAGTATCCGGAGCTGCCCGTGGTGATCATCTCGTCCAACGACCACCCGCGCGTCATCCGCCGCGCCCAGCAGTTCGGCGCGGTGGGCTTCATCCCCAAGTCCGCGCCCGCCGAAGCCATGGGCGAGGCCATCGAGGCGGTGCTGGCCGGCGACAGCTGGTTTCCGCCCATGGCCGCCGAGCGCTCCGAGGCCGACGCCGAGCTGGCCGCCCGCCTGGCGCAGCTCACGCCCCAGCAGTTCCGCGTGCTGCTGTGCCTGGCCGACGGCCTGCTCAACAAGCAGATTGCGGGTGAGCTGGGCCTGGCCGAGAACACCGTCAAGGTGCATGTCACCGCCATCCTGAAAAAGCTGGCCTGCCACAGCCGCACCCAGGCCGCTGTGCTGGTCAAGAGCCTGGAGACCGAGGACGCGGCATCCGCCTGAGCCTGCTGCGGCGCTATCTTTCCCGCAGGCGCAGCAAGGTCTGGCTCATCAGTGCCCGCAGCGCGGGTGCGCGCACCGGCTTGGCCAGAAAGCCCCAGCCGCGTTCGGCGGCCTGGCGGCGCAGCGTGGCGTCGCGCTCGGCGGTCACCAGGATCACGGCCGGAGCCTGGCCCCAACGGCGGCACAGTTCGGTATAGACGTCAGGACCGTGCTGGCCGCCACCCAGGTGCACGTCCAGCAGCACCAGCTGCGGTGCCTGGCCCGGCTGGGCCTGCGCCAACGCCTCCTTCGCGTCACCGGCCAGCGGCACCTGGCAGCCCCAGCGCTCCAGCAGGGCCTTCGTGGCAGCGCAGGTCGGACCATCGTCCTCGATCACCCAGGCACTGCTGCCGTGCAGCGGGGCGTCCTCGAGCGCTGGCTGGGCCGTGGCGGGGGCTGCGATCTGCTGCTGCAGGGCGGTCGGATCACCCAGCGGCACACAGACCCAGAACACACTGCCGCGCCCCAGTTGCGAGCGCAGCCCGATGGGGTGGCCCAGCAGGCGGCCCAGGCGCTCCACGATGGCCAGGCCCAGGCCGGCACCCCGGTCGTCGGCGCGACCCTCGTCCAGACGGCGGAACTCCTCGAAGATCTCGCGCTGCAGCGCCTCGGGAATGCCTGGCCCCTGGTCATGCACCTCGATGCGCAGGTGGCCGTTTCCCACGCGGCGGCAACCCACCACGATGCGCCCGCGCCGGCTGTAGCGGATGGCGTTGGAGACGAAGTTCTGCAGGATGCGGCGCAGCAGGTTCTCGTCGGTGCGCACCACCTGGCGCGTGGCCACACACGAGAGCTTCAGGCCCTGGTTCTCGGCCAGTACACCGAAATTGTGGGCCAGCACCTGCAGCAGCGGGCCCAGGGCCACGTCGTGGATGCGCACGTCGAGCTGACCAGACTCCATGCGCGAGATATCGAGCAGGCTGTTGAGGATCGCGTCCTGCGCAGCCAGGGCCCCGTCGATGCTGTCGGCCGCATGCCGGCCGGCATCGTCGTGCAGGTGGCTGCGCAACAGCGAGCTGAACATGCGGGCGGCGTTCAGCGGCTGCAGCAGGTCGTGCACGGCCGCTGCGACGAAGCGGGTCTTGTAGCGGTTGGCCTGCTCGGCCTCGCGACGGGCGGCGTCCAGGTCGCGCGTGCGGTCGGCCACGCGCTGTTCCAGCGCATCGGCCAGCGAACGCAGCTCGCGCGCGGCGTTCTTGTAGCTGGTGATGTCGGCGTAGCTGGTCACGAACCCGCCCTCGGGCAGGGGGGTGCCGCGGATCTCCAGCACCGTGCCGTCGTCCTTGGCGCTTTCGTGCAGGTGGGGCAGGCCGCTGCGCAGGTGCGACAGGCGCCGCTCGACGGATTCGTCGACCGGGCCAGGGCCCAGCAGGCCGCGGCGTGCGTTGTGGCGCAGCAGGCCCTCGATGGGCTGGCCCACCTGCATCAGGTCGGAGGGGTAGCGGAACAGCTGCACATAGCGCGAGTTCCAGGCCACGAGGCGCAGGTCGGCGTCGATGATGACCACGCCCTGCGGCAGGTGCTCCAGGCTGCGTGACAGTCCCGTATCCGTCTGTTGCGCGGCCTGCTGCGCCGCCTGCACGATGCCGTCCTGCGCGGTGCGCAGTTCCTGGGCGTGCTGCTGCAGCACGGTCTCCAGCTCCTGGCGGCTGCGCTGGCGCAGGTGGGCCAGGCGCTGGCGCTGGCGCACGAACAGCACCAGCAGCGCCAGCGCCAGCCAGCCGCCGCCGCCCGCCGCAGCAGCCCAGCGGCTGTCCGCCACGCTGCTGTGGGTTGCGTGCACCAGGTGCAGTTGCCAGGGCGTGCCGGGCAGGGGCTGGGTCTGCCACAGCAGGCGGCCGGGCAGGCCCGGCAGGTCGGCTGTCTGCATGCGCACCAGGCGGCCGCCGTTGTCCATGCGGTCGTCCACCCGGTAGTCCAGCGGGCGCAGCGGTTGGTCCGAATACTGGCGCGTGGCGGCCAGCTCGCGGCGCTCCGCTTCGGTCAGCGGTTCCAGCAGCCGGTAGCGCCAGGCATCCTGGCTGGCGAGAAAGACCACGCCATGCGCGTCGGACGCCAGCACGATGTCCTCCGTCTGCAGCCATTCGCGCTCCAGCTCCTGCAGTGCGATCTTGATCACCACCAGGCCCAGCGGCTCGCCCTGGTCATCGCGGATGGCCTGCGACAGGAAGTAGCCAGGCTCTCCCGTCGTCACCCCGATGCCATAGAAGCTGCCGCTGCCTTGCGCCAGCGCCTGCTGTACGTAGGGGCGAAAGCTGTAGTCCACGCCCACGTTGCTGGTGGCGCTGCGCCAGTTGCTGGCTGCCACGGCCAGGCCCTCGCGGTTGATCAGGGTCAGGGTGGACGACTGGCTGGCGCCGTTGGCCCGCTCCAGCTTGAGGTTGAGCTGCTCCACTTGCGCCGGGCTCTGGGGGCGGCTCAGCGCGTCGTACAGCTGCGCATCCAGCGCCAGCACCTCGGGCAGGGTGCGGTAGCGGTCGATGCGCTGGCCCAGCGTCTGCCCGTACAGGGCCAGCTGGCGCTGTACGCTGTCGCTCTCTTCGTCGAGCGAATGCTGCCAGGCCCATTGGCCGGCCGCGAACATGCTGGCCGCCATGCCTGCGAGCAGGATCAGCACAGTCCAGAACTTGCGGCGGTGGGAGGTGGTCATGGACGAGGCGGTTCGTGGAAGGCGCTCACAAGCGCGTGTTTGGTGCGCGTGGGAGTGTGCCGCACCTTTCTGGGGTGCTAGGTGTTTTCCCTAGGATTTGCCGATGGGCCTCCTATGGGGGCGCCGCCGACTACTACCAATTAGCTATCTGCGGAAACAGCGGGCAGCGGTACAAACAGCACCCTCGAAGCACCCCGGTGGTGCAGTTCCCGTGACTTCTGGAGTCCCCCATGCACGCCATTCCTGCCCAGGCCGCCCAACCGGTGCACCTGCCGTTCTACCGCCAACTGTACTTCCAGGTGGTGCTCGCCATCGTCCTGGGCGTGTTGCTGGGTTATTTCGAACCGGCTTACGGCGAAGCGCTCAAGCCCCTGGGTGATGCCTTCATCAAGCTGGTGAAGATGATCATCGCCCCTGTGATCTTTCTGACCATAGTGACCGGCATCGCGGGCATGTCGCAGCTGAGCTCCGTAGGCCGCGTGTTCGGCAAGGCCATGGCGTACTTTTTGTTCTTCTCCACGCTGGCGCTGGTCATCGGCATGATCGTGGCCAACGTGGTGCAGCCCGGCGCGGGCATGAACATCAACCCGGCCGACCTGGACCAGACGGCCGTCAAGACCTACGTGGCCAAGTCGCACGAGATGACGCTCACCGGCTTTGCCATGGACATCATCCCCAAGACGCTGATCAGCCCCTTCGTGGGCGACAACATCCTGCAGGTGCTGCTGGTGGCCGTGCTGTTCGGCGTGGCGCTGGCCATGGTGGGTGAGGCCGGCCGCCCCGTGCAGAACTTTCTCGAAGCGCTGACGACCCCCGTGTTCAAGGTGGTGGGCCTGGTGATGAAGGCCGCGCCCCTGGGGGCCTTCGGTGCCATGGCGTTCACCATCGGCAAGTTCGGCCTGGGCTCGCTGGTCAACCTGGCCTGGCTGGTCGGTTCGTTCTACATCACCTCCTTGCTCTTCGTGCTGGTGGTGCTGGGCTTCGTGGCGCGCCTGTGCGGCTTCTCGGTGCTCAAGCTGTGCCGCTACCTCAAGGCCGAGCTGATGCTGGTGCTGGGCACCTCGTCCTCCGAATCGGCCCTGCCTTCACTGATGGAAAAGATGGAAAAGGCCGGTTGCAGCAAGTCGGTGGTCGGCCTGGTGGTGCCCACGGGCTACTCCTTCAACCTGGACGGCACCAACATCTACATGACGCTGGCCGCGCTGTTCATCGCCCAGGCCACCAATACCGAACTCACGCTGGGCCACCAGGTCGCCCTGCTGCTGGTGGCCATGCTCAGCTCCAAGGGCGCGGCCGGTGTGACGGGCGCGGGCTTCATCACCCTGGCCGCCACCCTGGCCGTGGTGCCCGAAGTGCCCGTGGCCGGCATGGCCTTGATCCTGGGCGTGGACCGCTTCATGAGCGAATGCCGCTCGCTGACCAACTTCATCGGCAACGCCGTCGCCACCGTAGTGGTCTCGCGCTGGGAAAATGCGCTCGACTACACCCGCCTGCACGCCGCCCTGGACGGTCACCCGCTGCCGGACGTGGCAGTCCCCGTGTCAGCACCCGTGGTGCCGGCCGATGTGGCCGCCGTGGCGCGCACGGCCGCCTGATCGCTGGCAGGCCCGTTGCGGGGCCATGGTTTCACAAGAAGGGGTGTGCCTGCATGGGCACGCTCCTTTTTCGCATGCAACTGCCGGCCGAGGGACGGGTCAGGAAGGGCGCCTACCTCTGCGGGGCCGTTCCTCGCGCACAATCGCCGCGAACTGCCCCAAACAAGGATCCGCGATGACCCTCGAAGCCGTATTGGCCGCCCTGCACATAGTGGCCATCCTGACCCTGGTGGTCTTTCTGTCAAGCCAGGCCGCGCTGTGCCGCATCGAATGGCTCAATGCCGCGGTGGTGGAGCGCCTGGCGCGGCTCGACGCCATCTATGCCGCCTCGGCCATGGCGCTGGTGGCCACGGGGCTGGCGCGGGTGTTCTTCGGGGTCAAGGGCATGTCCTGGTACGTATCCCAGCCCATGTTCCACTTCAAGATCACACTGGTGGTGGCGATTGCCATCGTCTCCATCTTCCCTACCATCGCCTTCCGGCGCTGGCTGCGCCAGCTGCGCGCCGATGGCACCCTGCCGGATAAGAGAGAAGTCGCCAGGGTGCGCCGCCTGGTGATGCTGCAGGCCCATGCGATCCCGGTGGTGGCCGTGATCGCGGTGTTCTGGGCGCGGGGCTGGTAAGCACAGGCCCCAGGCCATGAAAAAACCCGCCGGGCACGGGGCCGGGCGGGTTGCTGGCGAATGCCGGCCAGGCAGGCCGGCACGGCAGATCACTTCTTGAGGCAATCGCTCATGAAGGCCTTGCGCTCGTCGCCCTTCTTGCCCTTTGCGTCGGCGTTGCAGGTCTTCATCTTGTCCTGCTGCGTGGCAGGCTTGTTGGACAGGCAGGTCTTCATGAAGGCCTTGCGCTCGTCACCCTTCTTGTCGGCTGCCTCGGTGTTGCAGGTGGCCATCTTGGACTGCTGCTTGGTGGGTGCTGCGGCCGATGCTGCAGTCGCCGCCGGGGCGGCTGCAGCCGCAGCTGCGGGCGCGGAGGCCTTGGCCGCAGGGGCGTCGGCAGCGTGTGCTGCACCGAAAGAGAGGACCAGGCTCAGGGCCGTCAGGGAGAGAAGCTTTTTCATATAGTGCTCCGGTGGTAAGGGCATCCGATGCAATCCGCATCGGATTGCCCAATTACAACGTACCGCCCCCGGGCTGCGCTGACACGGTTCGCGGGATGACAGGATTCTTTGCAATCTGTTGCAGCTGCGCAGCGCTTTTTATGTGCCTGTTGTGCAGGCCCGTGCGCGCATTTGGTGGCGTGGGCAACACACCCTGCCAGGGCAGTCACGGCCCGCCCCGTAAAATCCCGGGATGCTCTCTGTCAAACACGATCTGCTGGCCGCTCTCGCGGCCGAGCTGGACACCCTTTCCCCTGGCGCGGGCGCCAAGGCGGCATTCGAATCCCCCAAGGTGGCCGCGCATGGCGATTTCGCCTGCACGGCGGCCATGCAACTGGCCAAGCCGCTCAAGCTCAACCCGCGCGCGCTGGGCGAGCAGCTCAAGGCGGCGCTGGAGGCCACGCCCGCCTTCAGGCGCTGGGTCGATGCCATCGAGATCGCGGGCCCGGGCTTCCTGAACATCCGTTTGAAGCCCGCTGCCAAGCAGGAGGTGGTGCGCGAGGTGCTGTTTGCCGGCGAGCGCTTCGGCTACCAGGCCGACCGGGGCGCCAAGGTGCTGGTCGAGTTCGTCTCGGCCAACCCCACGGGCCCGCTGCATGTGGGCCACGGCCGCCAGGCCGCCCTGGGCGATGCCATCTGCAACCTGTTCGCCACCCAGGGGTGGGGTGTGCACCGCGAGTTCTATTACAACGATGCGGGCGTGCAGATCCAGACGCTGACGAACAGCACGCAGCTGCGCGCCAAGGGCTTCAAGCCCGGCGACGAGTGCTGGCCTACGGATTCCGAGAACCCGGCCAGCAAGGCCTTCTACAACGGCGACTACATCCAGGACATCGCCAACGACTTCCTGGCGAAGAAGACCGTCAAGGCCGATGACCGCGAGTACACAGCCAGCGGCGACGTGGACGACGTGGAATCGATCCGCCAGTTCGCCGTGGCCTACCTGCGCAACGAGCAGGACAAGGACCTGCAGGCCTTCAACCTGAAGTTCGACGAGTACTACCTTGAGTCGAGCCTGTACACCAGCGGCCGCGTGGAGGCCACGGTGGGCAAGCTCGTGGCCAACGGCAAGACCTACGAGCAGGACGGCGCCCTGTGGCTCAAGAGCACGGACTACGGCGACGACAAAGACCGCGTGATGCGCAAGCAGGACGGTACCTACACCTACTTCGTGCCCGACGTGGCCTACCATATCGCCAAGTGGGAGCGCGGCTACACCAAGGTGGTCAACATCCAGGGCACCGACCACCACGGCACCATCGCGCGCGTGCGCGCTGGCCTGCAGGCGGCCGAAGTGGGCATCCCGCACGGCTACCCCGACTACGTGCTGCACACCATGGTGCGCGTGGTCAAGGGTGGCGAGGAGGTCAAGATCAGCAAGCGGGCGGGCAGCTACGTCACCTTGCGCGACCTGATCGAATGGACCAGCAAGGACGCGGTGCGCTTCTTCCTGCTCAGCCGCAAGCCTGACACCGAGTACACCTTCGATGTGGACCTGGCCGTGGCGCAGAACAACGACAACCCGGTGTACTACGTGCAGTACGCGCATGCGCGCATCTGCTCGGTGCTGCGCAGCTGGGCCGAGCAGGGCGGTGGCGATGTGGCCTCGCTCCAGGGCGTGGACCTGTCCCCGCTCGAAGGCCCGCAAGCCCAGGCACTGATGCTGCAGCTGGCCAAGTACCCCGAAATGCTCACCGCTGCGGCCGACGGAGAAGCCCCGCACGACGTCACCTTCTACCTGCGCGACCTGGCCGCCAGCTACCACAGCTACTACGATGCCGAGCGCATCCTGGTGGACGATGAGGCCGTCAAGCGCGCGCGCCTGGCCCTCGTCGCCGCCACCGCGCAGGTATTGCACAATGGCCTGGCTGTGCTGGGCGTATCGGCTCCGGCCAGAATGTAAGCGACCACTACCTATGAAGAACAAGCAACTGGGCGGAACCATCATCGGCTTTATCGTGGGCGTGATCTTCGGCCTGGGCGCCGCGCTGGCGGTCGCCGTCTACGTGACCAAGGTGCCCGTGCCTTTCCTCAACAAGGGTGGCGCACGCGGCACCGACCAGGACGCGGCCGAAGCGCAGAAGAACAAGAACTGGGACCCGAACTCGCCGCTGTATGGCAAGAACCCCGCGCGGCCTCCTGCGGCCGCAGCGTCGGCTCCCGCCACGGCAGGGGTGGCACCGGCGCCTGCGCCTGCTGCCTCGGCACCTGCCGTGGCAGCAGCGGACCCGCGTGCCGCCGCCTCGTCGGCCAAGCCTGCCGCCGCAGCCACCAAGCCCGGCAGTGCCGACCCGTTGGGGGATCTGGCCGCTGCCAAGGCCGCTGCGGCGCCCGGCAACAGTGCCGACCCCTTCGACTACTTCGTGCAGGCCGGTGCCTTCCGCACCCAGGCCGATGCCGATGCGCAGCGCGCCAAGCTGGCCATGCTGGGCTGGGAGGCCCGCGTGAGCGAGCGCGAGCAGAATGGCCGTACCGTGTTCCGCGTGCGCGTCGGCCCGTTCACCAAGCGCGATGACGCCGCCCAGCTCAAGGACAAGCTCGACACCACGGGCGTCGAGTCCGCCCTGGTGCGGGTGCAGCGCTGAGTGCATGCCTGCCTGAACTTTTTCCGGGGGCGTGGCTCACACCCCCCAATACCAGACCAAGGAGTGCCACTTTCATGAAACGCCGCGAGTTTTCCCTGTCTGCCGCTTCCGCAGTGGCCGCATCAGCCCTGACCCTGCCCGTGGCCGCCCCCGCGCTGGCGCAACCGCGCCAGTTCAAGGAGGGCAAGGACTACCGCAAGCTCGACAAGCCCGTCACGCCCGACGCGCCGGCGGGCATGGTCGATGTGATCGAATTCTTCTGGTACAGCTGCCCCCACTGCAATGCCTTCGAGCCCACGCTCGACGCCTGGGTCAAGGCGGCCCCCAAGGACCTGAGCATCCGCCGCATTCCCGTGGCGTTCAACCCCAGCTTCGTGCCGCAGCAAAAGCTGTACTTCACGCTCGAAGGCATGGGCAAGCTCGATGCCCTGCACGCCAAGGTCTTCCGTGCCATCCACGTCGAGAAGGCCAAGCTGGCCAAGGACGATGAAATCATGGCCTGGATCGCCACGCAGGGCGTGGACGTGGCCAAGTTCAAGGAAATCTACAGCTCGTTCACCGTCTCCAATCAAGTGCGCCGCGCGTCGCAGCTGCAGGATGCGTACGGTGTGGAAGGCGTGCCCTCGATGGGTGTGGCCGGCCGCTTCTACACCGATGGCACCATGGCCGGCAGCATGCCTGTCGTGCTGCAGGTGGTGGAGCATCTGGTGGGCGCGGTCCGCAAAGGCTGACCATTTCTTGGCAGGACTGGCGCCTGTGTGTACCAAAAGCCCGCGGATGCGGGCTTTTTTCATGGCATGTCGCCACGGGTGGCTACAATGATCTGCAAGATTCGTGCCCTATGAACTACCGCATCCTCCCGACCCTACTCCTCCTCTCGGCCCTGGCCATGGTCCAGACGGCGGCCCACGCCGAAAAGGCCGACCGCAACAAGCCCATGAACATCGAGGCCGACGCATTGCGCCACGATGAGCTCAAGCAGACCAGCGTGTTCACCGGCCGCGTGGTCATGACCAAGGGCACCATCGTGCTGCGTGGCGCGCGCCTGGACGTGCGCCAGGACGCGGACGGCTACCAGTTCGGCGTGGTCACGGCCGAGCCGGGCAAGCGCGCCTTCTTCCGCCAGAAGCGCGATACGCTGGCGGGCGCGCCCGACGAGTTCATCGAGGGCGAGAGCGAGGTCATCGAGTACGACGGCCGGGCCGACAACGTGAAGTTCATCACCCGCGCCGAGCTGCGGCGCTACCGCGAATCCACGCTGACCGACGAGATCACCGGGCAGGTCATCGTCTACAACAACCTGACCGACGTGTTCACCGTGGACGCCAAGCCGCGCGGCAGCACCAACGCGGCGGGCGACACCCCGGCGCCCGGTGGCCGCGTGCGTGCCATCCTGTCGCCCAAGGAAACACCCGCCAGCGCGGCCGCCCCTGCCTCAGCGGCACCGGGCACCCCCTTGCGCCCCAGCAGCACCCTGAGCGGCGGCGCCAAGTGAGTGGGCAGCACGTGAGTACCGCCGCCGATTCCCCGGCGGACAGCCGGCTGGAGGTGCACCACCTCGAAAAATCCTATGGCAGCCGCAAGGTCGTCAAGGACGTATCGCTGGTCGTGCAAAAGGGCGAGGTCGTCGGGCTGCTCGGCCCCAACGGCGCGGGCAAGACCACCTCGTTCTACATGATCGTGGGCCTGGTGCGCAGCGATGCCGGCGACATCCGCATCGACGGCCACTCGGTGGCCCACATGCCCATCCACCGCCGTTCGCGCCTGGGGCTGTCCTACCTGCCGCAGGAAGCCTCGATCTTCCGCAAGCTCACGGTCGAGGAGAACGTGCGCGCCGTGCTCGAATTGCAGCGCGGCGAGGACGGCCAGCCGCTGCCGCGCCAGGCCATCGAAGAGCGCCTGACCGCGCTGCTCACGGAACTGCGCGTGGAGCACCTGCGCGCCTCGCCCGCGCTGGCCCTGTCCGGCGGCGAGCGCCGCCGCGTGGAGATCGCCCGCGCGCTGGCCACGCAGCCGCGCTTCATCCTGCTGGACGAGCCCTTTGCCGGCATCGACCCCATCGCCGTGATCGAGATCCAGCGCATCATCGGCTTCCTCAAGGCGCGCGGCATCGGCGTGCTCATCACCGACCACAACGTGCGCGAGACGCTGGGCATCTGCGACCACGCCTTCATCATCAGCGATGGCCATGTGCTGGCCCAGGGAACCCCCTCCGAAATCGTCGACAACGCCGAAGTGCGCCGGGTGTACCTGGGTGAACACTTCCGCATGTAGCAGACCGATGGACCACCCGTTCGCCATGCACCTGCCTTTGCGGCAGCCCCGGGGGGCTGTGCGATGAAGCCCGGCCTGTCACTGCGCGTATCGCAGCACCTGGCGCTCACGCCGCAATTGCAGCAGTCCATCCGGCTGCTGCAGCTGTCCACGCTGGAGCTGGGGCAGGAGGTCGAGCAGATGCTCGACGAAAACCCCTTTCTCGAACGCAATGCCGACGAGGCGCCGCGCGAGGAGTTCGGCGTGGAAACGGCCGATGCGCCGGTGCAGCCAGACGATTACAGTTCCGACGACGCGGTCTATTCCAGCGCCCCGGGCACCAGCACGTCGACCGAGACCTCGGCCGACAGCCCGCAGGGCGATGCGGAAGTGGGCAGCAGTGCGGGCGACGAGCCCGACTGGAGTGGCGATGGCACCGTGGACGTGTCCCCCAACGATGCCGAGTGGGGCGGCGATGCGCCGGCCCGCAACCGCAATGATTCCGAAGGCGACGAGGCCGATGCCACCGAACTGGCGCGTACGCACGAATCGCTCACCGCGTTTTTACACCGCCAGGCCCTGTCGCTGCGCCTGTCCGAGGTGGACCGGGCCGCCCTGCGCTTTTTGATCGAATCGCTCAACGACGACGGCTACCTCGAAGACCCGCTGGAAGAGCTGGCCGTGGGCCTGGCCGGCCCCGACGACCTGGAGCAGATCGAGGAGCTGGTGCACCGCTTCACCGTCGCCCTGCGCCTGCTGCAGAGCCTGGAGCCTGTGGGCGTGGGTGCACGTGGCCTGGGTGAATGCCTCACGCTGCAGCTTACCGCGCTGGCCGCCGATGAAGACAGCGAAATCGACCCCGACACCGTGCAGACCGCGTTGCGTGTGTGCCAGCAGCCGCTGGAGATGCTGGCGCGCCGCGACATCCGCCGCCTCACGCAGCTGTGTGGCGATGGCGAGGAGCGCACGCGCGCCGCCATGGCCCTGATCGCGCGGCTGGAGCCTCGCCCCGGGCGCAAGTTCGTGGACGTGGAGCGCAACATCATCGTGCCCGACGTCATCGTGCGCAAGGCCGGGCGGGCGAATGGCCGAGATGGCCAGCACAACTTCATCGTGGCCCTGAACCCCGACGTGATGCCGCGCCTGCGCGTGCACGACATCTATGCCGGTGCCCTGCGCGGCCACAAGGGCGGCGAGGGCCACCAGGCCATGCAGCAGCGGTTGCAGGAGGCGCGCTGGTTCATCAAGAACATCCAGCAGCGCTTTGACACCATCCTGCGCGTCTCGCGGGCCATCGTCGAGCGGCAAAAGAGCTTCTTCACCCATGGCGAGCTGGCCATGCGCCCGCTGGTGCTGCGCGACATCGCCGATGAGCTGGGTTTGCACGAGTCCACCATCAGCCGCGTGACCACGGCCAAGTACATGTCCACGCCCATCGGCACCTACGAGCTCAAGTACTTCTTCGGCTCGGGCCTGGGCACCGAGACCGGCGGCAACGCATCGAGCACGGCCGTGCGCGCCCTCATCAAGCAGTTCGTGGCGGCCGAAAGCCCCGCCAAGCCGCTGTCGGACAGCCAGATCGCCGAGATGCTCAAGGAGCAGGGCATCGAGTGCGCGCGCCGCACCGTGGCCAAGTACCGCGAGGCGCTCCGGATCGCGCCAGCCAACCTGCGCAAGGCGCTCTGATCAGGCCGCTGTTCTGAACGCCCGGCTGGAGATGCTGACGGCGTTGCCGTCCGGGTCCTTCACATTGGCAAACGCATAGCCATTGGCCTGGTGCGTGCTGCCGAATGCCAGGCCCTGCGTCAGCGCATTGGCCTTGAAGGCCTCCACGTCGTGCACATGAAAGCACAGCTTCACCCCGGCCTGGCCGAGCTTCACGCTCTTGGCCGCCTGGTGGATGAGGATGCTGGCGCCGCCGTCCGGGGCCTTGAGTTCGATCAGGCCCTCCACCACCTCTCCCGTGGTCTGCAGGCCGAAATGCGTGCCGTAGAACGCAGCGCTGCGCTGCATGTCGCGCGCGTAGACCATGATGGTGCCGAGCATGGGGTGCATGGTGGGTGGGCCATCCGCCATCAAGGCGACTTCGAGGCCGGTGCGCGCCGCAGCGAGCGCAGCAGCTCCAGCGCCTGTGCGGTCGGCTCCTGCGACTGGCCATTGGCCAGCACGGTGAAGGCCACGCGCAGTTCGTTCATGCCCAGCACGCCCTGGGTCAGGTGCTTGTAGCCGCCCGGCTCGGGGGCGCGGTCGGTGGCCGAAAAGTAGTAGCCCGTCTTGCCCGAGGCGCTCAGGTCCTTGAGCGGCAGCTCGGCTTCGACGGCCCTGGGCTTGGCCTGGGTCGCGCCCGACTGGACCTGCGCCCGCAGCTCATCGGCCGTGGGGGCCTTGGCGGAGCTGCCTGCGGGCCAGATGGGCGTGAGGATCATCTGCAGGGCCGTGGCATCGGGACCGCTGATGGCGACCGAGGGCGGTAGCTCGGCATGGGGGCGGCGCACCTGGGCGCGCCATTGGGCGGGCAGGTCGATGACGAGGTCGTCGCGCCCGGGCAGCGGAACGCGCAGTTCTTCGGCAAGAACGGGCAGGCACAGGGCGAAGGTGAGCAGCGTGAGGGCAGTGCGGAGCATGGAGCGGTGGAACGGAGTGAGTGAGGTGGTGGCTTACTTGCGGCTGGTGAAGACGGCGTCATACGACTGCGTGCTGAAGCCCGCCACCCGCTGGCCATTGGTGAGCAGCACCGGCACGCCACGGGCCCCGAGCTGCGCAAAGGCGGCCTTGCCGGTGGGCGTGTCCACGTCGAACTCCCGGTACGCGATGCCCTTGCCTCCCAGGTAGGCCTTGGCCGCCTTGCAGTAGCCGCACCAGGTGGCCATGTAGAGCGTGACCTCGCCCCGGGGCTGGGCCGCCTTCTGGGCTTCTGCAGGCCCCTGGCCGGGCGTGGCGGGCGGCAGCGGGTTGCCGGGGACCACGCTGACGGGCAGGCTCTCGAGCTTCAGGGTCTTTTGCACCGCGCCGGACGCGGGCGGCTGGTCGCTGTAAACGACCTTTCCACTTGCATCCACGGATTTGTAGAGCGTCTGGGCATGCGCCGTGCCTGTGAGCGCGGCCGCAATCAGGGCGAGGATCAGGCTGCAGCGCAGGGTGTGCATGGGGGCTCCGGGTAAAATCGGTTATCCCGGGAGCATAAGAGACTTCTGCCGCCCCGAGGCCCGCTGGGGCAAGGCCTCACCCGTATGGGCCATCCTTGCCGTCCGGCATGCAGCTTTTCGATGCCCGTTGCGGGCTTTTTCGGGGGCGTCCTGCCCCCGTTTCGCTGTCTTTTCTCGACCCTCTGTTTCCCTGCCCCATGGCCCGCATTGTTTTCGACCTCCCCACGCACTTCGGCTTTGCCACCGAGCTGCAGATCTACATCAGCCACGTCAACCAGGGCGGGCACCTGGACAATGCGCAACTGCTGACCCTGGTGTCCGAGGCGCGCGTGCGCTTCTTCCAGTCGCTCGGTTACCCCGAGGCGGATGTGGGCGGCCTGTCCACCGTGGTGGGCGACATCGTGGCCCAGTACAAGTCCGAAGGCTTCCATGGCGAGACCATGTGCGTGGAGATGGCGCCCGAGGACCTCAACCGCTACGGCTTCGACCTCGTCTTTCGCATGACCGAGAAAACCACGGGGCGTGAAGTGGCGCGCGGCAAGGTCGGCATCGTCTTCATCGGCCGCAGCGACCGCAAGGTGGCGCCCATCCCTGAATCCATCCGCCAACTGCTGCTGGCGCGCGCAGCGACCGACGCAGTCGGCGTTTAAGCGCGTATCCTGTCGCCCAGTGCCATGAACCAACTCCAACTCTTTCTCCCCTGCGCCGCCGGTGTCGAGGGCTACCTCGCCGACGAGGTGCACGCCATCACCGGCCTCACGGGCCAGGACCTGCTCATGGGCCGGGGCGGCGTGCTGCTGCGCGCCTCGTGGCGCCAGGCGCTGCTGCTCAACCTGCACAGCCGGCTGGCGCAGCGCGTGCTGGTGCAACTGGCGCACCGGCCCTACCGCTCCGAGAACGACCTCTACGGCATCGCCAGCGAGGTGGCCTGGGAAATCTGGTTCACCACGCGCCAGACTTTCAAGGTCGAGGTCACGGCCCAGCACAGCCCGCTGCAGAGCCTGAACTTTGCCGGCCTGCGCGTGAAGGACGCGGTGGCCGACCGTTTTCGCGCCAAGTCCGGCGTGCGCCCCGACGTGAACACGCAGTGGCCCGACGTGCGCATCCACCTGCACCTGACCACCGAAGAGGCCACGGTCTACATCGACACCTCGGGCGAGCCGCTGTTCAAGCGCGGCTGGCGCGAGGACAAGGGCGACGCCCCGCTCAAGGAAACCCTGGCCGCCGCCATGATCGCCGCCAGCGGCTGGGACCCGCTCGGTGATGCGCCCGTGCCGCTGTACGACCCCTGCTGCGGCAGCGGCACCATCGCCATCGAGGCCGCGCAGATCGCCTGCCGTATCCCGGCCGGCATGCTGCGCCGATTTGCGTTTGAAAAGCTCCTGCCCTTCCAGGGCCATGTGTGGTCGGCCATCCAGGCCGAGGCCGAGAGCGCCATCCAGGCGAGCCCCGTGCCCATCTTCGGCAGCGACGTGGCCCACCGAATGGTCGATTTTGCCGAGCGCAATGCCGAGCGCGCGGGCGTGGCCGACGCCGTGCAGTTGCGCGGTGGCGACGCATTGCAGCGCATGCCGCCGAGCGAACAGCCGGGCCTGATGCTGCTCAACCCGCCCTACGGCGAGCGCATTGCCGCCGCCGGCTCCGCCGGCCAGAACGCCAATGAGCGCGCGGCCGAGCGGGCCCTGGGCGCCAGCGTGGGCCGCGAGGCCGCGCACACCGACGACGGCGGCGAGTTCTTCAGCCAGCTGGCCACCCACTGGAAGAAGAACTATGCGGGCTGGACGGCCTGGATGCTGACCCCCGACCTCAAGCTGCCCGGCAAGATGCGCCTGAAGGAGTCGCGCCGCGTGCCCATGTGGAACGGCCCCATCGAGTGCCGCATGTTCCGCTTCGACATGGTCAAGGGATCGGTGCGCACCAAGCCATCGTCCGATACGCCACCGGCCGGCCCGCGCGATGCGGGTTGAGTTGGCGCTGCCGGCCCAGGCGCCGGCGGGTGAACCCGTGCGCCCTGTGGTCGTCGACACCAACGTCGCGCTGGACTTGCTGATCTTCTCGGACCCGGCCACCGTGCCGCTGCGCCAACTGCTCGCCGAAGGGCGCCTGGCCTGGATCGCCACGCAGGTCATGCGCGACGAACTCGAGCGCGTGCTGGCCTACCCGCACATCGTCGGCCGCATGGACTACTACCGTGTGGACGCGGCGCAGGTGCTGGCTGCCTTCGACGCCCAGGCCCGCCTGGTGGCGATTGCCCCGCGCGTGGCCTACGTCTGCAAGGACACCGACGACCAGAAGTTCATCGACCTGGCCGCCGCGCACCGCGCCATCCTGTTGAGCAAGGACAAGGCCGTGATCTGCATGCGCAAGCGCCTGCTGACGCTGGACGCTCACGTGGCGACAGCGCTGGTGTGGGAGGTGGCGGCCGAACCCGCCAGCGCTGGCGCCTGATATTTCCGTCAGCGGTCGAAGCTGAAATCGCCCGCCGCGTGCACCTGCCACGCGCCCTCGCCCTTGAGCTCCAGCACATGGGTGTGGTGCTTGAGCACGGCCGGGCGGTGGGCAATGCTGATCAGCGTGGTGCCGTTGGCGCGCAGGCGCTCGTAAAGCGCCGCCTCGTTGGCGCTGTCGAGGGCGCTGGTGGCTTCGTCCAGGATCACGATGCGCGGCGCACGCGCCAGCACCCGGGCAAAGGCCAGGCGCTGCTGCTCGCCGATGGAGAGCTGCTTTTCCCAGTCGTGCGAGGCGTCGAGCCCGCCCACGCGTTCGGCCAGCGATTCGAGCTGCACTTCCTGCAACAGCTCCAGCAAGCGTTCGTCCGCCAGGTCGGTCTCCTTCATGGGGTAGATGATCTGGCTGCGCAGCGTACCCATCTGCATGTACGGGCGCTGGGGCAGAAAGAACACGTCCTCCATCGGCGGGTGCTGTACGGCACCGCTGCCGGTGCGCCACAGGCCTGCAATGGCCCGCAGCAGCGAGCTTTTGCCGCAGCCGCTGGGGCCGGTGATCAGCAGGGCATCGCCGGTTTGCAGCTGCAGTGACAGGTCCTGCACCAGCAGGCGGCCGAACTGCGGGGTGTAGAGGGTGAGCCCCTCGATGGCCATGGCCTCGCCAATGCGCGAGGAGATCTGCGGCGCGGGTTCTGCAGGGGGATCCTGCGGACTGTCGGTGCGCGGTGCGGCGGCAGGTTCGGCCCAGGGGGTGGGTGC
Source organism: Acidovorax sp. Root217 (assembly GCF_001428645.1). NCBI lineage: Bacteria > Pseudomonadati > Pseudomonadota > Betaproteobacteria > Burkholderiales > Comamonadaceae > Acidovorax > Acidovorax sp. Root217. The sequence continues at coordinate 23,803 of NZ_LMIH01000024.1, forward strand.
TGCAGGGGTCTTGAGGACCATCTGCGACAGCGCATGCAGCCGGTCGATGCCGGCCACGAAGCGGCTCAGGCTCTCGAAGTTGTCCACGATGAGCGACACCGCGCCCAGCACCGCAGCAAAGGCGCCCGCCGCCTGGATCGCGCGCCCCACCTCGAGTTCGCCCGAAAGCACGCCATTGGCCAGGATGATGCTCGGCAGCACCAGCGTGAGCTGGCTGAACGAGCGCTGGAACAGGTTGAGCGAACGCTGCTTCTTGATGAGCCGCGCATAGTTGGTGAAGGCCGCCTCGAAGCGGTGGTCGATCTGCGCGCGCTCCTGCGGCTCGCCGCGGTAGAAGGCGATGGACTCGGCGTTCTCGCGCAGCCGCATCAGCCCGAAGCGGAAGTCCGCCTCGCGCCGGATCTGCCAGAAATTGAGCCGGATCAGCGGTGCGCCAAACAGGTACAGCGCGCCGAAGGTTCCCAGCAGTGCATACACCGCCAGAAAGGCCACCAGCACCTTGGAAATGGACCACAGCACCGCGCTGAAGGCCACGAGCTGCATCAGCGAGCCCAGAAAGATCAGCAGGAAGTGCGTGGACCGGCCGGTGAAGGTGTTGATGTCTTCGCTGATGCGCTGGTCGGGGTTGTCGATGTCGCTGCCGGTACCGAGTTCGTAGTACTTGCGCTCACCCAGGTAGCCATCCAGAAAGCGGTGCGTGAGCCAGCGCCGCCAGTGGTTGGAAAACGCGTCGCGCATGTAGTAGTAGAAGGCGTACACCGGCACCGCGAAGGCCAGCACGATGAGGCTGGCGCGCACCGCGTCCCAAAAGCGATCGGCCTGCTTGGCCGCCAGGGCCGAGGTCATCTCGCCGGTCTTGTCGATCAGCATCACGGCCAGCTGTGTCTCGCAGACCATCAGGCCGATGAGCAGCGCGAGCAGGCCCCAGGCGGTTCTTTTTTTCTCGCCCATCCAGTAGGGGCGGGCCACGCTCATGAACTGCTTCCATGCCGAGAGCGATAGGGTGGGAGGGCGGCGGCGACGGGGCTTCTTCGCGGCCGGCGGCGGCGATGCGGGAGCGGGTGGTGCTGAAAGGGTGGCGGCAGGAGTAGACATTGGGCAGAGGCAAAAGGAGGCAAACGGGAGCACCGCCTGCACGATAGGCGGGCGCCCGATCTGCCGCTGTCAGCCAATGCCTACAGCCCGCTAAGGACGGGCCCGCTTTGCGCGCAGCCCATGCCCACGCGCATGGTTCAAGGCCGCAGCAGGTCGTAGGCCGCGCGCACGCGCTGCATGTCGCGGCCGAGCTTGCGGTTCTGCGGCAGGTGCTGCATCCAGCCCATGCGCCCGATGCTGGTGGCCAGCATGGCCTGCAGCTCCGGGCTGCCTGACGCGATCCAGGCGGTCCACATCGCGCGGGCGTCGTCGAGCGCGCCCACCAGGCGCAGGTAGATGGCCGTGGAGTGCGCGTAGCACAGCGCATCGCGCGCGTGGCATACCGGCAGCGGCAGCACGGCAGCCGGGTCGTCCTCGAAATCGATGTAGCCCACCACGCGATCGGGGCAGCGCACCAGGTTGCGCGCGAACGCCTGGCTCAGGCAGGTGCCGCTGGCGTGCACCTGCGCAATGGCCACCAGGCCCTGCTGCCACAGCGCCAGCACGGCGGCGGGCCCGGCGGACACGGCATGGTCGATCTCATTGCCCAGCGAGGGCGTTTGCTGCGCGGGCCGCCCCAGGTGGCGCATCAAAAAGCCATCCTCCTGCGCCGCCAGCACGGTGGGCACGCGCAGGCCGCGCGCCTGCAGGTCGCGCAGGCGCCGCACCTCGGTGGCGATGGCTTCGCGCCCGCCCCGGTTGGGCACCGGGCGCAGCACTTCCAGGCGCAGCACCGCAGCCATTGCCGCCATGGCACGGTAGCGGCCCGGGCCGTGGGGTGCACCGGCCTTCTTGAGCCATACCTGCTCCTCGCCGAGCCGGTAGCTGGCCACGTTGAATTGCTGCTGTACGAGCTGCTGGCGCAGGTAGGCCGCGTAATCGACGGTGTTGCTGCCGGGGTTGCTGCCAGGAACCTTGCCTGCCTCCATCGTCATACGGCGGCGTTGGCGGGCAGATCGCTGACGGCGGCCACGGCCGCGTGGGCCACTTCCACATGGTGCGGCACCGACGGTTCCAGCACCGGTTCGCTGGCGGCAAAGCTGTGCGCGCTGGACAGCGGCCAGTACAGGCGGAACACGTTGTGCTGCGCCTCCAGCGAGCCCAGCAAAGCGCCGGGCTGCATGCGCGTGATCAGGTTGGACAGAAGACGTACCTCGGTATCGCTGATGCGGCGCACGATGTGGTGGGCCGTGATGTCCTTGGGATGCTGAAGGCCGGCGGCCTGCACCAGCTCCTGCAGCGCATGCAGGGTGCTGTGGTGGAACTGCGCCACGCGCGAGGCCTTGTCGGGCACCACCAGGGCCTGTTGGCGCTGCGCGTCCTGCGTGGTCACGCCGGTGGGGCAGTGGCCGGTGTGGCAGCTTTGCGCCTGGATGCAGCCCAGCGCCATCATGAAGCCACGGCCGGCATTGCACCAGTCGGCACCCAGCGCCATCATGCGCGCGATGTCGAAGGCGGTGATCACCTTGCCCGCGCAGCCTATGCGCACGCGCTCGCGCAGGTTCACGCCCACCAGGGTGTTGTGCACCAGCAGCAGGCCTTCCTGCAGCGGCGCGCCCACATGGTCGCTGAACTCCACGGGGGCTGCGCCCGTGCCACCCTCGGCCCCGTCCACCACGATGAAGTCGGGCGTGATGCCCGTGACCAGCATGGCCTTGACGATGGCAAACCACTCCCAGGGATGGCCCAGGCAGAATTTGAAACCTGTGGGCTTGCCGCCCGAGAGCTCGCGCAGGCGGGCAATGAACTGCATCATCTCCACCGGGCTCGCGAACGCGCTGTGCCGCGAGGGCGAGATGCAGTCTTTGCCCACGGGCACGCCGCGTGCGGCCGCGATCTCGATGGTGACCTTGGCTGCGGGCAGTACCCCACCGTGCCCGGGCTTGGCGCCCTGGCTCAGCTTGAGCTCGATCATCTTCACCTGCGGGTCCTGCGCATTCGTGGCAAAGCGTTCGGGGCTGAAGCTGCCATCGTCGTTGCGGCAGCCGAAGTAGCCCGAACCGATTTCCCAGATCAGGTCGCCTCCGTGCACGCGGTGGTGCTGCGAGATGGAGCCTTCGCCTGTGTCGTGGGCAAAGCCACCCAACTGCGCGCCCTTGTTCAGCGCCAGCACCGCGTTGGCCGACAGCGCGCCAAAGCTCATGGCCGAGATATTGAACACGCTGGCGTGATAGGGCTGGGTGCACGGCGACACCGAGGGCGAGGGCGCATCGGGGCTGCCGCCGATCCATACGCGAAAGTCGCTCGACGTGAGGTGCGAAGGCGCCATGGAGTGGTTCACCCACTCGTAGCCGCGTGCGCCCACGTCCAGGTGCGTGCCGAAGGGCCGGTTGTCGGGCTCGCCCTTGGCGCGCTGGTAGACCAGCGAGCGCTGGGCGCGCGAGAAGGGGGCGGCCTCGCTGTCGCTCTCGATGAAGTACTGGCGCACCTCGGGGCGAACGTATTCGAGCATGAAGCGGATGTGCCCGATGACCGGGTAGTTGCGCAGGATGGCATGGCGCGTCTGGCGCAGGTCGTACACGCCCACGGCCACCAGCGCCCCCAGCGCTCCCAGGGCCAGCACCAGCGGCAGGCTTGCGCCGAAGGCCACGAGGGCGCAGAGCGCCGCCAGCAGGCCCAGCACACACAGTGCAAAGGCCGTGTAGCGCACCGGGTACAGGGAGTTGAGTTGGTGGATCATCGGGTGTCCTGGTTCTTTTGCGGGCGAAGCGGGAGGGCTACACTGGCCGCCTTTGCGCGGGTGGCGTTGCCGCCCACCGCACTGTGCCCGGGTGTTGCGCTCGGGCGCAGGCCTTGCGCATCATAAAAGTAAAACTTTGCTTCCAGCAGCCGCACCACGGAGCCCCGCCATGACCGACCCCATTGAAAAGCCCGAAACCGATCCCGAAACCGCTGCCTTGGCCCCGGCCCTGGGTCCTGACGAGCTCGAAGAGATCGACAACCTCCTTGACGACCTGCGCACGCGCGGCGACGAGATTCCCCAGTGGGAGTTCTGCGATGGCTTCATGACCGCCGTCATCTGCAACCGCCGCCCAATCGCGCCGGCCGAGTACCTGCCCATGCTGCTGGGCGATGGCGCCGAGCTCGAAGTGGCCGAGGGCGAGCCCCTGCCGCTGCTGCCGGCGTTTGCCGACGCAGCCCAGCAGGCGCGGTTCCTGGAGTTGTGGACACGCCGCTGGGACGAGGTGGTGCGCCAGCTCGATGCCAAGGTCGACCGCCTGGACGACGATCAGACCTTCCAGCCCGAGGCCATGGACATGCGCGGCGCGGTGGCCAGCCTGACCGAAGAGCAGCGCGCCGAGATGGACTCCGACGAGCAGGACATCCCCTCGTTCGGCCAGGTCTGGGCGCTGGGTTTCATGTTCGCGGTGGAAAATTGGCCCGAGGACTGGGCGGCCCCGCGCGACAAGGAGGCCGCCCAATGGCTCAACGACGCGCTGGACAGCATCGTTGCCCTGACCGAAGACGACACTGGCAAGCCTGAAGTCTGCATGTTCGACGAGAACGGCCCGCCCAGCACCAGCCAGGCCCGGGTAGAGGCCTTCGGCGAGGCCATCTGGGCCGTGTACGACCTGCGCCAGATCTGGAAGAGCATGGGCCCGCGCGTGGAAACCATCCGCAAGGCGCCCGAGCCCGGCCGCAACGACCCCTGCCACTGCGGCAGCGGCAAGAAGTACAAGAAGTGCCACGGCGCCAACTGAGCGGCGGTTGAGCCCTTGTCCTGCGGCGCACGCGGTTGCGGTGCGCCGTTTCCACGGGCGCGGCGTCCGTGGGTGTGTTTACTGCTTCCTCTATCCTGTCCCCGTTGACCGAACGCGCCTGCGGCGTGCGCCTGTCCCATGAACGCCTCCACCTTGTCCCGCCTGCGCGCCGAATGGGCGCCGGTCAGCATTCCGCGCGAACTGCTGGCCGGTGCCGTTGCCACCTTTGCACTGATCCCCGAGGTCATCGCCTTTTCCTTTGTCGCGGGGGTGAACCCGTCGGTGGGGCTCTTTGCCTCGTTCGTCATCAGCCTGGTGATCGCCTTCGTGGGCGGGCGCCCGGCCATGGTCTCGGCGGCGGCTGGCTCCGTTGCCCTGGTGGCGGCGCCGCTGGTGCAGTCGCATGGGCTGCAGTACCTGTTGGCTGCAGGCATTCTGGCAGGCCTGGTGCAACTGGCCTTCGGGCTGCTGCGCCTGGGGGTGCTGGTGCGATTCGTTTCCAGCTCGGTGCGCACCGGCTTCGTGAACGCCCTGGCCATCCTGATCTTCTCGGCCCAACTGCCGCACCTTGCCGGCGCGGGTACGGCCACCTGGGCCATGCTGGGCCTGGGGCTGGCCATCATCTACGGACTGCCTGCGCTGGGCCAGCGCCTGGGCTGGCGCGCGCTCACGGCCATCCCTTCGCCGCTGATCTGCGTGGTGGCACTCACGCTCGTGGCCTCTGGTATGGGCCTGCCGCTGCCCACCGTGGCCGACCTGGGCCAGTTGCCCGATTCCCTGCCCCTGTTCGGCCTGCCCGAGGTGCCGCTGGCGTTCGACACGCTGCGCATCATTGCGCTGCCCGCGCTGGCCATCGCCATGGTGGGCCTGCTGGAATCGGTGCTGACCGCTGCCGTGGTAGACGAGATGACGGATACGCCGAGCTCCAAGAACCGCGAATGCGCCGGCCTGGGCGTGGCCAACGTGGCAGCCAGCCTGTTCGGCGGCATTGCCGGTTGCGGCATGATCGGCCAGGCGGTGGGCAACGTGAAATACGGCGGGCGCGGACGCCTGTCCACGCTGTTCGCGGGCGTGTTTCTGCTCATCCTCATGGTGGTGCTCAAGCCCTGGGTGTCGCAGGTGCCGGTGATCGCCCTGGTGGCCATCATGGTCATGGTGTCGGCGTCCACCTTCGACTGGAAGTCGCTCGGCACCCTGGTGCGCCACCCGCGCATGTCCAGCGCCGTGGTGCTGGCCACGGTGGCCGTGACCCTGTTCACGCACAACCTGGCAGCCGGCGTGGCGGTGGGGGTGCTGCTCAGCGGCGTGTTCTTTGCCTTCAAGGTGGCGCGCATGCTGCAGGTGCGCGCAACGGATGATGAAGCCAGCGGCCTGCGCACCTGGCAGGTCACGGGCCAGGTGTTCTTTGCCTCGGCGGATGCCTTCATCGACGCCTTCGACATCCTGGGCGCCGAAGGCCGGCCCGTGCGCATCGACGTCTCGGGCGCGCATTTCTGGGACGTCACCGCCGTGGCTGCGCTCGACAAGGTGGTGCAGCGCCTGCAGCACCATGGCTGCACGGTGCAGGTGCTGGGGCTCAACCAGGCCAGCGCGGTGCTGATCGACCGGCTGGGTTCGGCGCCGCGCAGCGGCTGAGGTCAGGCTGCTGCCGCAGCCTGCGCTGGCTTACTTCTTTTCCTGCGCGAGGAATTTGGCCAGGTTGCCCGCCGCCGTGCTGCGCACCTTGCGCTTGAGCGAGGGCGACCAGCCCAGCAGCAGCCCGGGAGTGCCCAGGGCCTGGCGCGACCAGCGCCAGAAATTGAAGCGGTCGCGGTGCGTGGCGATCAGCCCTTCGGGCGTGAAGGTGAAGGTGCCGTCGATGATGTTGTGCACCTTGCGCCCCGTGGCGCTGAAAAGGTAGTGTGCCTCCCAGTGCGCGCGTCCGCCCTTGTCATCGGCCTCGATGCCGCTCGATTCGAGCTTCCAGTGCTCGGCACCGTTCTTGCGCGTGGCAGTGGCCAGCATGCGCCACATGCCGCCGATCTGCTCGCGGCCCTTGAGCGAGAAGGCCTCGTCGTCGAACGTGGCGTCGGGCGCGTAGCAGGCCTGCATGGTGGCGTGGTCGAGTTGGCCGAAGGCGGTGTAAAAGCGCTGCAGGGTCTGGGCGTTGGGGTGCATGGAGGCTCCGGTAGGGGCAATGCGGGCTCTGGAGCCCGGGCGGAGGATGCTACACCGACGCTGTGCAGGCCCGCTGGCGCCTGGGCGACGCGCTTGCCGCGTCAACCCAGGTAGTGGTGCAGCCGCTGCAGCGCGTGCGCCACGGTGGCGCTGCGCACCGTGGCACGGTCGCCCGGGAATTGCTGCAGTTCGGTATGCACGGAGCCGTTGATGGCCCATCCGAACCACACCGTGCCCACCGGCTTGGCCGGGCTGCCGCCCGTGGGGCCGGCCACGCCCGTGACGGCCATGGCCACCTGTGCGCGCGAACGCGCCACCGCACCCGCAGCCATGGCGCGGACCACCGGCTCGCTCACCGCGCCGTGTTCTGCGATCAGTGCCGGCGGCACGCCCAGCAGCTCGGCCTTGGCCTCGTTGGAATAGCTCACGAAGCCGCGTTCGAACCACTGGCTCGACCCGGAGAGGTCGGTGCAGGCCGCGGCGATCATGCCGCCCGTGCAGCTCTCGGCCGTGGCCAGCATCTGCCCGCGCGCGAGCAGTTGGGCCGCGATGTCGGCCAGCAGCCGGGCCTGGTGTGCCGCCTCGCTCATGCCCAGAACCTCCACAGCGCAATCACCAGCAGTGTGCAGAAGGCCGCCACAAAGTCGTCCCACAGGATGCCCCAGCCACCACGCCAGCCAAAGCCCTTGAACAGGCTGTCGGCCCAGGCCACGGGGCCGGGCTTGGCGGCATCGAAGAAGCGGAACAGCGCAAACGCAGCGAGTTGCCCCCACCAGCCCATGGGCATGGCCAGCCACAGCACCAGCCAGAAGGCCACCACTTCGTCCCAGACGATGTTGCCGGGGTCAGCGATGCCAAGGTTGCGCGCCGCCACCGTGCACGCCCACCAGCCGACCACCGTGCTGGCGGCGATCAGCAGGCCCATGGCCAGGGGGCTCAGCCACTGCTGCAGCGCCAGAAAAGCTAGCCAGGCCCAGAGCGTGCCCACGGTGCCGGGGGCGATGCGCGAGAGCCCCGCGCCAAAACCCAGCGCGATGCAGTGGGCCGGGTGCGAGAGCATGAAGGCGGCAGTGGCGCGGCGCGGCGCGGCGGGCGGCAGTGAAGACGGGGACATGGGGTCCATGGCGGGGATCATTGGCGTTCCTGCAATTGGATGTCCTTGGCGTAGCGGATCGTGTGCTCGGCGCTGAACTGCGCCGTGGCGCCCGCCGCCAAGGGCTGCTGCCAGGCCACGGTGCCCGGTGTGCGGTTGAAAGCCATCTCGGCGGGCTGCGGCTGGTAGCGCGACTCGACCTCGATCTTCTCGTTGCGCGAGACGGGTGCCGCATGCAGCACCTGCAGCGTGATGCCGCTCCGGTGGCGGTTTTCCACGCTGTAGGCGCGGCGGGTGCGGCGCTCGGTGCGCGAGCCCGTGAAGCCCGTGGCGCTGGTCAGGTCCTGCGGCGCCTCGGCGCGCACGGTGACCAGGTCGTCCTTGCCGAACGACAGGCTGGTGCTGCCTGCAGGTGCGGTGCTGGGCGCGCCGAAGTCCAGCCGCCCGGTGCCCACGAAGGCGCCGTCGCGGTACAGCCCCACGGCGCCTGCAGGCCACACGCCGGGCGGCGTGGCGACTTCGGCCACCAGGTAGGCTACATCCTCCACCGCCGGCGCGGTGCGCGTGAGCAGCGTGGCCGCTGCGCTGTGATTGCCCAGCGCCAGGGTCACGCGCTGGCCGCTGGAGGGAACGCTGATGCGCTGGGGCACGGCGAACTCGGTGGCAAAGCCCCTGTCGGTGGTGCTCACGTCGAAGCTCGGCATGGCCTCTTCGGCCATGGACCGCTCCCGAGCCACAGGGGCGGGAGGCGCGGCAGGGGCCATGGCCATCGCGGGGGCTGCCATGCTCATGGGCTGCGGTGGCGGCGCCACATCCAGCGTCCACGGGCGCGGCAGGCGGCCCTGGGTGGCGCGTCCCGGCTGGCCGGTGGAGAGGACGAGCTGCACATTGCTCCAGTCCTCGCCGCTGTTCTGTGCGACCAGGGCCTGGCGTTCCAGCAGCACGGTGGCCTTGGCCGGGTCCAGCGTGGCGCGGTAGGTGGGCTGCCAGCCGGGGCCGCGCACCTGGTAGGACAGGCGCAGCTCGCCCTCGCGCTCGGCCGCGAGGTTGATGCTGACCGACACCACGCGCGCGCGCTGGCTGGCCACACGGTTGCGCTCGGCCACCAGGGGCTTCAAGGCCAGTTCCAGTGCCTCTTGCTTGCGCTGCAGCTGGTGCGTGCGGGCCAGTGCGTCCTGGCCCGACTTGCGCAGCACGTCGGCCATGGCCGTGATCTGCGCTGGCGTGGGGCTCTGTACACGGCCACCGGGCGTCTCGTCGCCAGTGCCCCGGCCGCCGGCCACACCCTTGAGGTAGCTGTCCACCAGGCCCAGCGCGCCGGATTCGGCCTTCACGCCAGCGATCTGGTCTTCCAGGTCGCGTATGCGGCCGTCCAGCGGGCTGGCGCATGCCGGGGCCACGTCGCGGTCTTCGGTGAGCACGTTGAATTCGCCCACGCGCACGCTGGCATCGGCACTGATCTGCAGGCTCTGCGCATCCAGGGAGGCCGGCAGGCAGCTGAAGGTGAAGCTGCGCGCACCCATCGCGACCTTGGCCACGCGCTCCACGGTGGCGGTGCCTGAATAGACGGTGACGCGGGCAATGCGCGAGTTGGCGCTGCTGTCCTGCGCGAGCGCGGTGCCCGCTGCGCACAGCAACAGGCTGGCGCAGACGGCGAGCCGGGTGGCGAAACCGATGGTAGGGGTCAAGGATGCCTCCTGGTGTGGTTCGGGGCGCGCCGCAGGCGGCAGCGCAGGAATTGTTTCAGCGTTTGTAGCGCAAATGCAGGTCGTCGTGCGGCGGCGCATGGGCGATCAGCGGCGCCAACCTGGGTGGATTCATGGGATTGTCACGCAGCCTTCATACCCTCGAAAAGTCTTCCATTCTCACCCCCCAACAAACCATGAAGCATTTCGTTCCCCGCGCCCTGTCCCTCCTTGCCCTGGGAGTAGGTGTGATCGCCTGCGGCGGCTCCGACGACGGGTTCCAGTATCCCGGCGCCAACGGGACCAGCCTGCCCTACGAGGTGATGGGCCGGGTGGACAATGCCGAAAAGACCGAGCTGCGCAACGGCAGCTACGGCTCGTCCATGGCGCCGCACCCCACCCAGGAAGGGTACTTCTATGCCCTGAGCGACCGCGGCCCGAACGCCGCCACCGAGGCCACCCGCTCGCCGCCCGGCATCATCTTCGTCAAGCCGGACTACACCCCGCGCATCGGCCTGTTCAAGCTCACGTCTGAAGGCAAGGCCGAACTGGTGAGCACCATCCTGCTCAAGGACCCCAAGGGCCGCCCGATCACCGGCCTGCCCAACCGCCAATTCGGCGGCACCGGCGAGACGCCCTACAACTTGGACGGCAGCGTCGTGTCGCTGGACCCGGACGGCGATGGCATCAAGGGCTTCGATGAAAGCGGGCTCGATTCCGAAGGCCTGGTGGCGCTGAAGGATGGCACGTTCTGGATCAGCGACGAGTACGGCCCGCACATCGTGCACTTCGACGCCACGGGCAAGGAGATCGAGCGCATCAACCCCTTTGCGGCCGACCCGCGCAACAAGGCCGGGCGCACCCTGCCGGCCGAGCTGTCCACGCGCTGGCCCAACCGGGGCATGGAAGGCCTGACCATCACGCCCGACGGCAAGACGCTGGTGGGCATGATGCAATCGAACCTCTACAACCCCACCAGCGCCGTGGGCAGCATCAACCTGGTTCGCCTCGTCACGGTGAACATCGAAACCGGTGCCACGGCGCAGTACCTGTACCGCCAGGATGCGGCGGGCCTGGCCAACTCCGAGATCGTGGCCCTCTCCGCCACCAGCTTCCTGGCGGTCGAGCGCGATACCAAGTTCTACGGCATCGACACCGGGGTGGTCCGCAAGAACATCTACAAGATCGACATCGGCCAGGCGACCAATGTGGACCGCTCCAACACCGCCCTGCGCAGCACCAACGCATCGCTCACGGTGAATGCCGCCAACGGCCTGCTGGTGGACGGCAAGACCCTGGAGCTGGTGGTCAAGGACGGCGGCACCGCCGACAACTACGCCGCCGGCTGGGCGCAACTGGCGGCGCTGGGCATCAAGCCCATCACCAAGGTGCTGGCGTATGACGCCATTGCCTCGCAGAAGTACCCGCACGACAAGCTGGAAGGCATGTGGGTCATCGACGCGAACCGCCTGGCCATCATCAACGATGCCGACTTCGTGATCGCCCCGGACAACCTGGGCGGCATCAAGCAGAAGTACCTGTACGACGGCAAGCCCGACAGCAATATGCTGTATGTGGTGAAGCCGATATCTCCGCTGTTCTGATCCTGCTCAGCGGGGGCCGTACACGGGCAGGGCCTGGCCGAGTTCATAGGCTCCGGCATCAGGGGCTCGGCCCTGGAAACCCTGGCTGATGTTGGGAATGGCCTGCCCTGCATCGACTGCGGCCGAGCCGGGTTGCAGGCGCAGGTCGGGCACGGTGTACAGCGTGATGGGCGAGCCGGGAAAAACGGGAACGGAGGCGAACGAGTCCATGCCCACCTGCACGGCGGCGCGCTCGGTGGTGCGGGCCCGCAGCTCGGCCAGGCTGGAAAAGCTGGTGGCGCCCCAGCGGCCGGTGAAGCTGCCCACGGTGGAACCATAGGCATCGAAGTCGAGGTCGGCACTGGCGGCATCCAGGTCGGCAATCGACAGCACGCGCCCGGTGCCGCTGGAATAGCCGCCATAGGTACCACCCGGCCCGCCGATGAACAGGTTGTTGCGTGCATACAGCCGCCCCACCGTAGCGCCGGCATAGATGCCGAGTGCGTCGCCGTACTTCACCACGGTGTTGTGCAGCAGCACGTCGCCGTAGCTGCTGCGGTACAGCTTGAAGGCCACGTGTACGGCGTTGTAGACCACATTGCGCACGAAGTAGGTGGGCCCGCCCAGGCCCGGCTGCGATGACAGCGCGATGAACACATTGGTCAGCCGGTTGCGCATGATGCGGCAGTTGTGCATGCAGAAGTCGGCCTCCACGCCGTCGTCCGCAGCCTCCGAAAGGTCGTTGTTCAGGATGTCGATGCTGTACTGGTCAACCGCCTCGTCGTCTTCGAGCAGCGAGATGTTGTCCCGAAAACGCGCCACGCGGTTGTTCATGAGCACATGGCCGGGGCCCGTGATGAGGATGCCCTCGCCCGCGTTTCCGCCCGATGCACCGAGGGCCGCTTCGGACCAGACCACCGTGCCGGTGACCGTGTTGTCGGCGATGTAGGCGTTCTCCGCGCGCGTGAAGGTGATGATGCCGTGCCCGCCCAGTGCCGCCGTGGCGTTGACGGTGCTGCGCGTCATGCTGAAGTCGTTGCTGCCGTTGAAGCGCACGCGGCCGTTCAGAGTCATCTCGGTCAGCATCACATGGCGCTGGTTGAAGACGCTGATCTCGCCTTCGACCACCGCGCCCGGGGTGCCCCGGATCACCAGCGGCCGTCCCGAAGCGCCGCTGCGCGCCACGCTAAAGCCGCTGTAGCGCCCGGCCCCCAGTTCCACGACCTCACCGGCATTCGCGCCGGCCAGCACGCTGGCAAGCGTGGCCGGCGTGGCGGGCTTGACCACTGCGCCAGGCGCAGGCGTGGGCACGCTGCGGGTCGTGGCGGTGGCGGTGCGCACGGTGCTGCCGCCATCGGGGTCGGTGAGCGTGACCTCGATCTCGTAGGTGGTGCCTGGCGCCACGTCGAAAATGCTGCCCGAATGGCGCAGCGGCCAGGTGCGGCCCTGGCCCGAGGTCTCATTGTGGATGCGGCGCAGCGGCATGCCGGTGCGCCAGGCGCTGCTGCCCTGCGCACGGTAGCGCACGCCGACCACCGCATTGCGGTTGGCATCGCCCGTGAAGTCCCATTCCACCGTGATGTTCTCCAGCGTGGGGAAGGGCGTGGTGACGGCGCCGGGCACGCTCGCGTCCGCCGCGCTGGCAGGGCCCACCAGGCCGCCCGCGCCCAGCAGCTCCAGCCCCGGCCGGGTCAGGCTCACCCGGGGGTAGGTGGCAGTGCCGATCACCACCTGCGGCAGGCGCAGCACACTGCCCGTGGTCAGGTACTGCAGCTCAGTGCCCACGGCTGGGTCGTCCACGCGCAGTTGGCCCGGGTCGAGCAGGCGCACCACCACGTCGCGGTAGCGGTCGCCCGCGTCGAGCTGCAGTGTAGGCAGGCGCAGCGTGGCGGTCGCGGGCTCGAAGGTCGCCGTGTCGGCGGCCAGGGCGACCCCTTGCATGCAGACCAGGAGGGTCGCCACAAGCCGTGACAGACAGGTGAATGGCATGGTCATGGTGGGAAGTTTTTTACAGCGCGTCGGGAACGGCCTCGGCCAGAAAATCGTACACCGCGCGGATGCGCTGGCTGGTGCGTATCTCGCGGTGCACCGTGAGCCAGATGGGCAGCTCGGGCAGCTTGAGCATGGGCAGCAGCGCCACCAGGTTCGGGTCTGTGCGGGCCATGTGGTCGGCCACGAAGCCGATGCCCAGGCCGTTGCGCACCACCTGCCAGTAGGCCATGAGGTCATCGGTGCGCAGCGCGAAGTGCTGGCGCTCCACCGGGTAGCCCATGGCGGCAAAGCCGCGCGCGATGTCGCCATAGCGGTCGTTGCCCACCAGGTCGTGCTGCAGCAGGTCGGGCGGCTGGCGCGGCGTGCCCCGGCGGCGCAGGTAATCGCGGTGGGCGTACGTGCCCAGCGTGACCTTGCCGATGCGCTTGGCCACCAGGCTGGCCTGCGTGGGCTGCACCATGCGCAGGGCGATGTCGGCCTCGCGGCGCAGCAGGTTGGTGACCTCGTTGCTGGAGACCAGTTCCACCTGCACCTCGGGCAGTTCCAGTCGCATGCGCGCCAGCAGGGGTGGCAGCAGCATGCAGGCCACCGGCTGGCTGGCGGTGATGCGCACGGTGCCGCTGACCCCGGCCTCGCCGCCCGAGACGCTGCGTGCCAGCTGGTCGGCACCCGTCTCCATGGCGCGGGCCGATTCGGCCAGGCGCAGTGCTGTCGCCGTGGGCAGCAGGCCGCGCCCCGTGCGCTCGAATAGCACCACGCCGAGCTGGGCCTCCAGCTCGGCGATGTGGCGCCCGATGGTGGGCTGGCTCGCGTTCAGCACGCGCGCAGCGCCCAGCAGGCTGCCCTGGTCCAGGGCAGCCAGGAAGGATTGGATGAGGCTCCAGTCAAAGCGTTGTTTCATGGCCGGTACAGGTATTCATTTTTGCATTGCTGCTATCGACAGTTAGCCAATTGTGTAACGGCGGCCGCATTTCCACAATCGCTCCATTCCCTCTTTGTTCAGGAGCCCTGCCATGTCGATCGCTGCATCCACCGTTCTCATCCTCGGGGCCCGCGGGCGCCTGGGCCTTGCTGCCGCCCGCGCTTTCGCACAGGCGGGCTGGCAGGTGCGTGCCCAGGTACGGCCGGGTGCCAGCGACCCCGCTGTGCCAGGCGTGCAGTGGGTCGGCATCGCACCGCAGGACACTCCAGCCCTTGCCGCCGCAGCGCAGGGGGCGCAGGTGGTGGTGCATGCCATGAACCCGGCCTACACGCACAAGGCCTGGCGCAAGGAGGCGCCGATGCTGATGGACGCAGCCATCGAAGTCACCCGCACCCTGGGCGCCACGCTCATGCTGCCTGGCAGTGTCTACAACTATGGCCGTGCCATGCCGCCGGTGCTGCGCGAAGACACGCCGCAGACTGCGCTGGACTTCAAGGGACTGATGCGCATCCACCTGGAGCAGCGCCTGCAGGCCGCCACGCGCGATGGCGCCATGCGCGCCGTGGTGCTGCGCGCAGGCGATTATTTCGGCAGTGGCGTGGGCAGCTGGCTGGACCAGTCCATCGCCAAGGACCTGCCCAAAGGCCGTGTCACCTGGCCCGGCCCGTTGGATATCAGCCGGCCCTGGGCCTATCTGCCTGACCTGGCCCGCACCCTGGTGCGGGTGGCCGATGCGCGCCACCGCCTGTCCGCGTTCGACACGCTGCATTTCGCCGGCCACCAGGTCACGGCGCACCAGTGGGTGCAGGTGCTCTCCGTGGTGGCGGCCGAGCAGGGCTGGGCAGCAGACGCCCAGGCCGTGCGCGTGGGCCGGTTGCCCTGGCCGCTGCTGCGCATGGCCGGCCTGGTGGTGCCCCATCTGGCGGCCCTGGCAGACATGCGCTACCTCTGGAGCACGCCGCACCGGCTGGACAACACGCGCCTCGCCGCGCTGATCGGCGAGGAGCCGCACACCCCTTTCGAGCAGGCGGTTCGCCGTGCGCTCCACGACCTGGGGCTGCTGGCCCCGGCCCTTCCCCAAGCCACCCTGGCATGAACCGCAAGGAGATTCTCACCATGCAACGCCGTACCTTCATCCGCCTGGCCGGCGGTGGCACTATCGCCGCCGCCATCGCCCCCCTGGCTGCCTGCAGCTCGGGTCCGCACTATCCGGCCCAGGCCGTGGAGGCCTGGCAAGGCCCGGTGGGCGAAACCGACCTGCGCCGCCGCGCCGTGGCCTATGCCATCACCGCGCCCAACCCGCACAACCTGCAGCCCTGGGTGGTGGACCTGCGCGAAGGGGGCGTGATCACCCTGCGCACCGACCGCGAGCGCGTGCTGCCCGAGACCGACCCGCTGGGCCGCCAGATCCTGATCGGCCACGGCGCCTTCCTGGAGCTGCTGGTGCTGGCACTGGCCCAGCAGGGCATGGCCAGCGAAGTCACGCTGTGGCCCCAGGGGCCGCTGCCGGCGCAACTGCGTGACTGGGATGATCGCCCCGTGGCCCGCGTGGTACTGCGGCCCGGCAGCGAGCCCGAGGTTTTGTTCACCCAGGTGCTGCGCCGCCGCACGCCCAAGGTGGATTTCGACCTGGCCCGGCCCGTGGCACCCGATCTGCTCAAGGCCTTGCTGGCCAGTGCGCCCCGGTCGGGCAGCCCGCAGGCGGGTGGAACGGTGGAGCCCGCCCGCCTGGACGCCTTGCGCGCGCTGTGCTGGCAGTCGGCCCAGGTGGAGCTGCGCACGCCGCGCACCATGATGGAAAGCATCCGCCTCACCCGCGTCGGCCCCTCCGAGATCCTGGAGCACCGCGACGGCATCTCGCTGAACACACCGTTCATACGCGCCGCAGCGGCGCTCGGCTTCTTCGACCGCTCCGCCCCGCCCGAGGAGGGCAGTGCAGGCTACAAGGGCGCGATGGACCGCTTCGAGGGCCACAGCCGCACGGCGATGGGCTTCGTGTGGCTGACGGGGGGCAACACCCGCGCCGACCAGATCGCGGCCGGCCGCGCCTACGTGCGCCTGCAACTCAAGGCCACCGAACTGGGCGTGGGCATGCATCCCATGAGCCAGGCGCTGCAGGAGTTTGCCGAGATGGCGCCGCACTACGAGCGCGCGCACCAGCTGGTGCTGGGGCAGGGCGCGCCCAAGGAAGCCGGCGACCCCACGGTGCAGATGCTGTGCCGCATCGGCTACCCGCAGGGCGAGGTACCTGCCACGCCGCGCCGGCCACTGGCGCACCTGCTTCAGGCATAGGCCAGGCGCCGCCGGCACAGGGCCACGAACTCCTGCACCGCACGCGACTGGGCCTGGCGCGGCTTGAATGCCAGCAAGGCCCGAAAGAAGAGGCCCTCGCCCGCCAAGGGCACGCTGCGCAGCCCCAGGGGCGCATGCTCGGCCGCTACCAGCGGGTTGGTCACGGCCAGCCCTGCACCCGCCAGCACCAGCGCGCACTGTGTCGCGCTGTAGGGGGTCTCGATCACGAAGCGCGGCGTGATCCCTGCGGCGGCAAAGAGTATTTCCAGCCGCTGCTGGGCGGGGTCCGTGGCCGACAGGCCGATCAGCGGCGCATCGCGCAGGTCGGCCAGCTCCAGCACTGCTTTGCGTGCCAGCGGGTGGGCAGCGGGCACGGCGCACACGGCAGGCAGTTCGTAGAACGGCGAGGACACCAGGCCGCTCGTGTCCGCCTCGTCGCCCAGGAAGGCCAGGTCCACCGCGCCCTGGAACAGCGCCTCGCGCAGCAGCTTGGAGCTATCCACCATCAGCAGGCAGCGGGTGCGCGGGTAGTGGCGCTGGAACCCGGCCAGCACCCCGGGCATGATGCTCGCGGCCAGGGCATGCAGGCTGCCGATGCGCAGCACCTGGTCTTCCAGCGACTGCAGCGCCACGATCTTGCGTTGCACCGCCTCCAGTCCCTCGTACACGCGCTCGACCTCTTCCATCAGCGCATGGGCTTCGGGTGTGGGCACCAGGCGCCCCTTGGGCCGGTCGAACAGCGTGAGCTGAGCGCGTACCTCCAGTTGCTGCAGCAACTGCGTCACGGCGGGCTGGCTTACATGCAGCGCGGCCGCCGCGCGGTTGGCGGAGCCCAGCCGCATGACCATGCGGAAAACCTCGATCTGGCGCGCACTGACCTCCTTGGCATCGTGCGTGGGCAGGCTTTTCATATAAGTTTGGCTTAATGGAAACAGCTGCGGCATGGTACCGCGACGCTGAGCGCCTGACTACGATGCAGGCATGAATTCCGATAATTTAGCCGGTGTGCAACCGTACCACTCCTCATCCATCAAGGTGCCTGCATTGCGGGCCAATGCGCGGCTCCAGGGCCTGCGCTGCGTTCACTGCGGGGCCCGCTATCCGCTGCAGGATATGCCTGCGGGCTGCCCCGCCTGTGCAGCGCAAGGCACGCCCGCCAGCGTTGAGGCGGTCTACAGTGAGCTGCCCCGCGCGCTGGCAGCAAGCAGTTCGGGTTATAGATGGGGCGAGTGGCTTCCGTACACCCACGGGGTGTCGCTGGGCGAGGGAAACACGCCGTGCCTTTCCTTGCCACGGTTGGCGCAGACCCTGGGCATCCGTGGGTTGACTGCCAAGCACGAGGGCATGAACCCCACGGGTTCGCACAAGGACCGCATGTCGGCGCAGGCCGTGACCCGCGCGCTGGCGGTGGGTGCCTCCAAGGTGGTGCTGGCATCGAGCGGCAATGCGGCCGTATCCGCTGCCGCTTACTGTGCGGCGGCGGGTCTGCCGTGCGAGATCGCCACCTACCGGGACATGCCCGAGTCCTTTGCCCGAGCGCTGGACCGCCTGGGTGCCCGCCGTGTTGCGTTCGATCAGGGGCTGGACCGCTGGACCCACGTGCGCCGGCAGGTACTGGACGAGGGGGCTTTTGCGATCACCAACTTCAGCGTGCCGGCCGTGGGTAGCCCGGTCTTCGGTGTGGAAGGCTACCGCGCGCTGGCGCTCGAATGCGCGGCCCAGGGCTGTGTGCCCGACCATGTGCTAGTGCCCACGGCGCGCGGCGACCTGCTCTGGGGCCTGTACAGCGGCCTGCGCGACCTGCTGGCGGCCGGCCTCATCGCACGCATGCCACGCCTGTGGGCGGTGGAGCCGTTCGCCCGGTTGAGCCAGGTGCTCGCCGGGGCGCCCGCCCAGGCCGACTTCAGCGGCAGCACCGCGCAGTTCTCCATTGCCGGCAGCACCGTCACCCTGCAGCAGCAGATCGCAGTGGAACGCTCGGGCGGCGGTGCCGCCGTGGTGGGCGATGCGGATGCGGCCCGTGGCGTGGCCGAGCTCGGTGCCCAGGGCCTCTGGGTGGAGTTGTGTGCAGGCGCCTGCGTGGCTGCCGCGGCACAGCTGCGCCGGCAGGGCCGCATTGCGCCAGAGGACCACGTGCTGCTGTTGCTCACCGCCAAGGGCGACCGAGACGCCTGATCGCTTTTTTTCGTATCTCTTCGCCTGACCAAGGACCCTGCCATGACTTTCCTGTTCCGCCGTAGCTTCGTGCTGGCCTGTGCCTGCCTTTGGGGCAGCAGTGCCTTCGCCGCCTACCCCGACAAACCCGTACGCCTCATCGTGCCGTGGGCACCGGGCGGCAGCACCGATGCCATTGCCCGCGCCATCGCGCAGCGCATGGGCGAGTCGCTGGGGCAGAGCGTCATCGTGGACAACCGCTCGGGCGCGTCCGGACGCATCGGCACCGAGGCGGCCGCCAAGGCCGCACCCGATGGCTACACCATCGCCATCGTGGAGTTGCCCCATGCCATTGCGCCGGCCGTCACGGCCAGGCTGCCCTACGACCTGCTCAAGGACTTCACGCCGATCTCGATGGTCGGCACCTCGCCGCTGCTATTGTTCGTCAATGGCAGCAGGTACAAGGCGGGCGACATCAAGGGCTTTCTGAAGGACGGGCGCGCCAGCGCCACGCCGGTCACGCTGGCCCACAGCGGCAATGGGTCCATCAGCCACCTCTCGTCCGAACTGCTGGCCGGGGCCAGCGGGCTCAAGGTCAATGCCATCCCGTACCGGGGCTCGGCCCCGGCGCTCACCGATGTGGCGGCCGAGCAGGTGGCGGGCCACTTCGCCACGCTGGCCAGTGGCGCATCACTGCTCTCGGCGGGCAAGATCTCGGTGCTCATGACCACCGGGCCCACGCGCCTGCCGTCCATGCCCCAGGTGCCCACGGCCCGCGAGACGGGCCTGGCGGGCATGCAGTTCAACCAGTGGTGGGCCCTGGTGGCGCCGGCCACCACGCCCATCGAGGTGATAGAGCGTCTGCGCAAGGAGGCCATTGCCGCACTGGAGCACCCTGCCACGCGCGAGCGCCTGACCACGCTGGGCATCGAGCTCAAGGGTTCCACCCGCGACGAACTGCGCGGCTTCCTGCGCGATGAGGTGGGCCACTGGGGCGCCGTGGTGCGCAAGACCGGCCTGCAGCCGGAGTGAGCTTGCCTGGTACTGCCAGGATCAGCCGGGCTGCGACGGCGCCAGGTATTCCCGCACCAGGCTGCGCGCGCGGTGCAACCGGCTCTTCGCCGCCTCGCGCGTGGTGGAGAGGCGCTGGGCCATCTCCTCGATGGTGAGCTCCTCGAAGTCGCGCATCAACAAGGCTTCACGGTACAGGGGCGGCAGAGAATCGATGGCCAGGGCCAGGTCGTGGCGCAACTCGTGGTCTGGCCGGTGCGACCAGGCCAGGGCGTCTTCCACCTGCGCCAGCGGCTCGCCCCGCAGCCAGGCCAGCGCCGGTTGCATGCACAGCCGCTGCACGATGCGCACCACCCAGCCGCCAAAGGCCGCCACCTCGCGCAGCGCACCCACGCGGCGGTAGACGATGATCAGCGCCTCCTGCACCACATCATCGGTGGCGGTGGTGGCCGCGCAGTGGCGCAGCGCATAGCGGCGGATGTCCGGCCGTGCCAGCGCCAGCAGGCGCTCCATGGCGTCGGTGTCGCCCGCGCGCGCTGCCGGCAGCAACTGCGCCACGGTGGTCGATGCGTTGCCGGTCATTCCACCGGCTTTCTGCCCACCATGGCGCAGGCCGGGCAATAGCCGAAGAGACCGGTCACGATGCCTGTGGCGCCCGATGCGGCCAGCACCAGGCCCCACGGCGTGGCGCCCAGCCACACAAGGCTGGCAACGATGAGGGCCACCCCGGCGACGACGCGCAGCAGGCTTTCAGGGCGGGTGATGTTCTTGCGGTACAGCATGGCAAAGCTCCTTGGGGGTTGAAAGAGAAAGCGCCGACACGGGGCGCCTTCCCTGACAAGAGCGGGCTCTGCTGTGAAAGGATTCATGCCGCGAAAAATATTTCATCAACCGAAATGGTCGAACGAGGCGTAGTGCCGCTCCACCGGCCGGCCTTGCCCATCCACCAGGCGCAGCCCGGGTTCCGCCTCGATGCTGCCGATGCGCGCCACCGGGGTCTGGCTGGCCTGTGCGGCTGCAACCACTGCCGCGCGCTGCGAGGGCGGCGCCGTAAAGGCCAGCTCGTAGTCGTCGCCACCGGCCAGGGTGCACTGGTGCAATTGCTCGGGGCTCGTGGCGGCGCCGGCCTGGGCCATCAGGGTGGCGGTGATGGATGTGTCGATGCGTGCACCCACCCCGGATGCCTTGAGGATGTGGGACAGATCGCCCAGCAGCCCGTCGCTCACGTCCATGGCACTGCTGGCCACGCCGCGCAGCGCCAGGCCCAGGGCCACGCGCGGCGTGGGCTGCTCCAGCCGCAGGCGCGCGGCGGCCAGCACCTCGGGAGCCAGCGGGGTGTGCCCCAGCAGCGCCTCCAGCGCCAGCCGGGCATCGCCCAGGGTACCGCTTACATAGAGATCGTCGCCCGCGCGCGCGCCGCTGCGCAGCAGCGCCTGGCCGGCAGGCACCTCGCCGAACACCGTGATGCAGATATTGAGCGGACCCTGGGTGGTGTCACCACCGACCAGTTCGCAGCCATGCGCATCGGCCAGGGCCAGCAGCCCGCGTGAAAAGCCGGCCAGCCAGGGCGCGTCCACGCGCGGCAACGCCAGTGCCAGGGTGAAGGCCAATGGCCGGGCTCCGCAGGCGGCCAGGTCCGACAGGTTCACGGCCAGTGCCTTGTGCCCCAGCGCCTTGGGGTCCACGTCGGCGAAGAAGTGGCGGCCTTCCACCAGCATGTCGCTGGAGACGGCCAGCTGCATGCCTACGGCAGGTGCCAGCAGCGCGCAGTCGTCCCCCACGCCCAGGGCGGCGCGGTGCACGGGCCGCGTGAAATAGCGTGCGATCAGATCGAATTCACCCATGGGTCGATTGTGGCGTGCCTCATAGCCATTGGTACCGACGGCGTGACATATCTCTGCAACACACGGTGCCTAGAGTCACCGCTTCGTGCCCGGCTCCCATGCCCCGTTCCTGGAGCCCGCAGGCCTTATTCCACTGCGCGGCGGCATGCGCCTTCGCAGCACCTTCCATCCCCACCCACCCGCCTTGCGCGGAGGAAACGAGCATGACCACCGTCTACCACGCCCTGTCGACCAGCAATTTCGCCCAGGATTGGACCAATCTGAGCACCCTGATCACCACCGCCAACGACTGGAGCGGGGTGCCGTCCATCGTGGGGTACCGGGGCGATGACCTGACCACGGTGACGGGAACCGATCCCCAGACCGTCTTGGCCGGTACCGCGACGCCGCAGAGCGCCACGCTGCTCGATGCCAACACGGCCAGCACCACCGGCGCAGTGGGTGTGTTCAGCACCTTGCCCAATCCGGTGATCGCGATGCAGGGCTCCGGCACCGCTGACGCGCCCCACCTCGTGATCCACCTGAACGCCACGGGCCGCAAGGACATCGTGGTCAGCTACACCTTGCGCGACATCGATGCGACCACCGACAACGCTGCACAGGCCGTGGCGCTGCAATACCGCGTGGGCGACACCGGCGACTTCGTCAACGTGCCGGCCGCGTATGTTGCCGATGCATCGAACGGCCCCTCGCTCACCAAGGACACGCCCATCTCCGTCACGCTGCCAGCCGGTGCCAATGGCGCTGCCCAGCTTCAGCTGCGCATCATGACCACCAATGCCGCTGGCAACGACGAATGGATCGGCATCGACGATATCGTGGTGAGCTCTGCCGCAGCCGGTCCCGTCGGCCCCAGCCTGGCCTACAGTGGCTCCATCAACGAATCCCAGGCCTTTGACGGCCACATGGCCCCGGGCGCCAAGATCACCATCACGCTGACGGGCGAGACCTTCACCGGCACCGACGGCGCCAGCCTGCTGTCGGCCGCCACCGTCAGCAACGTGCCTGCCGGCCTCACGGCGGTGCTCACCCGCACCAGCGCCACCACGGCCGAGCTGGGCTTTACCGGCACGGCCACCAGCCATGCCAATGCCAACGACGTCAACAACCTCACGGTCACGTTTGCCGATGGGGCATTCACCGGCGGCTCCGCTTCCGGTGTCGCGAACGCCACCCAGAACAGCCTGAAGATCAACTTCAGCGACGAAGGGGCTGCCGGCAGCGCGCAGACCTTCACCCCCAACGCCGGTACGGCGCTCGGCAGCTCCGACGCCTCGGCCGCGCTGGCGCTCGACGCCAACTGGATGGTGGTGGGCGACGATGAAGCCAGCGTGCTGCGTGTCTACGACCGTGCAGGCGGCGCTGCCGTCAAGGAGTGGAACTACGGCGCCGCACTGGGCAATGGCGGCGAGCTGGACCTGGAGGCCGGCACCCGCATCGGCGACACCTTCTATTTCACCGGCTCGCACAGCAACAACAAGAGCGGCGCGGAGCAGAACAACCGCGAATACATCCTGGCCGTGAAGATCGATGGCACGGGCGCCGACACGCAATTCACCTACCTGGGCAAGCACAGTGGCCTGGAAGACCAGCTTGTGGCCTGGGACCAGGGCAACGTCCACGGCAAGGGCGCGAACTACTTTGGCTTCGCCGCCTCGTCGGTCGGGGTGATTCCCGAAAACGTCAACGGCTTCTCCATCGAGGGCATGACCGCCTCGCAGGACGGCAGCAAGCTGCTGGTGGCCTTCCGCGCGCCACAAACAGACGCCAACACGCGCGACAAGGCCGTGGTGCTGGCACTGGACGTGGCCGGGCTCGTCGACGCCACGGGTGGCAGCGCGCCCAACGTCAGTGCCGTGTTCGAACTCAACCTGGGCGGCCGTGGCATCCGCTCCATCGAGAAAGCCGGCGACGGCAGCTACCTGATCCTGGCCGGCCCCTCGGGCTCGGCCAGCACCGAGGTCACCCATGATTTCCGCCTGTTCCGCTGGGATGGCGTGAGCACCACGCCCGCTGAGCTGGACGTGAACCTCGACGCCCTGCGTGACGGCACGGGCGGCAGTTTCGAGACCATCGTCGACGTGCAGAGCACGGCCCAGGGCACCCTGGTGCAGTTGCTGCAGGACAACGGCGACAGCACCTGGGGCGGTTCCACTGCGTCCAAGGACCTGCCTGCAGCGCAGCAAAAGTTCGTGGGCAACTGGGTGCAGATCGGTGGCAACGTCACTGACTCCGCTGGCCCCAGCCTGGTCAACAGCACCCCGGCTGACAATGCGATCAATGTGGACAAGGCGGCCAACCTCGTGCTGCGTTTCGATGAGGGCGTGGCGCGCGGCACAGGTGACTTCGTGATCAAGAAGGTCAGCGACAACAGCGTCGTTGCCACGATTTCCGCTGCCGACACCACCCAGGTCACAGTGGCATTCAACACCGTCACCATCAACCCCACGGCCGATCTGGCCGTGAATACCGATTACTACGTTGAAGCCGTAGCAGGCACGCTGAAGGACCACTACGGCAACAACTGGGCCGGGCTGACGGGCGCAACGGCCTTCAATTTCACCACATCCTCCGCGCCCCCTGCCAAGGTGCTTATCACCGAAGTGAACTCCAGCACCAGCTCGGGCGCGGGTGGCGGCGACTTCTTCGAGCTGTACAACTACGGCACCACGGCCATCGACCTGTCGGGCTGGAAGTGGACCGACGAAGCCGGCGCCTTCTCCAGCGCCACGGCACTGACCGCCGGCACGACGCTGGCTGCCGGCGAGAAGCTGATCATCGTCAACACCACGGACGAAGCTGCATTCCGCGCAGCATGGAACAACCTGCCCGCCACGACCAAGGTCCTCGCCGTGGGCGGTGCTGGCCTGGGCGGCGACGACGCCGTCGTGGTCTTCGATTCGGCTGGCAAGGTGGCTGCAGCCATCAACTACAAGGCCACAGGCACGTCCATCACCGCCAGCGACAACACGGTGATCCAGCCCCTGGTGAAGACCGGCGGCGGCAACTCCGCCGGCGGCCACACCGGTGTGGCCGTGGGCGGCGCTGCTGGCACCTCTGCGGTGTGGGATGGCGTCTCCACGAGCAATCCGCAGTACAAGCCTTCAGTGGCCGGCCAGGATGGCGCCTTCGCCCAGACGGGAACGCCCGCCAACATCGGCTCGCCAGGCGCAACTCCCAAGCCCAAGGTGCTGATCACCGAGGTGAACTCCAGCACCAGCTCGGGCGCGGGTGGCGGCGACTTCTTCGAGTTGCACAACTACGGCACCACGGCCATCGACCTGTCGGGCTGGAAGTGGACCGACGAAGCCGGCGCCTTCTCCAGCGCCACGGCACTGACCGCCGGCACGATGCTGGCTGCCGGCGAGAAGCTGATCATCGTCAACACCACGGACGAAGCTGCATTCCGCGCAGCGTGGAACAACCTGCCCACCACGACCAAGGTTCTCGCCGTGGGCGGTTCCGGCCTGGGCGGTGATGATGCTGTCGTGGTGTTCGATGCGACCGGCAGCGTGGCTGCAGCCATCAACTACAAGGCTACCGGTACCTCCGTCACGGCCAGCGACGGCACGGTGGTCCAGCCCTTGGTGAAGACAGGCGGCGGCAACTCTGCCGGCGGCCACACCGGTGTGGCCGTGGGCGGCGCTGCTGGCACCTCTGCAGTGTGGGATGGCGTCTCCACGACCAATCCGCAGTACAAGCCTGCAGTGGCGGGCCAGGATGGCGCCTTTGCCCAGACGGGCACGCCGGCCAACATCGGCTCGCCGGGCCTGACCGAAGGCGCCAAGGGCGCAGTGCCCACGTACACCCAGGCATTCGACGATGCCAATGGCTTCGCCGAGTTCACGAAGTACAGCAAGGACGCCGATGCGGCCAACAACTGGTACCTCAACACCACCGCCGGCGCGGACAAGGCGGCCGAGGTCAATGGTTTCGGGGACAGTGCCCCGGCCAATGACTGGCTGATCTCCAAGGCATTCAACCTGAACGACACCAGTGCCGAGTTCCTGAGCTTCCGCACCTGGACCAACTTCACCGACAGCGGCTTTGCCCAGCCGGTCACGCTGAAGTACTCCACCAATTACGCCGGTACGGGTGACCCTGCGCTTGCCACCTGGAGTGATCTTGCCTTCACGCCTTCGCCGCAGGGCAGCCAGGCCTGGACCCAATCGGGCCCTATCGACCTGTCAGCCATCACCGGTACGAACGTCTATTTCGCTTTCCAGTACCAGTCTTCCGGCACAGCGTCCAGTTCGTCGTCGAGCTGGCGCGTTGACGACTTCAAGATCGACAGCTACAGCGGCCCCGTTGTCTCCATCGCGGCCACCAGCGCCGACAAGATGGAAGGCAACGCGGGCACTACCGCCTACACCTTCACCGTGGCGCGTGCCGGTGATACGTCGGGTACGGCATCCATGAACTGGGCGGTCACCGGCTCTGGCGCTTCGCCGGCCACGGCGGACGACTTCGTCGGCAACGCGCTGCCATCGGGTTCGGTGAGCTTCGCAGCGGGCGAGACCAGCAAGCTCATCACCGTCAACGTGCAGGGCGACACCAGCATCGAGCAGGACGAAGGCTTCACCGTCACGCTGTCGGGCGTGCCCGGCGGCATCACCGTCATCGGCGCAGCCGCGCAGGGCGTGATCCGCTCGGACGAGGCCCCTATCACCAAGATCCACGAGATCCAGGGCAGCAACGACACCGCGCTGCTGATGGGCAGCGCCGTCACCATCGAAGGCATCGTGACGGGCTACGCCCCCAACCTGCAGGGCTTCTACGTTCAGGAGGAAGCGGCCGACTACGATGCCGATGCCAGCACCTCCGAAGGCATCTTCGTGTACTACGGCAGCACGCCTATCGTGGGCCTGGACGCCAACAGCGTGGGCGACAAGATCCGCATCAAGGGCACGGTGGCCGACTTCAAGGGCCAGACCCAGCTGACGGGCCTGTCGGGTTTCACGCAGGTGCAGGACAACGCAGGCCTGCCCGCCGCCACGGTGGTGACCTTGCCCGTGGCCAGCGCCGTGAGCTGGGAAGCCTACGAAGGCATGCTGGTGACCGTGCAGTCCGCAACGAACGGCGGCAAGCTGGTGGTCACCGACAACTTCAACCTGGCCCAGTATGGCCAGGTGACGCTGACCTCGGACGCCATCCAGACGACGTACACCGAGAACAACGCGCCCAGCACCGCGGGCAATGCCAACTACCTGGCGGATCTGAAGAAAGACCAGATCATCCTGGACGACCTGAGCAGCACGTCGAACCCCGCCAGCCACATCGGCCGTGACGGCCAGCCGCTGTCGGCCAGCAATACGCTGCGCGCCGGCGATGGCGTGACGAGCGTGACCGGCATCGTGGACCAGCTCGTGGACGCCGCCGCAGGTACCCACGAAACCAGCTACCGCGTGCAGCCCACGCAGACGGTGCAGTTCACGGGCGATGCCGCTCGCCCCACCGTCAATTCCATCCCGGACAGCGTGCGCAACGCCGAGATCAAGGTGGCTTCCGCCAACGTGCTGAACTACTTCACCACGCTGGGCACGGCCAACTTCGTCACGCCCGAAGGCAACAGCATCGCGGCACGCGGGGCCACCAATGCCACCGAATTCCAGCGACAGCAGGACAAGATCGTCGAGAACCTGCTGGGCCTGGATGCCGACGTGGTCGGCCTCATGGAGGTGCAGAACAACGGCTTCGGCTCCGGCAGCGCGATCCAGTCGCTGGTGAATGCGCTCAACGCCAAGGCCGGCCCGAACACCTATGCCTTCGTGGAACAGACCAAGACCGGCAGCGATGCGATCATGGTGGCCATCATCTACAAGCCGGCCAAGGTAGAGCTGGTCGGAGCCGCCGCCACGCCCGACCCCACGGTGTACGACGCGTTCTCGTCCACCTACGGCAGCCGCGTCCCCGTGGCGCAGACCTTCAAGTCGAAGGCCGATGGCGAAGACTTCACCGTGGTGGTGAACCACTTCAAGAGCAAGGGCAGCGGCACGGCCGCCCAGGGCGTGGATGCCGGCGATGGCCAGGGCGCCAGCACCATCGCGCGCGACAAGGCGGCCGATCAGCTTGCGCAGTGGCTCGCCACGCACCCCACGGGCAGCAGCGATACCGATGTCCTGCTGGTGGGTGATTTCAACGCCTACAGCAAGGAAACCCCCATCTCCACGCTGGCCGCCAGCGGCTACAGCAAGGTGTCCACGGGCAACTCGTATTCGTTCGACGGCCTGTGGGGTTCGCTCGACCATGCGCTGGCCAGTTCCAGCCTGACCAGCCAGGTTGCCGGCACCTTCAAGTGGGGCATCAACGCCGAAGAGCCCACCTTGCTGGACTACAACATGGAGAACAAGAACGACGCGCAAGACGCCAGCTACTTCAACGCCGACCCCTACCGCTCCAGCGACCACAACCCGATCCTGATCGGCCTGAACCTCAGCAGCACGCCTGCGTCCGGTGGCGGTGGTGGTGGCGGCGGCACGCCGACCACGCCGACCATCCCCGTCATCCCGCCCGCAGGCCCTGGCCTGCCTGCCACGCTGCAGGGCTCCAGCGGCAACGACACCATCGTCGTGCCCGACCTGCCCCTGACCCGTGTGTTCACGGGTGGCGGCGCCGACACGGTGACGGGTGGCGGTGGCGTGGACACGGTCGTGGTCTCGGCCACGCTGGCCGACGTATTGCGCCTGGGCATCAGCCAGGACAGCAGCGGCAAGGTGGTGATCAACACCCCCACGGGCCCTGTCACCCTGAGCGGCGTGGAACGCGTGGAGCTGCAGGGCAGCCTGTTTGCCTTCGACGTGGCGCTGCCCTCGGCGACCAGCGAGGGCGGCAAGACCGGCCAGATGCTGGCCCTGGCCTACACCATCTTCGGCCAGAAGCCGGACACCGCCGCCCTGAGCCAGTGGGTGCACAAGGCCGACAGCATGACGGGCCTGGACGCACTGGCCCAGTCCTTCATCGATATGCTCGCCCCCGGCATCGGCAACGATGGTCTGGTGAACTTCCTCTTCGAGCGTGTTACGGGCGTGGCCCCCACGGCCCAGCAGGTGCAGGAGTTCTCGTCGATGATCGGCCCCGGCAAGGCCTATGCCACGCAGGGCGCCTTCCTGGCTGCAGTGACCAAGCTGCCGATTGCCACCGAGGGCTTGGCCGAGCTGGTGGGTGTGGTGCAGCCATTGGACGCCAGCGCCTTCCCTGTGTAAGCAGGAGCGCGCAGGCCCGCCGCGCTATGCCGGCGGGCCTGCGAACCACAGCGCCCAGTGGTCGATGCAGGCCTTGATCTTGGGCAGGCGGTGCCTGCGCGTGAGCGTGATGGCGTGGATGGGCGAGGGCTGCTCGTCCACCCATTCGCGCAGCACCGGTGCCAGCACGCCCTGCTGCACCAACGGATCGGCCACGAGGGTGGCCAGCCGGGCAATGCCCAGGCCCTGCAGCGCCAGGCGCGCCGTGATGCCGGTGCTGCCGGAGCGCCAGTGCCCGTCGGCCACCACCACGTGGGGCTCGCCATCGACGATGAAGGGCCAGCGGTTGAGCTGGGCCATCGCGCTGTTGGTGATGAGCCGGTGGCGGTGCAGCTCATCCGGGTGCTGCGGCGAACCGTAAGCCTGCAGGTAGGCCGGCGTGGCATAGAGCCGGCGCACCAGGGTGCCCAGCGGGCGCGCCACTACGGTATCGCTGGTGGGCGGCCCGGTGCGGATGGCGATGTCGATGCCGTCGCGCGCCATGTCGGCCATGCGGTCGTCCACCACCAGCTCCACGCGCAGCAGCGGGTGTGCCTGCTGCAGGCTGTCGAAGCTGGGGATCAGCAGGTGCTCGGCCAACACCGAGCTGGCGGCCACGCGCACCGAACCGCTGGCCTGGCCGCTCTGGCTGGCGAACTCGCCTTCGAGCTCGTCCATGGTGCTGGTCAGGCATCGGCAGTACTCGAGGAAGGTGAGCCCCTCGGCCGTGGGCGTGAGGCCATGCGTCGAGCGGTGGATCAGCCGCGCATTGCAGGCCTTCTCGATGCGCGCCAGGGTGCGCGAGACCTGGCTCACCGGCACATCGCGCTCGCGCGCCACGGCCGAGAGCGAGCCCAGGTCCGCCACGCGGACAAAGAGGTGCATGTCTTCAAAGCGGATATCGCGCATGGACGCATGGTAGCGGGACTGGCGCGCACAACCGTGGTGGCCCTTGCAGGCTGCGCAAAACGCCCTTGCGCCATATGGCGTTTCGCCCGCGCACGCCTGTGCCTACAGTGGCCACACCTGTTTCGAACGTGAAGGATGTGTTCCATGCCGCAGATAGATGAGCTCTACCCCGACGACCTGCATCGCCTCAAGGCCGCCGCCCTCCGCGAATCCCACCGCCTGCGCGACGAAGCGCTGCAAAATGCCCCAGGTGCGCTGTGGCGCATGGCCGTACAGGCCTTGCGGCGACTGAGGGCGCCGTTCAGATCCGCGCGCCGCGAAAGCGCTGTGCCGCCTGCCGGCTGACTTCGGCCAGCAGTTGCTCTTCGCGCTGGCGCTCGCGCAGCCAGCGGGCATCGTTCTGGCCGGCCTCGGTCTCGGTGCGCAGCATGTGCATGGCGTTGGCAGCGCCCTGCATGGCGGCATGGCTGGCGATCTTGTCCATGGTCATCATGATGTGCTCGCGCAGCGGCATGTGGTCGCCGGTGGCCGGGTCCACGTACACCGCGTCCATGCCGAAGCGGCAGGCCTGGAAGCGGTTGTAGGTGTAGACCAGGTAGTCGTCTTCCTCGGGCATGAAGGGCTGGTCCGCGAGGAACCAGGCACCGAGCGACTGCACATAGCCCGCCAGCGCGGCGGCACGCTCGATGGTCAGCGGCGTGTCGAAGACTCGGATCTCGATGGTGCCGAACTCGGGCTTGGGGCGGATGTCCCAGTAGAAGTCCTTCATGCTCTTGACCACGCCGGTGCGCGTCATCTTGTCGAAGTAGGCGGTGAAGTCCTCCCAGGTCAGCGCGAACGGCGCGCGGCCCGACAGCGGGAAGGCGAACACCGAGTTCAACCGCGCCGAGTCGAAGGCCGTGTCCTGGCCCTGCACATAGGGGCTCGACGCCGACAGTGCGATGAAGTGCGGGATGTAGCGCGACATGCGGTGCAGCATGAGCAGCGCGGAATTGGCATCGGGGCAGCCGATGTGCACGTGCTGGCCGAAGATGGTGAACTGCTTGGACAAATAGCCGTACAGCTCCGACAGCTCGCGAAAGCGCGGTTTGTCGTAGATGCGGCGCTCGTGCCACTGCTGGAAGGGGTGCGTGCCGCCGCCCACCACGGCGATGTTGAGCTTGTCGGCGCTCTTGACCAGTGCATCGCGGATCGGCGTGAGCTGGCCCAGCACCTCGCTGGCCGAGTGGCAGATGTCGGTGGAGATCTCGATCATGCTGTTCGTCATCTCGGGCACCACGCTGCCGGGCAGCGGTGTCTTGTGCATCAGGCGCAACATGTCCTCGGCATAGGGCGCGAGGTCGTAGTCGTTGGTGTTGACGAGCTGCAGTTCCAGCTCGACGCCCAGCGTCAGCGGTTCGGAATGGTTGAAGGCTTCAAGGCTCACGCGTTGTCTCCGTTGCTGCTGGTGGTGGCGGCGTTCGACAGCGGCGCCCAGGGTTTCGAACTTTCGCCCGCACGGTAGATGGCCACCGTGGCGATGACCGCGCCCAGGACTTCCATCAACAGGATGGCAGGCAGGGCCACGCGGGCGATCAGGTGGCCGGTGGAAGGCGAGGCCACGACGAACTGCGAGGCGATCAGCAGCGCGATGGAGGACATGGGCGTCATTGCGCCGCCGACCCACAGGGCCTGGCGCCAGCTGGCACCGCTGCCCACGTTGCCCAGGGCCACGCCCAGCACCTTGGCCACCAGGCGCACGGCGATCAGGGCCAGCACCACGCCGGCCACCGGGCCGCTCCAGTCGGCCTGCGCGGCCACGGTGGAGACCAGCACGAACATCAGCATGGTCAACAGCGACGACGCATTGCCCAGCTGGCGTGGCCAGGCCCAGGGGCGCGGGTTGAGTTGCTTGAGCAGAATGCCGCCGAGCAGCGCGGCCAGCGGGGCCGAGCCGCCCATGTGCGCCGCCACGGCCGTGCCGGCGGCGATCAGCGCCAGCAGCAGCATGGAGGTGTTCTCGCTGGCCGGGCTCATGATGCGCAAGGCCATGCGCATCACCAGCGCCAGCGCAGCCGCCACCACCACCGAAACGCCGAGCACCACCACCACCGGGTACATGGTGTCGATGAGCGTCAGGCTCTGGCGGTTGATCTGCTCGGCGCGGGCACTGCCCAGCGTCAGCGCGTACAGCGTGGACAGGGTGGCCAGCACGATGGCGCGCTCGGTCACCGGGCCGGCGGCGCGGGTGTCGGCCACCACGCGCGTCAGCACCGCGGGCGAGGCGGCCAGCGCCACCAGGGCCAGGGGCCCTGCCACCTGCGTGGGCTGGTTGAGCCAGACCAATACCCAGTACACGGCAAAGTAGGTCAGCGTGGATTCGGCAATGCTCTGCACCAGCACCATGGGGTTGTGGCGGAACCACCGCAGCGGGATGCGCCCGCCGCATTCGAACAGTACCAGGGCGATCCCGAGCTCCAGCAGGAACAGGCCGATGCCCTGCAGCGGCCACAGCGCGCCGCTGAAGCCGGCCAGGCCCGCGGCCGTGCCCACCAGCGAATAGCCCACCACCTTGGGCAGGCCCGTGTGGCGCTGGCACAGGTAGCCCGCCACGGCGGCCACCGCCAGCAGCAGGGACCATTGCACGGTGGGGAGCCCGGCCGAGGGGCGCAGCCACTGCGCCCAGAAGCTCAGGATTTCATTCATGTAGGGGACCTCTGCATGGCGCGGGCACGGCAGGCGCCCGCGGGTTGATTCTTCGGCAGCACGGCACCACCCGTGCGGTGGCCCGTGCCGGACGGTACCGGCCAGATCACATCGGTGCAGCGCGGCATGGTGCATGGCCATGGCCCAGCCGACAGCGGCTGGCGCGCCCTTACCTTAACGTACCCTGCAGAGACCTCAGGAACCGCTTCGGTTTTGCGCACCGGCCGAGGCCTGTCAGGGTGCGCCTAATTTAACTGTCTCCATCCGTGCTTCTTGTAGGACAGTTTCGAGCTTTGTAAGGAGCTGTGCGCGGGCCGTTGCCGCGTGCATCAACCGAGGGATGGGCGTCCGCGCCCCGGCATGAAGAAGCTCAAGGGGGCCGATCCCATGCGCCCGCGTATGGCAGCATAGATGCGCGAGCGGTCCACGCCGCTCACGCTTTGCGCGCGCAGCGCCAGGCTGAAGGCCAGGTAAAAGCTCACCGTGACGTTGAGCGCTCCGATCAGCGGAATGGCGGCCACAGCCCACCAGAACGCCTGCATGTGCAGCACGGCCATGCCCAGGGCCGCGCAGGCCGCGCCGATCTGCCCGGTGGAGAGCGTCACGTGGCGCACGTCCAGGCCCAGACCGAAGAAACCCGCGATGGCCGGCACCAGGCCGAGCATGAAGCCAAGCGAGATGTTGGCCGCGAAGCCCGAGAGGTTTTCACGCAGGAAGCGCGCCCACCGCGCTGCGCGCGCATGGCCCAGCAGCCCCGTGATGCGCGGGTTGTAGTGCATGGCCGAGTCCAGGCGGTGCAGCACGAACCAGTTCTCCGTCCAGCCCGCGATGATGCTCGACAGGAACAGCAGCACCCCGGTGAAGGCCGCGAAGAACAGCGAGGGCCCGAGCAGGTGCAGCGACTCGAACACATGCTCGGCCTGCTTTTCCGTGATGGCCGGCGTACCGGTGGCCTGGGCGATCAGCAAGGCGAGGGCCAGCACGGCCGGGAACACCACCAGCACATTGCCCAGCACGGCCGCCACCTGCGAGCGCACCAGGTGGGTGATCTCGTCAACGAAGGACTCGATGGCATCGCTGGCCCCAAGCTCCTTGAGCTTGGCGGCCATGGCCGGTGCCGTCATCGCGGGCTGCTTGGTCGCCACCGTGAGGTGCAGCAGCTGGATCAGCACGAAGGTGACGGCGTAGTTCACCCCCGCCCAGAAGCCGCCCCAGAAGGCCGACAGCGCCAGCGCATACAGGCCGAACTTGGCCAGCGTGGTGAAGGCCATCAGGGCCCCGCCGCCTGCTGCCTTCTTCACCATGGAGCGGTACTCGGCGCCCGTGCGGGTGATGTAGTGCTCGCCCGTCTCGGCGCTGCGCTCGGCCACCTTGGCCGCCAGCAGCGAGGAGTTGGAGGCAAACAGCGCGCGCAGGCTGCGCCGCTCCTGTCCCACCAGCACCAGATTGGCCATGAGTTTGGCGGCCGTCAGTGCCGGCTGGGGCGACAGCAGGCAGTCGAGCAACTGGCGCACGCGCAGGATGCGCTCGCGCAGCTGGCGCAGGCGAAACACCAGACCGACCGAGATGCCGTTTTCCTCGAAATGCGTGTACACCGTGGCGGCGGCGGCGCGGCAGGCTTCCAGCCGCTCGCGCAGGCGCTGCACCGCAGCATCGAGCCGCTCGGGCGTGCGCAAGCCGTGCAGCACCTCCACGCGCAGGCTCTCCACGTCGTGGATCAGGGCGTGGAAGGGCTGGGATTCGCGCGCCGTCTCGCTCATGCGCAGGCGCAGCTCGGGTGCGAACCCGGTCGAGAGGATCTGTCCGGCACAGTAGGTGATGGCATCGAGCAGGGCCTTTTGCCAGCGCGAGGCGCCGCCCGTGTCCGTGGGTGCCAGCAGGCGCACCAGGCGTGTGAGCTGGGCCTCTTCCAGTGCGGCCACCCACTGGGCGTCGAACCCGCCGGGCAGGGCCAGCATGAACAGCTCCGAGGCATCGATGGTTTCGGGGCTTGCCGGCAGCAGCTTGTTGCGCAGGCGCTCGGCCACCTCGCTGGCCAGGGCCGTGCGCGGCGCAAAGCCGAAGTCGGCCAGCAGGGTGGTGATGTCCACCGTGTCGACCAGCATTGCCCACCATGCCTGCAGCTTGGCCTGCACCTCGGGGCGGGCTTCCGCCGCGTCCAGGAACAGCTGCAGCCGGCCGACGGCGCCGGGCACCGAGTCGCGCTTGCCGCGCACCCAGTCGAGCAGGCCGATCAGCCACAGGTGGCGATGGGCCAGGTCGGCGTCCGGGTCCAGCCGCGCGAGGATGGTGGCCAGATCGACGCTGCGGCTCAATGCAGCACCCGGCCGGTCAGGGGTTGTCCCGTAGGACCCTGGTTGATCGCCTCCAGCATGAACAGGTCCACCTTGGCATCGAAGGGCTCGCCTTCCTCGCCCACGCAATGGAAGGTGCCGTGCATGGTGCCGCTGGCCGTGCGCAGGCGGCAACCGCTGGTGTACTGGAAGGATTCGCCAGGCTTGAGCAGGGGCTGGTGCCCCACCACGCCCAGGCCCTTGACCTCTTCGGTATGGCCGCGCGAGTCGCTGATGATCCAGTGGCGCGAGATCAACTGGGCGGGCGCATCCCCGGCATTGGTGATGGTGATCGTATAGGCGAAGCTGAACACCCCTGTGTCCGGGGCAGACTGCTCCGGCAGGTACTCGGGCTGCACTTGCACGTCAAACTGGTACTTTGGCATGGGCGAATGGTAACTGCGACAATTGGGGCATGAGCCGACCTTTTCGCATAGCCCCCTCGATCCTCTCCGCCGATTTTGCCCGCCTGGGCGAAGAAGTGCGCAATGTCATTGCCGCCGGAGCGGACTGGATCCACTTCGACGTGATGGACAACCATTACGTGCCCAACCTCACTTTCGGCCCCATGGTGTGCCAGGCGCTCAAGCCGCATGCCAAAACGGCCGATGGAACCGCCATTCCGGTGGATGTGCACCTGATGATCGAGCCCGTGGACGCCCTGGCGGCCGCGTTTGCCGATGCCGGGGCAGACTACATCAGCTTTCACCCCGATGCCTCGGGCCATGTGCACCGCAGCATCCAGGCCATCCGCTCCAAGGGCGCCAAGCCCGGCCTGGTGTTCAACCCGGCAGAACCGCTGGACGTGCTGGACTGGGTGATCGACGACATCGATCTGATCCTGATCATGAGCGTGAACCCCGGCTTCGGCGGCCAGAGCTTCATCGATTCGGCCCTGCGCAAGATCGAGGACGTGCGCCGCCGCATCGAAGCTTCGGGCAAGGACATCCGCCTCGAAGTGGATGGCGGCATCAAGACGGACAACATCCGCCGGGTGGCGGATGCGGGTGCCGATACTTTCGTGGCGGGCAGTGCAATTTTCGGCAAGCCGGACTACAAGGGCGTCATCGACGCCATGCGCCTGCAACTGGGCTGAGCCCGCCGCAGGCGACTTTCGCTTACTTTGCGGGGACGATGATGGTGGTCGTCGTCGATTCGCGCAGCACGCCGCCGCCAGAGACCGAGCCGCTCACGGCACTGCTCTCGACGCGGCGCACGCATTCCGAACGCTCCTGCGCACTCTGGAAGGCACTGCAGCGGTCGGTGCCGTTGGCCGCTGCGATCGGGCCGGGGTCGCTCAGTTGGCCCTTGCGTGATGCATCCAGCGCGTTGGTGGCCTCGCGCATGCAGGTCGCCATGCTGTCCTGGGTGTTGTTGGTCATGCACTTCTGGCGATCCTGCTCATAGCGGGCCGTGGCCTCCGAGGAAGGCGACTGTGCCAAAGCGGCGCCAGATGCTGCCAGCAGGGCGGCGGTGACAACGGGGGCGAAAAAGGCGAAACGTTTCATGGCGAGGGCTCCTTGCGCAGGGCGCAAATGACAGGGTGCAACACGGTTGCTAAAGGATGGATGCAGCGTAGCCCTGCATCCCCTCGGACCCTGTCGGACAGCGCCGACCGCAGTCGTGCGCCGTGGCGCCTTCTTCCTGCCGCCCTTGCCTAACCCAGCCGCTGGAACGTCAGCGTGAAAGCCACCCCGTCGGCCGTATTGCGCGCATTGACGGTGCCGCCCATCTTGGCCATGTAGGTCTTGGCCACGAACAGCCCCTGGCCTCGGTGCTCGCCTTCGCCCACGGGTGTGGGCAGGTCGGGGTCGGACACCCCGAGTTCGAAGATGCGGCCCAACAGCTCGTCGGCAATCGTGACCCCCACGTTGTGCAGCGTGGCGCTGGCGGTGGATTCCGAGGCCGTGAGCGTGAGCGTGATGGCCGTGCCCGCAGGGCGGTAGCGGTCAGCATTGCGCAGGATGTGCGTGACCACGTCTTCCAGCGCGAATTCGTCGGCGCGCACGATGACGGTGCCCGCGCCCCCCTGGTACACCACGTCTACGATGCCTGCGAAGTGCGCGTTGTCCGCCACGTGGCGCAAAAAGGCGTCGAGGTCGAGCCGGCCCTGCGGCACGTCGGCCGCCTGCAACGCCTCGGCCGGCGATGCCGTGCCATAGAGCACGTGCACCGCCTGCTGCATGCGCTGCACATAGCGGTGGCCTGGGTCGCCAGGGCCCCCATGCAGCACCATCAGCGACTGCAGGGGCGACATGATCTCGTGGCCCACGGCGTGCCACATGTCGCGCTCCTGCTGTGCGCGCAGCTGCTCGCGCTGGATGTCGTCCTTCACGCGCTGCAGCAGGTCGGCCAGGCCGCCCGCGAGGATGCCCAGCTCGTCCGAGCCGCGCAGGTCCGAGACATCGAGGTCGCCCAGGCGTGGGCCGATGTGCCCGTCCTGCACGTTGTACGACACGGCGGCCGCGCGGCGGGTGAGGGCGGTCACGCGGCGCAGCAGCCCTACCTCCACGATCAGCCAGGCCAGCGCGATGGCGGTCAGCATGGCACCCAGGTACCAGGACATCCGCGTGGCCACGGCGGCCAGGCCCTGCTCCAGTCCGCGCAGGTTGCCGGTGAAGCTGACCACGTAGTTGCCCGTGGGCGTGTCGAGGATGTCCAGGCCCGCCGGCGTGGTGCGCGCATCGGGCGCATCGAGCGGCAGCCAGCTCACCAGGCGGATCAGCCAGGGCGCCGAGGGCTCGGCCTGCACCTCGCTGCCCTTGAGGGTGAGGGTGTTCTCCTCGCCATCGCCCATCTTGCGCACCTGCACCTTTTCGCCGGGCAGCAGGCTGCGCGTGACCTCGGTGAGCGAGGCGCCGGGCTGCGCGCCGGGGGTGTTGCTGTCGAACAGTGCCGGGCCATCGCCGGGCGCAAGCATCTCCACACGCACGCGCATGCTGCCCAGGTCTTCGGGCGGCCACACCAGGCGCTCCTTGCGGAACAGCGCCTCGCGGAACAGCTCCACCGGCAGGCGGATGGAATAGAAGCTGCGGCGCAGGCAGTCGGGCGCAGCGCCGGCCAGGTCGCGGCACTGGCCGTTCTGCCACAACCAGCCGCGAAAATCGCGCACCGGGCGCGCGCGCGCATCGAGCGCCTCGCCGCCGTTGTCCACAAAACCCGTGAGCCGGCCACGTGCCCCGGGGCTGGTGCCGGCCGCCGTGCCGCTGGCTGGCGCCATGGCCTCGAAGGGCGCCACCCAGCGGCTGGTGGTTCCGCGCATGTCCAGCGTCACGCGGGCCCGGTGCACGGCCGCCAGGTCCAGCGCGCCGCGTTCGCGCGCGGCCAGTTCGCCTGCGTAGAAGCTGCCCACGATGTAGATGAAGCCGCCTGCGTAGGGGTTGTTGCCGATGGCCGCGCAGACAGAGGAGCCATCGGGGTACTGCACCGAACAGCCCGCCATCTCCACCGCCTGCTGGGCCTTGTTCTGGTCGTCGAAGTCGATGGCCGAGTAGGGCAGCAACAGCGGGGCCAGCGGCGTGGCGCCCTGGCCCAGGCTGCCGGCGTTGAGCAGTGCGAGCTGCCCCGAGGGGTGGCGCAGCCGCGCCATCACCTCGGCCTGGCTGCGCTCAAAGCCGTGCTGGTAGCTCTGCCAGGCGCGCTCCTTCTCCTCGCGCAGCAGCACCACACTGAGCGCCACGGTGGCCACCGCCAGCAGGATGAACACGCTGCGCACGAGGATGCGCAGGCGAAAGGCCGGCAGCCCCAGCCGAGGCATCTCGAGCCGGGGCATCTCCAGGCCGGGGCGCAGCAGGCGCTTGATCATGTCTTGAGGCGGCCCTGCGCCAGCGGCGAGCCTACCCACCGGAAACCGCGCATGGGCACGTTCTCGATGCCTTCGAAGGCCGGGTCCACTTCGCGCAGGGCCTCGCGGATGGTGCTCACGTGCTTGCGCACGTTGTCGCGGTTGCGCCCGCTCTTGACCACCTCGAACAGCTCGTCGTACGAGACCACCTCGCCGCTACGCTGGTGCAGCGTGGCCAGAATGCGCTGCGCCGTGAGCGGCAGGTTGATGCGCTCGCCGCGCCAGGTGGGGGTGCGCTGCCACAGTGGGTCGAGCACCAGCGCGTCGCCCGGTGCGGCGGCAGCCGCGGCAACGGATGCCGCAGCCTGGGTCGTCTGCGTGGTGCGCAGGATGTCGAGGAAGGTCTCGATGAAGTCGGCCTCCTCGAAGGTCGTCTTTTGCAGGTAGTCCCAGGCGTCCAGCGCCTTCATGATGCTGCGGTAGATGGCCGCCGGCATGGCCGACACCACCAGCACCGGCGTGCCCTGGCGCAGCTTGTTGATGGCGTTGATGAGGGCCACGCCCGCATGGCGCTCGCGGCCGAGCTCGATGTCCAGCACCACGGCGTCGTAGTGCTCGCGCGCCAGGGCCGCCTCGGCCTCGTCGCGGGTGAACCACTGGTCGATCACGATGCCGCTGCGCGCACTGCGGATCCAGCCGGCCAACTGGTTGCTGGTGGGCAGGTCGTCTTCGATCACGGCGATGCGGGTCATGAACAGGTTCTGAGAGTGGTGCTGCCGGGATTATCCCGGGCCCCCGCCGGCAGCGGTGTGAGTTTTTCTTCCGGGGTGGGAGCTTTTGCACGCCCGGCGTGAGCGCTTTGGTGGGTGCGCCGCATTGTTGCTTCCGGGGGGAATGCGAAGAATTGGACACCAATGCAGCACGGAAATCCGGCGCCGCAGAGAAACCACCCACCGAACCGAATCAACGAGGGAAGACACCATGAAAGCCACCTGGAACCGCATCACCCGTGCCCTGCGCCGCACCCCTGCCGCCGCGCCTGCCGTGGAACCCACCCTGGACGGCGTGCAGGACGAGATCGCTGCAGGCGCTCCCATCGCTGCCTCCCGCCCCCTGGCCCTGCCGTCGCCCCGCACCCTGGGCTGGCTGGTTGCCGGCACGGCGGTGGTGGCCGCTGGCGCCATGGTGTACCGCAACCCCCCGGTGCAGCACCTGGACCAGGGCGAACTCGGTGTGCGCGTGAACCAGTTCACCGGCTCGGTCAGCCAGTGGCGCGATGGCAGCGTGTGGGTGCTGCCCGGCCTGCACAGCGTGCGTGTGTTCACCCTGCGCGACCAGACCTACCGCCCCGAGCAGATGCGCCAGGCCACGGGCGGCGCGCCGCTGCAGTCGGTGGAAGGACTGTCCTTCGGCCTGGACCTGAGCGTGCGCTACGCGCTGGACCCGGCCGCCATGGCCGCGCGCTCGGCCCAGTTGCCCGACAACATCGGTGCCGAGATCGTCGAGCCTGCCGTGCAAGGCCTGATCTACAAGGTGTTCGCCCGCTACACGGTGCGCGAGATCTTCTCTTCCAAGCGCGCCGAAATCCAGCAGATCATCGAGACCGAGCTGCGCACCCGCCTGGCTGCCGATGGCGTGCTGCTGCGCCACGTGCAGATCGGCAAGGTGGACCTGCCCGCTGAATACCGCCGCGGCATGGACAGCCTGCTGGCCGAGGAGCTGGCCTCCGAGAAGATGCGCTACACGCTGGAGCTCAAGGACAAGCGCGTGAAGGAAACCGAGCTCGACGCCAGCGCCGACAAGGTGCGCCGCGAAGTGGCCGCCGAAGCCTCCGCCCGCGAACAGGTGATCGCCGCCCGCGCCCAGGAAGAAGCGATGAAGCATGTGCTGCCCTTCAAGCAGCGCCAGATCGAGCAGCGCCAGTTGGAGGCCGAAGCCGAGAAGGTCTCGCGCATCAAGGCCGCCGAGGGCAACGCCCAGGCCCGCCGCATCGAAGCCAACGGCGAGGCCGACGCGCGCCAGAAGCTGGCCGAGGCCGAGGCCTACCGGATGGACCGCATCGGCAAGGTCAACGCCGAGCAGATGGCGCGCGAAGGCGCGCTGGTCACGCGCCACCCGCTGCTGATCCAGAAGACGCTGGCCGACAAGCTGTCGGACAAGATCCAGGTCATCATCGCGCCCCCTCCGACCAATGGCGACTTCATCGGTGCCGCGCTGCTGGGCGGCAACCGCAACGCCCAGGCCGTGGCCGCGCAGGCCGCCGCCGGTGCCGACGACGCCTCCACGACCCAAGCCACGGAGCAATGAACATGAACCGCACCACCCTGACGCTCGTCGCGGCCATCGCCTCTGCCGCCACCATGGTCGCCACCGCCGCCGTGCAGCCCGCCACCCCGAGCGCCCTGGGCAGCGCCATCGTCGTGCAGGACCAGGCCAGCCTGCGCGCCGCGCCGCGTGACTCGGCCCAGCAGCAGTCCGCCCTGTGGCAGGGCGAGGTGCTCGAAGTGCGCGGCGAGCGCCTCGATTACCTGCAGGTATGGGACCACAAGCGCGAGCGCGGCGGTTTCATCCGCACCAGCGACGTGCGCCGCGTGGCGCTTGATGAGGCCGAGGGCCCGGCGCTGCTGTCGGTACTGCGCTTCGTGCGCGACACTCCGGGCGCCGAAGCATTGGGCATCGGCATCACCGCCGCCTACCTGCAGGCGGCACCGGCCAGTGCACTGGCGGGAGAGCAGGGCGCACAGGCCTTCGACGCACTGGGCACGCTGGCCGACCGGCTGGCGCGCCGCGCCTCGGCCGCCGTGCCGGGCAAGGCATCGGGCGCCACCCTGTCGGCCCACCTGGATGTGGCCAACGGCTACGGGGTGCGCTTCACGACCTACGAGGTCGAAGGCCGCATGCAGGTCTGCTACGACGGCGAGGCCTTTCGCCGCGTGCTGGCCATGCCAGTGGCGGATGGCGAGCAGCGCGCCCGCGCCGCCCTGGCGCTCACCCGGCCCGAGTGCGTGAACCCGGATCTGCCGGCGCACGAGCGGGCCCGTGTGCAGGAGTGGCAGTCGCAGGTGCTCGAGCGCGTGGACGTGGCGGGCCTGTCGCCCTATGTGCGCAACCGCATCCAGATGCGCCGCGCCGGCGTGTGGAGCGCCATGGCCTTCCAGCAGGCGCGCAGGGACATCGCTGGCGCGGCCGTGGCGGCTGCGGCCTCCCGCGCCCTGGCCGAGTTCGCCGGCGTCAGCAAGAACGATCTGCCCGACGAAGACCAGTCCGCCTACAACGACGCCGCCATGCGCGTGGGCGCCGTGCGCTGGGCCCTGGTGCCCACCAGCCTGCCCGCCGCCCAGGGCAACCGCCCCGGCATCGTGACCGAGCCCGGAGCGCCCGGCGAGACCTGCGTGCTGCTGGTCGATGTCCAGAAGGGGGTGAAGGCACCATTGGTGCGCCGCTGCACCTACGGCGTGGTCTGGGCCGCCTCGGCCAGCGTGAACCGCGAGGGCACGGCCGTTGCCCTGGCCGTGCAGCCCCTGGAAGGCTGGCGCGAACTGTGGGTACTGCGCAAGACGGCAGAGGGATGGCTGGTCGACGTGCTGCCACCCGCCGCCAGCGCGCCCGAGACCGGCGTGGCCGAATGGGCCGGCTGGGTGCCTGGCGGCCAGCAGATGCTGGTGGCGCGCGAGGCCCGCGGCCAGGGCCGCTACCGCCGCAGCTTCGAGATCGTGCGCCTGGAAGGCCTGGCCACCGAGCGGGTGACCGGCGACGTGGCTGCGCTGCCCCTGTTCCAGCGCTGGCAGGACCCGGCGTGGAAGCGCCAGACCTTGAGTCTGCGGTAAGCCGGCGCCTTTAAACTCGCCAAGGCCGGGCAGCGCTGCCCGGCCTTTCTTCATCCGCATTCCGAGGAGTTCTTCGCATGTCCGCATCGCCACCGTTGTCTGCCCTGCTGTCCCGCGTGGACGCCGCCATCGTGGACCTGGATGGCACCATGGTGGACACGCTCGGGGACTTTGCCGAGGCGCTCAACCGCATGCTGCGCGAGCTGGCGCTGCCTGCCATCGGGGCCGAGCACATCGAGCACATGGTGGGCAAGGGTTCGGAGCACCTGCTCCGTTCCGTGCTGGGCCATGTGCTGGCGTCTGGCGGGCAGGCGGCAGATGCCGCGCAGGTGGAGTCGCTGTACCCCGCTGCCTGGGCCAGCTACCAGCGGCATTACCTGGATATCAATGGCCAGTACGCGCAGGTGTACCCGGGTGTGATGGCCGGTCTGCAGGCGCTGCAGGCCGCAGGACTGCGCCTGGCCTGCCTGACCAACAAGCCCACGGACTTTGCCGTGCCGCTGCTCAAGGCCAAGGGGCTCCACGGTTATTTTTCTCAGGTGTTTGGTGGCGACAGCTTCGAGCGCAAGAAGCCCGATCCGCTGCCCCTGCTCAAGACCTGCGAGGCTTTGGGCACCACGCCGGCACGCACGCTGATGGTCGGTGATTCGAGCAACGATGCACAGGCTGCGCGCGCCGCCGGCTGCCCGGTGGTGCTGGTGACCTATGGCTACAACCACGGTCAGCCGGTGCGGGCCGTGGATGCTGATGGCTTCGTGGATGCGCTCGCGGAGTTCTCGGCCGCAACCTGAGGGTTTGTCAGGCCGCGATGCGGCGCTGTCCGTTCGCCGGTAGCAGGCGCGAGGCATTGCTGGCAGCCCGGGGCGCAGCGACCGGCGCGGCATGGTGGTTCGCACCGAGCCGGAACACGGCCACCGCCTCCACCAACTGCCCGGCCTGGGTCTTCAGGCTGTCGGCCGCTGCAGCGCTCTGCTCCACCAGCGCTGCGTTCTGCTGCGTGGCTTGGTCCATCTGCGTGATGGCTTCGCCCACCTGGCCCACGCCCGAGCTCTGCTCGCTGCTGGCGGCGCTGATCTCGCCCATGATGTCGGTCACGCGGCGGATGGATGCCACCACCTCGCTCATGGTGGCGCCGGCCCGGTCCACCAGGGCGCTGCCGCGCTCCACACGCTCCACGCTGGTGCCGATCAGGCCCTTGATCTCCTTGGCCGCCTCGGCGCTGCGCTGGGCCAGGTTGCGCACCTCGCTGGCCACCACGGCAAAGCCCCGGCCCTGTTCACCCGCGCGGGCGGCTTCCACTGCGGCATTCAAGGCCAGGATGTTCGTCTGGAAGGC
Organism: Acidovorax sp. Root217; assembly: GCF_001428645.1. Classification (NCBI taxonomy): domain Bacteria; kingdom Pseudomonadati; phylum Pseudomonadota; class Betaproteobacteria; order Burkholderiales; family Comamonadaceae; genus Acidovorax; species Acidovorax sp. Root217. The sequence goes on from NZ_LMIH01000024.1 coordinate 67,464, forward strand.
AATGGAGTCGATCACGCTGATGATGTCGGCGATCTTCTTGCTGCTTTCGTTGATGCCCTTCATGGTGTCCACCACCTCGGCCACCACCTGGCCGCCCTGGATGGCGACGGTCGAGGCGCTCATCGCCAGCTGGTTGGCCTGGCGTGCGTTGTCGGCGTTCTGGCGCACGGTGGAGCCCAGTTCCTCCATGGAGGCGGCGGTTTCTTCGAGCGCCGACGCCTGCTGCTCGGTGCGGGCCGACAGGTCGTTGTTGCCCGAGGCGATCTCGGCGCTGGCGGTGGCCACGCCCTCGGCGCTGTGGCGCACATTGCCGACGATGGTGGCCAGCCGCGACTGCATGGTGGCCAGGGCCTGCAGCAACTGGCCGGTTTCGTCGTTGTGCGTGGTGGTGATGGGGTGCGTCAGGTCGCCATCGGCAATGCTTTCGGCCGCCTGCTTGCCTTGCTGCACCGGCCGCACGATGGAGCGCGTGACGGTGAAGGCCAGCAGCGCGCCCAGCGCCACCGCGATCAGCGTGCCCACGCCCAGCAGCACCTGGCTGGCTTTGGCCAGCGCGCCGGTGTCGCTCTGGCTCGCGGCCAGTTGCGTGGCCATGGCGGTGCGCAGGTCATCGAGGGACTTGAGGTACCGGTCGGCCAGTGGGCGCAGTTCCTTGTCCACCAGCGTGGGTACATTCGGCTCGCCACCACGGTGCAGTTCGCGGATCTCGGCGAGCTTGTCGCTATAGGCTTTGCTCGCGGCGGCAATGGTAGCCAGTTGCGCGCGGTTGCTGTCGCCCTGCACCAGGCCTTCGACGCGCTGGACCTTGGTCTCGATGCCCTTGGCCGTGGCCTGCGTGTCGGCCGTGAGCTTTTCCATGTAGTCGCGGTCGATGGCCTTGAGGAAGGCCTCGGTGCGCACCCAGTTCAGGCGGATGTCGGCGGCCCAGTTCTCCACCAGGGTCTGTTGTTCGATCTCCTGCGTGGCCACGCGCTCGCTGGCGCCCTGCAGGCTGGCGATGCGCCACATGCCGGTGGCGGCGAGGAGCGCGGTGATGAGCAGGATGGCGCCGAAGGACAGGCCCAGGCGCAGGCCGACGGAGAGGTTGCTTGGTTTCATGGTGTGGTCAGGCGCGCGAACGAAGGTGCAGGGTCAAAGGGCGGGGGTTGTCGGCGGATCGCTCCTGGGCGCGGGTGGCGAGGATATGGCCCGGCAGGAGCGTGCGGCGGATGGCGCATGCACACGCTGCCGGGGCTTGAACAGGTTCTTCGAAGGTTACGCCTGCGGTTTGCAGGCGCTGTGTCTGCCGGGTGACAGAAGTAGGTAGGTGCTTTCCCGGGAGGGGGCGCTGTTTACGCGGGCTGCTTGCCCAACAGCGCGTCCTTGAGCTTCCAGTCCGCTGGCGCATTGCCCAGCCAGATGCCCAGCAGGGCGTTGAAGAACTCGGGCTCCTTGAAGGGCTCGCCCTGGGGCTTGCCCTTGACGGTGATCACCGTGCCGGTGCCGGGAATCCAGTCCACCTGGAACTGGTCGCCCGCCATGAGCTTCTTGTGGTCCGAGAAGATCTGGCTCATGCGCAGCACGCCGGGGATCAGCTTGGAGAAGGCTGCGCGGTCCATGTTGTCTTCCATGCCGCGCGAGAACAGCTTGCCCAGTTCGGTGGAATCGATCTCGCGCAGCATGGTGATGCTCATGCGCTTGGGGCCCTTCTGGCTCGCCACCTCCTGCGGTGTGCCAACCTTCTTTTCGAGGTACAGCCCGGCGGTGTAGACCTTGAACACCGCCTTGTAGCGCACGCCCGCACCATTGAGCTGCAGGGTGCTGTCGGCCACCTGGGTGGTCTCTTCGTACTTCACGTTGGACACCGTGATGGGCTGGGCCATGGTGGCCCCGGCCAGAAGGCATGCGGCGGCGAGTGCAGCGCATCGCACCATGTTTCTCATGCTTGTCTCCTCAAAATAGAACGACCGTTCGTTTCTAATTGTTGCAAGACCGTGCAACGGGCGCAACAGGGTTTTCGAGTGGTTCTTCATGGTGATTGCATGCCAAAAACCCGAAAGCTCCAAGACCTTTGCTACACTTTGGCCCATGTTCATTCACCACGTGTTCATCACAGGTTGCAGCGACCGGGGAGCCTGGCCCTGGCGTCAGCCTGTCTGCCTGAACGCCTGATGGCACCTGGGCGAACCGCCCCAGCGTGCACCCGTGGCCCTTGTCAGGGCCGATTGAATGAACCGCAGCGCCCCCAATGCCCATTGGCGGGGACACGCGCTGTGACAGCTGGGAGCTCTCCCCGTGATCACTGAACTTGAATTCAAAAGCCTGGCCGGCGAAGGCTACAACCGCATTCCGCTCATGGCCGAGGCCTTTGCGGACCTGGAAACCCCGCTCTCGCTCTACCTGAAGCTGGCGCGCGCCAAGGAGGGCGGCAAGCACAGCTTCCTGCTCGAATCCGTGGTGGGAGGCGAGCGCTTCGGGCGCTACAGCTTCATCGGCCTGCCGGCGCGCACCCTGCTGCGCGCCAGCGGTTTCGGTGCTGCGGCGCGCACTGAGGTCGTTACCGACGGCCAGGTGGTGGAGACTGCCGAAGGCAATCCGCTCGACTTCATCGCGGCTTACCAAAAGCGCTTCAAGGTAGCGCTGCGCCCCGGCTTGCCGCGTTTTTGCGGTGGCCTGGCAGGGTACTTCGGCTACGACGCTGTGCGTTACATCGAAAAGAAGCTCGAGAACACCTGCCCGCCCGATACCCTGGGCTGCCCCGACATCCTGCTGCTGCAGTGTGAGGAACTGGCGGTCATCGACAACCTCTCGGGCAAGCTCTACCTCATCGTCTACGCCGACCCGGCCACGCCCGAAGCCTATGCCAAGGCCAAGAAGCGCCTGCGCGAGCTCAAGGAGCAACTCAAGTATTCGGTCAGCGCCCCGGTGGTCAAGCCCACCGAGAGCCACCCCGCCCAGCGCGATTTTTCCAAGGTCGACTACCTGGCTGCGGTGGACCGCGCCAAGGAGCTGATCGCCGCCGGTGACTTCATGCAGGTGCAGGTGGGCCAGCGCATCCACAAGCGCTACACCGAAAGCCCGCTGTCGCTGTACCGTGCGTTGCGCTCGCTGAACCCCTCGCCGTACATGTACTTCTACGACTTCGGCGACTTCCATGTGGTGGGCGCCAGCCCCGAGATCCTGGTGCGCCAGGAGAGCACGCCGGACGGGCAGAAGATTACCATCCGCCCGCTGGCCGGCACGCGCCCGCGCGGCGCCACGCTCGAGAAAGACAAGGCGGCCGAGGTCGAACTCATCAACGACCCCAAGGAGCGGGCCGAGCACGTGATGCTGATCGACCTGGCGCGCAACGACATCGGCCGCATCGCCAAGACAGGCACCGTGAAGGTGACCGAGGCCTTCGCGGTAGAGCGCTACAGCCACGTGATGCACATCGTGAGCAACGTCGAAGGCATCCTGAACGACGGCATGACCGCCATCGACGTGCTCAAGGCCACCTTCCCGGCGGGCACGCTCACCGGCGCGCCCAAGGTGCATGCGATGGAGCTCATCGACCAGCTCGAACCCACCAAGCGCGGCCTTTACGGCGGTGCCTGCGGCTACCTGAGCTATGCCGGCGATATGGACGTGGCCATCGCCATCCGCACTGGCATCATCAAGAACGGCACGCTCTACGTGCAGGCGGCCGCCGGGGTGGTGGCCGATTCGGTGCCCGAGCTCGAGTGGAAGGAAACCGAGCACAAGGCCCGCGCCCTGCTGCGCGCTGCGGAGCTCGTCGAGGAGGGCCTGGAATGAGCCGCGCCATCGAGCAGGTGCAGCACTGCACCACCATGGCCGACGTGCGCCGTGAAATCGACGCACTCGACGACATCCTCGTGCCGCTGCTGGTGCAGCGCTCGGGCTACATGACGCAGGCCGCGCGCATCAAGCACAGCGATGTGCAGGTGCGCGACGAGGCGCGCATACAGGCCATCGTGGACCGGGTGCGCGAGCGCGCCCTGGCACAGGGCGGCCAGGCCGACGTGGTGGAGGCCATCTACCGGGGCATCATGGAAGCCTCCATTGCCTACGAACACCGCGAGTTCGCGCGCCTGCGCGCCGGGCACGCCAGCGACGCGGGCCAGACCGCAGGGAGCGCAGCATGAAACTCTTGATGGTCGACAACTACGACAGCTTCACCTACAACATCGTGCAGTACTTCGGCGAGCTCGGTGCCGAGGTCGAGGTGCACCGCAACGACGAGATCACAGTGGACGAGATCGCTGAGCGCCTGGCCGCCGGCCAGCTCGACCGGCTGGTGATCTCGCCCGGCCCCTGTTCACCGGCCGAGGCCGGCATCTCGGTGGCTGCGATCCAGCACTTCGCCGGCAAGTTGCCCATTCTGGGCGTGTGCCTGGGCCACCAGGCCATCGGCGCGGCCTTCGGCGGCAGCATCGTGCGCGCGCAGCAGCTGATGCACGGCAAGACCAGCGTCATCACCACCACGCAGAAAGGCGTGTTCGCCGGCCTGCCCGAGAAGTTCACGGTCAACCGCTACCACTCGCTGTCCATCGCGCGGGCCGACTGCCCCGAGGCGCTGGAGATCACCGCCTGGACGGACGACGGCGAGATCATGGGCGTGCGCCACAAGACGCTGGACATCGAGGGCGTGCAGTTCCATCCCGAGAGCATCCTCACCGAACACGGCCACGCCATGCTCAAGAACTTCCTGGAGCCCCGGCCATGATCATCGAGACGCACCAACTGCTGGTGTTCATCGCGGCCGGCTGGCTGCTCAACCTGACGCCCGGTCCGGACGTGCTCTACATCGTCTCGAACGCGCTGCGCTCGGGCGTGCGGGCCGGCATCGTGGCGGGCCTGGGTATCACGGCCGGCTGCTTCGTGCACATCTTTGCCGCCGCCGTGGGCGTGGGTGCGCTGCTGGCCGCGTCGGCCACGGCCTTCACCGTGCTCAAGTGGGTGGGCGCGGCCTACCTGCTGTGGATGGGAGTGCGCATGCTGTTCGCCAAGGCCTCGGGTGATGGCGGCAGCGGTGCCGCCATCGCGGCGGCGCAGGCCGCGCCGGCTGCGGCCGTGTCGCTGCGCAGCGTGTTCATGGGCGGTTTCTGGACGAATGTGCTCAACCCCAAGGTGGCGATCTTTTTCCTGGCTTTTGTGCCCCAGTTCATCGCGCCGGGCACGGACAGCAAGGCCCTGGCCTTCGTGCTGCTCGGGGTGCTGTTCAACCTCAACGCCATTCCCGTCAACGTGGGCTGGGCGCTGGCCGCCGGCTTCATGGCGCGCCGCGTGGGCGCCGTGCAGCGCGGCATGCACTGGCTGGACCGCGTCGCCGGGGCGATGTTCATCGGCTTCGGCCTCAAGCTGGCCTTCTCGGACCGGCCTGCCGCTTAAAAAATTGCGAGACGGAGACCACACCATGTCCATCACCCCCCAGGAAGCGCTGCAGCGCACCATCGAGCACCGCGAAATCTTCCACGACGAGATGCTGCACCTGATGCGATTGATCATGAGCGGCGAGCTCTCGCCGGTGATGATGGCGGCCATCATCACCGGCCTGCGCGTGAAGAAGGAAACCATCGGCGAGATCACGGCCGCCGCGCAGGTCATGCGCGAGTTCTCCACCAAGGTGCACGTGCCCGACAGCACACACCTGGTGGACATCGTGGGCACCGGCGGCGACGGGGCCAACACCTTCAACATCTCCACCTGCTCGATGTTTGTGGCGGCTGCTGCGGGCGCCAAGGTCAGCAAGCATGGCGGGCGCGGCGTGTCGAGCAAGAGCGGCAGCGCCGACGTGATGGAGGCGCTGGGCATCCACATCAACCTCACGCCCGAGGCGATTGCCCAATGCATCGCCGAGGTGGGCATCGGCTTCATGTTCGCGCCCAACCACCACCCGGCGATGAAGAACGTGGCCCCCGTGCGCCGTGAGCTCGGTGTGCGCACCATCTTCAACATTCTCGGCCCGCTGACCAACCCGGCTGGCGCGCCCAACATCCTGATGGGCGTGTTCCACCCCGATCTGGTCGGTATCCAGGTGCGCGCATTGCAGCGCCTGGGCGCCGAGCATGCGCTGGTGGTCTATGGCCGCGACGGCATGGACGAAGTGAGCCTGGGCGCCGCCACCCTGGTGGGTGAATTGAAGAACGGCCAGATCACCGAGTACGAGGTGCATCCCGAGGACTTCGGCCTGCCCATGGCGAGCAACCGCGCACTCAAGGTGGAAACGCCCGAGCAGTCGCGCGACATGCTGATCGGCGTGCTCAAGGGCGAGACCGGTGCCGCGCAGGACATCGTCTGCCTGAACGCCGGCGCCGCGCTTTACGCCGCCAATGTGGCCAGCTCCATCGCCGACGGCCTGCAGAAGGCCCGCGCCGCAATCGCCTCGGGTGCCGCGCTGGCCCGGCTTGAGCAACTGGTGGCGCGTACGCACGCGCTGGCGGCCTGATCGCTGCAGCAGCGCATGACAACACAGGGGCACCGCACGTTGCGGGACGTCAACGACCTCGCGGCTGCCGTGAGGGAGGACGCCTGCCTCTACCTGCCAGAGCGAGTGCACCAAAGGTCCACCTGGACCCCTCCGTGGAACATCCTGTTCGTTTGGGGAACGGGCTATGTTCTGCTGCTCGTCCTGCAACCCGCGGTCGCCAACGCGTGGTGGGGCATTGGGCTGGTCGTGGCCAGCGGCTTGGGAATGTGCTGGTGGCAGGTGCGGTATTTCGCATACCGGGTGCAATGGGTGCTGGACATGTCCCGGCGCACGCTGCAGCCAACCCGAGGCGGTTCGGCCATTCCACTCGACCCTGCACATTCCATTGGCATCATCCCCGGCCCTCCAGGCGATGGTGCCCTGTCCTGCGAAGTCGAGTTCCGCCACAGAACGGCGGGTCCGATTGCGACCCTGTGCGCAGTGGAACTTCAGTCCTCCGACACCGAAACGCTGTCCATGCAGATGGGCGCTCTCGACCAGTGCGTGGATGAACTGGTGGACCGCCTCGGTATCCGGCGTTCGGGCGGCCGGCTGGTACCTGCCCATTGAGTCAGGGGGCTGGCTGTGGCAGACAAACCTTCTCCTGGGCTCGTACGTCTGCGCCGTTTGCATGCCTGGGTGGCCGCGATCGAACAGCGACCCAGGGCGTGGCTCCCGTTGAGCATCGGGGGCGGCAGCCTTGCTGACCTGACGGTCGGTGTGCCGTTTTGTGGCATTTCAATATTGGTTGTGCTGGCCACGGTGATGATGACGCTGGATTTGCGGGCACAGTATCTCTGGAGCATTTTCTGGTCTGTGGGTGTGGTGTTGGTTGGCTGCGCAACCATTGCATTGCGGCGTCAATTCCAGCGCAACCAGTCGCGGGGCTGGGTCTTGGATTTTCAACGTCGCACGCTCACGCCTTGGGGCCTGAAAATGCAAGACACTCTCGTTTTACATGAAGGGTGCCGCTTGAGCTGGGAGTTCTTTGCAACAGCGAAGAGTCCGACATTCACGTGTCGCCTGATACTGCATCCTGGGCCAGTAGGCACGAAGATTCTCCTGACGCGCGTGATTTTGCTGCGCGGTTCCAGGCGGGAGGAGGCATTGGTTGATCAATGCCTGGAGCATTTGAACCGTCGTCTTGGTCTTCGGAACTTCGAGCCAATGCAGGGCATGTAGTCAGGGCAGTGCCACGCCAACGCTGATTTTGCGTGTGTCGAAATCTTCGTGGTGCACTTGGGCAGGGCCAGTTTGAATTTTTGTGAAGGTTTTTCCATGAGTGACATCCTCAACAAGATCGTTGCCGTCAAGCACGAAGAAGTGGCCGCCGCCACCAAGCGCATGCCCCTGGCCGCGATGCGTGCCGATGCCGAGAGCCGCGTGCTCACGCGCGACTTCGAGGGCGCGCTGCGCGCCAAGATCGCCAAAGGCCAGGCGGCGGTGATCGCCGAGGTCAAGAAGGCCAGCCCCAGCAAGGGCGTGCTGCGCGCCGACTTCATCCCTGCCGATATCGCACAGAGTTATGCCGATGGCGATGGCAAGGTGAGCGCGGCCTGCCTTTCGGTGCTGACCGACAAGCAGTTCTTCCAGGGCAGCGTGGATGCCCTCAAGCAGGCGCGCGCCAGCTGCCAACTGCCCGTGCTGCGCAAGGACTTCATGGTCGACGCCTACCAGATCTACGAATCGCGGGCCATGGGCGCCGATGCCATTTTGCTGATAGCGGCGAGCCTGGACGATGCGCAGATGGCCGACTTCGAGGCGATTGCGCGCAGCCTGGACATGGCGGTGCTGGTCGAGGTGCATGACGGCGCCGAGCTCGAGCGTGCGCTCAAGCTCAAGACCCGCCTCGTGGGCATCAACAACCGCAACCTGCGCACCTTCGAGGTGTCGCTGCAGACCACGCTGGACCTGCAGAAGAACGTGCCGGCCGACCGCCTGCTGGTCACCGAGTCCGGCATCCTCACGCCGGCCGACGTGAAGACCATGCGCGATGCGGGCGTGAATGCCTTCCTGGTGGGCGAGGCCTTCATGCGCGCGCCTGAACCCGGCGAGGCGCTGGCGAACCTGTTCGCCTGATCCACGGCCTGCCACCCATGACCGACGCCACCCAACTGCAAAGCGCCGACCCCGCTGACTGGCCTGTGGCTCCCGGCTGGCAGCCGCTGGTCGATGCCTTCTTTGCCGGCCCGCGTGGCCAGGCGCTGCTGGGCTATCTGCAACAGCGCCTGGCCGCCGGCGCTGCCATTTTCCCGCCCAAGCCTTTGCGCGCGCTGGAGCTGACCCCACCCGAGCAGGTGCGCGTTGTCATCCTCGGCCAGGACCCGTACCACGGGCGTGGCCAGGCCGAGGGGCTGGCGTTCTCCGTCGCGCCCGGTGTGCAATTGCCGCCCTCGCTGCGCAACATCTTCAAGGAGATGCAGCGTGACCTGGAGACGCCGTTTCCGGCCTGGCCCGAGCCGGGCGGCAGCCTGGTGAAATGGGCGAAGAACGGCGTGCTGCTACTCAACACCGGCCTCACGGTGGAAGAGGGCCAGGCCGCGAGCCATTCCGGCAAGGGCTGGGAGGAGTTGACCGACGCCGTGATCCGCCATGTGGCCGAGGGTGGGCGCCCGGTGGTGTTCATGCTCTGGGGCGCGCATGCCCAGTCCAAGCGCGTGTGGATTCCGGCTGACCGTGGGCACCTGGTGCTCACTTCCAACCACCCCTCGCCGCTGTCGGCGCTGCGGCCCCCCGTGCCCTTCATCGGCAACGGCCACTTCGGCAAGGCACGCGAGTTCCGTTTGCGCCACGAAAACCAGGCGTAGTCACCAGGACCCGGGCAAGCGCTCCCGGAGCAGTTCCAGGAAGGCCTGCGCCGCCACGGGCAGGCTGCGGCCCGACAGGGTCTGCAGCTCCAGGTCGCGCAGGTCCATGCCCTGGTCGCCGATGGGCAGCGCGATGATGTCGCCAGCCGCCACCATGTGGCGCGCCGCGATCTCGCTGGACACCGACAGCCCACCCCCGTTCGCCACGAAGTGGAGCATGGTCTTGACGTGGTTGCTCACCAGCACCGGCTCCAGCTGCAGGCCCTGGCGGCTGCAGACGATGTCGATCATCTGGCGCACCGTGGTCTCGGGTGGCGGCAGGGCCAGCGGGTACTGGCCCATGCGAGCCAGTGTCACGCTCTTCGCACCGGCCAGCGGGTGGCCGGGAGGCACCAGGGCCAGCACCGGTGCCCGCTGGCGGTAGGCCACATCAATGTCCTTGTGTGGCGCGCGGCTGAAACACAGGCCGATGTCGGCCGCGCCGCTGCGTACCGCACCAGGCACCTGGGCCGTGGGCAGGGACTGCACCTCGAACTGGATGCCGGTGTGCGTGCGCTGGAACTCCACGCACAGGCGCGGCACCAGTTCATTGGCAAACGCATCCGAGGTGGCCAGGCGCACCTGGCCCGCGCGCAGGCCCTGCAGCGCGCCGATCTCGCCGAGCGCCCGCTCGGCGTCGAGCACCGTGCGGCGCGCATGCGTGGCCAGGATCTCGCCAGCCGCCGTGAGCACCATGCCGCGCGGGTGGCGCTCGAACAGCGGTGTGCCCAACTGCGACTCAAGCCCGGCGATCTGCCGGCTCAGCGCCGAGGCGGCCACGTGCAGCCGGGCCGAGGCCTCGGTGAGCGAGCCGCTTTGCGCCACTTCGAGGAAGTAGCGCAGGGCCGTGTCTTGCAGGAGTTGGGCGCGCATGGGATGGCAGTGCTTGGGTTTGCCGTGGATCATCTCAAAAACCGAAGCACTTTGCCGTAATGGCAAAGCTGTTTGCTGATTTGGTGGTGGTCATGCGACTGCCACATTCCTAAGATGAAGGCCTGTTGCACGCCGTTCCAGGGGAGTCTGGGGAGGGCGTGCCCGGCCTTTCCTGTTCTGTCCATTTCTGGAGTGCTTCGTATGCGTCTTTTGTCCTGGGGCCGTAGCGTGCTCGGCCTGGCCTGCCTTGTGGCGGTGTGTGCGGGCGCGCATGCGCAGCAGTCCAACTGGCCCGACCGCCCGGTGCGGGTGATCGTGCCCTTCCCGGCCAGTGGTGCCACCGACCTCGTGGCCCGCGTGGTCGCGCAGCGCGTGGCGCAGGACCTGGGCCAGCAGATGGTGGTGGACAACCGCCCCGGTGCCGGCGGCACCATCGGCGCGGCCGAAGCCGCCAAGGCGCAACCCGACGGTTACACCCTGCTGCTCACCACCAGCAGCACGCATGCCATCTCGCCCCACCTGATGCCGCGCCTGGCCTATGACCCGCGCAAGGACTTCACGCCCGTGGCCCACCTTGCCGACGCACCCAGTGTGCTGCTGGTGACCAACTCGCTGCCCGTGAAAACGGTAGGCGAGTTGATTGCCTACGGCAAGGCCCACCCCGGCAAGCTCAATTACGCCACCAGCGGCAATGGCACCATCGTGCACCTGAACGCCGCGGCCTTCAGCGCCCAGGCCGGCATCGAGATGATGCATGTGCCCTACAAGGGCACGGCCCTGGCCATTCCCGACCTCGTGACCGGGCAGACGCACGTGCTGTTCGACTCGCTGCCCACGGGCATGCCGCATGTCAAGGGCGGCCGCCTGCGTGCCCTGGCCGTGACCAGCGAAAAGCGCAGTTCGCTGGCGCCCGAGTTGCCCACCATGGCCGAGTCCGGCCTGCCCGGCTATTCTTCGGTGACCTGGTTCGGCGTGTACCTGCCGGCTGGCGCACCGCCGGCACTGGTCGACCGCATTCACAAGGCCTTTGCCAAGGCCATGCAGTCGACCGAGGTGGCCGAAGGCCTGGCCAAGCTCGGCGTGGAGCCCGCTGCCCCCAGCACCCCCGCCAAGTTCGCCGCCATGGTGCAGGCCGACAGCGCCCGCTGGGCCACCGTGATCCGCCAGCACAAGATTTCCGTGGAGTGACCGAGACGATGAACGCACGCACCCCTGCCGACACCCCCGCCCTGGACTGGGCCCTGCCCTATGCCTCCCACCGCAGCGCGGTGATGGGGCGCAATGTGGTCTCCACCTCGCAGCCCCTGGCCGCGCAGGCCGGCCTGCGCATGCTGCTGGCCGGCGGCAACGCCGTGGACGCCGCGATCGCTGCCGCCATGGCCCTCACCGTGGTCGAGCCCACGGGCTGCGGCCTGGGCAGCGACGGCTTCGCCATCGTCTGGGACGGCAAGGAACTGCATGGGCTCAACGCCTCGGGCCGTTCGCCCGCTGCATGGACCCCCGCATACTTTGCCGAGCGTGGAGGCTTGCCCGAGACGGGCTGGAACGCCGTCACCGTGCCGGGCGCTGTGTCCGCCTGGGTGGCCCTGTCCAAACGCCTGGGCAAGCTGCCGTTCGCGAAGCTGGCCGAACCCGCCATCGATTACGCGCGCAATGGCTTTCCCGTCTCTCCCACCATCGCCCGGTTGTGGGCGCTGGGCGCTGCCAAGCTTGGCTCCCAGCCCGGCTTTGCCGAGTGCTTCATGCCCGGTGGCCGCGCACCGCGCGCGGGCGAGATCTTCCGCAGCGAAGCCCATGCGCGCACGCTGGAGCTGATTGCCCAGACCGAGGGCGAGGCCTTCTACCTTGGCACGCTGGCGCGCCAGATGGTGGAGCATTCCCGCGCCCATGGCGGCGCCATCACCGAGGATGACCTCGCATCGCACCAGGCTGACTGGGTGGGCACCGTGAGCCAGCGCTTCGGCGATTCGGTAGTCCATGAAATTCCGCCCAACGGCCAGGGCATCGCCACACTGATGGCGCTGGGCATGCTCGAATCCCACGGTATCGGCGGCCAGCCGCTGGACCACGTGGACACGGTGCACGCCAGCATCGAGGCCATGAAGCTCGCGCTGGCCGACCTGCACGAGTACAACGCCGACATCGACGCCATGCAGGCCGTGACGCCTCGCGACCTGCTCGACGCCGACTATCTGGCGCAGCGCGCGCAACTGATCGATGCCGCGCAGGCCGGCGACCCCGGTCACGGCACGCCGCGCCCCGGCGGCACGGTGTACCTGGCCGCGGCCGATGCCTCGGGCATGATGGTCTCTTTCATCCAGTCCAACTACATGGGCTTCGGCTCGGGCGTGGTCGTGCCGGGCACCGGCATCAGCCTGCAGAACCGGGGCCACGGCTTCACGCTGGAGTCCGGCCATGCCAACGAGGTGGGCCCGCGCAAGCGCCCCTCGCACACCATCATCCCGGCCTTTGCCATGCATGCCGACGGCACGCCGCAGATGGCCTTTGGCGTGATGGGCGGCCCCATGCAGTCCCAGGGCCACCTGCAGATGGCCCTGCGCGTGCTGCGCTACGGCCAGAACCCGCAGGCTGCGGCCGACGCCCCGCGTTGGCGCGTGACGGGTGGCAAGGGCGTGGCGGTGGAGCCGGCCTTCGACCCCGCCGTGGTCGCCGCACTGCGCGCACGCGGCCACGAGGTCACGGTGGAGGAGGGCAATGGCGTCTTCGCCTTCGGCGGCGCCCAGCTGGTGCTGCGTGACGGTGGCAGCTACATCGCTGGCTCCGACCCGCGCAAGGACGGGCACGCGGTCGCTTTCTGACGCATCACAGAGCGGCTGTCGGTCCTGGGGGTCGGTTGCGCACCAGGTGATTGCCTTTTTATTTCTGTATGGCAGAATATTATTATTGTTTTACAGAAAATATAAGGCAACCACCATGGCATCCATCCAAAGCCCGGCCTTCCGGCGCTTGTCCCGCGGGCTGCACGCGCTGACCCTGCTGTGCGCGCTGGCGGGCGTGTGCTTTTCCGTGGCCCGCTGGCTGCTGCTGGGCCATGGCGAATCGGGCGGCCTGGCGCAGATGCTGCTTCCCTCGCAGGCGCTGCAGGCAAACATTGCCGCCCCTTTGCAGATCGAGGCGAGCTGGCGCCTGGTGGGTTTGGCCATCGAATGCCTGCCGACCGCCGCCATGCTGTTCACCGTGTGGTGCCTGCACCGCATCTGCACGGCCTTCCTGCGTGGCGAGGTGTTCGGCCCTGCGGCAGTGCGCGGCTTTCGTGGCGTGGGCTGGGGCTTCATCGCGATGTTCGTGGCCTCGCTGGTGCATGGCGCGGCGGTGACGGCGCTGTTGTCCTGGCTGGCCTCGGGCCAGCGCGGCGGGCAGATGGCGCTGTCAGTGGGCTCGTTCGAAATGAGCGTGCTGATCGTCGGCCTGATGATGCTGCTGCTGGCCCACGTGATGGCCGAGGGCCAGCGCCTGCAGGAGGAGTCCAGTGCGTTTGTCTGACCGCCTGGGGGCCTGCCTGTTCAACGACCAGGGCGCGCGCCGGAAAGGTGGCCATGCCCATCGTCGTCAGGCTCGATGAAATGCTGGTGCGCCGCAAGGTGAAGTCGCGCGACCTGGCGGCGCACGTGGGCATCACCGAAGCCAACCTCTCGCTGCTCAAGAGCGGCAAGGTCAAGGGCGTGCGCTTCGAGACCCTGGCTGCCATCTGCGACTACCTGCAGTGCCAGCCGGGTGACCTGCTGGCCTGGATGGCGCCCGAGAATGGTGTGGACGACGGCGCCGTGGACGATGTGGCCACCTGACGGCCACCGCCCGGGCCGACAGCGCCTTGGGGCTGCCGTGGCGGTTTCGCTGCTGCTGCACGGGGTGCTGCTGTGGCGGCTGGTGCTGCCGGCATCGGCCGTGCGGGTGCCTGAGCCGCCCGCCAGGCAGGCGATGGAAGTTCTGTGGATCACGGCGCCGCAGGCTGCGGCACCGGTGTCCGGAACGCCCGCGCCAGAGCCGGTGGCGGCGCAGCCCTCCCGGTCGGCCGGACCTCGGCCTGGGCCGGTGCGCGAGGGCCGCAGTGGGCACTCACCTGCTGTTCTGGCTTTGCCGCAGGGCACAGGCCCGGGCCTGGTGGCGATTCCTGCACCGTTGCCCGCCGCCTCCGATGGCCGCGATGTGCCCGCCATCCAATGGAGCCCCGAGGGCGTGGCCCGTGCCGCGCGGCAGGAGCGGGAATGGCAGCGCCGCCATGGTTCACCCGCCGCTGCGGCGCTCGCTGCGAATACGGCAAGCGCTGCTCCACGGGCACTGGGCACCCTCACCGAAAAGGAGTGGCAGAACGCGTATGCTGGCCGTGTCACGCGCGTGGAAAGCGAGGCCGGCGTCTACTGCGTGCGCCTGCCCTCGGCCAATCGCCTGCCGGAGTTGGGGGCCGCGCCCCGCATTGCCACCGTCACGAACTGCTGAGCGTGGCTTCCTGGGGGCGCTGGCGCTCCAGCAACATTGAATCGCCATAGCTGAAGAAGCGGTACTGCTGTGCAATGGCATGGCGGTACAGCTCCCGGATCCGGTCATAGCCCGCAAAGGCGCTCACCAGCATCATCAGCGTGCTCTTGGGCAGGTGGAAGTTGGTGAGCAGCAGGTCCACCACCTGGAACGCAAAGCCCGGGGTGATGAAGATGTTCGTATCGCCCGAGGCCTGGCAACTGCGCGCCCAGGATTCGAGCGTGCGGACCGTCGTCGTGCCCACCGCCACCACACGGCCGCCGCGCTGGCGGCAACGCTCGAGCGCTGCCAGCGTGGCCAGGGGCACCTCGTACCACTCGCTGTGCATCTGGTGTTCGGCGAGGTTCTCGGTCTTCACGGGCTGGAAGGTCCCGGCGCCCACGTGCAGCGTGACGCTCGCACGCTCCACGCCGCGTTCGGCCAGCGCGGCAAGCACGCGCTCGTCGAAATGCAGGGCCGCGGTAGGCGCGGCCACCGCGCCGGGCGCACGCGCGAACACGGTCTGGTAGCGCTGGGCATCTTCTGTGGCGTCGGGATCGTGGTCGGCATTCTGCTGGCGTTCGATGTAGGGAGGCAATGGCAGGTGGCCATGGCGCTCCATCAGCTCGTGCGGAGTCTCGCCGGCCGGCCCTTGGAGCGCAAAGCGGAACAGCGGGCCATCGTCCTCGGCCGGCCAGCGCGACAGCAGGGTGGCATTGAAACCGCCGCCGCGCAGACCACCCGCCATGTGCACCACGGCGCCGGGCAGGGGCTTCTTGCTCACCTTCATGTGGGCCACGACCTCGTTGCCGAGCAAAACACGCTCGATCAGCAGCTCCAGCTTGCCGCCGCTGGCCTTTTCGCCAAAGATGCGCGCCTTGACCACGCGCGTGTCGTTGAAGACAAGCAGGTCGCCGCTTTGCAGCAGGTCAGACAGCTCGCGGAAGATGCGGTCCACCGGTGCGCTCGCGCGGCCGTCGAGCAGGCGCGATGCGCTGCGCTCTGCAGCGGGGTGTTGGGCAATGAGTTCGGGGGGCAGCGAGAAGTCGAAATCGCTGAGCGTGAAGTGGCGCGGGGCCGGCGTGGCAGAAACAGTCATGGAGCTTGAGGGCCGGACGGGCCCGTACCAAGGGGGAAAACGAACAGGGCGTTATTTTCCCACGCCCGGACTGTCTACCAGGCCTGCCCGGAAAAGCCCGACCACAGCTCGTTGAGGTCCGGGAATTTCCATTTCTCCGGATCTTCGCGCGCCACGATCTTTTCCGTGCAGCCGGGTGCAGCCAGGTCCACCACCTCGGGCGGGATGCGCATGTCCGACTTGGTGGAGAAGAACACCTTCACCTTGGGCGAGGTCAGCGATTGCTGGCCCTGCTCCATCACCACGCCGATGCGCCCGGACGTCAGCCGCACCAGCGAACCCACGGGGTAGATGCCGATGCTCTTGACGAAGGCCTGGAACAGCCGGGGGTCGAAATGGCCTTTGGTCCACTCGGCCATGCGGCGCAGCGACTCTGCGGGGTCCCAGCCGGACTTGTAGGGGCGGTCGGAGGTGATGGCGTCGTAGACGTCGCAGATGGCGGTCATGCGGGCAATCAAGCTGATCTCGTCGCCCTTGAGCTTGCCGGGGTAGCCCGAGCCGTCCATCTTCTCGTGGTGGTGGCGGCAGGCATCGAGCACCGCATCTTCCACGCTGCCACCCTCCTTGAGCATGTCGTAGCCCTCTTGCGGATGGGTTTGGACGATGGCGAACTCGCTGTCGGTGAGCTTGCCCGGCTTGTTGAGCACCGCCAGCGGGATCGCCGCCTTGCCCAGGTCGTGCAGCAGCCCCGCCATGCCGGCGCTGCGGGTGTGCTCCTCATTGAGGTTGATCTGCTTGGCCAGCGCCACCATGAGCGCGCACACCGCCACCGAGTGCATGTAGGTGTAGTCGTCCGCCGTCTTGAGCCGGGCCAGGCTGATCAGGGCCCCCGGGTTGCGTGTGACGGAGTCGGAAATCTCCTCCACCAGTCCGCGGGCATTCTCGGAATTCACGGCCTTGCCAAGGCGTGCTTCCCGGAACATGGAGACCATGGCCTGCTTGGCCTCGCCACAGATCGAGGCGGCCGCCTGCAACTCGCCGTGCATGCTGGCGGGGGCCTTGCCACGTGTCTGGCGGCGCGCGGGAGGGGCTGGAGGGGGCGGGGGGTCGACCACCAGGGGGGGCAGGTTCTCCAGCATGCTGAAGTCCGTCTCGACCTGGATGTCCGCCTCTTCACGCGAGGTGGAGCGCACGCCCGCAGCCACGTCCAGGCCCTTGGAAATGTCGATCCACACCTCTTCGATGGCCGTATCCTTGATGCGCGCCAGATCCTTGGGGTCCTTGAGAACGAACTTGGCACGCCAGAAGGGGTGGTCCATCCAGGAGCCGCAGAAGTCGTGCAGGTACATGCCCAACGTGAGATGCTGAATACTGATGCGCTTGAGCATGGAATCTGTCCGGGTCGCCGGGGTCTGCCGAAATCAGGTAATAAACAGTAACCATGGTAGCCTTTTTGGCCGCTGAAACCTTCGCCTTGCCGGATAACCTTTGAACAAAATGCCCGCGGCTGCTGCTCCCAGCAAGCCCTCCACCGCCAGCGTGGCGCAAAAGGCACTGCATAAGCTGGGTCTGAAGCGCGACATCGATCTGGCCCTGCACCTGCCGCTGCGCTACGAGGATGAAACCCGCATCACGCCGCTGTCCAGCGCCCGCGATGGCCAGATGGTGCAGATCGAAGCCACCGTGACGGCCTGCGAGGTGCAGTTGCGCCCGCGCCGACAACTGCTTGTGCAGGTGGAAGACGCTTCAGGCACCTGCGAGCTGCGCTTCTTCAGTTTCTACCCCTCGCACCAGAAGACCCTGGCCGTGGGCGCGCGCCTGCGCATCCGGGGCGAGGTCAAGGGCGGCTTCTGGGGCCGGCAGATGCTGCACCCGGCCTTTCGCCAGGCCGGCGGCGAGCTGCCGGCCGCGCTGACCCCCGTCTACCCGACCACGGCTGGCCTGCCGCAGGCCTACCTGCGCCGGGCGGTGGTGGGGGCGCTCAGCCGGGTGGACCTGTCCGAAACCCTGCCCGCCGGCACCGAGCCGCCGTACGCCGTCTTCCGGCATGACAACGGCAGCTACCGCGCGTTCAATCTGCGCGAGGCGCTCACTTTTTTGCACCACCCTACGCCGGATGTGTCGCTGTCTACGCTGGAGGACCACAGCCACCCGGCCTGGCAGCGGCTGAAGGCCGAGGAGCTGCTGGCACAGCAGCTGTCGCAGCAGCAGTCGCGCCGCGAGCGCGACCAATTGCGCGCACCGGTGCTGCGCCCCCGCAAGGTGGTGGACGGCGTGCTGCCGCTGCACGAGCAACTGATGGCCGTGCTGCCCTTTTCCCTGACCGCCGCCCAGCGGCGGGTTGGGGTGGAGATTGCCAAAGACCTGGCGCACCGCGTGCCCATGCACCGCCTGCTGCAGGGCGACGTGGGCTCGGGCAAGACCGTGGTGGCGGCGCTGGCCGCCGCCATCGCCATGGACGCGGGCTGGCAGTGCGCGCTGATGGCGCCCACCGAGATCCTGGCCGAGCAGCACTTCGCCAAGATGATCGGCTGGCTCGAGCCGCTGCTGGCGGCGCATGGCCGCCGCGTGGCCTGGCTGGTGGGCGGGCAGAAGAAGAAGGAACGCACGGCCATGCTGGCCCTGGTCGAGAGCGGCGAGGCCGCGCTGGTGGTGGGCACGCATGCCGTCATCCAGGACCAGGTGCGTTTCAAGAACCTGGCGCTGGCCATCATCGACGAGCAGCACCGCTTCGGCGTCGCGCAGCGCCTTTCCTTGCGTCAGAAATTGGCGGACCAGGGCATGGAGCCGCACATGCTGATGATGAGCGCCACGCCCATTCCGCGCACCCTGGCCATGAGCTACTACGCCGACCTCGATGTCTCGGTGATCGACGAACTGCCGCCTGGGCGCACACCCATCGTCACCAAGCTCATTGCCGACAGCCGCAAGGACGAAGTGATCGCTCGCATTGGCGCCCAGGTAAATGACGGACGACAGGTGTATTGGGTGTGCCCGCTGATCGAGGAAAGCGAGGCGTTGGACCTGAGCAATGCCACCGCCACCCATGCCGACCTAAGCGAGGCCCTGCCCGGCGTCATGGTCGGCCTGCTGCACTCGCGCATGCCGACGGCTGAAAAGAAGGCCGTGATGGCGCTCTTCAGCAGCGGACAGATGGGCGTGCTGGTGAGCACCACGGTGATCGAGGTCGGGGTGGATGTGCCCAATGCCTCGCTGATGGTGATCGAGCATGCCGAGCGCTTCGGCCTGTCGCAGCTGCACCAGCTGCGCGGGCGCGTGGGGCGCGGTGCGGCGGCATCGGCCTGCGTGCTGCTGTATTCCACCAACGACAGCGGCCGGGTGGGAGAGACCGCCAAGGAGCGGTTGAGGGCCATGTCGGACACGAATGATGGCTTTGAGATTGCCCGGCGCGACCTGGAGATCCGCGGGCCGGGCGAATTCCTCGGGGCCCGGCAGTCGGGCGACGCGCTGCTGCGCTTTGCCGACCTGGCCACCGACACCCACCTGCTCGAATGGGCGCGCGAACTCGCGCCGATGATGCTGGACCGCCACGCCGAGCTGGCCGAGCGCCACGTGATGCGCTGGCTGGGTGGAAAATCCGACTACCTGAAAGCCTGACCCCCGCCATGACGCAAGCCCCAGTTGCCAAGCCGTGGCCGGCCGTCACCGTGTCCCACCTACTGGCCATCCCTGCCGTTGCAGCCTGTGCGAGGATTCTTGTGCTGCTGTCGACCTTCTTTCTGCACCGCTGCGGCACCACGCCCTGGGTTGTCGGGCGCGCGGCGCTGCACAATGCAGGGTCTACCCGTCTGGAATCTCCATGACCCTCACCGAACTCAAATACATCGTCGCGGTGGCGCGCGAAAAGCACTTCGGCCACGCCGCCGATGCCTGCTATGTGTCGCAGCCCACCCTGTCGGTGGCCATCAAGAAGCTCGAAGAGGAACTTGACGTGAAGCTTTTCGAGCGCAGCGCCGGCGAAGTGACCGTCACCCCGCTGGGCGACGAGATCGTGCGCCAGGCGCAAAGCGTGCTGGAGCAGGCGGCCGCCATCAAGGAGATCGCCAAGCGCGGCAAGGACCCCCTGGCCGGGCCGCTGACCCTGGGCGTGATCTACACCATCGGCCCCTACCTGCTGCCCGACCTGGTGCGCCACTCGATCGCACGCACCCCGCAGATGCCGCTGATGCTGCAGGAAAACTTCACCGTCAAGCTGCTGGAGATGCTGCGCACCGGCGAGATCGATTGCGCCATCCTGGCCGAGCCCTTTCCCGACACCGGCCTGGCCATGGCGCCGCTGTACGACGAGCCCTTCATGGCGGCGCTGCCCAGCACCCACCCGCTGGGCACGCAGAAATCCATCTCTGCCGCCGAACTCAAGAGCGAAACCATGCTGCTGCTGGGCGCGGGCCACTGCTTTCGCGACCATGTGCTGGAGGTGTGCCCCGAGTTCGCGCGCTTTGCCAGCAACGCCGAGGGCATCCGCAGGTCCTTCGAGGGCTCGTCGCTGGAAACCATCAAGCACATGGTGGCGGCCGGCATGGGCGTGACCCTGGTGCCGCGCCTGTCGGTGCCGCGCGATGCGCTGCTCACGGTGTCGCGCCGGCGCAAGAGCGACGAGAACTACATCCGCTACATCCCCATCCGCGAGGACGATGGCAGCCCGCCACCCATGCGCCGCGTGGTGCTTGCCTGGCGGCGCAGCTTCACGCGCTACGAAGCCATTGCGGCGCTGCGCAACGCGATCTACGCCTGCGAGCTGCCGGGCGTCACGCGCCTGTCTTGACAGGGCCGCCGCCGACCGCCCTGGCGCAAGGGGGGCCGGCAGCGATACACTTTCGCCGCGCGGTGCCCGCCGGCGTGCCATACACGGGGCCCGGTGCTGCAAAGCTGCGCCACATGCAGCCCGCACCGGTCCCGCGCTCCCCAATTCCCAAGGAAGCTACAGAGATGAAGAAGATTTTGATGGCCACAGGCCTCGCCGTGGGCCTCGCCGCCTGCTCCAGCGTGACGACCAACGCGCCGCAGGCCACGACGATCAAGAAGGTCCAGATGGACCGCCTGGTGGCTGCATTGCCCGCCGCCGCCCAGGGCAGCTTTGAAGAGTTCCTGGCACAGGCCGCGCGTGAGAACCCCATGCTGCAGGCCAGCGTGGCTGCCTACAAGGCCAAGGTGCCGCTGGCTGGCGACGACCTGGTCAACATCAGCCGCCTGCTGGGCCTGTACAACCGCCTGCGCAACCAGGCTGCGGTGATCGATGCCACGGCGCGCATGGTCGCCCTTCCCACGTTCCGCAACGACAAGGTGCCTCCGCACGAGGACAAGGCCATCATCGCCTTCGGCGCGCTGGTCGAAGGCATGGCCAAGGATTTCGGCCTGGAGTACCGCAACGTGGACAACCGCATCTTCGAAGTGAAGCTGTCGGGCACGGGCAAGGAGGAATTCGGCATCCTCACGCATGCCGACGTGGTGCCCGTGGTGGCCGACGAATGGGTGCTGGAGGACGGCACGCGCCTGGACCCCTTCAAGCTCACGCGCGTGGGCGGCAACCTGTATGGCCGCGGCTCCATCGACGACAAGGGCTCCATCGCCACCGTGCTGTATGCGATGAAGGCCGTCAAGGACAGCGGCCTGCCGCTGTCGCGCACCATCCGCCTCATGATCGAGACCACCGAAGAGACCGGTGGCGACGCCATGAAGTACTACCGCACCAAGACCGAGCTGCCGGAGTACAACATCGTGCTCGACAGCAAGTACCCGGCCGTGGTCGCAGAGAAAGGCTCGGGCGCACTGCGCACCTCGTTCCCGCTGCAGGATGCGCCGGCCGGCTTCACCTACATCGCAGCCATGGCCGGTGCCGCCTCCACCAACGCCGTGCCGCAGACCGCGACCGCGCGTCTGCAGGGCGGTGACCTGGCTGCCGTGGCGGCCCGCCTGAACGCGGCCAAGGCGGCGTTCATCACCAAGTACACGCCCCAGGGCGGCAGCTTCGGCATCGATGTGGTGCAGGACGCCAGCGCGGTGCAGATCAAGGTGACGGGCACCTCCGCCCACGGCTCGCGCCCCGAAGAAGGCGTGAACCCGCTGCCGCGCCTGGCACTGTTCCTGCGCGAATCCGACGTGCCCGTGGCGCCCACCGGCTATGCCAACGCCGTGCGCTACATTGCCGACCTGTATGGCACGGACTACCTGGGCCGCACCATCGGTCTGGCCTATGGCGATGATTTCATGGGCCCGCTGACCATGTCGCCCAACCTGGTGCGCGAGAAGGATGGCATGGTCGACGTGCTGGTGAACGTGCGCATGCCGCGCGGCAGGACGCCCGACGCCCTGGTGCACGCCACCAAGGTCAAGGTCAACGACTGGGCCGCGCAGGCGTCCGTTCCCGTGATCATCGACCACCAGCAGGGCAACTGGATGGCGCGTGACCCCAAGGGCGCCTGGCTGTCCACGCTGCTCAACACCTTCGGCGACACCACGGGCCTCCCATCCCAGCCGGTGTCCACTGCGGGCAGCACCACGGCCAAGCTCATGCCCAACGCCATCAACTTCGGCCCCGCCATGCCCGGCAAGAAGTACACGGCCCACAACGCCAAGGAATTCAAGGAGGTGGTGGACCTCGATGCCGACATGCAGATGTTCACCGAGATGCTGGTGCGCATCGGCAATTTGGGCCAGATGCAGTGAGGGAAAAGGCGCTTGCGCTAAAGTGACCGCAAGCCGCCGCGCCCTGGCCGGGAGCCTTCCCGGTCCACCGGCGCGGCGTATTTCCATCGATTGATCGACCACCATCCCAACGAAGGAGCCCCCATGGCCAAAGCCGCCAAGTCCACTGCCCCCACCATCAACATCGGCATCAGCGAAAAAGACCGCGCTGCCATCGCCCAGGGCCTGTCGCGCCTGCTGGCCGACACCTACACGCTGTACCTGACCACGCACAACTTCCACTGGAACGTGACCGGGCCCATGTTCAACACCCTGCACACCATGTTCATGGCGCAGTACACCGAGCTGTGGACCGCGGTGGACCCGATTGCCGAGCGCATCCGCTCGCTGGGCCACATCGCTCCCGGCTCGTATGCCGACTTCGGAAAGCTGGCCACCGTCGCCGATGCGCCGAGCAAGCCGCCCAAGGCACTGGACATGGTGCGCGTGCTGGTCGAAGGCCATGAGGCTGTGGCCCGCACGGCGCGCAGCCTGTTCCCCCTGGCCGACAAGGCCAGCGACGAGCCCACGGCCGATCTGCTGACCCAGCGCCTCACCGTGCACGAGCAGACCGCGTGGATGCTGCGCTCGCTGCTCGAAGAATAAACCGCCCGTCCGCCGCGCGAACGGGGCCACGGGGCCCCGTTTTTCTTCCCGCACGGTCTTTTCCGCAATACGGCGCTGCACCTTGGGTGCTCGTCCTACAAGCTCTGCCAGCGCTATGCGGAATGATCGCCGCTGGCATTTGCCTATTTCAACCACGGCCAGCCTTCGAGAACACGACGCCCTATGCGAATCCTTTATGTAGAGGACAACCCCGAACTGCGCGAAACCATCGGCATGCTGATGGAGGGCGAGGGGCGCGCGATCACGACCTGCACTACTGCCGAAGAGGCGCTCGAACTCGAAAAGGCCGGCAGCTTTGACCTGCTGGTGACCGATGTGAGCTTGCCTGGGCTGTCGGGCACGGATCTGGCCCGGCAGGTGCTTGCGGTGGACCCGCAGCGCTGGGTGGTGCTTTGCACCGGCTACGACCTCGGCGCGCATCCATCGGGCTGGGGCCCGCATGTGCGCACGTTGATGAAGCCCTTCGAGCTGGAAGATCTGGAAGCATTGCTGGTGCAGGTGCAGTCCACCCTCGAAAAGACGCCCGCCGGACACTGACTTCCTGCGCTGCCGGCGCGGGCGGGTAGTCGTCCGATCAGCCCGCAGCCGCAGCGCCGCAGCGCGGCAGAACCACATGGAAGCGCGTGGTGCCGTCTTCGGACTGCACATCGATCCGGCCGCCATGCGAGCGGACGATCTGCTGCACGATGAACAGGCCCAGCCCCAGGCCCTGGTGGCGTCCCGGTTCCTGGTCACGTCCCCGGAACGGGCTGAACAACTGCGGAAGCAGGGCCGGCGGAATGGTGCCGCCGTTGCTCACCGTCAAGGCGACGGTGTCCGTGTCGGTGCCATCGAGTGCCACATGGATCGCCACCGCAGGATCGCCGTGGTGTACCGCATTGCCGATGAGGTTGATGGCCAGCTGGCACAGGCGCTCCTCGTCGCCCATGCCGGCCAGATTCCCCTGGTCGCTGGTGCTGATCACATGGTTGGGAAAGCTGGTGCGTATCTCCTGCAGCGAGCGCTGCAGCACGGCATGCAGGTCCACGGGGGCCATGCGCATCGCCAGGCCGGTGCCTTGGCGGATGCGCGTCACGTCCAGCAGGTCCTCGATCATGCGTGCCATGCGCTGGCTGCTGCTGAGCACGCGGCCGGCCAGCGCCTGTGCCTTGTCCGCCGCCAGGGGCTGGCGTTGCAGCGCCGTGGCCGCCGCGCCGATGGCCATCAGCGGCGTGCGCAGGTCATGGCTGAGCACCGCCATGAACATTTCGTTGATGCGCAGCGCCTCGGTGCGCTCGCGCAGTTCGCGGGCCAGGCTGCGCTTTTGGCGGAACAGCTCGAAGAACACGCCCGCCTTGGATGCCAGCATCTGCGGATCGATGGGCTTGTACAGAAAGTCCACGGCCCCGGTCTCGTAGCCGCGGAACTGCCAGTTCTGGTCGCGCGAGCCGGCGGTCATGAAGATCAGCGGGATGTGGCGCGTGCGCTCGCTGCCGCGGATCAGCTCGGCCAGCTCGAAACCGTTCATCTCGGGCATCTGCACGTCCAGCAGCGCCAGCGCCACGTCACCGTGCAGCAGCAGCAGTTCCAGCGCCTCGGGGCCCGACTGGGCCTTGAGCACCTCGATGCTGTCGCTGTGCAGCAGGGCTTCCACGGCCACGAGGTTTTCGGGCACATCGTCCACCACCAGGCACTTGATGCGCTCGGCTGGCGGTGGCTGGGGGTGGAGAAGGGTGGGGCTCACAGGATTCTCCGCATTTGCAATTCGGTCAGCAGGGATGCGATCTCCGAAGGGGGGAGGATGTGGTGCGGCGCCATCAGGTCCAGCGCGGACTGGGGCATGGCGGACATGGAGGCGCTTGCGGGGGATTGCACGATGCAGAGCCCCCCTGCAGCGCCGATGGCGACCATGCCACGGGCGCCATCGTGGTTGGCGCCGGACAGGAGCATACCAATCAAACGCTCTCCATAAATGTCCGCCGCCGATTCGAACAGCACGTCGATGGACGGGCGCGAGAAGTGCACGGGCGCATCGACCGACAGCGCCAGCTGCGGACCGGCATCCACCAGCAGGTGGTAGTCGGGTGGGGCAAAGTACACGCTGCCGGCCTCGATGGGCTCCTTGTCCTGCGCCTCGGCCGTGCGCAGCGCACAGCGCGGGCGAAAGATCTCGGGCAGCAGGCTGGGGGCCTCGCGCGGCAGATGCAGTGTGACCAGCACCGCCACGCGGGTCTGCGCCTGAAGCGATGGCAGGATGGTGGAGATCGCATCGATGGCGCCCGCCGAGCCACCGATCACGATGGCATCGAAGGCGCGCGGGCCGTGCGGGTATCCCTGTGAAGCAGCCATCAGCTGCCTACCTTCTTGCGGTAGATGCGGTCTTCGAGCACGAAGTCGTCGAAGGCCGGGGCCTGTTCGGTGAAGCGCATCGATTCCTTGGATCCCAGTCCCAGGAAGCCCCTGCGGCACAGCGCCTCCTTGAACAGGCCCAGCGCCCGGTTCTGCAGTTCGCGCTCGAAATAGATCAGCACGTTGCGGCAGGACACCAGGTGCACCTCGGCGAACACCGTGTCCGTCGCCAGGCTGTGGTCGGAGAACACCACCTGCTTGCGCAGCGCACGGTCGAACACCACCCGGCCGTAGCCGGCGGAGTAGTAGTCCGACAGCGAGGTCTTGCCGCCCGAGCGTGCATGGTTCTCGGTGAAAGCCGCCACGCGCGCCAGGTCGAACACGCCGGCCTCGGCGGCCTGCAGGGCCTGCTGGTTGATGTCGGTGGCGTAGATGATGGTGCGTTCGAGCAGGCCTTCTTCGTGCAGCAGGATGGCCAGCGAGTACACCTCCTCGCCGTTGCTGCAGCCGGCCACCCAGACCTTGAGCGAGGGGTAGGTGCGCAGGATGGGGATCACCTGCTCGCGCAGCGACTTGAAGTAGCGCGGGTCGCGGAACATCTCGCTGACCTGCACCGTGAGGTATTCGAGCAGCGCCGGGAACACGGTCGCGTCGTGCAGCACCTTGTCCTGCAGCTGCGACAGCGTCTGGCAGCCAAAGCGCGAGATCGCGGTCTGCAGGCGCCGCTTGAGCGAGGCCTGCGCGTAGCCGCGAAAGTCGTAGTGGTAGCGGTAGTAGATCGCGTCCAGCAGCAGGCGCTGCTCGATGTCGGCAATCCTGGCCGTCTTCGGGTGGGCGCTCACTTGGGCATCCACACCCGCACCAGCGACAGCAGTTTTTCCACGTCCAGCGGCTTGGCGATGTAGTCGTTGGCGCCGGCGGCCAGGCATTTGTCCTGGTCGTCCTTCATGGCCTTGGCCGTGAGGGCGATGATGGGCAGCCTGCGCCAGGCGGGCTGCTTGCGGATCTCGCGCATGGCGGTGTAGCCATCCATCTCCGGCATCATGATGTCCATCAGCACCAGGTCGACGGCGGGCCCGGTGCCGCCCGAGCGCTCAAGGAACTCGAGCGCCTCGCGGCCATTGCGCGCGATCTGCACCGAGATGCCCGTGGGCTCCAGGATGCTGGAGAGCGCGAACACGTTGCGCACATCGTCCTCCACCACCAGCACCGTGCGGCCCTCGAAGGCCGCGTCGCGGCTGCGCGCCACCTGCAGCATCTGCCGGCGCTCCACCGAGAGCTCGGACTCCACCTGGTGCAGGAACAGGGTCACCTCGTCGAGCAGGCGCTCGGGTGAGCGTGCGTCCTTGATGATGATGGACTTGGAGAAGCGGCGCAGCTGCTGTTCCTCGTCGCGCGTCAGGGCGCGGCCGGTGTAGACGATGACGGGCGGGAAGGAGACGTCCTCCTGCTCGGACATGGCCTGGAGCAGCTCGTAGCCGCTCAGGTCGGGCAGGTTCACGTCCATCACCATGCAGTCGAAGGTGCTGTTGCGCAGGTACTCCAGGGCCGCCGTGGCGTTTTCCACGCACACGATGTCCACGCCGTCGCTGGCCAGCAGGGCGCGCACGCTCTCGCGCTGGCGCTCGTCGTCCTCCACCACCAGCACGCGGCGCATGCCCTGGGTGAACTTGGCTTCCAGGCGCTGCAGGGCGTGCACCAGCTCTTCGCGTTTGACGGGCTTGAGCGCGTAGCCGACGGCGCCGCGGCCCATGGCCTCCTGCGAGTAGTCGGCCACCGATACCACGTGCACCGGGATGTGCCGCGTGGCCGGGTTGCGCTTGAGCTGGTCGAGCACTCCGAGGCCCGAGAAGTCGGGCAGGTTCACGTCCAGCACGATGGCGCTGGGCTGGTGCAGGGTGGCCGCAGCCAGGCCCTCCGTGGCCGTGTGGGCCAGAATGCAGTGGAAATCCATCTCCTGCGCCAGGTCGTTCAGGATGTTGGCAAAGCGCACGTCGTCCTCGATCACGAGGATGTTGCGCTCGCCCTTGGGGCGCGCTGCCACGGGCAGGATGGCGGGGGCTGTCGGCGCTGGCCGGGCAGGCCTGGAGGCTGGCGCCGGAGGCGGCGCGCTGGTGGCGCTCTGGGGGGCCTGGAAGGCACGGCCGGTGGACGGCTCGTCGGACTGCACCGCATGGCGCGGCACGGTCAACGTGAACTCGCTGCCCTGGCCTGGCGTGCTGTGGATGGCGATGCTGCCGCCCAGCAACTGGGCCAGATCGCGCGAGATCGACAGGCCCAGGCCGGTGCCGCCATATTTGCGGTGGGTGCTGCCATCGGCCTGGCGGAAGGCCTCGAAGACCAGCTCCTGCTGGTGCTCGGGAATGCCGATGCCGGTGTCGCGCACGGCAAAGGCGAGCAGGTCGCCTGGCTGGTGCGAGACATGCAGCGCCACGCTGCCCTGCTCGGTGAACTTGACGGCGTTGGACAGCAGGTTCTTGAGCACCTGGCCCAGGCGCAGGGCGTCGGTGTCCATGGTGGCCGGTACGTTGGCATCGATGGTGAGCGCCAGACTCAACCCCTTCTCCTCTGTGATGGGGCGCAGCGGGTCGACCAGCGACTGCATGGCGCGGGCGATGTCCACGCTCTCGATGTCGATGGTGGCCTGGCCGGCCTCGATCTTGGACAGGTCCAGGATGTCGTTGATCAGCGCCAGCAGGTCGTTGCCGGCCGAGGAGATGGTCTGCGCGTACTTCACCTGCTCGCTCGTCAGGTTGCCGGCCTTGTTGTCGGCCAGCAGCTTGGCCAGGATCAGGGTGGAGTTGAGCGGGGTGCGCAGTTCGTGGCTCATGTTGGCCAGGAACTCGCTCTTGTACTGGCTGGTCTGCTCGATCTCGCGCGCCTTCTCGGTCAGGTCCGATTGGGCGGCGAGCAGCTCCTCGCGCTGGTTCTCGAGTTGCTGGGTCTGTTCTTCCAGCTGTGCATTGGTCTGCTCCAGTTCGGTCTGCTGCAGCTCCATCTGCGCCTGCGACTCCTGCAGGATGCGGCTTTGCTGCTCCAGCTCCTCGTTGTTGACGCGCAGCTCCTCCTGCTGTGCCTGCAGCTCTTCGGACTGGCGCTGGGTCTCTTCGAGCAGGGCTTCGAGCCGGCTGCGGTCCTGGCCCGAGCGGATGGCCACGGCCAGCATCTCGGAGGCCTGCTTGAACAGGCGGTGCTCGAATTCGTCCACCGCGCGGTAGAAGCCGAGCTCGATCACGGCAAACACCTCGCCGTTCTCCATGGCGGGTGCCACCAGCAACTCGGCCGGCGCCGACGCGCCCGTGCTGGAGGACACGGTCAGGTGGTTGGCCGGCACGTCGCGCACGTGCAACAGCTCGCGCGAGCGCGCGCACTGGCCCACCAGACCCTCGCCATCGATCAGTTTCTGCGCCAGGCGCTCGCGCGGCAGGGCGTAGCCGCCGAACAGGGTGAAACCACCCTGCTCGTCAACAGCGTAGGCCGCGCCCACCTTGGCGTTGAGGTAGGTGGCCAGGTATTCGAGCGCGAGCTCGCCGATCTCCTCGACGCGGCGGTCACCCTGCAGGCGCTGGGCCAAGCCGCTCAGGCCCGTCACCACCCAGTTCTGGCGCGCCTTGAGCTGGTGCTCTCGTGCGGTCAGTGCGGCGGAGACGCAAATCAATACCAGCAGCACCAGTGAACCACCCCAGGAATAGTATGCCGACAGGGATGTCGCCTCTTCCCAGCCGCGGCGGCGGTCCTCCAGCTCCTGGGTCTGCAGGCCGGCCAAGTCGGACGCCAGGTCCCGGATGCGGTCCATGATGTTCTTGCCCGCGTCGGTGCGCACCAGGGCCATGGCACCCTCTGCATTGCCGGCCTTGCGCAATGCCACCGTCTCGGCAAGCTCGCTGCGTTTCTGCTTGGTCAGATCCTCGATCTGGACCACCAGCCGCAATTGGCCTGGATTGCTGCCTGTGCTGGTTTTGAGGGCCGTCAACTGGCGGTCCAGGACGTTCTGTGCCAGCAGGTAGGGCTGCAGGTACGAGGCATCGCCTGTGAGCAGGTAGCCACGCTGGCCGGTTTCCAGGTCCTTCATCGCGGAGTGCACCAGCGATAGCTGGCGCATGCCTTGCGAGGTGCGGTCCATGGCGGCGACGGCATCTGCCCGCACTTCCGAGGCGCGGTAATTGACGAAGGCAATGACCAGCGTGGCCAGGGCCGCCACGACGAACCCCGCCATCAGGCTGCGGGGAATGGCAAAACGCTGGGCGGCCTGGGTACTCGGTGATCGGGGCATGCGAAGCGGGTTCCGGGTGAGGGGCAACCGGACAATGTAACGGGTTTGTACAAATTCCCGGTGTAGGACATTTCCTGCAACGCAGGTGCGGCGAGTGGGGTCCGCGCGGCTGCTACATTCCGGTGCCGCCCGCCCGACGGGCAACATTGCCCTTCTTTGCCGCCTTCTTCGCCATGCCCGCCCCTTCGCGCAGCCGCCTGTCCCTGTACCTCGACCTGATCCGCTGGAACCGGCCCGCCGGCTGGTTGGTCTGCCTGTGGCCCACCTTGAGCGCGCTGTGGATTGCCTCAGACGGTTTTCCAGGCTGGCACCTGCTGGCGGTGTTCGTGCTGGGCACCTTCCTCATGCGCAGCGCCGGCTGCTGCGTGAACGACGTGGCCGACCGCGACTTCGACCGCCACGTCAAGCGCACGGCGGCCCGCCCCGTGACCACCGGGGCCGTTTCCGTCAAGCAGGCGCTGACCCTGGGCGCGGTGCTGGCCCTGGTGTCCTTCGGCCTGGTGCTGACCACCAATGCGGCGGCCATCGCCTGGTCCGTGCCCGCCTTGCTGGTGGCCATTGCCTACCCGTTTTCCAAGCGCGTGATTTCCATGCCGCAGGCGGTGCTGGGCATCGCCTTCAATTTCGGCATCGTGATCGCGTTCGCCGCCGTGCAGGGTCAGGTGCCCGCCGTGGCCTGGTGGATGTGGCTCGGCAACCTGTTCTGGGTGCTGGCCTATGACACCGAGTACGCGATGGTCGACCGCGACGACGACCTGAAGATCGGCATCAAGACCTCGGCCATCACCCTGGGCCGCTTCGACGTGGCGGCCATCGTGCTGTTCTACCTGCTGTTCCTGGGCATCTGGGGCGTGGCGCTGGCGCCCTATGGCCTGGGCCCGGTGTACTGGCTGGCCACGGCCGCAGCCCTGGCGCAGGGTGTCTGGCACTGGACGCTGATACGCCACCGCACCCGCGAAGGCTGCTTCATCGCCTTCCGGGTCAACCACTGGCTGGGCGCCACGGTGTTTGCCGGCATTGCCGGCAGCTATCTGCTGCGGCAGATGGCTGCCAACTGAATAGCAATCTCCAGGGCTCAGGCCCCGAACTCGTTGCCCAGTTCGTCGGCGCGCTGCTCGGCGGCTTTCATCGCGCGCTCGAAGGCCTCGCCCACGCCATCCTTTTCCATGGACTGCAGGGCTGCATAGGTGGTGCCACCCTTGGACGTGACACGCTGGCGCAGCACGGTCGGCGGTTCGTCGGAGCGGCGCGCCAGCTCCGAGGCGCCCACGAAGGTGCCTACTGCCAACTGGTGCGCCTGCTCCGCAGACAGTCCCATGGCCGTGCCCGCGCGCGCCATGGCTTCCAGGAAGTAAAAGACATAGGCCGGGCCCGAGCCCGAGAGGGCCGTCACAGCGTCGAGCTGTTTTTCGGTGTCCACCCACAAGTATTCTCCCGTGGTGGCCATGATGGCCTGCACGCTCTCGCGCTCCGCTGGTGACACACCGGGGCGGGCATACAGAGCGCTCATGCCCTTGCCCACCAGGGCCGGGGTGTTGGGCATGGTGCGTACCACGCGCTCGCTGCCAAGCCACTGGGCGATGCTGTCCGAGCGGATGCCGGCGGCCACGCTCAGGTGCAGGGCGTCCTCTGTGTGCGCGCGGGTCTGGGCAACCGCGTCCTTGAAAGTCTGGGGCTTCACAGCCCAGACCACGATGCGGGCGCGCTGCAGGGCAGGGCCGGCCTCGGGCTGTGCCTGCAGGCCATGGTTCTTGAGCAAGGCGTCCCGCGTTTCGGCCCAGGGCTCGACCACCTCGATCTGGCTGGCTGGGTGCCCCTGGCGGATGAGGCCACCGATGATGGCGCTGGCCATGTTGCCGCCGCCGATGAAGGCGATCATGGGAAGGGAAGGGGAGGCGGTGGTCTGGCTCATGGTGTGCAGTCGGAAGAACGAAGACAAGGGAACGGCAGGGGCATGATGGTAGCCGCCCCGCCGACCACCCGGGTCGTCATTCCAGGGTGGCCTGGCGCACGGCCAGCTCCCAGCGCTCCATGAGTTCCTGCGCGCGCGCCTTGCCCAGGGTGGGCACGAAGCGCCGCTCGGCACGCCACAGCTGCGAGAGCTCGGCCGTGCTGCCGTACACACCGCTCGACAGGCCTGCCAGGTAGGCGGCGCCCAGGGCCGTGGTCTCGATCACGGCCGGGCGCACCACGGGTATGCCCAGCAGGTCGGCCTGGAACTGCATCAGCAGGTCGTTGATGCAGGCTCCGCCATCCACGCGCAGCTCGCTCACCGGAGCGCCGCCAGCGGCCACGGCGTCGCGGCTCATGGCCAGCAGCAGGGCGGCGCTCTGGTAGGCGATGCTCTCGAGCGCGGCGCGCGCGATGTGGCCCAGGGTGGAGCCGCGCGTCAGGCCGGTGATGGTGCCGCGCGCATCGGGCTTCCAGTAAGGGGCGCCCAGGCCGGTGAAGGCCGGCACCATCATCACGCCGCCCGAGTCGGGCACGCTCTGCGCGAGCGACTCGACCTCGCCGCTGGTGGAGATGGCGCGCAGGCCGTCACGCAGCCACTGCACCACGGCGCCGCCCACGAAGACGCTGCCCTCCATCGCAAACTCGGTCTGCGTGCCGGCCTGGGCCGCACTGGTGGTGAGCAGGCCGTTCGTCGAGGTCTGGAAGGTGGTGCCCGTGTGCATCAGCATGAAGCAGCCCGTGCCATAGGTGTTCTTGGCCATGCCCGCGCTGAAACAGGCCTGACCGAACAGCGCGCTCTGCTGGTCGCCTGCCACACCGCCCACGCGGACGGCGTGGCCCAGCAGGTCAGGCGCAACGTCGCAGAAATGCGAGCTCGATGGCTGCACGCTGGGCATCAGCGATTTGGGAATGCGCAGCAGCGCCAGCAGCTCGTCGTCCCACTGGTTGTTGTGTACGTTGAACAGCATGGTCCGTGAGGCGTTGCTCACATCGGTCACGTGCACCTCGCCGTGCGTAAGCTGCCACATGAGCCAGCTGTCCACGGTGCCGAAAGCCAGCTCGCCGCGCTCTGCCTGGTCGCGTGCGCCGGGCACGTGGTCCAGAAGCCATTGCAGCTTGGTGCCTGAAAAATAGGCATCGATCAGCAGGCCTGTCTTGGCCTGGATGGTCCCTGCCTTGCCTTGCTCGCGCAGTGCGGCGCAGGCGGGTTCGGCCCGGCGGTCCTGCCAGACGATGGCATGGTGCACCGGCAGGCCGGTCTTGCGGTTCCACAGCACCGTGGTCTCGCGCTGGTTGGTGATGCCCACGGCGCGGATGGCGCTGGCCTGGATGTTCGCCTTCTGCAGCGCCTCGCGGGCTGTGGCCAACTGGGTGCGCCAGATCTCCATGGGGTCGTGTTCAACCCAGCCGGGCTGGGGGTAGATCTGCGGCAGCTCGCGCTGGGCCTGGGCCACGATGTGGCCCAGCTCGTCGAAGACGATGCTGCGGGAGCTGGAGGTGCCTTGGTCGAGTGCAAGCAGGTAGGTCATGGCAAACAAGGATAAGTCAGGCGGCCACGGTGCAAATCACCTCGGCGTCCTGCAGAAGTACAGGGAAGGGCTCGGGCGGCGGCGCATCGGTGAACAGCCGGTCGATTTGCTGCAAGGTGGCCAGCTGCACCATGGCCGGGCGGTTGAACTTGCTCTGGTCGGCCGCCAGCCAGACCTCGCGCGACTGGGCAATGATGGTCTGCGCCACCTTCACCTCGCGGTAGTCGAAGTCGCGCAGCGAGCCATCGGGCTCGATGCCCGAGATGCCGATGAGCGCGATGTCCACGCGGAACTGGCGGATGAAGTCCACCGCCGCCTCGCCGACGATGCCGCGGTCGCGCGTGCGCACCACCCCGCCGGCCACGATCACCTCGCATTCGGGGTTGCCGCTCAGGATGGCGGCCACGTTCAGGTTGTTGGTGATCACGCGAAGGCCGCGGTGGTGCAGCAGCGCCTTGGCAATCGCCTCGGTGGTGGTGCCGATGTTCAGGATCAGCGAGCAGTCGTTGGGCACCTGCTCGGCCACGGCGCGTGCAATGCGCGCCTTGCCCTCGGCATGCAGGGTTTCGCGCTGCGTGTGGGCCAGGTTCTCCACGGTGGAGCTGGGCACGCGCACCCCGCCGTGAAAGCGCGTGAGAAGGCCCGATTCGGCCAGGCGCTGCACGTCGCGGCGCACCGTCTGCAGGGTCACGCCCAGGGTGTCGGCCAGTTGCTCGACGCTGGCGGATTTGCGTGCGCGCACTTCTTCAAGGAGCAGGAGTTGTCGGGGATTGGTATTCACGCAGATTCGGCAGCAAGAAAGAAGCCAATGGAGTGGATGTACTTTAAATGGAACAAAAAGGAACCCGTTAAGGGTAAACCTTGATTTGAAACGATCACAAAAGAACAAGAATGAACGCAATCGAAAACAAACGACCGCTGTGCGCTTGCGCCAGCGGTTTGGCACAACAGGCCCCTCGAGGGGCACTATGGAAAGGCATGCGTGATGCAGCTGGCACTGGACAGCATCAGCAAGAGGGTGGGGGCGCAGACCTGGCTCCATGACATGAGCATGGCGCTGCACAGCGGTGCCGTGACGGTGCTGCTGGGCGCCACGCAAGCCGGCAAGACCAGCCTGATGCGCATCATGGCCGGGCTCGACACGCCCACCGCCGGCACCGTGCGGGTGGACGGTGCGGACGTGACCGGCGTGCCGGTGCGCGAGCGCAATGTGGCCATGGTCTACCAGCAGTTCATCAACTACCCCTCGATGAAGGTGGCGGACAACATCGCCTCGCCGCTCAAGCTTCGCGGCGAAAAGAACATCGACACCCGGGTGCGCGAGATCGCCGCCCGCCTGCACATCGAGATGTTCCTCGACCGCTACCCGGCCGAGCTCTCGGGCGGGCAGCAGCAGCGCGTGGCGCTGGCCCGGGCCCTGGCCAAGGGCGCGCCGCTGATGCTGCTCGACGAGCCGCTGGTGAACCTGGACTACAAGCTGCGCGAGGAGCTGCGCGAGGAGCTGACCCAGCTGTTCGCCGCCGGCCAGTCCACGGTGGTCTATGCCACCACCGAGCCGGGCGAGGCCCTGCTGCTGGGCGGCTACACCGCCGTGCTCGACGAGGGCCGCCTGCTGCAGTACGGCCCCACGGCCGAGGTGTTCCATGCACCCAATTCGCTGCGCGTGGCGCGTGCCTTCAGCGACCCGCCGATGAACCTGATCGCGGCCACCGTGGCAGCGCAAGGCGTGCAATTGCAAGGCGGAGCCACGCTGTCCATCCCGCTGCCAGAGGGTACGGCGGCCGGCGCTGTCACCGTCGGCGTGCGCGCCAGCGCACTGCGCGTGCAGGCCCGCCCCGGCGACGTGGGCGTGAACGGCACGGTGGAGCTGGCCGAAATTTCGGGCTCTGACACCTTCGTGCATGCCTCGACCCCCTGGGGCGACCTGGTGGCGCAGCTCACTGGTGTGCATTACTTCGAACTGGGCACGCCCCTGGCGCTGCACCTGGACCCGGCGCAGGCCTATGTGTTCGGTGCCGATGGCCAGTTGGTATGGGCGCCCGTGCGCCTGGGAGGGCGTTGAGATGGCACGTATCAGCCTGGACCTGGCGCATTCCTACAAGCCCAACCCCAAGCAGGACAGCGACTACGCGCTGCTGCCCCTGAAAATGGAGTTCGAGGACGGCGGCGCCTACGCGCTGCTCGGCCCCTCGGGCTGCGGCAAGACGACCATGCTCAACATCATGTCGGGCCTGCTCGTGCCCTCGCATGGCAAGGTGCTGTTCGACGGCCGTGACGTGACACGCGCCAGCCCGCAGGAGCGCAACATCGCCCAGGTGTTCCAGTTCCCCGTGATCTACGACACCATGACGGTGGCCGAGAACCTGGCCTTCCCGCTGCGCAACCGCAAGGTGCCCGAAGACCAGATCAAGCAGCGTGTGGGCGTGATCGCCGAGATGCTGGAGATGAGTGGCCAGCTCAACCAGCGCGCGGCGGGCCTGGCGGCCGATGCCAAGCAGAAGATCTCGCTGGGCCGCGGCCTGGTGCGCTCGGACGTGGCGGCCGTGCTGTTCGACGAGCCGCTCACGGTGATCGACCCGCATCTCAAATGGCAACTGCGGCGCAAGCTCAAGCAGATCCACCACGAACTCAAGCTCACGCTCATCTACGTGACGCACGACCAGGTCGAGGCGCTGACCTTTGCCGACCAGGTGGTGGTGATGACGCGCGGCCGCGCCGTGCAGGTGGGCTCGGCCGATGCGCTGTTCGAGCGCCCCGCGCATGTGTTCGTGGGCCACTTCATCGGCTCGCCGGGCATGAACTTCCTGCCCGCGCAGCGCGATGGCGCGAACCTCTCGGTGGCCGGGCACCGCCTGTCGGTGCCCGTGGGCCGCACGCTGCCCGAGGGCGCCTTGCAGGTGGGCATACGGCCGGAGTACCTGGCCCTGGCCGAGCCGCAGCAGCCAGGGGCCCTGCCTTGCACCGTGGTGCAGGTGCAGGACATAGGCACCTACCTGATGCTGACCGCGCGGGTGGGCGAGCACACGCTCAAGGCACGTTTTGCGCCGGAGGCCCGCTTGCCATCGGCCGGGGACACGGCATGGCTGCAGGTGCTGGGAACGCACACCTGCTTCTACCAGAACGAACAATTGCTGGCAGCGGAGGTCACCCCATGAGCACCACGACCAAGCCCGTGAACCAGAAGGCCTGGTTCCTGATCCTGCCGGTCATCATCTGCGTGGCCTTCTCGGCCATCCTGCCGCTGATGACGGTGGTGAACTACTCGGTGCAGGACATCATCTCGCCCGAGCGGCGCGTGTTCGTCGGCACCGAATGGTTTGCCGCCGTGATGCGCGACGAGGAGCTGCACGCCGCGCTGTGGCGCCAGATCACCTTCTCGCTGGCGGTGCTGGCGGTGGAGATTCCGCTGGGCATCATGCTGGCGCTGTCCATGCCCGCGC
Source organism: Acidovorax sp. Root217 (assembly GCF_001428645.1). Classification (NCBI taxonomy): domain Bacteria; kingdom Pseudomonadati; phylum Pseudomonadota; class Betaproteobacteria; order Burkholderiales; family Comamonadaceae; genus Acidovorax; species Acidovorax sp. Root217. Next base: position 104,040 of record NZ_LMIH01000024.1, read on the forward strand.
AGGGCTGGAAGTCGTCGGCCGTGCTGGTGGTGGTGGCCCTGTCGCTGCTGATCCCCTGGAACGTGGTGGGCACCATCTGGCAGATCTACGGCCGAGCCGATATCGGGCTCATGGGCCGCATGCTGCAGGAGATCGGCATCGAGTACAGCTACACCGGCAATGCCACGCAGGCCTGGCTCACGGTGCTGCTGATGGACGTGTGGCACTGGACTCCGCTGGTGGCGCTGCTGGCGTTCGCCGGGCTGCGCTCCATTCCCGACGCCTACTACCAGGCGGCGCGCATCGACGGGGCCAGCAAGTTCGCGGTGTTCCGCTACATCCAGTTGCCCAAGATGCGGGGGGTGCTCATGATCGCGGTGCTGCTGCGCTTCATGGACAGCTTCATGATCTACACCGAGCCCTTCGTGCTCACGGGCGGCGGGCCGGGCAATGCCACCACCTTCCTGAGCCAGTACCTGACGACCAAAGCCGTGGGCCAGTTCGACCTGGGCCCGGCGGCGGCGTTCTCGCTGATCTATTTCTTCATCATCCTGCTCCTGTGCTTCATCCTCTACAACTGGATGCAGCGCGTAGGCACCGCCAGCAACGAAGGGGCCGGCCATGAATGAAAAACGCTTCCACAAGCGGTCGCTGTTCCTGATCGCCTATCTGATTTTCGCCGTGCTGCCCATCTACTGGATGATCAACATGAGCTTCAAGACGAATGCGGAGATCCTGTCCTCGTTCTCGTTCTTTCCCCAGCACTTCACCTGGGACAACTACAGGACCATCTTCACCGATGCGTCCTGGTACTCGGGCTACATCAACAGCCTGATCTACGTGGGCATCAACACGGTGATCTCGCTCACCGTGGCGCTGCCGGCGGCCTACGCATTCTCGCGCTACCAGTTCATGGGCGACAAGCATGTGTTCTTCTGGCTGCTGACCAACCGCATGACGCCGCCTGCGGTGTTCCTGCTGCCCTTCTTCCAGCTGTACACCACGGTGGGACTGATGGACACGCACATCGCCGTGGCGCTGGCCCACCTGTTGTTCAACGTGCCGCTGGCGGTGTGGATCCTGGAGGGCTTCATGAGCGGCATCCCGCGCGAGATCGACGAAACCGCCTATATCGACGGCTACAGCTTCCCGCGCTTCTTCGTGACCATCTTCCTGCCGCTGATCAAGGCCGGCGTGGGCGTGGCGGCGTTCTTCTGCTTCATGTTCAGCTGGGTCGAGCTGCTGCTGGCGCGCACGCTGACCAGCGTCAACGCCAAGCCCATCGTGGCCACCATGACGCGCACCGTGAGCGCCTCGGGCATGGACTGGGCAACGCTGGCCGCGGCCGGCGTACTCACCATCGTGCCGGGCGCCATCGTGATCTGGTTTGTGCGGCACTACATCGCGAAGGGTTTCGCGATGGGCCGCGTTTAAGAAGGAGCTGCCATGTTCGAGTGGATGGCCTGGACCCTGCCGGTGGCGGTGTTCTTTACGTGCATCGTGCTGATGCTGGCTGGCATGGCGGTGTGGGAGTTCAAGTCCCCCACCACCATGCGCAAGGGCTTTCTGCCCCTGGAAACAACGCGCGGCGACCGCCTGTTCATCGGGCTGCTGTCTGCGGCCTACGTGAATCTGATCTTCGTGGGCGTGAGCGGCAAGCTCGCGCAGTGGTTCGAGCTGGGCGAGGACCCGTCGATCTGGTTCAGCTTCGTGCTGTCCATGCTGCTGCTCGGCCTGATCATGCGCAAAGGCTGAAGGCGCCCTGGAAATGTTCCCGTTGCACGGCTCAAACCTTCCCCGGAGCCGGGCGACCCTTGTGTATCCAATGGGGAGATGACTATGAGGAGACAGGCACTATGAAGACGCGGTATACAGCGCTGGCACTGGCGGTAGCAGTCGTGACCGGGCAGTCGGCCATGGCGGGCGAGGCCGAAGCCAAGAAGTGGGTCGACAGCGAGTTCCAGCCCTCCACGCTGAGCAAGGACCAGCAGATGGCCGAGATGAAGTGGTTCATCGATGCTGCCAAGAAGCTCCAGGGCAAGGGGGTCAAGGAGATCTCCGTGGTCTCCGAGACCATCACCACCCATGAATACGAATCCAAGACCCTGGCCAAGGCCTTCGAGGAGATCACGGGCATCAAGGTCAAGCATGACCTGATCCAGGAAGGCGACGTGGTCGAGAAGCTGCAGACCTCGATGCAGTCGGGCAAGTCGATCTATGACGGCTGGATCTCGGACTCGGACCTGATCGGTACCCACTACCGCTACGGCAAGATGATGAACCTGACCGACTACATGGCAGGCGACGGCAAGGAGTGGACCAACCCCGGTCTGGACCTCAAGGACTTCATTGGCACCAAGTTCACCACGGCGCCCGACGGCAAGCTTTACCAATTGCCCGACCAGCAGTTCGCCAACCTGTACTGGTTTCGCGCCGACCTGTTCGACCGCAAGGACATCAAGGACAAGTTCAAGGCCAAGTACGGCTACGACCTGGGCGTGCCGCTCAACTGGAGCGCTTACGAGGACATCGCCGAATTCTTCACCAACGACGTGAAGACCATCGATGGCAAGGCCATCTATGGCCACATGGACTACGGCAAAAAGGACCCTTCGCTGGGCTGGCGCTTCACCGATGCCTGGCTGTCCATGGCCGGCACGGCCGATATCGGCGCGCCCAATGGCCTGCCGATCGACGAATGGGGCATCCGCGTGGCCGACGACAAGTGCACGCCCGTGGGCGCTTCGGTGGCCCGTGGTGGTGCGACCAACTCGCCCGCAGCCGTCTATGCACTGACCAAGTACGTGGACTGGATGAAGAAGTACGCGCCCAAGGAAGCCACGGGCATGACCTTCGGCGAGGCCGGCCCCGTGCCGGCCCAGGGCCAGATCGCCCAGCAGATCTTCTGGTACACCGCCTTCACGGCCGACATGGTCAAGCCCGGCCTGCCCGTGGTGAACGCCGACGGCACGCCCAAGTGGCGCATGGCCCCCGGCCCTAACGGCCCCTACTGGAAGCAGGGCATGCAGAACGGCTACCAGGACGTGGGTTCGTGGTCCTTCTTCAAGGGCCATGACGCCAACAAGACCGCTGCTGCCTGGCTGTACGCCCAGTTCGTGACGGCCAAGACCACCTCGCTCAAGAAGACCCTCGTGGGCCTGACCCCGATCCGCGAAAGCGACATCCAGTCCAAGGCCATGACGGACGCTGCCCCCAAGCTGGGCGGCCTGGTGGAGTTCTACCGCAGCCCGGCCCGCGTCGCATGGTCGCCCACTGGTACCAACGTGCCCGACTACCCCAAGCTGGCCCAGCTGTGGTGGAAGAACGTGGCCCAGGCCGTCACGGGTGAAAAGACCCCCCAGGGCGCCATGGACACGCTGGCCGATGAGATGGACCAGGTGATGGCCCGCCTGGAGCGCGCCGGCATGGCCCACTGCGCGCCCAAGCTCAACCCCAAGAGCGCACCCGCCAAGTGGCTGAGCGACAAGCAGGCCCCTTGGGCCAAGCTGGCCAATGAGAAGCCGAAGGGCGAAACCATTGCCTACGACAAGCTGCTGCAGGCTTGGAAGGATGGCAAGGCGCGCTGAGCGCCCAGGCCCCTGGCGGCCGGTCCCTGTCCATCTATCCATGGACAGCCGGACGCCATTTTTCTCCTCCGCACCCGCGGGCGCGGGAGGCCCACCAGGCCAATCCGCCCCGCAGGTGTCAAGAATTCAGGGTTTACCCTAGCCTAGACCCCGTGCCTGTGGACAATCAGCACCTATGACCCACGCTTTCGCTCCCCTGCCCACGCGGCGCTCCGACCTCCTTGACCGCCTTGCCGCGCCGCACCAGTACGACCTGGCCGTGATCGGGGGCGGGGCGACGGGCCTCGGTGTGGCGCTGGACGCGGCGGCCCGGGGCTTCAGCGTGGTGCTGGTCGATTCGCACGATTTTGCCAAGGGAACCTCCTCGCGTGCCACCAAACTGGTGCACGGAGGCGTGCGCTACCTGGCCCAGGGGAACATCGCGCTGGTGCGCGAGGCCCTGCACGAGCGCACGACGCTGCTCAACAACGCCCCCCACCTGGCCCAGCCCCTGGCCTTCGTCATGCCGTCCTACAAGGTGTGGGAGACGCCGTTCTACGGCATCGGCCTGATGATGTACGACGCCCTGGCCGGCAAGGCGGGCCTGGGGTCCACCCAGTTCCTGGGCCGCGCCAAGACGCTGCAATGCCTGCCCAACGCCCGCCAGGACGGACTCAAGGGCGGCGTGAAGTACTGGGACGGCCAGTTCGACGATGCCCGCCTGGCGCTGGCCCTGGCCCGCACGGCGGCCGCCAAGGGTGCGCTGCTGGTCAATTACTGCCCGGCGACCTCGCTGGTCCATGACAACGGCAAGGTGGCCGGCTTCGTCTGCGAAGACAGCGCCAGCGGCCGCCAGTTCACCGTGCGCGCCAAGGCCGTGGTCAACGCCACCGGCGTCTGGGTGGATGCCCTGCGCCAGATGGATGGCGACGCCATCGGCCGCCCTGTCAAGCCCATCGTGGCGCCCAGCCAGGGCGTGCACATCGTGGTGGACCGCGAATTCCTGCCCTCCGACCATGCCCTGATGGTGCCCAAGACGGCCGACGGCCGGGTGCTGTTTGCCGTGCCGTGGCTGGGCAAGCTCATTCTGGGCACCACCGACAGCCCGCGCCAGGACGTGGTGCGCGAGCCCCTGGCCTTCAAGGAAGAGGTGGCCTTCATCCTCGACGAGGCGGCCCGCTACCTCACCCGGGCCCCCAAGGTGGCCGACATCCGCAGCATCTGGGTGGGCCTGCGCCCCCTGGTCAAGCCGCAGGACGACGACGGTGACAACACCAAGAAGATCAGCCGCGAGCACACCGTGCTGGCCAGCAAGAGCGGCCTGGTGACCGTGACCGGAGGCAAATGGACGACCTACCGCGCCATGGCCGAGGACGTGTTGCAAAAATGCTTCACCGTAGGCCTGCTGCCGGAGACGGCCGCCGGCGTCACCAACCGCCTGCCCCTGGTGGGCACGCCCGCCGAGCCGGTGCGCCACCGCATCAGCGACGCCCAGGGCTTGCATTCCTACGGGGGTGAGGCCTCGTGCGTGCAGGCGCTGCCGGGCCCAGGGGTGGACCTGGGTGGCGGCCTGACCGAGGCCATGGTGCGCTTTGCCGCACGCTTCGAGTACGCCTGCACGGTGGAGGATGTTCTGGCCCGCCGCTCGCGCATGCTGTTCCTGGACGCCCGCCAGGCCATCGCCAGCGCCCCTCGGGTGGCGGCCCTCCTGCAGGAGGAACTGGGCGCCGATCCACAACTGGATGCGTTTTTGTCACTTGCCGAGCAATATTTGCACGCGCCAGTGTGATAGGCACTTGACTTCGCCTTGTGCTTTGGCAATAATCGAGGGCTTCGCGTTTCCTACGTGAAGTTTCTGCCCAGCGGGAAGTGCTGCAAATGGTTTGCGGTGCGGACGACGGGCCCAAGACTGACTGGCTGATCTGCAGCCCTTGAGAAGTTCTCTGGGGCCGTGGTCTTCTGGTGCAAGTTGGGAATATTGAAATGATCCAGACAGAATCTCGGTTAGAGGTTGCCGACAATACCGGCGCCAAGTCCGTCCTTTGCATCAAGGTGCTGGGTGGCTCGAAGCGTCGCTATGCAAGCGTTGGCGACATCATCAAAGTGAGCATCAAAGAAGCCGCTCCGCGTGGCCGCGTCAAAAAAGGCGAGGTTTACAGCGCAGTGGTCGTTCGCACCGCAAAGGGTATCCGCCGCGGTGATGGCTCGCTCGTCAAATTCGACGGCAACGCAGCAGTGTTGCTGAATGCAAAGTTGGAGCCTATCGGCACCCGCATCTTTGGACCCGTGACGCGTGAACTGCGTAACGAAAAGTTCATGAAGATCGTGTCCCTGGCTCCTGAAGTTCTCTAAGGACGCGCCATGAACAAGATTCGCAAGGGCGACGAAATCATCGTGCTGACAGGGCGCGACAAGGGCAAGCGCGGCACGGTGTCGTCGCGCAAGGACGATTCCTATGTGCTGATCGACGGTATCAACGTCGTCAAGAAGCACGCCAAGCCGAACCCCATGAAGGGTACGACGGGCGGCATCGTTGAAAAGTCCATGCCTATTCACCAGTCCAACGTAGCCATCTTCAATGCGGCTACCGGCAAGGCTGATCGTGTGGGCATCAAGGTGCAGGCAGACGGCGCACGCATTCGCGTGTACAAGTCCAGCGGCGCTGAAATCAAGGTGGCCTAAGGGGCAAACATGGCACGACTCCAAGAAATCTACCGCGACAAGATCGCTCCCGAACTGATCAAGCAGTTCGGCTACACCTCGCCCATGCAGGTTCCCCGTCTGACCAAGATCACGCTCAACATGGGTGTGAGCGAGGCAGTCTCGGACAAGAAGGTGATGGACAACGCCGTGGCGGACCTGACCAAGATCGCTGGTCAAAAGCCCGTGGTCACCAAGGCCAAGAAAGCTATCGCCGGTTTCAAGATCCGCGAAGGCCAGGCCATCGGTTGCATGGTCACGCTGCGTGGCGTGCAGATGTATGAGTTCCTGGACCGTTTCGTGACCGTGGCTCTGCCCCGCGTTCGTGACTTCCGTGGTATCTCCGGTCGCGCTTTCGACGGCCGTGGCAACTACAACATCGGCGTCAAGGAACAGATCATTTTCCCTGAAATTGAATACGACAAGGTTGACGCCTTGCGTGGTCTCAATATCAGCATCACCACGACGGCCACGTCCGACGAAGAAGCCAAGGCTCTTCTCGCTGGTTTCCGTTTCCCGTTCAAGAACTGAGGCAGGGTATGGCTAAAGTAGCTTTGATCCAGCGCGAACTGAAGCGCGAAAAACTGGCCGCCAAGTACGCAACGAAGTATGCGGAACTGAAGGCGATTGCCGGTGACGCCAAGCGCAGCGACGAAGAGCGTGATGCAGCCCGCCTGGGCCTGCAGAAGCTTCCCCGCAATGCGAACCCCACGCGCCAGCGCAACCGTTGCGAAATCACCGGTCGTCCGCGCGGTACCTTCCGTCAATTCGGTCTGGCCCGCGCCAAGATCCGTGAACTGGCTTTTGCAGGCGACATCCCCGGTGTCACCAAGGCCAGCTGGTAAGCAGGCAGGAGAATTACAACATGAGCATGAGTGATCCTATCGCTGACTTGCTGACCCGCATCCGTAATGCACAGATGGTCGCCAAAGCCACGGTTCTGGTGCCTTCTTCCAAAGTGAAGATTGCCATCGCCCAGGTGCTGAAGGACGAGGGTTATATCGACGGATTCCAGGTCAAGACCGAATCCGGCAAGTCCGAACTCGAAATCGCCCTGAAGTACTACGCAGGTCGCCCGGTGATTGAGCGCATCGAGCGCGTCAGCCGCCCTGGCCTGCGTGTCTACAAAGGCTACGATTCCATCCCGCAAGTCCAGAACGGTCTTGGTGTGGCAATTGTCACCACCCCCAAGGGCGTGATGACCGATCGCAAGGCGCGCGCTACCGGTGTCGGTGGCGAAGTGCTCTGCTACGTGGCCTAACCCGCGACATTGAGGAGAAACTGAAATGTCCCGAGTAGGAAAAATGCCCGTGACCATCCCCGCTGGCGTGGATGTGTCCGTTAAAGCCGACCAGATCTCTGTCAAGGGTACTGGTGGTGTTCTGTCGCTGGCGCAAAACGTGCTGGTGAAGGTGTCGAGCAACGACGGCAAGCTCAGCTTTGAGCCTGTCAACGATTCTCGCGAAGCCAATGCCATGAGCGGCACGATCCGCCAACTCGTCAACAACATGGTTGTGGGCGTGAGCAAGGGTTTCGAGAAGAAGCTGACCCTGATCGGCGTGGGCTACAAGGCCGCCGCCTCCGGCGCCAAGCTCAACCTGGCTGTCGGTTATTCGCACCCGGTCAACATCGAGATGCCCGCTGGCATCACGGTGGCCACCCCCACCCCCACGGAAGTGGTTGTGAAGGGTGCCGACCGCCAACGCGTTGGCCAAATTGCCGCTGAGATCCGTGCTGTTCGTCCACCCGAGCCCTACAAGGGCAAGGGCATCCGCTATGCGGACGAGAAGATCACGATCAAAGAGACCAAGAAGAAGTAAGGAGCTGCAACATGTTGACCAAGAAAGAGCAGCGTCTTCGTCGTTCGCGCCAGACCCGTATCCGCATTGCACAGCAAGGCGTGGCCCGTCTGACCGTGAACCGCACGAATCTCCATATTTATGCCAGCGTCATTTCCGGCGACGGCAGCAAGGTGTTGGCAAGCGCCTCCACCGCAGAAGCCGACGTCCGCAAGGAACTCGGTGGTTCGGGCAAGGGCGGCAATGCCGCTGCAGCCACGGCCATCGGCAAGCGCATTGCTGAAAAGGCAAAGGCTGCTGGCGTTGAGAAGGTTGCATTTGATCGCTCAGGCTTTGCCTACCACGGTCGCGTCAAGGCTCTGGCCGACGCAGCCCGTGAAGCTGGCCTGCAGTTCTAAGCGGAGCGGAATACAAAATGGCTAAATTTCAACCCAAAGTGCAAGACGAAGGTCGTGACGACGGTCTGCGCGAAAAAATGATCGCGGTCAACCGCGTCACCAAAGTCGTGAAGGGTGGCCGTATCCTCGGTTTCGCCGCACTGACTGTGGTCGGCGACGGTGACGGCCGCGTGGGCATGGGCAAGGGCAAGTCCAAGGAAGTGCCTGCTGCCGTGCAAAAGGCGATGGAAGAAGCCCGTCGCAACATGGTGAAGGTCACGCTGAAGCACGGCACGATCTTCCACCAGGTGACTGGCCACCACGGCGCTGCACATGTGATGATGGCACCGGCCCCCAAGGGTACCGGCATCATCGCTGGCGGCCCCATGCGCGCTGTCTTCGAAGTGTTGGGCGTGACCGACATCGTGGCCAAGAGCCATGGTTCGTCCAACCCCTACAACATGGTCCGCGCTACTTTTGACGCACTGGTGAACTCCACGACGCCTTCGCAAGTGGCAGCCAAGCGCGGCAAAACGGTCGAAGACATCTTCGCCTGATTGGAAGCTGTAAATGACTACGCAACAAACCGTCAAGATTCAACTGGTGCGCAGCCCTATCGGCACCAAGGAATCGCACCGCGCCACCGTCCGTGGCCTGGGTCTGCGCAAGCTGAACAGCGTCAGCGAACTGCAGGACTCGCCCGAAGTGCGCGGCATGATTAACAAGATCAGCTATCTGGTCAAAGTCCTCTGAGAGATAGATCATGGAACTCAATAGCATCAAGCCCGCAGACGGCGCCAAGCATGCCAAGCGCCGTGTAGGCCGCGGTATCGGCTCCGGTCTGGGCAAGACCGCTGGCCGTGGTCACAAGGGTCAGAAGTCCCGCGCAGGCGGCTACCACAAGGTGGGTTTCGAAGGCGGTCAAATGCCTTTGCAACGTCGCCTGCCAAAGCGCGGCTTCAAGTCGCACCTGCTGCAGTTCAATGCCGAAGTCAACCTGACCGACTTGGAAAAGCTGGGCCTGGCCGAAGTGGACGTGCTTGCCTTGAAGCAAGCCGGCCTGATCGGCGAGCTGGCCAAGGTGGTCAAGGTCATCAAGACCGGTACGCTCACCAAGGCTGTCAAGCTGACGGGTGTTGGCGCTACAGCGGGTGCCAAGGCGGCTATCGAAGCTGCTGGCGGCAGCCTGGCCTGATTTTGGTTCTGAAAGAAGGCACCTGTGGCAACTAGCGCGGCTCAAATTGCAAAAACCGGCAAGTTCGGCGACCTGCGTCGTCGCCTGGTTTTTCTGTTGCTTGCGCTGATCGTTTACCGCATCGGGGCTCATATCCCGGTGCCTGGTATCGACCCAGCCCAACTTCAGCAGTTATTCAGCGGCCAGCAAGGCGGCATCCTGAACCTGTTCAACATGTTCTCGGGTGGAGCGCTCTCGCGCTTTACCGTCTTTGCACTGGGGATCATGCCGTACATCTCGGCATCGATCATCATGCAACTGATGACCTACGTGGTCCCGACGTTTGAACAGCTCAAGAAGGAAGGCGAGTCCGGCCGCAGGAAGATCACCCAGTACACGCGCTACGGCACGCTGGGCTTGGCCATTTTCCAGTCGCTCGGCATTGCCGTGGCGCTGGAGAGCTCGGCCGGCTTGGTGCTGAGCCCTGGCATGGGTTTTCGCATCACGGCCATGGTCAGCCTGACGGCAGGCACCATGTTCCTGATGTGGCTCGGTGAGCAGATCACGGAACGTGGTCTTGGCAACGGTATCTCGATCCTGATCTTTGCAGGTATCGCGGCCGGTCTGCCAAGCTCCATCGGTGGCCTGCTGGAGCTGGTGCGCACAGGTGCGATGAGCATTCTGGCAGCTATCTTCATCGTGCTGGTGGTCGCTGCGGTGACTTACTTCGTGGTGTTCGTGGAACGTGGTCAGCGCAAGATCCTGGTGAACTATGCGCGCCGGCAGGTGGGGAACAAGGTGTATGGTGGACAATCGTCGCACCTGCCCTTGAAGCTGAACATGGCAGGTGTGATTCCTCCCATCTTCGCGTCGTCCATCATCCTGCTGCCAGCCACCGTGGTGAACTGGTTCAGTGCCGGTGAGTCGATGCGCTGGTTGCGCGACATCTCTTCTGCCCTGACGCCTGGTCAGCCGGTGTATGTGATGTTCTATGCTGCTGCGATCATCTTCTTCTGCTTCTTCTACACGGCGCTGGTCTTCAACAGCCGTGAAACGGCAGACAACCTGAAGAAGAGCGGTGCGTTCATTCCCGGGATTCGTCCTGGTGAGCAGACGGCCCGCTATATCGACAAGATTCTTGTGCGACTGACACTGGCGGGGGCGGTTTACATCACCTTCGTCTGCCTGCTGCCCGAGTTCTTGATTCTGAAGTACAACGTACCGTTTTACTTTGGTGGAACTTCGCTGTTGATCATTGTGGTGGTGACCATGGACTTCATGGCCCAGGTCCAGAACTACATGATGTCGCAACAGTATGAGTCGCTGCTCAAGAAAGCCAATTTCAAAGGCAATCAGGGCGGTTGACGGGTGACGGTGGCCAGGCGCTTTCTGCGGTTGGTTTCCTGAATGCAAGGTTTGGTTTAGTTGGCGCCCCACGATGTTTGTCGCGGGCACAAATTGTGTTCCGTGCAAGATGCCGGGACGGATGCAAAAGTTTTAGGAGAATGCAATGAGAGTTTCGGCTTCGGTCAAAAAAATCTGCCGCAACTGCAAGATCATCCGCCGCAAAGGTGTGGTGCGCGTGATCTGCACGGAACTGCGTCACAAGCAGCGCCAGGGTTGATTGGAAAGTATTAGAGGACGCATATGGCACGTATCGCTGGCATTAACATTCCGCCCCACAAGCACGCGGAAATCGGTCTGACCGCCATTTTTGGCATTGGTCGGACTCGCGCTCGCAAGATTTGCGAAGCAACCGGAATCGCTTACTCCAAGAAGATCAAGGATCTGACGGACGGCGACCTGGAAAAAATTCGTGAGCAGATCGAGCAATTCACCATTGAAGGTGATCTGCGCCGCGAAACCACCATGAACATCAAGCGCTTGATGGACATTGGCTGCTACCGTGGTTTCCGCCATCGTCGTGGTCTGCCGATGCGTGGTCAGCGTACCCGCACCAATGCCCGCACCCGCAAGGGTCCGCGCAAGGGTGCTGCTGCACTGAAGAAATAAAGAGATTGAAAGATCAATATGGCCAAGTCTCCAGCCAATAACGCAGCACAGCGCGTTCGCAAGAAGGTTCGCAAGAACGTGTCGGACGGCATTGCCCACGTGCATGCGTCGTTCAACAACACGATCATCACGATCACGGACCGCCAGGGCAATGCCCTGTCGTGGGCCTCGTCGGGTGGCCAGGGCTTCAAGGGCTCGCGCAAATCCACGCCTTTCGCTGCCCAGGTGGCTTCGGAAGTGGCTGGCCGCGCCGCCATTGACCAAGGCATCAAGAACCTGGACGTCGAGATCAAGGGCCCAGGTCCTGGTCGCGAATCCTCGGTGCGCGCACTGGGTGCCCTGGGCATCCGCATCACGTCGATCTCCGACGTGACGCCAGTCCCGCACAACGGCTGCCGCCCTCAAAAGCGCCGTCGTATCTAATTTTCACAAGCCCACCGCCGCCTGCGTACGCGAGAGCGACACAGGCGGCTCCCGCAATGGTTTGCGGTAGATGACAAAAAGGAAGTTCAAGTGGCACGTTACCTCGGCCCCAAGGCCAAACTCTCCCGCCGTGAAGGCACCGACCTGTTCCTCAAGAGCGCACGTCGCTCCATTGCGGACAAGTGCAAGTTCGACTCCAAGCCTGGTCAGCACGGCCGCACCTCCGGTGCCCGCACGTCCGACTATGGCCTGCAACTGCGCGAAAAGCAGAAGGTCAAGCGCATGTACGGCATTCTGGAAAAGCAGTTCCGCCGCTACTTCGAGACCGCTGATGGCCGCAAGGGCAACACCGGCGCCAACCTGCTGTTCCTGCTGGAATCGCGTCTGGACAACGTCGTGTACCGCATGGGCTTTGGCTCCACGCGTGCAGAAGCCCGTCAGCTGGTGTCGCATTGCGCCATCACCGTGAACGGCAAGCCCGTCAACATCCCCTCGTACCTGGTCAAGGTCGGCGATGTCGTGGCCGTGCGCGAAAAGTCCAAGAAGCAGAACCGCATCGTCGAAGCACTGCAACTGGCTGCACAGGTCGGCATGCCCGCCTGGGTGGACGTCAATGCCGAGAAGGCAGAAGGCGTGTTCAAGAAGGTGCCTGACCGCGACGAGTTCGGCGCCGACATCAACGAATCGCTGATCGTTGAGTTGTATTCGCGCTAATCGCTAGTTCGAATCACATTTCGAGAAAACCGTACCTGAACCGCGAGGCATCGCGGTTTAGGCGCTTCACCAGCCTTACCGGTGTAACGAGCTGGGGGTATTGAGAGGAAGTCTGAATGCAAACCAATTTGCTGAAACCCAAGGCGATCAATGTCGAGCAGCTTGGCCACAACCGTGCCAAGGTCGCGCTGGAGCCGTTCGAGCGTGGCTACGGCCATACGCTGGGCAACGCCATTCGGCGCGTCCTGCTCTCGTCCATGGTGGGTTACGCAGCGACGGAAGTCACCATTGCAGGCGTTCTGCATGAGTACTCGTCCATTGACGGCGTTCAGGAAGATGTGGTCAACATCCTGCTGAACCTCAAGGGCGTGGTGTTCAAGCTGCACAACCGTGACGAAGTCACGCTGAGCCTGCGCAAGGATGGTGAAGGCGTGGTGACCGCGCGCGACATCCAGACGCCCCATGACGTCGAGATCGTCAACCCCGACCACGTGATTGCCACGCTGTCGGCCGGTGGCAAGCTGGACATGCAGATCAAGGTGGAAAAGGGCCGTGGCTACGTGCCGGGCAACCTGCGCCGCTATGCCGACGAATCGACCAAGTCGATTGGCCGCATCGTGCTGGACGCCTCGTTCTCCCCTGTGAAGCGTGTGAGCTACACCGTGGAAAGCGCCCGTGTGGAGCAGCGTACCGACCTGGACAAGCTGGTCGTCGAGATCGAGACCAACGGTGCCATCACTGCCGAAGACGCAGTGCGTGCATCGGCCAAGATCCTGGTGGAGCAGCTGGCTGTGTTCGCACAGCTGGAAGGTGGCGAGCTGGCTGCGTTCGACGCACCTGCAGGCCCACGCGGCAATGCCACGTTCGATCCGATCCTGCTGCGCCCTGTGGACGAGCTGGAGCTGACCGTGCGTTCTGCCAACTGCCTGAAGGCCGAGAACATCTATTACATCGGTGACCTGATCCAGCGCACCGAGAACGAGCTGCTCAAGACGCCTAACCTGGGCCGCAAGTCGCTCAACGAAATCAAGGAAGTGCTCGCATCGCGTGGTCTCACGCTTGGCATGAAGCTTGAGAACTGGCCACCAGCCGGTCTGGACAAGCGTTAATCAAAACCGCTATAATCCCGGGTTCCCCGAAAGAGGGACCCTGGTTTCCAGAGTCCCCCGCGGTCTTGCCGTAAGGGGGACTTTTCGTTCCCCCCCGAGGGAACAACAGTGCCTCGCGCAGTACCTGATACGGCTGCCCGATTTAATTACATAGACAGTAGAAGGAAAGCACCATGCGCCACGGACACGGACTCCGCAAACTCAATCGCACCAGCTCGCACCGCCTTGCGATGCTGCAGAACATGATGAACTCGATCATCGAGCACGAAGTCATCAAGACCACCGTTCCCAAGGCCAAGGAACTGCGCCGCGTGATCGAGCCCATGATCACCCTGGCCAAGGTCGACACCGTCGCCAACCGCCGCCTGGCTTTCAACCGCCTGCGCGACCGTGACAGCGTCACCAAGCTGTTCAACGACCTGGGCCCCCGCTTCAACGCGCGTCCCGGTGGTTACACCCGCATCCTGAAGATGGGTTTCCGCGTTGGCGACAATGCGCCCATGGCCCTGGTTGAATTGGTCGACCGTGGCGATGAAAAAACTGAAAATTCTTCGGCCGCAGCCGCAGAATAAGGTATATAATTCAATCTTGCCGCGGGATGGAGCAGTCTGGTAGCTCGTTGGGCTCATAACCCAAAGGTCGGAGGTTCAAATCCTCCTCCCGCAACCAATATAGCGGTTAGCCGCTTCAAAAAAAGCCCACTTGATAGTGGGCTTTTTTGTTTCTGGGCCGGTTTTGTCGGGGCTTCCATCCTTGAAAGCCCCCTGGCTGGCCATCCGCAGGCGGTCACTAGGGATGCTGGTGGCGAAACTCCTGTGTCTTGCCGCCATAGCCATAGGCCGTGGCGCGCACGTCCTGCACGTAGATGTAGCTTTCTTCGTGCAATTCGCCCAGCAGCCCCTGGAATGCGGCGAACACTTCGGCGATGTAGCGCGCCTTCTCGGCCTTGGTGTTGGTCTCGTCGACCACCTTGATGTCCAGGTACACGCTGCGCTTGCCCTGTGCTGCGAGGCTGCTGCCGCCCACGATCCAGTCCTCGGGATGCACGTAGGAGACGGTGACCGCCGTGATCTTGGGGTTCTTGCCCAGGATGCGGGTGGACAATTCGAGCAGCGTGTCCGAGATGCGCTGCGAAAGGGCGGCCGAGCGTTCGGCAGAGACCTTGACGTTGATGATGGGCATGGTGGAAAACTCCTGGTCAGTGGTGGCGGGTTGTTGGTGCCTCCACTGTAGTTTTCGGCCCTGTTTTCGGACACGGCGGCCCGCGGGAAGCGGCTTTGCAGCGCGTGCAAAGCCACCCCGCCGATGTTCAGGCCGATGCCTGTACCCGCTTCAATGCGCGGGCGCACAGGCCACCCAGGCACAGCACCCAGGCCAGCATGGCCACCAGCGGCGCCAGCGGCATTGAGGGGGCGAGCGCCACGGCCGACAAGCGGGGCCGGCGGGCAAAGTCTGCGGGGCCGAACGGGCGCTCGTTGAAGACATAGGGGTAGTAGAACTCCCGCACTTCCCTGTGGAAGGTTTCTATGCGCTCCTGGTAGCGCAGCTGGGCTGGCAGGTCGCTGCGCGCCAGTCCGTGCAGTGCGCCCTGGGCCGCCACACCGGGCAGCAGCCAGCCCAGGCGTTCCGTCCAATGCTGGCGGCGCGTGAGCCCGCTGCGGTAGGCACTGACCTCGCCGGCCACGCTCTCGTCGCCCAGTTGCTGGAAAGCGTAGTACCACTTCCAGTGGAACTGCACCGGCAGGGCGGCTGTGTCCTTCCACTCGGGGTGGGTCTTGAAGAACTTGTGCATCGTGGCATCGCGCGGCTGGTCCCAGGCGCCGTGCACGTTCTGGCGTTGCGCGAGCATCAGGTCCACGCCCTGGCCCACGGGAATGCTGCGCGTGATGGCCATCTGCGCCAGCGTGGGCAACACCAGGGTGAGCACCACCCAGCAGCCTATCAGCGCGGTGGCATGCGCGGTGGAGCTCCAGGGCCGGGCGGCCACCAGCACGCACACGGTGCCCCAGAAGGCCGCGTAGACCACCACCACGGCCAGCGCTCCTGCCAGGGCCGCCATGCCGATGGGCAGCACGGCTGCGGCTGCCAGCAGCGGCAGGGCCAGGCTGGCGATGGCCAGCGCCGTGCGCAGGCCCGCGCGGCGCAGCCACAGCCGCGTACCCGCCCCCGGCATGGCCAGCAGCGTGCGCAACCGGCCCGACTGGCGCTCGCCCGACACCAGGTCATGCAGCAGCGCAATGATGAACAGCGGCGCCAGGTAGATCAGCACGAACGCGAAGTCGAAACGCCCTGCGAGCGCGAGTTCGGGGTTGAAGGTCTCCCCCTCGTACAGCTGGGCCTGCAGCCCCAGGGCGCGCACGCGCAGCACATAGGGCGCCACGTCGCGCAGGCCCAGGGCCAGGAAGGCTGCGCTCGAAGGCGGGTCCTGCGTGTCGTAGAATGTGTAGTAGGCAGCGTAACCCGCATCGCCGCCTTTGGCAAAGCGGCTGGCCACGGCCTGCACGTCCCGCTCGTGCAGCGCAGCCAGGCGTGTGATGTGGGCCTGCTGGCGTGCCACCTCGCGCGCGCCCGATACCAGGGACACGGCGGACAGCAGGCACAGCAGCACCAGGGCCCACAGGCACAGGCGTGAGCGGCAGACCAGGCGCCATTCATGGGCAAGCCAGCGCATCATCGGGTGCTCCTGCCCAGGCGCCGCGCGCTGAAGGCCAGCAGCGCCAGCAGTGCTGCCAGCCAGGCCAGCAGCGTGGCTGCGGCCGGCAGCACCGACTGCAAAACGGCCGCCGGTGTGGCCGGCAGGTACTGGAAATGCGCAGTGTCGTGCCAATGCGTGCGGTCCACGCGGTTCTGCCGGGTGGGGTTGCGGTCATCGGCATAGCGGATCTTCTGCGCCTGCAGGCGGTTGAGCGACTGGATCAGCGTGTAGCGGTAGTGCTCCCCCTGCTCCAGAAAGCGCCGGTAGCTGGCCAGGTCGGTGCCCGCCGTGGCCATCGATAAACGCCGCAGGGCCAGCAGTGGGCTGATCAGGCCGGCGCGGTCCATCCAGGCGCTCTGCCGCCCCTGCTGGTCGAAGGAATCGGCGGCATAGCGGTTGAAGAGCTCACTGGTCATGCGTTCGCCTTCCATGCCGAGCAGGCCCTTGTAGTTGACGGGCAGGTCCTCGACCCTGGCGACGCCATACTGCGCCAGCACCTTTTGGCGGAAGCCCGCGAAGTACGGATCGTCGGGGTTGTGGCTGTCACCCATGGCGGCGAGGTCGCGCGCCACGGCAATGTCGCTCTCCAGGCGGGTGGGCAGCCCGTGGGCATAGGCGGCCGTATCGGCCGCCAGCCGCGGCACCAGGATCACGGTGACCGTCCACAGGGCAAGCAGGCACAGCAAGGCATCGCGCCGCCGCGCAAACAGCGCGGAAAGCCCCACCACCGCCAGCGCCCACAGCAGCAGCCAGAGCGCATGGCCCGCCAACAGCGCTGCCGAGCGCAGGGGTTGCGAGAGCGCACCCATCCAGGCCAGCGCCAGGGCGGCGGGCAGCAGGGCCAGCGCCGCCGCGCCGGCCAGTGCCAGCAGCTTGCCGCGCACGATCTGGCCCGGTCGCACGCCCTGCGCCAGCAAGATGCGCAAGGTACCCGACTCGCGCTCGCGTGCCAGGGATGCGTGTCCCAGGAACACCAGCAGCAGCGGCGCCAGCACCTGCAGCACGAAGGCCGGCGTGAGCTGGCCGAAGCGCAGCAGCAGGGACGACTGGCGCACATCGCCGAAGTTGGCGCTGTTCTGGCGGTGACCCTCCAGGAACAGCGTGTGCCCGGTGTAGGCATCGATGCCCGCGTCGAATGCCGCCAGCGGGTTCAGCGGCCGGAACACGAAGTGTCCGTAGTGCACCATGCGGTGCGGGTGGCGGTCGGGCTGGGCCTCGAACTCCTGGTTGGCCTGCGCCTGGTAGCGGGCGCGCTCGGCATCGGCTGCGCGGCGCGATTCCCAGGCCGTGAGCGAGGCCACCAGGGTCAGCACCGTGAGCAGCGCCAGGCCCAGCACGGCCACGCGGTCGCGCAGCATCAGGCGCCACTCCTCGCGCGCGATGCGGGTGACGGCGCGGCTCATGCCGTGGCTCCCGGCGTGGCGTAGCGCCGGTGCAGGGCGCGCACGTCAAAGCGCTCGTCGCCACTGGCCGCCACTTCCTCGACCAGGCGCCCGGCATCGATGAAGCCGATGCGGTCGGCCACGTCGGCTGCGCTCAGCAGGTCGTGCGTCACCATCAGCACCGCCACGCCCTGCGAGCGCAGCAGCGCCAGCAACCGGTTGAACTCGGCAGTGGCCTGCGGGTCCAGGCCCGAGGTGGGCTCGTCCAGCAGCAGCGCCGGAACCTTGCGTGCCAGCGCCAGTGCAATCGCCACCTTCTGGCGCATGCCTTTGGAAAAACCCGCCACGCGCTGGCCGTGGGCCGCAGCGGCCAACCCGGCGGCCAGCAGTGCCTGGTCAATGGCCTGCGCGCCTTCGGGTTGGCCCGCCAGGTCCAGCAGGTAGGCCACGTTCTCGCGCGCGCTCAGGTGCTCGTAGAGTGCGACGTTCTCGGGGATATAGGCCAGTTGCCTGCGTGCCCCGTCCGGGTCGGCCACGGGGTCGGTGCCTTGCACGCGCAGGCTGCCCGCGCTGGGCGCAAGAAAGCCCAGGAACAGGCTCAACGTGGTCGTCTTGCCCGCACCGTTGGAGCCCAGCAGGGCGTAGATTTCACCCCGGTTCACCTGCAGGTCCAGGCCCTGCAGGATGGGGCGGCCGCCGTAGCCGGCCGTGACGGCGCGGGCCTGCAGTACAGGTGCTGGGAGATGGTGGTTTGCCATGGTCGTCGTGCCCATCGTGTTCAGAACTTCGCCTGCAGGCCCATGGTGACCGTGCGGGCCGTGCCCGGGGTCACCCACACGCGGCTGTAGGAGCTGGTGTAGTAGGTCTTGTCGAAAAGGTTGTCCACGTCCAGCGTCAGCCGCAGCGTGGGCGACAGGCGCCAGTACGCGACCAGCTTGGCCGTGGTGTAGGCGGGCAGGTCGAAGGCCGGCGTGCCTGCGTTGGCCTCGCCTTGCGTGCGCGCCTGGCCCAGGCGCTGGCCCACGTGGGTCACGCCGCCGCCCACGCCGTAGCGCTGCCCATTGCCCAGCATGTTCTCGTACACCGCCAGCACGCTGCCGTTGACCTTGGGCACGTTGAGCAGGCGGCCACCCACTTCCAGGGTGTTGTCCTTGGTGATCTCCACGTCGTTGAACACCATGCTCGCGTTGACCCGCCAGTGCGTCGTCACCTGGCCCGCCAGATCAAATTCCAGGCCCCGGCTGCGGACCTCGCCAGCAGCCGCCGAAAAGCCGCTGTTGCCCGGGTCGGCCGTGAGCACGTTGCGCTTGCGGATATCGAACAGCGCCGCAGTGGCGCCCATGCGCTTGTCCGCGCTTTCCCACTTGGTGCCCAGTTCCAGCGCCCGGCCCGTCTCCGGTTCGAATGCGCGGGTCGCCACGTCCGAGCCGACGTTCGGGCGGAAGGAGCGGCCCGTATTGGCATAGACCGTCCACTGGGATGTTGGCAACCAGCTCAGGCCGACCCGCGGTGAGGTGGAAGAGGGTTCCTGGCTCGCCGTGGCGTGGGTCCGGCGGTTCTCCAGGGACTGGCGGTAGTTGTCCATGCGCACGCCCGCCACAAGTCGCCAGTCGGGCGCCAGCCTGATCGCATCCTGCAGGTAGAACGCCGTATTGCGCTGGTGCTCCAGCGTGTCGGTGTTGGCCGCCGGCGTGGGCTGGGCCTGGCCGTAGACCGGGTTGTAGATGTTGACCGCATACGGCGCAGCGGTGGTCGGGTTCGCCCGCAGCATCAGAGAGTCCATGTTGAAGCGAAAGCTCTCCACCCCCAGCAGCAGTTCGTGCTCGATGGCCCCTGTTTTCAGATTGCCTTGCAACTCTGCCTGGAGCGCGATGTCGTCAGACTCGAAATCGCGAAAGCGGCGCTGTCGCGTCAAACTGCCATTGGCCTGCAAGGCGGTGGCTTCGGTGGAGAAACCATTCACCGAGGTCTCGCGGTACGACAGGCCGAACCGGCTGCGCCAGGTGGGGTTCCACTCGTGCGACAGGATGAACTGGTGCGTCTGGTTCTCCACCGTCACCTTGCCGTCGGCCGGTTCGCCCAGGAAGCGGCTGCGGGGAATGGTGCCCAGCTGGTTGTTCACCGCGACCACGCCGCGGTCGAGGGGCGTGGCCTGGCGCAGCACCTCACCGGCATATTCCAGCACCGTGTCGCGGCCCAGCTTCCAGGTGAAGGCGGGCGCCACCACTTCGCGCCGCGCCGTCACCTGGTCGCGAAAGCTGTCACGGTCTTCCACCGCCACGTTGAGGCGGTAGGCGAAGTTCTCGCCGAGGGGGCCCGTGCTGTCGAAGGCGCCACGCTTGAGCCCATGGCTGCCCACGTAGCTTTCCACGGAGTGGGCCGCCTTCCACAGCGGACGTTTGGAGACGATGTTGAGCGTGCCGCCCGGCTCGCTGCTGCCGTACAGCGCGGCAGCAGTGCCCTTGAGGAACTCGATGCGTTCCACCCCCGCCAGGTCGCGCGGTGCGTTGAAGCCGCGGTTGGACGAGAAGCCGTTGAGCAGCGTGGCCATGCCGGTGTTCTCGTTGCCCGGCAGGCCGCGGATGGCGATGTTGTCCCACAGCCCGCCAAAGTTGTTCTGCCGCGATACGCCGCCGACATAGTCGAGCACGTCGTCGAGCTTGGTGGCGCCCAGGTCGTCGATGGCCTGGCGCGTCGCGATGCGCACCGACTGCGGCAGCTCGCGCAGCGGCAGGTCCGACTTGGCTCCGGCCGCTTCATCGGCGTGGTAGGCCCCGGACTCGGTGCGGCCCACGATCTCGATGGTGGACAGCTGCCCAGGCGCCTGGGCCACGGGGGGCGGTGCAGTCTGCGCGAAGACCGGAGCAACCAGCGCGCAAGCAATGGCCCATGCCAAAGGGTGGGGGCGCAGGTGGAGGGAAACGGGCACGGAAATACCCGTGCGAAGCGTGGCGGTGGTCATGAAAGGCATTCGAAGGGGCAGGGTCTCGCGCGCATGGCTGCTGCGTGCAGGCGCGGAAACGCGGTGGCGCGGACCAGGAAGAGATGCACCGGCCTGCGGCAACCGCAAGGTCGGTGAGGAAGGGACGTTCAGCCCAACGCAGTGCGCAGGGTCAGGCCTGCGCGGTGGGAGGGTCGCGTGACGCGAACGGCCAATGGCCGGGATGCGGGATGAAGGCCACCGCATCCGGCACCGGCCGCACCCGGGCCCAGGCCTGCGCAGCGCCATGCACGGGCGGGGCCGTGGCCAGGTCGGCCGCCTGCTGGGCGTGGGCCAGGCACCAGGCGCACACACCTGCCTCGACAGAGGTCTTGCCGGGCTGCCCAGCCTCGCTGTCTTCGTCGGACGCCATGGCCTGCGCTACCGCCGCGCGCTGGCTCCCCAGGTGCTCTGCGGCGTGCAGGCCCATGCCTGCCGTCAGGTGCAGGCACAGCGTGAGCAGCAAAAGCCAGAGGAGGGGGCGCGAGATCCGCATGGTGGATGCGAATCATACTATTGAGAACCAATTCTCAGTCGAGGCGGGCCGGGCGGGGCCAAGAGATGCTGTCCGGCACCTCCTGGCCGCCGGCCCGGGTCAGGCCGTTGCCTGCCGGCGGATGAAGCGCCCGGCGCGCGCGCCGGTAGCCCGGCCGGCAGCGGTATAGCTCAGTACGCCGTTCACCCATACCTGCTCGATGCCCTCGCTGAACTGCACGGGTTGCTCGTAGCTGGCGGTATCGCGCACACGCAGCGGGTCGAACACCACCACGTCGGCCATGCAGCCGGCTGCCAGGCGCCCGCGCTCGCCGATGCGAAAGCGCTGGGCCGACAGGCCGGTCATCTTGTGGATAGCCTCTTCCAGACGCAGCACTCCTTTTTCGCGCCAGTAGCAGGCCAGTACGCGCGGAAAAGCGCCCCACAGGCGGGGGTGCGGGCGCTCGTCGTGCGGCAGGCCGTCCGATCCGATCATGGCCAGCGGGTGCGCAATCACGCGCTCCACGTCGTCTTCGCGCATCTGAAAGTAGCAGGCGCCTCCGGGCTGCAGCCGGTCGCACGCCGCCTGCTCGCTCACATCCCATTCGCGGGCGATATCCTTGAGGTAGCGGCCCACCATCTCCGGGTGGGGCTGGCTGCCGGTGATCAGGATGTCGATCACACCGTCCACCAAGTCGGTGCGCAGCACCGTGGAGCCGGCGGTGTAGGGATACACGTCCAGGCTGATGGGCTGGCCCTGGGCCAGCGACTCGATCAGCGGCAGCGTCTCGCGCGTGCGGCCCCAGTTGGCGGCCCCTGCGCACTTGTGGTGCGACAGCACCAGCGGCAGCCCGGCCTGCCGAGCCGTGAGCGCCGCCTCCTGCAGCGCCGGCAGAATGCCTGCGAGCTCATCGCGGATATGGGTGGCGTAGACGCCGCCGTTGCGCGCCGCCACGCTGGCCAGCTCGGTCAGCTCGGTGAGGTCGGCCGCATAGGCCTCCTTGTAGAACACGCCGGACGACAGGCCCAGTGCGCCCGCGTCCATGGCCTCCTGCATGTCGGCTGCCATGGCGGCGCGCTCGCTGGCCGTGGCGGCGCGGCCCAGCTCGGGCAGGTGGCGCATGCGCAGCGCCGTGTGGCCCAGCAGCGCCGCCACGTTCACGCCGGGCTGCGCGGCATCGACGGCGCGCGCATAGGCGGCCATGCTGGCGTGGCGGAACTGGTGCTTGCCCAGCAGCGACAGCGGCGCCGCCGGCGCATCGGTCACCATGGGCGCCAGCGAGATGCCGCAGTTGCCCACGATCACGGTGGTCACGCCCTGCGACAGCTTGGGCAGCATGTCGGGCGCGTCGATGGCGGCGGCGTCGTCGTGCGTGTGCACGTCGATGAAACCGGGCGCGATCACGCGGTCCGTGCAGTCGATGGTCTCGACGGCCATGCCGGCGAACAAGGCGGGGTCGATGGCGCCGGGAGCGGCCAGGGCCAGGATGCGCTCGCCCGCCAGCAGCAGGTCGCCCACCCATCCGGGGCGGTCGGTGCCTTCGATGATGGTTCCGTTCTTCAGCAGGGTCGCTTGCGTTGCTGCCATCAATTGTCTTTCTGGCCCGGCTTGTGCAGGCCCGGGCCGGGGTCCATGGCGCCCGAATACTCGGCGCTGTCGAATCCGTGTTTGTGCAAAAGCTGCTTGAACTGCTGCAGGCCGCGCGTGGCCACCGGTCCCAGCTGCTGCGCCAGGCGCACCATCAGGATCTCGATCACCACCAGGTGGGCCAGGTAGGCCTCGGTGCCCACGCGCATCACCGCGTCCTGCGGCACCGACACGGCCAGCACCAGGTCGGCCGTTTCTGCCAGCGGCGTGCCTGGCTGGGTCAAGGCGATCACCGTGGCACCCTGCGAGCGCGCAAACCGGGCGGCTTCCACCGTGTAGGGCATGCGCCCCACGTGCGAGACCACGAAGGCCACGCCCTCGGGGCCCAGCGTGCTGGCGGATACCAACTGCTGGTGCGCATCGAAGATCGCATTCGCCGTGAGGCCCAGGCGGAACAGCCGGCTCTGCAGCTCGCTGGCCGTGAAGGTCGACGCCGCACCCACCGAATAGCAGTCGATGCGCCGCGCCTTGGCGAGCCTGGCGGCCACTTGGTCGATCACGTCCACGTCGATGCGCCGGCCCAGCTCGGTCAGCGAGGCGACGGCCGCGTGGATGATCTTGCTGGAGACGTCCTGCGCCGAGTCTTCGGCCAACACGCTGCGGTGCAGGTACGAGCCCGAGACGGCCAGGTCCTGGGCCAGCGCCAGCATGAATTCGCGCACCGAGTCGTAGCCAAAGCTGCGGCAGGTGCGCACGATGGTCGGCATGGACACGCCGGCCTGCTGTGCCAGTTGCTCCACCGTGGCGGCCACGGCGGCGCGCGGGTCTTCGAGCACGGCGCGCACCACGCTGCGCTGCGCTTCAGGCAGGCTGTCCTGCCGTTCGCGCAACTGCTGCAGCAGTCCGGGCGTGGGGCTGGGCGGCACGGTGGACGATGGTGACGGAGGCAGGCTGCTGTTCATGCGCTTCTCCGGCCTCAGAACCGCGTGCTGATGGCACCCGTGATGGCGCCATCGTCTTCTACCAGCGGCATCCAGCGCCATTTGTCGAAGGTGGTGCAGGGGTGCGAAATGCCCAGCGCCACGCGGTCTCCCACCTGGGGCGCGCTGCCTACGCCCGCTGCGGCATCGAAGCGCAGGTAGGCATGCTGGTCGTTGAGTGCGCTCACGCTCCAGCCGGCGGGCACGGCAGCTGCCGTGCGCTCGCCACGCCGCGCCAGTTGCACGGGGATGGGCATCTCCAGGTCGTAGGAGATGTCGCGGCGCCCGCAGGTCAGCAGGGCAAGGCCCGGCTCGGGCACCGACTGCACCATGGCCCAGACCGTGAGCGCCGGGCGCAGCGAGGCGTCGAGCCCTTCGCGCTGCTCCACGTTCTTCAGAAAGCGCGCGTAGTTGCCATGGTCGTGCGTCACATAGCAGCCCGAGCGCAGCACGCCTTCCACCGGGCGCGACAGGCCCTGGGCCTGCAGCAGCGGCACCACCAGGTCGAACACGGCCGAGCCGCCGGCCGTGAGCAGGATGCGGTCGCGTGCGAACAGGTGCTCGGTGTCGCAGGCCCGCGCCACGTCCATCACGCGGCGCACCAGGGCGGTCACTTCGCGGGCGTCGTGCTCGTTGTCGCAGCGCGCCACGCCGCCTTCATAGCATTCGATGCCGTCGAACTGCACGGCCTTCGACGCCGCCAGCGCGCGCGCCAGCGCCAGTGCCTCGTCCAGCGTGCGGCAGCCCGTGCGCTGGCCGGGGATGCCCATCTCCAGCAGCACGTTGAACACGCGGGCACTGCCACGGCGCTGCTTCCAGTCCTCGACCAGCGTGAGCTGCGCGAGCGAATCGACGAGGAACCACACGGTGAGGTCGGCATGGCGGGCCAGCAGCGCGTCGAGCGCGTCCAGGTCGGCATCGCAGACCACCTGGTTGGCGATGATGGCGCGGCGCGCACCGGCCTCCACCCCCACCGCGACCTGGAAGGCCGTGGCGAAGGTCAGGCCCCAGGCGCCGGCCGCCAGCTGCTGTGCGAAGAGCTGGGGCGACATGGTGGTCTTGCCGTGCGGTGCCAGGGCGATGCCTTTGCGCTGCGCGAAGTCCTGCATCCAGGCCAGGTTGTGCGCCAGCGCCGTGCGGCGGAGCACCGCCAGGGGGAACGCCAGGTCGTCGGCCAGCACGTTCCAGCCGCGTGCGCCGATCTCGCTGGCGCGGCAGGGCGCTGCCGCGATGGGAAAGCTCTTGCTGGTGGCGTCCAGCGTGAAGTCAGTGGTGGTGGTCATGTGGTTTCGTCATGTTGGTGGGGCGCAGCGGGGCTGCGCCGGTCAGATGTCGTCGCGCCAGCAGGCCTTCCAGTGGTCCGCCCCCACGGGGCGCAGGGCCATGTCGGCGCTGGCGCATTCGGCCACCGCATGCGGGCAGCGTGTGCGGAACACGCAGCCCGAGGGCGGATTGGCGGGGCTGGGCAGGTCGCCCTGAAGCAGGGGGATGGTACGCCGCTGCGCGGGATCGGGGATGGGCGCGGCCGCGAGCAGGGCGCGCGTGTAGGGATGCGCGGGCTGCGCATACAGCGCGCCGGTGGGCGCGATCTCCATCACGCGGCCCAGGTAGAGCACTACCACGCGGTCACACAGGTACTCCACCACATCGAGGTCGTGCGAGATGAACAGCAAGGTCAGGCCCAACTGCTCCTTGAGGTCGCCCAGCAGGTTCACCACCTGGGCCTGGATCGACACGTCGAGTGCCGACAGCGGCTCGTCCGCCACGATGAAGTTCGGCTGCACGGCCAGCGCGCGCGCAATGCCGATGCGCTGGCGCTGCCCGCCCGAGAACTCGTGCGGAAAGCGCTCCGCATGCTCGGGCCTGAGGCCCACCTGCGTGAGCAGCTCGTGGATGCGCGGCAGGCGTGCCGCACCGCGCGCCTGTTTGTGCGTGTCCAGCGCCTCGCCCAGCACCTCGCGGATACGCATGCGCGGGTTCAGGCTGGCGTACGGGTCCTGGAAGATGATCTGGATCTTCGAGCGCAGCGGGCGGAACTGGCCCTGGCTCATTCCGGCCAGGTCCTGCCCACTCGCGCCCTCGCCGTGGTAGAGCATCTGGCCCGCCGTGGGGTCCACCAGGCGGGTGAGCAGGCGGCCGATGGTGCTCTTGCCCGAGCCTGATTCGCCCACCAGGCCCAGTGTTTCGCCGCGGCGGATGGCAAAGCTCACATCGTCCACCGCGCGCACCGGGTGCGGGCCGCTGCCGAAATACTTGCGCAGGCCGCGCACTTCGATGAGGTTGTCGCCCGGGGTCGGAGCCATGGACACGGCGTTCATGCAGCCACCTCTTCAATGGGCTGCTCATTCACACGGATGCAGCGCACCCGGCGGCTGGCGCCTGCGCTGCCCTCGTCGGACAGGGCCGGCATGCGCGCATCGCAGGCCGCGATGCGGCGCTCGCAGCGTGGCGCGAAGGCGCAACCCGGCGGCGGCGCGAGCGGGCTCGACACCTGGCCCGGTATGGCCACCAGGCGCGGCCGTTGCCCGGCCACCGCCACGGCATGGCGCCGGGCAACGCCGGGCAGGC
This sequence comes from Acidovorax sp. Root217, assembly GCF_001428645.1. Lineage (NCBI taxonomy): Bacteria > Pseudomonadati > Pseudomonadota > Betaproteobacteria > Burkholderiales > Comamonadaceae > Acidovorax > Acidovorax sp. Root217. The sequence continues at coordinate 130,561 of NZ_LMIH01000024.1, forward strand.
AGGCCAGCAGGCCACGCGTGTAGGGGTGCTCGGGCTTGGCGAACAGGTCGTGCACGGATGCCGACTCGACGATGCGCCCCGCATACATCACGGCCACCGCATCGGCGTACTGCGCCACCACGCCCAGGTTGTGGGTGACGAACAGCATGCTCATGCCCGTCTCCTTTTGCAGCCGGCCCATGAGCGCGAGGATCTGCGCCTGGATGGTCACGTCCAGGGCGGTGGTGGGCTCGTCGGCGATCAACAGCGTCGGGCTGCAGGCCATGGCCAGCGCAATCATCACGCGCTGGCGCATGCCGCCCGACAACTGGTGCGGGTACTCGTGCACGCGCTGTTTTGCGGCCGGTATCTCCACCAGCTCCAGCATGCGCTGGGCGTGGGCCAGGGCGGCCTTGCGGTCGAGCTTGAGGTGCAGGCGCACGGATTCGGCGATCTGCTCGCCCACGGTGAGCACCGGGTTCAGGCTGGTCATGGGCTCCTGGAAGACCATCGCCATCTCGTTGCCGCGCAGGGCACGGCGCTCGGCCTCGGGCAGGGCCAGCAGGTCCACGCGCCGGCCGTCGCGCCGGGTGAACCAGGCCTGGCCGTCCACCTGCGCCTGCGAGGTCTTGGCGTGCAGGCCCATCAGCGTGAGGCTGGTGACGGACTTGCCCGAGCCCGATTCACCGACCAGCGCCAGCGTCTGGCCCGGGTGGATGGCAAAAGACACGTCGGCCACGCTCTGGATGCGGCCGGCGTCGGTGGCGAACGAGGTGGACAGGCCCTGCACTTCGAGCCGCGGGGCGGCCATGGCAGCCGTGTGGGTGGTCATGGAGATACCTTCGTAGCGCGCCCGCGGGCGGGCGCTTGCGTGGGTGGGGCGAAAGCGGGGCTCACGAGGCTTTCTTGAGCTTGGGGTCGAGCAGGTCGCGCACGCCGTCGCCCAGCATCTGCAGCGACAGGGCGGTGAGCACGATGGCCAGGCCCGGGTAGAGAATGGTCCAGAACGCACGGTCGGCCGACTCCAGGCTGCCGGCGATCATGGTGCCCCAGGTGGGGATGTCCGGCGGCACGCCCACGCCCAGAAAGGACAGGCCGGCCTCGGCCAGGATGGCGTAGGCGAAGATGAAGGTCACCTGCACCAGGATGGGCGAGACCAGGTTGGGCAGGATGTGCCGCAGCAAGATGAGCGGCGTGCGCACGCCCAGGGCGCGTGCTGCGTCCACGAACAGCAGCTCGCGCAGCACCAGCGTGCTAGCGCGCACCACCCGCGCCACGCGCGGCGTGTAGACGATCACCAGCGCCAGCATCACGTTCCACAGCGAGGCGCCCAGGATGGACACCAGGGCGATGCCCAGCAGGATGTCGGGGAAGGACATCATCGCGTCCACCACGCGCATCAGCGGCGCGTCCAGCCGGCGAAAGAAGCCCGCGAACATGCCCAGCAGCGTGCCGAACAGCACGGCACCCGCGGCGGTGAGCCCGCCGATCAGCAGCGAATAGCGCGCGCCGTGCACGATGCGCAGCATCACGTCGCGCCCCAGCTCGTCGGTGCCGGCCCAGTGCGCGGCCGAGGGCGCGTTCAGCCGCTCGCTGATCGAGATGGCATTGGGGTCGGCATCCGACACCCAGGGGAACACGGTGGCCACGGCCACCACCAGCGCCAGCAGGATGGCCGAGGCCAGCACCACCTTGCGCGAGAACAGGCGCCGCGCCAGCGGCAGCCAGTAGTCTGTGAGATTGCGGATCAGGCGTTGCACCATGTCATTGGCCCTCCAGCCGGATGCGCGGATCGACCAGCGTGTACAGGAAGTCGATGGCCAGGTTGATGAACACGTAGATCGCTGCGATCACCAGCAGCGTGCCCTGGATCACCGGGTAGTCGCGGCGCAGCACGGCGCGCACCACGAGGTTGCCCACCCCGGGCAGGTTGAACACGGTTTCGGTAACCACGGTGCCGCCGATCATCAGCGCCAGTGTCAGGCCCAGCACCGTGACGATGGGCACCAGCGCATTGCGCAGCACGTGCTTGACCATCACCGTGCCCTCGGCCAGGCCCTTGGCGCGCGCGGTGCGCACATAGTCCTCGCCCAGGATGTCGAGCATCGAGGCGCGCGTGAAGCGGATGATCAGTGCCGAATTGAGCAGGCCCAGCACCAGCGCCGGCAACAGCAGGTGGGTCAATCGTTCCGCAAGCGGCGACTCCGGATTCCCATAGCCCGAGGCCGGAAACCAGCCAAGCTTGACCGCGAACAGCTGGATCAGGATCAGCCCGAGCCAGAAGCTGGGCACGCTGGCCCCGAGCATGGCCACGCCGCTCAGCGCCTGGTCACCGGGGCTGCCGCGCCAGATGGCTGCGGCCATGCCGCAGGGGATGCCGATGAGTGCGGCGATGCCCACGGCGAACAGCGCCAGGAACAGCGTGGGCTCAGCGCGTTCGAGCAGGGCCTGCGCCACCGGGCGCTGCAGGAAGATCGACTGCCCCAGGTTGCCCTGCAGCAACTCGCCGATCCACAGCACGAACTGCGTGGGCAGGGGCTTGTCGAGCCCGTACTGCACGCGCGCCGCGGCGATGTCCTCGGCCGTGGCCTGCTCGCCCAGCAGCAGCGCCACCGGGTCGCCCGAGGCCAGGCGCGTGAGCGCGAACACCAGCACCGCGACGAGGGCCAGCACCACCAGGGCGCCGCCCAGGCGGGTCATCAGAAAACGCATGGCAACGAACCTTGTGCGGTGGGCTTACTTGGCCAGGCCGGTGTTCCAGAAGAACGGCCAGATCGCCGGCGTGTAGCCCTCGAGCTTGGCCGAGCGCGCGGAGAGGCCGTTGAACTTGCCGACCTCGATGAAGGGCACTTCGTCGTACACCACCTGCTGCACGGCACCCCACAGTGGGCCGCGCCTGGCGATGTTGGTCTCCTGGTTGAAGGCCGTGAGCGTGGCCTTCTTGGCCGGTGAGTCCCACCAGCCCGGCGCGCCTTCTCCCAGCTGTGGCGGCGAGAGCATGGGCTCGGGGAACAGGCCCGAGTGCGTGAAGTACACGTCCCACAGCTTGGCATCGTTGCGCCGCTGCACCAGCGTGGCCCAGTCCACCACCTGCAACTCGGTCTTGAAGCCGGCCTTCTTGAGCTGCTCGGCCATCACCAGCGCCATGTTGTAGTGGAACTCGTACTGGCGGCTGGCCATGATGCGCACCGGCTGGCCGTTGTAGCCGGCCTTGGCGGCCTGGTCCTTGGCGGCCTGCGGATTGCGCTCGTTGTACAGCTTGCCACCCGCGTCCGAGTAGTAGGGCGTGCCCTTGGGGAAGAAGTTGGGCTCCACCACGAAGAAGCGGTTGTCGCCAAAGCCTGCGGCCAGCAGTTCGCCCGAACCCACGGCGGTCTGCACCGCGCGGCGCAGCGGCTGCGCGGCCAGCACGCCTTCCTTGGTGTTGAAGACGATGTAGGGGAAGCCGAAGTTCTTCGTCACGATGGGCACCACGGCCGGGGCGCCCTTGTCGATGCGGCCGGCCGCTTCCACGGGCAGCAGGTCGGCGTACTGGAACTGGCCCGACAGGGCGCCTTCCACGCGGGTGTTGGCATTGGGCACGGGCACGAAGCGCAGCTCGTCGAGCAGGGCCTCGCGGCGGCCGGCATAGCCGCTCGGCGCCTCCTTGCGGGCGCTGTAGCTGTCGTGGCGCACCAGCACCGTGAACTGGTCGGGACGGCGCTCCTTGAACTTGTAGGGGCCGGTGCCGATGAAGTCCTTGAGTTGCGGCGCAATGCTTTCCTTGGCCATGATGGCGGCCATGCCGCTGGGCAACGCCAGCTGGGCCAGCAGCGGTGCATAGGGCGCCTTGAGCGTGAGCTCCACCGACAGCGGGCCCTTGGCGGTGAGCGAGGCCACCTCCTTGGCCACTGCCTTGCCGCGCGGCGACAGCTCCATCCAGCGCTGCAGCGAGGCCACCACGTCGTCGGCGTTCAGGTCGCGCCCGTTGTGCAGCTTGACTTCCTTGCGCAGGGCGATGGTGTAGGTCAGCCCGTCCTTGGACACGGTGGGCAGGCCTTCGGCCAGCATGGGCGCCACGGCCCAGTTCGCGTCGAAGGTGTACAGCGGCTCGTAGACGTGCTGCATGATGGTGCCGACCAGGTCGGCCGTGCTGACCATGGGGTCCAGCCCCTGGGGCTCGCCGACCATCGCCAGGTTGGCTGCGCCCCCCTTGGCAGGGGCCGCCTGGGCCGGCAGGCCCGAGCCGAGGGCCACGACCATGGCGGCAGTGGCTGCCGCCAGGCCAAGAACACGGCGCCGTGCGGTTTGCACAGGCACTGCGAGCGTCAACCGATCACGGATGGATGAGGATTGCATCGTGGCTCCATAAGTAATAAAATTACATTTTTAATCGTAGATGACTCGTTTGTGAAAGTCAAACGGGTTTTTTTCGATGATTTATGTAAATTCATTACACAAGGAGCTTGCATGAGCCATGTAGAACTGCTGGGCCAGTCCCCCATCGCCTCCGACCGCCAGGCGCGGCCCCTGTCGCCCGCCACGCGCGCCGGCGACTTCGTCTTCGTCTCGGGCCAAGTGCCCACGGACGACCAGGGCCAGGTCATCGTCGGCGGCATCGAGGCGCAGACGCGCCAGGTGTTCCAGCGCGTCAAGGATGCCCTGGCGCTGGCCGACTGCACCCTGGCCGACGTGGCCAAGGTCAGCGTCTGGCTGGCCGATGCGCGCGATTTCGGCAGCTTCAACCGCGTCTACATGGAGTGCTTCGGCGAGCACCGGCCCGCGCGTTCGACGGTGGAGTCGCGCCTCATGATCGACGCCAAGGTCGAGATCGACGTCACCGCCTACAAGCCCCGTGCCTGAGCGCGCCAACACCTCCAAGGGCAGGAGCTTCGACGTGGCCGCGCTGGGTGAGGCCATGGTCGAGTTCAACCAGATCCACCCCGGCCAGCCGCAGTACCTGCGCGGCTTCGGCGGCGACACCAGCAACGCCGCCATCGCGGCGGCGCGGGCCGGCGCGCGCGTGGCCTACCTCACGCGCATCGGGCAGGACAGCTTCGGCCAGGCGCTCACCGCGCTGTGGCACACCGAGGGCGTGGACACCCGCGCGGTGCAGGGCGATGGCGAACACCCCACGGGCATCTACTTCGTCTCGCACGGGGATGCCGGGCACGAGTTCAGCTACCTGCGCGCGGGCTCGGCCGCGAGCCGCATGTCGCCGCAATGGCTGGCCGGCGAGCCCACCGCCGTGCTGCAGGCCGCGCGCATTCTGCACCTGTCGGGCATTTCGCTGGCCATCTCGCCCCAGGCCTGCGACACCGCCTTCGAGGCCATGCGCCTGGCGCGCGAGGCCGGCACGCTGGTGGCCTTCGACTCCAACCTGCGCCTCAAGCTCTGGCCGCTGGCGCGGGCCCAGGCCTGCATCGCGCAGGCCGTGGCGCTGTGCGACATCTTCCTGCCCAGCCTGGAGGACATGCAGGCCCTGACGGGCCTGTCCGACCCGGACGCCATCGTCGACTGGGGCCATGCCCGGGGCGCGGCCACCGTGGTGCTCAAGCTCGGGGCCGAGGGGGCGCTGGCCAGCAACGGCCAGCGCCGCGAACGCATGCCCGGCCAGCGTGTCACCCCCGTGGATGCCACCGGTGCGGGCGACTGCTTCTGCGGCAACCTGCTGGCCCGCCTGGCCCAGGGCGACGACGTGTTCGCGGCGGCGCGCTATGCCAACGCGGCGGCCGCACTGGCCGTGCAGGGCTATGGCGCCGTCGCGCCGCTCCCGTACGCGCGCCAGGTGCAGGTGGCTGCAGGGTAGGCAGCGGTGGGTGGTGCGGGGCCGGTGCCCCGCGCCGTCACTGCGCGAACAGGTCGGACCGCGCCGCCTTGGTGATGGCGGCCACACAGGGGTGGCTGATGCGCCGCTCCACCGAGATCGCGAAGAACTCCTCCACCAGTTCCGAAGAGCGGCCGATCACCTCCACCCCGAACTGGGCCTGGGTCTCCTCCTCCAGCACCGTGGGCGAGGTGAACACCCCGCGGCCCTCGCGCCCAAAGGCGTTCATCAGCGCGCTGTCGTCGAACTCCCCCACCAGGCGTGGCTGCAGCTGGTGCTTGTTGAACCAGTGGTCGAGCTGCTGGCGCACCGAGGACATGGGCCCCTGGATCAGCATCGGCGCGCCGTGCAGGCACTTGGGGAACGGGCCTTGCAGCTGGCTGCGCAGGGTCGGCGCGCAAAAGAAGCTCATGGAACTGGTGCCCAGGCCGTGGTTGAAGGCCTTGACACCGATCTTCTTGGAGACCGGCTCGTCGGCCAGCACCAGGTCCAGCCGGTTCAGGCTCAGCTGCGCCACCAGCTCGGGGAACTTGCCTTCGTGGCAGGTCATGTGCACCTGCTCGGCCAGGCCCATCGCCGGCTCCAGCAGGTGATAGGCAACCGACTTGGCCACCGAATCTGCCACGCCCACCCGGAAGGTGATCGGGCGCGACTGCCCTCGTGCCAGGCGGATGGACTTTTCGAGCTCGTCGCCGAGGGTAAAGATCTGCTCCGCATAGCCCAGTGCCACCCGGCCTTCGCTGGTCAGCTCCAGCCCCCGGCCGCGCTTCCTGAACAGGTCATGGCCCAGCCACTCCTCCAGCTGTTTGATCTGGCCCGACAGTGTCTGCGGCGAGGTGTTGAGCTGCTCGCCAGCGCGCATGATGCCGCCCGCCTTGGCCGTGGTCCAGAAGTAGCGCAGGTGTTTGAAGTTCATGCCGTCTCCTTGATACTTCGCAAAAATCGAAGTAAAAAACTCAATAAATCGAATATACGCGAAGTGTCAAGATCCCTACAGTACGTACATGGACAGATCGCGGAACGCCCCTTCGGGCACCGAACCCTGGCCATACAACGTTCACAAGGAGTCAAAGATGCGTATCACTACCCGAGGGCAACTTGCCGTGTCGGCCATGACCGATCTCGCACTGCGCCAGCAGATGCGTCCTGTGGCACTGTCGACCATCAGTGCACGCCAGGGCACCTCGCTGTCCTACCTGGAGCAGCTGTTCAGCGCGCTGCGGCGCGCCGGGCTGGTGGACAGCACGCGCGGCCCCGGCGGCGGCTACACCCTGGCGCGCCGCGCCGAGCAGGTGTCCGTGGCCGAGATCATCCTGGCGGTGGAGAACCTCAAGGGCGATGACACCCAGGGGCTGGGCCAGGGCCAGGCCGCGCAGATGACGGCCATGACGGGCGAGCTGTGGATCACCTTCAACAGCCGGGTGATGGACTACCTGCAGTCCGTGAGCCTGGCGGAACTGGTGGCCCAGGAGATCGAGCGTGGCGTGGTGGTGGATGCGGTCGAGCCGCAGCAGCGTGCCCGCGCCGTGCCGACAAGCAAGCCCAAGCCGCGCATGGCCGGGGTGGGGGTGCCCAACTCGGTGTTCGCACTGGGCACCATGCCGCTGATGCAGCGGCGCTGAAGAGGCGTGCCAGGGGGAGGGTGGCCACCCCCTGCGCCCGATTTTTCAGGGCAGGGGTCGGCTAAGCCTCTCAGGCCGCGTACACCTGCTCCATGGATTTGAAACCCTTCATCTCGATCGGGTTGCCGCTCGGGTCGCGGAAGAACATCGTCCACTGCTCGCCGGGCTCCCCCTCGAAGCGCACCTGGGGCGCGAGCACGAAGGGCGTGCCGGCCGCGCGCAGCCGCTCGGCCACGGCCTTCCAGGCGGGCAATTCGAGGATGGCGCCGAAGTGCGGCATGGGCACCAGATGCTCGCCCACATGGCCGGTGGCGGCGCTGGCGAACGGCGTGCCCAGGTGCAATGAGATCTGGTGGCCGAAGAAGTCGAAATCGACCCAGGTGTCGGTGCTGCGGCCTTCGCGGCAGCCCAGCACGCCGCCGTAGAAGCGGCGGGCTGCGTCGAGATCGGTGACGTTGAAGGCAAGGTGGAAAAGGCTGTGCATCGGCGCAGGATAGCAGCCGATGCGCACCCCCTTGCGACGTCAGCCTTTGGGGCGGGCCAGCATTTCAGCGGTGTTGGTCTTGCGGTCGGCGTTCACGCGCGCCACATGGGGGCGCTCATTCATGCGGGCCAGGTATTCACGCACCGGCAGGTCGGCCAAGAAGTCGCGGCCGTAGATGATCTTGGTGGCCGAGGACACCAGGGGCAGGTGCACGATGGCCGCGCAGTCCGCCGCCGTGAACGTGTCGCCGCCGATGAAGGGGCTGAACTTCGTGAGCTGGGCGAATGCCGCGACGTTCTTGGCCAGTTGGGCGCCGACTTTTTCGCGCGCGGCCTCGCTTACCGTGCTGCCGAAAAAGGCTTGCGGGTACAGATTGCGCGCCACCAGTTCCAGGTGCAGTTCCATGAAGGTGATCAGCTCGCGCACCTTGCCGGCGGCCAACGGGTCGGCCGGGATCAGCGGATGCGCGGGGTAGGCCGACTCGATGTAGTCGGCGATCACGGCCGACTCGCACAGCGTGCCGCCCGGGGTGCGCAGGTAGGGCACCTTGCCCAGCGGGCTGGCACTGCGGTCGGTTTCGCCGATCCAGGCCAGTTCCTCGGTGAAGGGCACGCCCTTTTCGAGCAGCGCGAGCTTGACCTTGTTGTAGTAGTTGCTGGCCGAAAAGCCGCAGAGTGTGAGCATGGGGTGTCTCCTGTATTGCCTTGGGGGCCATTGGTGTGCGCCAGCCGCCATGCTAGGGGCTGGCCGGGGCCGGGCGCGTCGCGCAGATGACGCGCGGCGGCGTGCCAGGGGGCCCTCCCTACAATGAGGGAGCACGCGCTTGCTGCGCAATCCCTTCCATTCTCAGGAGCGGCCGCCCTGGCCCCGCCATCCGCGCCGCCACCGTTCTCCAGGAGCCTATTGCATGATTTTCTCCCGCACCCTCACCGGCCTCACCCTGTGCGCCCTGCTGGCCGCCCCCGCGCTGGCCCAGGTTTCCGACGTGAAGGTCGAGGGCGCCTGGGCCCGCGCCAGCGTGCCAGGCCAGAAGGGCACCGGTGCCTTCATGAAGCTCACGGCACCGCAGGGCGCGCGCCTGGTCAGCGCTTCATCCCCCGCCGCTGGCGTGACCGAGGTGCATGAGATGAAGGTCGATGGCGACGTGATGCGCATGCGCGCCGTACCGGTGCTCGATCTGCCCGCAGGCAAGGCCGTGGAGCTCAAGCCCGGTGGCTTTCACGTCATGTTGCTGGACCTCAAGGCCCCCCTGGCCAAGGACAGCACCGTGCCCCTCACGCTGACGTTCAAGGACGCCAAGGGAGTTGAAAGCAAACTCGAGCTGACCGTGCCCGTGGCGGCCAGCGCGCCGGGTGCACAGCCTGGGGCGGCAGCCCCGGCGCATGGGCACAAACACTGAGCCAGGGGCCTGTGCAGGCCATCGCCAGCCGCCACTCATTGGGGTAAGCTGTCAAGACAGGTTCCAACCCCCTTCTTGCGGAGCAGCCATGAGCGACACATCCAACTTTGGTTTCGGCAAATTCGTCCCCGGTTTCGATTTCCTGCAGAGCCTGGCCAAGGGTGCGTCGACCAGCATTCCGCAACTGCCCAACCTCTCGAACTGGGTGGCACCGACCATTAGCGTCGAAGAACTGGACAAGCGCATCGACGAACTCAAGGCCGTGCAATTCTGGCTGGAGCAGAACTCCCGCGCGCTGGCCGCTACCATCCAGGCGCTGGAGGTGCAGAAGATGACCCTGGCCACCCTCAAAGGCATGAACTTCAGCATGGGGGATGTGGCCAACGCCTTCAAACTGAAGACCGCCGATACGGTGATGAGCGGCGTGCAAAAGGCGGCCGACACGGTGAGTGGTGCGGCCGGGGCCGTCGCCGGTGCGGCTGCCCGCGTCACCGGCCGCGCGAAGGAAGAGGAGCCTGAGCAGGCAGAGGCCGAGCCCGAGGTGCAGGCGCCTGGCAAGGCCAAGAAAGGCAAGTCCGCTGCCTCGGCACCGGACGCCTCCGTGGTGGACCCGCTGCAGTGGTGGGGCGCGCTCACCGGCCAGTTCCAGCAGATCGCCGCCAATGCCATGAAGGATGCGGCCAAGCAGACTGCCCTCGATACCACCAAGAACATGGCCACCGGCCTGGCCAAGGAGGCCATCAAGACGGCCACCGGCATGGCCAGCCAGTTCGCTGCCAAAGGCATGAAGAGCATGTCGGGCGAGCGCAAGCCCGCCGCCAAAAAGGCAGCGGCCAAACCTGTAGCCAAGGCCCGGCCGGCCGCGAAAAAGGCAACGGCTGCGGCCAAGCGCGCGCCGCGCAAGAGCGCAGGCTGACCCCGGCCTGTGCGTCCCGCGCGGGCGGGCGCCGCGCAACCGCCTGCGAGAAGACACACACCATGACACTCTTTCCCTCCGGCCATGCGACCCACCCCCAGTGGCGCATGGCTGCGGCCCTGGCGCTGGCGCAGCTGCGCGCGCAGATGGCGCTGCCCCAGTACGCGAGTGCCCCCACGCTGGGCCTGCTCTACATCACCGACCACTATGCGGGCGATGCCCAGGCCCTGCTCGACCACCTGGCCAGCGAGCTGCCCGGCGTGACCGACTGGAGCGGCACCGTGGGCGTGGGCGTGGCCGTCAACAATGCCGAGTATTTCGACGAGCCTGCACTGTCCGTGATGCTGCTCGATGTCTCGCCCGACCAGTACCGCGTGTTCTCGGGCGTGGCCCCGCTGCCGCGCCAACCGTCCAGTGGCTTCGTGGCCCACACGGCGCTGGTGCATGCCGACGGCCACACACCCGAGCTGGCCGAGTTGCTGGCCGAAATGGCTGCGCGCACGGAGACCGGCTACCTGTTTGGCGGCCTGAGCGCCAGCCGCGGGGCGGGCGTGCAGTTCGCGGTCGCCGGTGACGGCAATATTGCCGGGCAGGGTGGTGCCAGCGGTGTCTTTGATGGCGGCATGTCGGGGGTGGCCTTCGGCTCCGGGGTGGCCCTGGTCTCGCGCGTCACCCAGGGCTGCCAGCCCGTGGGGCCGCTGCGCCGTGTGACTGCTGCGCATGAGAACGTGGTGCTGCAGCTCGATGGCGAGCCGGCGCTCGACGTGCTGCTCGACACGCTGGAGGTATCGCTCGACGGTGATCCGCAGCCCGCGCTGCGCAAGGTGCGCGCCACGCTGGCCGGGCTGGTGGATGCCGGAGAGCAGCCCCGGGGCCCGCAGCGCACCGGCCACTTTGGCACCGACACCCGCGTGCGCCACATCGTCGGCCTGGACGGCGCGCGCCGGGGGGTGGCCCTTGGCGACCGGGTGGAGCCCGGCATGCACCTGGCCTTCTGCCAGCGCAACGTATCGGCGGCACGCGCCGACCTGATGCGCATCTGCGCCGAGATCCGCGAGGAGCTGGAGCCCGAGGAACTGGAGCCTGCGCCCCTGGAGTCGCAGGACCATACGGGCCGCGCCATGGCCCCGGCGCCCGGAGCTGCGGCGCATGGCCCGGCCGCGGCGCAGGGCGGTCGGCGCATTCGCGGCGCCATCTACGTGAGCTGCTCAGGCCGCGGTGGCCCGCACTTCGGCGGACCCAGCGCAGAGCTGCAGATCGTGCGCCATGCGCTGGGCGACGTGCCGCTGACGGGCTTTTTCGCGGGCGGCGAGATCGCGCACCACCACCTGTACGGCTACACGGGCGTGCTCACGGTCTTCACCTGAAGGCCGGCAGACTGGTCAGCTACTTTCGGTCGGAAGCCCGTCGGCATCCCACTCGGGCAGGCCGCCGCGCAACCAGTACACCGTCTTGTAGCCCTTGCTGGCCGCGACCTTGGCCGCCTTGTAGGACTTCCAGCATTCAGCCCCGTTGCAGGCAAAGATCACGGGCTTGCTGCGGTCCACTTTCTCCAGGGCCTGGAAGTCATCCTGAGCGGCGTTGAAAGCCACGTCCTTGAGGCTTTTCTCCACGTAGGCCGCGAACACGGCGCCGCGGATGCGCTTGGCCTTGAATTCCTTCTCGGTGCGCGTGTCGACCACCACCGCTCCTTGCGCCTGCAGCTTCTGCGCCTCGCGCGCCGTGATGCGGTTCACGCCAGGCAGGCTGTTGGGGGTGAAAAGGCCGAGTTCCGCCACGCGGCGGTACTCCTGTGCTTCGGGGCGCAGGGCCACCGGGCTCAGCCCCACGGTACTGGAGCCCGAGGCGAACCACTGCGCCAGGCGTGCCCTGACGTCGGCGGGCAAGTCCTTCTTCACGGTGATCGAGAAGCCACCCGGCACCGGCTGCGAGGTCGCCAGCACCCGCGCATCGCCCTTGTGGGTGGCGGACCATTCGGCCCAGTCATCCGCCCGCACCACGGTGGCATCGGTGCTGCCCAGCACCAGCGCGCTCAAGCCCGCCTGCGGGTGCTTCTCGTGCAGCACCGACTTGAGGTCCTGGAACGACAGGCCGGCTTCATTGAGCATGCCGCGTGCCATGTAGGTGTAGATCGAGTCCTGCTGGGGCAGGTACAGGCGCTGGCCTTTCATCGCCGCCACATTGGCCACCTGGGGGGAGCCCACGAGCAGGTACAGGTCCGATTTCTGGGTGGCGCCCACCAGCTCGTACCCGCGCTGCAGCGCCGAGGCTGCCACCTGGGCCGGGCCGATGAACACGTCGTAGCCCGCGCTGCGCGTGGCGCGCATGACATCGGCCAGGTCTTCGCTGGTGGCCACGGTGGCGGGTTGGCCCGCGGCCTTGGACAGGCCCGACTCGAACGCGCTGCGCAGGATGCTGTGCGCGGCCATCGTGGCCGTGGGCTCCACGGCCACGATGGCCGTGAGCTGGGCCTGGGCCAGGGGACTGAGCAACAGCAGCAACAGGGACAGCAAGGCAGGGCGTGTTGTGCGGTACATGGTGTCTCCTCCGGAGTCTGTCAGCCGATGTCAAATATGCACCAGGGCGCTACCGAACACACGTCCTTCGCGGTGTTGTTGCCATTTCTTACACCTGCTCTCACAAACCCCCAGGGCAAATCGGGGCTGCCATACCAGAATGGGATATGCCCTGCATCCTGGCGGCCGTCTGCGACCGGTGCCGACTGCGGAAACACTGCCTTTGCTTTGTCAACTCTGGAGGACCGTTCCATGAAGAATCCCGTGACCTTGCCGCGCCGCCACCTGCTCACCGGCAGCGCTGCCGCACTGAGCGCCCTGGGGCTGGCCGCATGGACAAGGGGGGTGCATGCCCAGGCCGTGCCGGCCGCAGCGGCCAAGCCGCTGCCCGCCTATGCGGGATGGAAGAACCCTGGCAGCCTGATCGTGCACAGCAGCAGCACCCTGGAGACGCGCCGCGCGGCGTTCGGCACGGGCGTGGTCACGCCATCGAGCCAGCTGTACATCCGCAACAACCTGCCCGCGCCCGATGCCGCCATCGTGGCCGACCGCGATGCCTGGAGCGTCTCCATCGAGGGCGTAAAGGCACCGCGCACGCTGACCCTGGCCGAACTGCGGACCCTGGGCATCGAGACCGTGACCACGGTGCTGCAGTGCTCGGGCAACGGGCGCGGCTTTTTCCCCAGCAAGCCCAGCGGTACGCCGTGGACGGTGGGTGCGGCAGGCTGCGTGGTCTGGAGCGGCGTGCCGCTGCGCAACGTGGTGGCCGCCCTGGGTGGACTGGCGGGCAGTGCTGCCTACCTCACCGGCACGGGTGGCGAGAAATTGCCCGAGGGCGTGGACCCCCTCACGGTGGTGGTCGAGCGCTCGGTGCCCATCCAGGCGCTGGACGATGCCATCCTGGCCTGGGAGATGAACGGCGAGCCGATGCCGCTGGCACATGGTGGGCCGCTGCGCCTGATCGTGCCGGGCTACCAGGGGGTGAACAACATCAAGTACGTCAAGCGCGTGGCCTTCGGTGCCGAGCAGTCCCAGGCGCGCATCATGTCCCACGGCTACCGCATGTCGCCGCCCGGCACCAAGGCCAGCCCCGAGCAGCCCTCGGTGTGGGAGATGACGACCAAGTCCTGGATCAACGGTCCCCTGCCCGAGCAAGGCACGCTCAAGGCCGGTCAGGTGCAGGTGCATGGCGTGGCATTTGGCGGCACGCGCGGCGTCAAGGGCGTGGACGTCTCGGTGGATGGCGGCAAGACCTGGCAGGCGGCCCAGCTCATCGGGCCTGACCTGGGCCGCTTTGCGTGGCGCCAGTTCGTGCTGCCCGTGCGCCTGGCCGCAGGCTCGCACGAACTGCTCAGCCGCGCCACCGACACGGCTGGCAACGTGCAGCCCGAGCAGCGCGAGGAAAACCTGGGCGGCTACAACAACACGAGCTGGCGCGACCACGGTGTGACCGTGGCAGTCGCTTGAGGTGGTGAGCAGTTTGCGCACCACGGCCATGGCCGCGCTGCTGGCGTTGGTCACCGGCGCCGTTGGGGCCGCCGACGCCAGCGAACTGGCACGGGGCAAGGAGCTGTTCGGCAAGATCCAGCCCTCCTGTGCCGTGTGCCACACGCTGCAGGCGGCCGGAGCCGAGGGGCAGGTGGGCCCCATCCTGGACGAGCTCAAGCCCAACGCCGAGCGCGTGCTGCGTGCCCTGCGCGCGGGCATCGGCGTCATGCCGTCCTATGCCGACAAGCTCAGCGACAAGGACATGCGGGCGCTGGCGAGTTTCGTCGCGCAGGCCTCGGGCGCCGCGCCCTGACCGTGCGCTTGCTCAGGCCTTCGACGCCGCAGGCAACAGGCTGGGCACGCTGCTCTGCGGCATGCCCGTGAACGCGAAGTCCAGTTCCGGCGCCAGGCCGCTCACGATGCGCGCCACCGACTTGCCCGAGCCGCAGGCATGCGTCCAGCCCAGCGTGCCGTGGCCGGTGTTGAGGAACAGGTTGCCGAGTTTCGTCTTGCCGATCAGCGGCACGTTGCTCGGCGTGGCGGGGCGCAGGCCGGTCCAGAACTGGGCCCGGCTGGCATCGCCCGCGCCGGGAAACAACTGCTCCACGCGGCGCACGATGGCGTCGCAGCGCACCTGGTTGAGGTCGCGGTTGTAGCCGTTGAGTTCGGCCGTGCCGGCAATGCGCAGGCGGTCACCGCGTTCGCTGGTGTAGCGCGAGAAGACCAGCTTGTACTCATCGTCCGTCAGGCTCACCTGGTGCGCCATCGATGCGTCCTTGACCGGCATGGTCACCGAGTAGCCCTTGGCCGGGTAGATGGGCAGGCGGATGCCCAGGGGCTGTGCCAGCAGCGGGCTGAACGAGCCCATGGCCAGCACGAAGGCGTCGCCGTGTACGCGCTCGAAGCGGCCCTCTGCGGTGGTCACCTCCACATGGTCGATGCGCCCGCCGGCCTCGCGCAGCGCCGTGATGTGGTGCCCCAGGCGGAACTGCACGCCCGCTGCCTCGCACAGCTGTGCCAGCTCGCGCGTGAAGGTATTGGCATCGCCCGACTCGTCCTCCGCGGTGTAGGTGGCGCCAGCCAGCTGCGGGCGGATGTGCGCCAGGGCCGGCTCGATGCGCACGGCCTCGTCGGCGCTGATGACCTGGCGCTCGCAGCCGAGCTGGCGCATCTGCTCGGCCGGGGCCAGGGCGCCATCGAACTCCTTCTGGTCGGTATAGAAGTGCAGGATGCCCCGGGTGCGCTGGTCGTAGGCGATGCCGGTGGCAGCGCGCAGCTGCTGCAGCGTGTCGCGGCTGTAGGTGCCGAGGCGCACGATCTGCTCGATGTTGTGGCGCGTGCGTGCCGGTGTGCAGTTGCGCAGGAACGACAGGCCCCAGAGCCACTGGCGCATGTCGGCGCGGATGCGGAACAGCAGGGGGGCATCTTCCTTGCCCAGCCACTGCAGCACCTTGAGTGGCGCGCTGGGGTTGGCCCAGGGCTCGGCATGGCTCACCGAGATCTGGCCACCGTTGGCAAAGCTGGTTTCCGCACCGGGCGCACCCTGGCGGTCGATGACGGTCACCTCGTGGCCGAGTTGCTGCAGGAAATAGGCCGAAGTCACGCCGAGCAGGCCGGCGCCAAGAACGATCACACGCATTTTGAAAGCCTCTGGAAGGGCAATCGCCGGGCCTGTCGGTGTCGCTGCGGGTGTGGGTCTCAACAACGCGCAGCGGGCACGTCATGGCCCGGCTGCCGCTCCCCCTGTCCTTGGTACCTGAGAGATTCACCGCCGCCCCTCATGGGCTGCGGCTTGCTCCTTCGGTGCGCTACATGGCGTAGCGGCTCTCCAGACGGCCTTGATGAATGGTGCAGTACGGAACCTGAGCGTGCATGGGAGTTTGCGCCTTCGGTGAAGCGGGCGGTGCCGCTTGCTCTCCTGCGGGGGCCATTCTAGGGCGAGGCCAGCGCACAAAAGCGAACGCCGCAGCTAATGTGCGGCGTTCGTTGCTGATACAAGACCGGGCAGTGGCCCGGTCAGGTGTCAGTTGCGGCGCGGATTGTCAGGGTTGCTGTCGCGGCGGTTCGACACGCCATCGCCATCGCGGTCCCGGTCGTTGCGGTTGGCAACGCCGTCACCATCACGGTCCCAGCCGCCACGGCGCATTTCCCAGCGGCCATCGCGTTCCTGCCAGGTGGGCTGGCGGTAGGCGTAGCCCGGGCGGGCCTTGACCCAGTGGCCGGCGACCCAGACGTGGCGGCCGCCACGCCAGTCCCAATGGCCTTCTTCCCAGACCTGGCCACGGCGTGGGCGTGGCACCGCTTCACGGCGGGGTGGTGGAGGGGCGGGGATCACCTGGTACCCCTGGGGGCCCGACTGGATCACCACGGTACCTTGGTGCACCGGCTGGGCCGTGGCTACGGACGAGAGGCTTGCCAGGGCCAGAGTGGTTGCAATAAGGGCTGCGTAAGTGGTTTTGTAAGCCATGGATGACTCCTTCTTCAATGTTGTTGTATCGCCTTTGTATGGTGGGCAGGCAGCGGCGCCACGTCTGTAGGCGCTGCGCCTTGGTCCCTGTAGGCGAGCGGGGCCGGCGCCACCAGGGCAGCCGGCAGGCCCCCGTCAGTTGCGGTAGGGGTTGTCCGGGCGGCGATCGTGGCGGTTGGGCACGCCATCGCCATCGCGGTCCCAGCCGCCGGGGCGCATGTGGTGGCGGCCGTCGCGCTCTTCCCAGCGCGGTTCACGGTAGCTGTAGCCGGGGCGGGCCTTGACCCAGTAGCCCTGGATCCACACGTGGCGACCGCCGCGCCATTCCCAATGGCCGGGCACCCAGGCCATGCCACGGCGCGCGTGGGGTGGCGCCTCGTAGCGGGGTGGGGGCGGTGCGTGGTACTGCACCGGGGTGACCTGCAGCGGCGCCAGGGCGGGGCGCTGCACGGGATGCTGGTAGTAAGGGTTGCCGGTCTGGATGACGACGGTGGCGCTGGGGGATGCCAGCGCCGGGGCAACGGCACCCAGCGACAGCAAGGCCAGGGAAGCGACGGCGAGGGCGATGCGGGCCATGAAGGTCTCCTTGGAAATGATTCCTTTCGGAACCGGAGCCTTGATCGTGGGCGTTTTGCGTCAAGCCGGTGTAGTGCTCGTGCGAAGAGTTGTAAGCGGGTGTTGCTGCGGCGCGGCTTGCGCGCCCAAAGCGTGATTTATGTCACATCAGCGGACCAGCAAGGCCAGGGCCGGCGGCAGCACCAGCCAGCAGCCGGACACCGGCATCAGCACCACGCCGGCCAATACCAGGGCCAGCAGGCACCAGCCCATGGGGCGCAGTGCCACGGCCGGCTGGCTGCGCTCCAGCGCCATCACCTCCCAGGCCAGCAGGGCGAGCACGGCACCGAACAGCAGGAACCAGATGGCGTTGCCCATATGGACATCGCCCGCCACTGCATTGAACACGCCGCGCTGCCACAAGGCCTGCCACTGGGGCGCGAACAGCACGGCGGCCACCAGCGTGTGCAGCAGTGCCACCGCCAGCAGCCAGCGGCCTTTCCAGGGGCGGGCGGCCAGCATGGCAAGGGTCGGGGCGAGGCTGTGCATGGAGTTCTCCTTGTGGGTGGGGCGGCGGTCAGCCGATCCAGCGGTCGGCCTGCGTGCGTACCTGCGCCCGGATTTCGGTCAGCAGGTGCATGAGCCCGAGCCAGGCGCGCTCGAAAGCCGGCAGTTCGGGCGGTACGCCGGCCAGGTGCCTGGCCAGCACTTTTTGCTGCGCCGCCACGGGGGCGGGTGGCCGGCTCTTGCCTGCGAAGTCGAAGACCGGCTCTGTGAAGGGCTCGGTCTGCCAGGCCTGCATGATCGAGAGGGCGGGCATCAGCTCGTCGGTGAAGGTGGTGACATCCATTGCTGCATCGACCAGCCCCAGCGCCACGTAGGCCCGCAGCGCGCCTTGGGCATGGGTAGGCGACGCGGGTTGCAGCAGCGCGCGCCAGGCCTGCAGCACCCCGGTGCGAAAGGCCGGCGACAGCTCGCGCGTGCAGCCGAAATCGAGCACGCCGAGTTGCCCGTCCGGCAGGAACAGAAAGTTGCCCGGGTGCAGGTCCGCGTGCATGTGCCCAAGGCCAAAGGTGCAGTGCATGAACCAGTCCCAGAGCAGTTGGCCGGCCTGGTTGCGTGCGGCCTGCGTGGGCTCGCTGCGCAACCATTCACCCAGGTGCACGCCTGGCAGGTACTGCTGGGTGAGCACCTGCGCGCGGGTGTGCGAGGCGATGGGCTGCGGCACCACGATGCCCGGCAGCGCCGCATGTTCGGCAAACCACTGCAGCTGCCGGGCCTCGTGCAGGTAGTCCACCTCGTGCAGCAGCGTGCGCTCGATCTCCTGCATCACCCGTTCCACCACCACATCGCCGGGCAGCGGCAGGTCGCTGTGCGCCAGGGCACGCAGGGTGGTGCGCAACAGGCGCATGTCCGAGGCGATGGTCGAGGCAATGCCCGGGTACTGCACCTTGACCGCCACGGCGCCATGCCCGGCCAGCTCGGCGCCGTGCACCTGGCCCAGGCTGGCGGCGGCAAAGGCCTGGGGCTCGAAGCGGGTGAACAGGGCCTCGGGCTCCTGCCCGAAGGCCTGGCGGAACACCCGGCCCACCAGCGCGCGGTTGAGCGGCGTGGCCTGGTGGCAGGCGCGCGCCAGCTCGCGCCGCACGCCCTCGGGCAAAAAACTGGTGTCCATGCTCAGGATCTGCGATACCTTGAGCGCCGTGCCGCGCAACTGCCCCATGGCCTGGAACAGGATGCGGCCCATGGCCGCCTCGTGGCGGGCCTGGGCATCGGCCTGTGCCACTTCGTCGGCGTGGGCAGGCCGCAAGCGCTGGCCCAGTTGTGCCAGGCCCAGGCGCGCGGCCGTGATGCCGGTGATGGTGCCGCGCGCGAGCGTGCCGGTGCGGGGTGGCTTGGCGCCTGTCATGCGCGGGGCTGCGCCAATGTGCCTGCCGAAGCCAGGCCTTGTGCCCGGGCCAGCAGGGTCCGCACGATGCGCCGGTGGAACGGCGCGATCACGGCCATGTAGGCGTGGCCCAGCGCGTTGTGGATGTGCACCACGGAGGAAAGAGCCAGCACGGCCTGCCCGTCCTGCATGCGCTTGTGCAGCGACACCTGCACGTTCAGGTGGCGGTCGTCCACGCCCATCACCACCTCCCGCTCGCCCAGGTGGCGGATCTCGAAGAAACCCACCAGATCGCCCACGCGGTAGCCCGCCTCAGTCTGGCGGGTGCCGTCATGCAATTGCCCCACAGCCTTGAGGCCCACCATGCGCACCAGGCGGTTGCGCAGGGCCATGAGCGCGCGTGCCCAGCCCGGCGTTTGTTTCACCATGTCGAGCCAGGTCTGCAGCGCGCTGCTGTCGGGTGTGGGGTCGGCCGCTTCGAAGCAGTCGGCGAACTGTGCGCCGGGCAGTCGCGATGCGATCACGCTGCCCTGGGGCAGTGCGGTGGCGCGGACGGTGCGGGCGGGGCTCATGGCGCGGCCTTGCGGGCACGGGGTTTGCGAGCGGGCTTGGGCGCATCGGCCACGGGGGGCGGGGCCGACGGGCGCGCGCGCGGTGTGCGCGGCGGCGTATCCATCGCGGGCACCATCGTGTCCCCCAACGCGCTTTTGGCCATGCGCAGCACGCCCACCAGGCCGCTGCCGTGCTGCATGAAGCGCGCCATCTGGCTGCGCAGCATGAAGCCGCCCAGCTGCAGCACGCGGTTCACCAGGCCCGCGCGCAGCGCCAGCACCAGCACGCCCAGCGACAGGTCCACCAGTTGCGTGGTGTCCGCGAACTCGTCCGATTCGTCGGCCAGCCAGTAGGCCACCACGCCCGCCAGGTAGTCGCCGTACAGGCCGCTGGCCACCCCCTTGAAATCGCAGGGCTCGATCTCGCCCTGGGATTCGGCCGTTTCGATGAAGCCCGTCACCGCCTCGCGCAGCGCCTGGCGTGCCGCCAGCGGCTCGGCCAGCATGGACAGCGGCGAGCGCCTGGCCAGGATGCGCACCCCGGCCACGAACTCGCGGTCGGGCAGCAGGCGCTCGAGCACGGCGTCGGTCAGGCGTTGCAGCTTTTCCTGCAGGCCGTAGTCCGCCAGGCCCGGTGTGGCCAGCGTATCGGCCAGGGCGCTGCGCACCGCTTCGTCCAGATAGCCCAGCACGATGCGGTCCTTGGTCGGGAAATACTTGTAGATCGTCGCATCGCCAATGCCGGCCGCGCGCGCGATGTCCTTCATCGTCGTGCCGTCGAAGCCCTGGCGCGTCATCAGATCGACCGCGCTGGCCACGATCTGGCGGCGCGTAGCGTCCTGCTGCTGGCGAGTGGTTTTCATTTCTTTAAATCCCATTAATTTGGTATTTAAAGAATAGTTAATTCTGTTTAAGCCGTCAAGCGGGTTCGGAAGCGCGCAGGCAACATGAAGCCCATCTGCCGGCATGTCCAGGCAGGTTGGCGAGGTGTTTCGCTGTCGGAAAAGCAGCGGTGCTGCTCAGCGCCGCATGCCTGTGAAAGCCTCGAACTCCCAGCTTCGCAGGGCCAGCAGCAAGGTATAGCCCTCCAGCTCGCGGGCCGGCAGTTTCTGGTCGGCCAGGTGCTGCTGCGCAAAGTCCTGGGCCACGCGCTGCATGCGCTCCATGAAGGCGGGGGCCAGGCTGCGGCTGATGGTGCCGTGCACCAACAGCACGCCCTCGCCCGCGCCATCGAAGCCGCCGGCAAAGTAGTCGAGCAGCGCATGCTCGCGAAAGTAGTTCATCACCGGGCCATGGGGCCGCCAGCGGAAGGTTTTGGCCAGCTTGAGCCGGTAGCGGTTGAGCGGCCGCAGCTCGATGATGCCGATGCGGTCGAGCTGGGCCAGGTACTTGATGCCTTCGGCCTCCGAGAGGCGGTAGGTGCCCGTCACCTGCTCCAGCGTCCACTGGCTGAGCACGCAGATGGCCATCAAGAGCAGCCGCTTGTCGGCTACCACGGCTTTTTCCTGCTCTTGCGTCAGCTCCTTGAGCAGGGGCTGGCTGTCGGCCACGCGGCGCGCCAGGTCGGCAAAGTCGAGCGCCAGCGCGCGGCAGATGGCGTCGATGCGCGACAGCGGCATGTCCCCCTTGGCCAGCATGCGCTTGACGCTGGACTCTGCCATGCCCAGCTGCTGCGCCAGGTCGGCGTAGGTCATCTGCGCGGTCTTGAGTTCCTTCTTGAGGGCGGTGACGAGGTCGGCGGTGGTGCTCATGGGTATCGATTATCGGTACCTGCGGTGTTTCCGGTAGCCCTTTGCACTGATTTCGGTACTCGTTCGGCGTGGAGCCTGCCCACACTGCGCTGCATCAACCACTCCCGAGACGCCGCACCATGCCACTGCCCTCCGCTCCTTCCACCACGGGCCTGTCCCGGCCAGAGGCCTGCCTTCTGGTTGGCGCCTGTGCCTTGCTGGGCATGGCCCTGTTCGGGCCGGCGATGCTGGACAGTGCCCACCAGCACGGGTTTGCCGACCAGCGCACGCTGCTGGGCATTCCTTGTGCGGTCGACGTGCTGAGCAACCTTCCGTTTGCCATCGCGGGCATTCTGGGCCTGGCCTGGCTGGTGCGCTTGCCGCATGCCGCGATGGACGGGGTATCCCGCGCCCTCGTTGCCCTGTTCCTGGCCGGGCTGGTGTGCACTTCGGTGGGTTCGTCCTTCTACCACTGGCGTCCCAGCGACTTCGGCCTGTTCTGGGACCGGCTGGGCATGGTGCTGCCGTTCGCAGGCCTGCTGGGGCTGGCGGCCGCGGGCCGCGTCAGCCCGCGGGCCGGCATCGCCACGGCGGTTGCCGTGCTGCTGGGCGGCACCTCTGCCGTGCTGTGGTGGGCGCTGTCCGGCAACGTGCTGCCCTGGGCGGTGGTGCAGTTGGGGGGCATGCTGGTGGTGCTGGCGCTGGCCGTGCTGCCCCGTCGCGCGGGTTCCCTGGCGGTGCACCTGGGCGCAGTGATCGCCTTCTACGGCGTGGCCAAGCTGTTCGAGGCCGCCGACCATGCGATCCTGGAGGCCACGGGGCAGTGGGTGTCGGGCCACAGCCTCAAGCACCTGATCGCGGCCGGCGCTGCCTTGCCCGTGCTGTCTGCGCTGGCAGCGTTGCTGCAACGCACGAATGCCCCTCGCACTGTCGTCGCAACCGGGCAGAATGGCGGCCAGCACCGGACGCAAAGCCGGTCGACCACGGCGCGCAATGCACGCCGCCAGGGCGCCTGAGAGATGTCGTTCTTACACACCAAGATGCCAACGAGGAGAGACGCATGAGCACCGAGACCCCTTCTGCGGGCGTGAGCCCCCTGCACGGCAGCCCCGGCGTTCAGGGCAGCCACGGCGGCCATGAGGACCCCAACCAGTTCGCCCTGCTGCGCCAGCGCCGGTTTGCGCCCTTCTTCTGGACGCAATTCTCCGGCGCAGCCAACGACAACCTGTTCAAGTTTGCCTTCACGGTGATGGTGACCTACCAGCTGAGCGTGGACTGGCTGCCGCCGGCCATGGCGGGGCTGGTGATCGGGGCGCTGTTCATCCTGCCGTTTTTGCTGTTTTCTGCCACCTCGGGCCAGCTCACGGACAAGTACGACAAGACGCGCATGATCCGCTTCGTGAAGAACCTGGAGATCGCCATCATGCTGGTGGCGGCCGTGGGCTTCGTGATGGGCAACGTGCCCATCCTGCTCCTGTGCACCTTCCTCATGGGGATGCACTCCACGCTGTTCGGCCCGGTGAAGTTCGCCTACCTGCCCCAGGTGCTGACCGAGCGCGAACTCACCGGCGGCAACGGCATGGTGGAGATGGGCACCTTTGTCGCCATCCTGCTGGGCAACGTGGCGGGCGGCCTGCTGGTGGCGCTGCCGGGCATCGGCCACACCACGGTGGCCATCGCCTGCGTGGCGCTGGCACTGGTCGGACGGGTGGTGGCGCAGGCCATTCCCTCGGCCCCGGCCACCGACCCGGGCCTGGTCATCAACTGGAACCCCGTCACCGAAACCTGGCGCAACCTCAAGCTGGCGCACGGCAACATGGTGGTCTTCCGCTCGCTGCTCGGTATCAGCTGGATGTGGTTCTTCGGCGCGGTGTTCCTGTCGCAGTTCCCGAGCCTGGCCAAGGAGGTGCTGCACGGCAACGAACAGGTGGCCTCGCTGCTGCTGGTGGTGTTCTCGGTGGGCATCGGCATCGGCTCGCTGCTGTGCGAGGTGCTGTCGCGCCGCCATGTGGAAATCGGCCTGGTGCCCCTGGGCGCCATCGGCATGAGCGTGTTCTCCATCGATTTGTACTTTGCCGCGCGCAGCCTGCCGCCGTCGGAGATCATGGGTCTCGGGGCCTTCCTCGCGCAAAGCCAGCACTGGCGCGTGATGCTTGACCTGGCGCTGCTGAGCCTGTTCGCCGGCCTGTACAGCGTGCCCATGTACGCACTGATCCAGATGCGCAGCCAGCCCACGCACCGCGCGCGCATCATCGCCGCCAACAACATCCTGAACGCGCTGTTCATGATCGCCAGCTCGCTGATCGCCGGCGCGCTTCTGGGTGCCGGTTTCACCGTGCCGCAGATCTTTCTGTTCACCGGCCTGGCGAATGCGGTGGTGGCGTTCTACATCTTCATGCTGGTGCCCGAGTACCTGCTGCGCTTCGTGGCCTGGGTGTCCTCGCGCTTCGTCTACCGCTTCAAGGTGCAGGGCGATGAGAACCTGCCCACCACGGGCGCTGCCATCCTGGCCTGCAACCACGTGAGCTTCATCGACGCGGTGCTGCTCATGGCCGCCAGCCCCCGGCCCATCTACTTCGTGATGGACCACCGCATCTTCCGCGTGCCGGTGCTCGGCTGGCTGTTCCGCCTGGCCAAGGCCATCCCGATCGCGCCCTACAAGGAAGACCCCGCCATCTACGACGCTGCCTTCGAGCGCGCGGCCCAGGTGCTGCGCGAAGGCGACCTGCTGGCCATCTTCCCCGAAGGCGGCATCACCAAGGACGGGCAACTGCAGGAGTTCAAGGGCGGCATCATGAAGATCATCGAGCGGGCGCGCGAAGAAGGCATCAACGCCCCCGTGATCCCCATGGCGCTGACCAACCTGTGGGGCTCGTACTTCAGCCGCATCGAGCAGGGCGGGGCCATGGTGCGCCCCTTCCGCCGCGGCTTCTACAGCCGCGTGGGCCTGAACGTGGGGCACGCCGTGGCGTCGTCGGACGTGCAGCCCGCGTTACTGCGCTCGCGTGTGGCCGATCTGCTGGGCACCTGAGTGCTGGGCGCCGACCCCCTGCAAGCGCCAGAGCGCGTGGCGCTGGCGCGCCGGATCGTGGCCTTTCTGCGCGGGATTGGCCTGGAGGTGACCGAGGCAGAGGTGCCAGCTGACAGCTTCCTGCTGGGCCTGCGCATCGTGCAGGGTGGCCTGCAGGTGGACCTGGACCAGCTGCGCTGGCCGGGTGACCTGCTGCACGAAGCCGGGCACCTGGCCGTGGTGCCGGCAGCCTTGCGTGCCCACATGGACGACGCGCTCGCCGAACTGCCCCCGGTGCCGCATGGCGGCGAGATCGAGGCCACGGCATGGGCCTGGGCGGCCCTGCGGCACCTTCAGTTGCCGTCCGAGGTGCTGTTCCATGACGGTGGCTACCATGGCCGGTCCCAGGGCCTGCGCACCACCTTCGAGCTGGGCGTCTACTTGGGCGCCGCTGGGCTGGTGTCGGCGGGCCTGGCGGCCACGCCCGCGCAGGCATCGGCAGGGGCCACTCCCTATCCGCACCTCATGGCCTGGCTGCGCTCCTGAACCCGGGCCTTGCCGATTCGGTCAGGGGGCTCATACCCATTGGTGCCCGAGTGCCTGCTGCGCTTCGTGGCTGGCTGTTCAGCCTGGACCAGGCCATCCCGATCACGCCCTGCAAGGCAGACCCCGCCACCTGCAAAGCAGCTTTCGAGCACGCTGCCCAGGTGCTGCGTGGCCGCGTTCACTCCGCGCGGATGTTCGCGCGCTGGGCAATCGCCCGCATGCGCGGTAGTTCGTCCTCGATCTGCGCGAGCACGGTGTTGCCGGGGGCGTAGGCCTGCTCCAGGCCACTGGCGATGAGCTTGCCGCGTATCTCGGCATCCGCCATGGTTTCGGACAGCGCCTTTTCCAACCTGGCCTTTGCTTGGGCGGGCAGGCCGCGGGGCGCGACAACGGCCAGCCACGAGTCGGCAGCAAAACCTGCAAAGCCGCTTTCCGCCACCGTCGGTACATCGGGCAACCGCGTGGCGCGCGCGGCGCCCGTGACGACGATGGCCTTGATCTTGCCCGACTTGAGCTGCGGCAGCGCCGCGGCCACCGTGTCGATGGTGAACGGGATCTGCCCGCCCATCAGGTCGCTCATGGCCGGCGCGCTTCCCCGGTAGGGCACGTGCAGCAGCTTGATGCCTGTGGCAGACCACATCAGCTCGGCGGCGAAATGGCCGGTGGTGCCGCTGCCGAACGAGCCGTAGGAGAACTTGTCGGGAGCCTGGTGCGCTGCCGTGATCAGCTGCTTGAGGTTGTCCACAGGCACATCGCGATGGGCCAGCAGGATCAGCGGCACGCGCGCCACCATGCCGACCGGCTCGAAGCTTTTTAGTGGATCGTAAGGCAGCTTGTTGTTGAGCGCGGGGTTGACGGTGAAGGTGGAGCCGGAGCTGATCAGCAGCGTGTAGCCATCGGCAGGAGCATTGGCCACGAAGGATGCGCCCACGATGGTGCCTGCCCCGGCCTTGTTCTCGACCACGATCGGCTGGCCCAGGCGCTCGCCCAGCTTCTTGCTGATCAGGCGGCCCACGATATCGACGGCCCCGCCAGGCGGGAAGGGCACAACCAGCTGGACCGGTTTGACGGGGTAGCCATCGGCATGTGCCTTGGCCCCTCCACCCAGCCCTGTCACTGCAATGGCTACCACGAACACGGCGACGCTTGTGCGTCGGTTCAGATGCAAGCACTTCATTTGGCGATCCTTCGGGTGAGGGCTGGTCGGCCGGCCGTTGTTGGCTGCGAACAGGCGGCAGGGCGCACCAGCCTTCGTCTCGCACCGGCCATGCCTGTCGCTGCTGCAGATGTTTGCGCAGCCGCCATGGCCGTGGATGCACGGGATCATGGCGGCGACCCGTGGGCATGCCCGGGTCGATGGTGGGAGTCAGAGGGGTTCAGATGAGCGCCAGGCCCGCCAGTCGGTCCAGGCGCTGCTGCTCCGTTTCATCGCGCGGTGCTTCAGCCGTTGCGAAAAAGAAAGCTGTAGGCGTTCAACGCCGGCACCCCTCCCAGGTGCGCGTACAGGACACGGGAGCCTTCGGGGAATTCGCCCTTGCGCACCATGTCGATCATGCCGTGCATGGACTTGCCTTCGTACACCGGGTCGGTGAGCATGCCTTCCTGGCGCGCGCACAGGCGGATGGCTTCGAGCGTGCCCTCGCTGGGCAGGCCGTACTCAGGGCCGCCGTAGCGCGTGTCCAGCACCACGTCCTCTGCGGTGATCTCCTGGCCCAACTCGACGAGCTTGGCGGTGTTCTGCGCGATGCGCAGCACCTGGGCATGCGTCTTCTCGGGCTTGGCCGAGGCGTCGATGCCGATCACCTTGCGCGCCCGGCCATCGGCCGCGAAGCCCACCACCATGCCGGCCTGCGTGCTGCCCGTGACCGAGCACACGACGATGTAGTCGAACGCAAACCCCAGTTCCTTCTCCTGCTGGCGCACTTCCTCGGCAAAGCCGACGAAGCCCAGGCCGCCGTACGGGTGCTCGGAGCAGCCAGCGGGGATGGGGAAGGGCTTGCCGCCGGCCTTCTTCACGTCGTCCATGGCCTGCTCCCAGCTGGGGCGGATGCCGATGTCGAAGCCTGCGGCGTCCAGGCGCACGTCGGCACCCATGATGCGCGACATCTCGATGTTGCCCACGCGGTCGTACACCGCGTCGGAGTAGTTGACCCAGTTCTCCTGCACCAGCACGCACTTCATGCCCAGGTGGGCCGCCACGGCCGCCACCTGGCGCGTCTGGTTGGACTGGATGCCGCCGATGGAGACCAGCGTGTCGTAGCCGCCGGCAATCGCCTCGGGGATGAGGTATTCGAGCTTGCGCGTCTTGTTGCCGCCAAAGGCCAGGCCGCTGTTGCAGTCCTCGCGCTTGGCATACAGGTGCACCTTGCCACCCAGGTGGGCCGACAGGCGCGGCAGCGGCGTGATGGGCGAGGGCCCGAAGGTCAGCGGGTGGCGGGCGAATTTCTGCAGGTTCATGGCGGTTCTCGTGTGCGATGGAAGGGTGAGGAATCACTCGCAGGGGCGCTTCGGTGGCGCCTTGCCTGCAGTGCCTCCATCGTAGGAAAAGCTGCGTTTAACGTGGTTGTGAAAATGGAGTGGATTTCAGAGTTTTGGTATGTGAAAATGGAAATTAATTCCTATTGATTCCACGAAACCAACCATGTGCGCAACAAAAGTTCGTGACAAGAGCGTGCCGGCCAGCGCTGGAATGACGGACGAGCTCGACCGCACCGACAAGGCCATCCTGCGCCTGCTGCAGCGCGATGCCTCCCTGTCCAATGTGGCCCTGGCCGAGAAGGTGCACCTGAGCCCGCCCGCCTGCCTGCGCCGGGTGGAGCGGCTCAGGCGCCTGGGGCTCATCGATGGGGTGGTGGCGCTGCTCAACCCCAAGGCCGTGGGGGCCGGCATGCTGGTGATGATCGGCGTGGTGCTCGACCGCTCCACGCCCGAGTCGTTCGCGGCCTTCGAGAAGGCCGCCGTGAAGATCTCGGGCTGCATGGAGTGCCATGTGGTCACGGGCGAGTTCGACTATTTCATGCTGGTGCGCACGCGCGATAGCGACAGCTTCAACCGCCTGCACGCCGAGCAACTGATCTACCTGCCGGGCGTGCGGCAGGTGCGCTCCTTCATGGTGCTGCGCAACGTGCTGTCCACCACGGAGCTGCCGCTGGCCTTGTGACCAGCAGCGGGGATCAAGCCGTCTCGACGGCGAACGTCAGCCCGGCATTTGCCTGCAGGCGCGCCACCAGCGGCTCGCCCATGGCGGGCGCGGTGGTCCAGATGCCGCCGGGAGTGCCGGTGGCTTCCTGAAGCAGGCAGACCGCGGCCTCGGCGATCATCTTCGAGGTGGAGCCATAGCCCGGATCGCGGTCGCCCTTGACGCCCACGCGCAGGGTGTTGCCCTGGCCATCATCGCCCAGGAACAGCACGTCGTAGAACCCGGCCTCGCGCTCCTCGCGCGAAGGGCCTTCGCCCGGCTTGGGGCCCTTGTCCGAGCCCATGGATTTGTCGCCGGCCACGGCATTGGCGATGGCCTCGCCCTTCTCTCCGGGGCCGGTGACCAGCATCTCGTCGTAGACGAAATCCGTGCCCCAGGCATGCTGCAGCAGGAAGTTGGAGCGGTGCACGTTGCGCGTGTTGATGGCGGCCATCACGAAGGGCGCCACCCACATGCCCAGGGCTTCGTCCAACATGGGCTTGTGGCCCGTGGGCTGGCGCGGGCCCTCGAAGCCCGGCGTGAGCGAGAACGGGTTCTTGAGCAGGTCCAGCACCTTGGGGTCGGCGGCCGAGGCGGCCATGGTGGCCTTCAGGCTCGCCGCCGTGCCGCCCGAGAAGGTCCCCTTCATCTTGCGCACCCGGCCGCGCACGCGGCTGGCGGGATGGCCGAAGCGTGCCTTCATCTCGCGCTGCAGCACGAACACCCCCAGGTCGAACGGGATCGAGTCGAAGCCGCACGAGAACACGATGCGCGCGCCGCTGGCCTGGGCCGTGGCCTCGTGCGCGTCGATCATGTGGCGCATCCAGGCGGGCTCGCCGCACAGGTCCACATAGTCCACGCCGGCCGCAGCGCAGGCGGCCACCAGTTCGTTGCCGTACAGCTGGTAGGGGCCCACGGTGGTCAGCACCAGGCGGGTCTGCGCCATCAGCGCCTGCAGGCTTTCCATGCTGGCGCTGTCGGTCACCACCAGGGGTGTATCGGCCGGGGCGCCCAGCTCGTCGCGCACGGCGGCCAGCTTGTCGGCGCTGCGCCCGCCCATGGCCCAGCGCAGGCCGCTGCCGACGGGGTAGCGCTGCAGCAGGTACTCCACCACCAGCCGGCCGGTGAAGCCGGTGGCGCCGTGGACGACGATGTCAAAGGGTTTGGTCATGGGGGCTCCTGGAAATTCGGGGGGTACGGGGCGGGCCCGTGATCGGCGGGATTGTCGAAGACGGGGAAGGCATCGGCTGTCGCCCATGCGCTTCGGTGGGTGACCAGGAGCGTGTGCGGCAGAAGGAGCACCGGCTGCAACGCCCGAAAAACCGGTCTCGCCGGGTATCACCTCCGGCGCCCAGGGGGCCGCCCCGGGCTTGTCGGTACTACCCAGCGATCCTCGGTTTTCGGGCGTTTCGCTTCGATGCCTTCTGCCGCGCACGCACCAGCACGCAACTTTCGGATTGGATAAGGGTGTCAAAGTGTGACCAAGTACCGGAAAACGATACCCGGCAGCCTGCGCAACGCCACTGTGGTGGTTCAATGCGGACAGCCGGATGGGGCTTTGCCACTATTCGTTCCGTGTTCAACCAAGGCCCCAGGGCCACCCGCCTATATGTCAGCATCTCCTTTCGTCGTTCAGCGTGACACCCGTGCCTGGCAGCTCCAGGTCTGGATCTCGTTCGGCATTGCCGTGTTCCTGTGCGCAGTCGGCCTGGCCTGGCTGCCCGGAGAACAGCTGGAGCGCGCGTTCATGGTGATGGGCTATGTGTTCTGCCTCTCGGCCGCCTTCGTGCTGGCCAAGTTCGTGCGGGACAACGAAAGCGCTGGCCGCCGTGGCGCTGGCGACACCCCCATGTGGAAGCTGGTGGTGTGGGGCGGCTTTGCGGTCGCCATGGGCCTGACGGGCTGGGGCCTGTTCAGCATGGAGGTCAACCAGACCTACAAGGCCTTCCTCGGGGTGAGCTGGCTGTACCTGATCACCACCGCCTTCACGCTGGCCAAGATGCTGCGCGACCGCCACGAGGCCGACCTGCTCGATGCCCGCCTGCAAGGCCGCCGCGAAGCCGCCCAGGTTGCGCCCGGCAACAACGGCTGAGCCGCGCCGCCGGTTTTTGAATCCATGGCCCGTCGCCTGTGTGCGCCGGGCCCACCCAACCCGAAGGAGTGATCCATCATGATGAACAAGACCCTGCAACGTACCCTGGCCCGCATGCTGCTGGCCGCCAGCTTCCTCACGGCCATGGCCAGCCTGCCGGTCCGTGCACAGAGCGAGGCCTCGGCCGCGCTGTCGCTGCTGCCCGTGGCCTCCATCGTGGGCACGGCCTCGGTCGGCTCGGCGGCTGCCGGTGCCATCGTGGCCTTGCCTGCCGCCCTGTCGGTCGGTGGCGCCGTGCTGGCCGTGCGGGCCGTGGAGGTCTCCGCCGTCGGCACGGTGTACGTGCTGGAGCGCGCCTCGGACGGCGCCCGCGTCAGCGTCGAAGTGGTGGGCAAAGGCGTGGGCGCCTCGGCCCATGCCGTCGGCACGGTCGTGGTCTGCACCGTGATCGGCTCGGGTGTGGTGCTGTCGGTGGCCGGCGAGGCCCTGGCCTTCGTGCCCAATGCCATCGGCCGCGCGCTGCTGTACAACGAGCGTCTGTGATGAGGTCCGCCACCATGCCAACCACCGTCCATCGCGCCATCCAGATGCCCATCCAGTTGCCGCTGCAGCCTGCTTCGCGCCGCAGCAGCGCCGTGCGCCGCGCTTCCATGCGCTGGGCCATGGGCGCAGCGCTCATTGCCGGTGCCGCCGTGTTCACGGCCACCCAGGCCCATGCAGGCCGCTCGTGCGAGGCCCAGAAGCCGCCACCGGCCAAGAGTGTGGAGCGCGGCATGCAGCTGGCCGAGCGCACCTCCCAGGCGCTGGACGCCACCGGCGCCCAGGTCGTGATGCTGGGCCGCGCCGGCCAGGACCTGAGCAAGTACGGCGTGCGCTACTCGCACCTGGGCTGGGCCTACAAGACGCCCGAGGGCCCCTGGCGTGTGGCGCACAAGCTCAACGAATGCGGCACCGCCGTGGGCCATGTCTACCGCCAGGGCCTGGGCGAGTTCTTCCTCGATGACCTGTGGCGCTACGAAGCCGTATGGGCCGTGCCCAGCCCCGAGGTGCAGCAGCGCCTGTTCGTGCTGCTGCAGGACAAGGGCCGCACCAAGGTCATGAACCAGCCTGCCTACAGCATGGTCAGCTACGCCTGGGGCACCAAGTACCAGCAGTCCAACCAGTGGGCGCTGGAGACACTGGCCGCCGCCATGGAGCCGACCTCGGTGAACTCGCGCGAGCAGGCGCAGGCCTGGCTCAAGTTCAAGGGCTACGAGCCCACCACGCTCAAGATCGGGCCGCTGACCCGCATGGGCGGGCGCGTGGGCTCGGCGAACATCGCGTTCGACGACCATCCCAACGACAAGCGCTACTCGGACCGCATCGAGACCGTGACCGTCGATTCGATGCTGGCGTGGCTGCAGCGTGCGCAGCTGGGCTCGGCGCCGGCCACCCTGGTGCTCAAGAACTGAAGTTTTCGTGACAATGCGTCTGCACGCCAGATGCCTTTGACTGCCACCAACACGAGGGAGATGTGCCCATGAGCAAATCGCTGCGCCTGTCCGAAAAATGGTTCCGCCGCGGCCTGTGGCTGGTGGCCTTCGTCTTCGCGGGCTTCCTGATCGGGCTGGGCGGCACCCTCGTTGGTGACCTGCCCCAGGTCGAAAAGCGCCTGCAGGTCGAGGATTTCGTCGACAAGGCCGCCTTCGACGCGGTGCGCAACGAGGTGCGCACGGCGCAGAAGGCCGAGGAAGACGCTGAGACCGCGCTGCAGCAGGCCCAACTGCAGCGCAGCAAGGCGCGCAGCGAAAGCGCGGCCGAGCGCGAGACCTTCAACAACTGGCTGGCCACGCGCAGCGCCACGCAGCGCGCCGACCAGGACCCCGAGGTGATCGCGCGCACGCAGCGGCTCGACGTGCTCAAGCTCGCCGAGCGCAAGACCCAGCAGGCCGTGGAGGCGCAGCAGCAGGCTTCGCTCGACGCGCACCAGGGCGCCACTGCCGCGCAGCAGCGCCAGAGCGAGATGGAGTCCGAGGGCTATGCACGCATGTCCGTCGAGCAGCGCAAGCTCGAGCTGCGCGTTTTCCTGTACCGGCTGGCGCTCACGCTGCCGCTGCTGGCCATTGCCGGCTGGCTGTTCGTCAAGAAGCGCAAGGGCACCTACTGGCCCTTCGTCTGGGGCTTCATCTTCTTCGCGCTGTTCGCCTTCTTCGTGGAGCTGGTGCCTTACCTGCCCAGCTACGGCGGCTATGTGCGCTACGTGGTGGGCATCGGCATCACGGTGTTGGTGGGGCGCTATGCCATCGTGGCCCTCAACCGCTACCTGGAGCGGCAAAAGCTCGCCGAGGCCCTGCCCGACCAGGAGCGCCGCAAGGAGCTGAGCTACGACGTGGCCCTGGCGCGCCTGGCCAAGAGCGTGTGCCCAGGCTGCGAGCGGCCGGTGGACCTGAAGAGCGAGAAGATCGACTTCTGCCCGCACTGCGGCATCGGCCTGTTCGACCACTGCGGCGTGTGCACCACCCGCAAGAGCGCATTCGCCCGCTTTTGCCACGCCTGTGGAACCGGTGCGAGCGGCGCTCCGGCACCGCAGATCCTGCCCGTGATCGCGTCCACGCCTGCCGTACCTGCAGGGCCCGGCGGTGTGTCCTGATCCCCTTCAGCGCCCCGGCGCCTGCTGGGGCTCATGCAGCTGCACGCGGTCACGGCCGGCTGCCTTGGCTTCGTAGAGCGCGGCATCGGCATCGGACATCAGCGCGCCCAGCGAGTCCTGCAGAGACACCCCGGTGCACACGACCAGGCCGATACTGACCGTGGCGTGCAGCGGGTCGCGCTGCCCCGGCACGGCGAACGGATGGTTGCGTACCTGCTTGCACAGGCGCCGCGCCACCGCCATGGCATCGGCCTGGCGGATGCGAGGCAGCACCACGGCGAACTCCTCGCCACCCAGCCGGCCGAACAGGTCACCGGGCCGCAGCGCCTCGCTGACCGTGGCGGCAAAGCCATGCAGTACCTTGTCGCCCTGCGCATGGCCATGGGTATCGTTCACGCGCTTGAAGTGGTCCAGGTCCAGCATCAGCACGGCCACGCTGCTGCGCTCGCGCGCCAGGCGGGCCAGCAGCTTGCTGCCCTGGGCCATGAAGGCGCGGCGTGCCAGCGCATCGGTCAAAAAGTCGTGGCTGGCCACGCGGTGCAGGCGGCGCATGGCCTCGACGCTCGCCGCCTTGGCCGTGGCCACCGAAAGCGGGCCCAGCCCCAGCAAGGAGATCCCCACGCGCAGCGAGAACACTGCCCAGGCCTGGTTGGGCGCGAACGCCAGCTCCAGCATGCCCGCGCCGGCCGCGATCGCCAGGCCAAAGCAGGTCAGCATGGACAGCACGCTGGTGGCAAATACGCCGTAAGTGAGTGCGCACCAGAGCAGTGCCGGCACCGGAAACGCCAGCGCCCCGGGGCCGCCAATGGCGATCGCCGCCGCCTCGCTGGCCGCCAACGCGAGCAGGGGCGCCGCGTACTTCCAGCGGCGCCGGGACCAGCGGCGCTTCTTGAGCGTGCGCCGCGCCTCCTGCGGGGTCGGCAGACTGAGGATCACCGGGAGGATCAACACACTGTTGATCAGCTCCGTGCAGAACCACATGCCCAGTGCCGTCAGCCAGGTGGTGTTGAACAGCAATGGGCCCGTGCCCGAACCCGCCAGCGCCGCCGCCGCACTGCTGGCCACGCAGATGCCGAACATCAGCACCGCCGACATCTGCCGCTTGAGGAAGCGTGTGGCCACCGGCACCTGGCCGAACAGCCACCAGCCCATGGCCACGCCGCAAAGATTGGCGCTGGCCAGCCACAGCGTTGCCAGGGGGGCGGTGCCGGTCACCAGGTCCGCGGCCACATAGCCCAGGGTAGCCGCAGCCCAGGTGCCCGATGCCGCCAGGCGTGGGTAGCGCACCAGCAAACCCAGCAACAGGGCATTGGCGGGCCAGAAGGCGGCCATGAACCCCAGCGGCCGGGTCACGATGCCCAGCAGCGACGCGGCAAAGACCAGCAGGCCGATGCCTGCGCACAGGCCCCAGCCCGTCAGCGGGCCAGCGGCGGTGCCGGGTGAAGGGGGGCGAAGCAAAGACGGCATGCGTTGAAGTTCAGGGCGCCCAAGGCGATTTGGACCCACTGTAGCCGCGAAATCTCTCAGCGCCCCAGGGGGCTCGGCAGCAAACACTGCCGACAACTGTGGAAGATTGTGTCCGGGTGGGACATTTCCAGGCGCTCAGGCCGCCTGCGCGGCAGTGCCTGCCGCCAGAACGACTTGGTTGCGCCCCGATTGCTTGGCCTGGTACAGGGCATCGTCAGCTCTTTTGAACCATGTGTCCGCGGAGATGCCTGTGTCATGCACCCAGGCCAGGCCTATGCTCACCGTGACGGAAATCGGCGATCCCTGTGCCTCGATGCGCAGCAGGGCGACTTGGGCGCACAGCCGCTCGGCAATCGCCTGGGCCTCCGCCTGCGTCACCGCCGGCAGGTAGACCACGAACTCCTCGCCTCCCATGCGCGCCAGCAGGTCCGAGCTGCGCAACTGCCCTTGCAGGCACCGGGCAAACTCCACAAGCACCCGGTCACCCACGGCATGGCCGAAGCGGTCATTGATCTGCTTGAAGTGGTCGAGGTGCAGCTGGGCGATGGCGCTTTGGGCTGGCAACCGGGCGGGCAGCCGCGATTCCAGCCAGCGCCGGTTGCCGGTTCCGGTCAGCGGGTCGGTGTGGGCCGCCTGTTCCAGCCGGATCTCGGCGCGTTCATTGGACAGTGCGGCCACCATGAGTGCCATGCCGAAGTGGCAGAACATCTGCACAGAGAACGCCCAGGCAAAGCCGGTGGAGCCTGCCGTGCCGCTGAGGATGTAGGCGAGCCGCAAGGCATAGATGCTGCCGCTCAGCCCCAGAAAGGCGGCCATCAGCATGCGTGAAGGCAGGGGTTCGCTGCGGCGGTCGCACAGTATCTCGAACGTGCAGGCGGCCAGCACCAGTGTAGCTGTGGCGTGGAAGGCGCCTGCGCGCAGCAGGTTCTGCAGGGGAAAGCCCGTGGCGATGCCCACCACCAGGCATGCCAGTGGCAGCAGCACCACGGCCCGCCAGGGCACCCGCCTGCGGCCGCTGAAGCCGCGCACCCCCGCCCAGAAAAGGGCGTATCCGCCGGTACCCAGCAGCAGGCTGCCATGGGTCCACATCCACATCGGCAGGGCTGCGCTTTCGCCGCGCCAAGCCAGGATCGCCCCCACCGCCAGCATCAGATAGGCCGTAGCCAGAGGCGCCAGGCCCTGCGGTCGGCACGAGTGGCGGCGAATGTGAAAGATGCTCAGGGCACCGGCGATGAGGGAGGTGTTGTAGAGAAGGAGAACGGTGGCCAGGTCGAGCTGGAAGTCCATGGAGTCGTGTGCGCAGAGGTGTCGCGCCGATTATCGAGGGGCACCGTGACGCTGCTCTGGCCGCTGCGCTTTCAGCGCGGGTAGGTTCCCGGCGGGCCGAACGTGGCTGCTGGCTACCTGGCGCGCCATGCTTGCCACCGCTGGCGCCATTGGCGCTTGAGCACGCGGCCCACGCGCCAGGGCCAGGAAGCACGTACACGGGCCAGCAGCACGGCCTTGATGCGCGTCCAGTGGCCATACAGCCAGGCAAACCAGCGCAGTTGCAGCAGGGCTGGCTGGGTGAGCGTGAACAGGCGCGCCAGCACGGCCGTGCCCACCAGCTTGGCGGCCACGATGATGAGCATGCCCAGCAGCACATGCCCCTGGCCGATGGTCCACAGCGCCAGCAGCTTGATGGGCAGCAGCATCAGCGAGGGCAGGGCGAACACCAGCACTGCGCCCCAGGGCGGCAGGCTGCGCACGGCCCCCTCGATCCAGCGCAGCCCGGGCCAGCGGCCGATGCGCGCCAGCACGCGCTGCAGCGGCTCCCAGCCCCATTCCTCGAAGACAATGACCAGCGCCAGCAGCCAGCCGGCCAGGCCCGCGATCAGGTGCAACGGCCACAGCAACAGCTTGCGCAGGATGGGTGGCACGGTGGACGGGACCAGGTCAGGTCAGACGCCGCGCGCCCGGTCGGCCTTGAACTGTGCGCGGAACTGGGCGAAGGTGCCCGCGTCCAGCGCCTCGCGCACCTCGCGCATCAGGTTCAGGTAGTAGTGCAGGTTGTGGATGCTGGTGAGCATGGGGCCCAGCATCTCGCCGCAGCGGTCCAGGTGGTGCTGGTAGGCGCGGCTGAAGCCCTCGCGGCCGCCGGCCTCCCACGAGACACCGCTCTTGCCCGCGCAGGCGTGGCAGGTGCAACTGGTGTCCAGGGGCTGGTGGTCGCTCTTGTGGCGGGCGTTGCGGATCTTGAGGTCGCCATAGCGTGTGAACATGGTGCCGTTGCGCGCATTGCGGGTGGGCATCACGCAGTCGAACATGTCCACGCCCTGGGCCACGCCCTCCACCAGGTCCTCGGGCGTGCCCACGCCCATCAGGTAGCGCGGCTTGTGCGCCGGCAGCAGGTGGGGCGTGTGCGCCATGATGCGCAGCATCTCGTCCTTGGGCTCGCCCACGGAGACGCCGCCCACGGCGTAGCCGGGGAAGTCCATCTCCACCAGGCGCGCGAGCGACTCGGCGCGCAGGTTCTCGTACATGCCACCCTGCACGATGCCGAACAGGGCGTTGGGGTTGTTCAGCCGGTGGAACTCGTCCCGGCTGCGCTTGGCCCAGCGCAGGCTCATCTCCATGGACTGGCGCGCCTCGCGCTCGCTCGTCAGGTGGCCCTTGGTCTCGTAGGGCGTGCACTCGTCGAGCTGCATCACGATGTCGCTGTTGAGCGTGGTCTGGATCTGCATGCTCACCTCGGGCGACATGAACAGCTTGTCGCCGTTCACGGGGCTCGCGAAGGTCACGCCCTCCTCGGTGATCTTGCGCATGGCGCCCAGGCTCCAGACCTGGAAACCGCCCGAATCGGTGAGGATGGGCTTGTTCCACTGCTCGAAGCCGTGCAAGCCGCCAAAGCTCTCCATCACGTCGAGCCCCGGGCGCATCCACAGGTGGAAGGTGTTCCCGAGGATGATTTGCGCGCCCATGTCGTGCAGGCTCTGCGGCATCACGCCCTTGACGGTGCCATAGGTGCCCACGGGCATGAAGATCGGCGTTTGCACCACGCCGTGGTTGAGCGTGAGCGTGCCCCGGCGCGCGTGGCTGGCGGGGTCGGTGGTGAGGAGGTCAAACTTCAGCATGGGCCGCATTGTCCCAGACCGTGCGGTGCATGGGGCCATGGGTGCCGTCAGGCCCCTGTGTCGGTACACTGAACCCCATACCAACGGAAGGAGAACCCCATGTTCAAGATCCTGATTGCCGTGGACGGCTCGGACCTCTCCCTGGACGGCGTGCACCATGCCCTGGGCCTCGTGCGCCAGGGGCTGTCGGCCAGCATCGTGCTGGCCAACGTGCAGGAGCCCGCCACCCTGTATGAGATGGTCACGGCGCGCGACGCGGACCTGATTGCCGCCGCCAGCCTGGAAGCGGGCGAGCACCTGATGGCCCCGGCCCGTGCCCTGCTCGATGCCGCTGGCGTTGCCTACGAAACCGACATCGGCGTGGGCGACGTGGCACACACCCTGGTGGACATGATCGAGCGCAGCGGCTGTGACCTGGTGGTCATCGGTGCGCGCGGGCAGGGTGCCATCAGCAGCGCACTGCTCGGTTCGGTGTCGCAGGAGGTGGCCCACGCGAGCCCCGTGCCCGTGACCATCGTCAAGCATGCCGACGTGGCGCTGCAGGGGGAGCCGGAGCAGGAGGACGGCACGGCCGATGCCATGACCTGAAGCACATCTCCATGTGCCAAGGGCCGCGTGAGCGGCCCTTGTGGCAGAGAGAATGCAGCAGGGGGCCGTCAGGCCGCCTTGCGGAATGGTTCAGCCGTGCGCTGCAGCTTGCCGTGGGGCAGGCTGGCCAGGCGCGAGAACATGCGCCGTACATAGCCGTTGACCCACAGGCATTTGTTGAGCTCATCCACGGGCAGCGGGCCCGACACCACCACGATGTCGTTGGCCATGTCCTGCGCCCCGGCTGCGCGCAGGCGGCGGCGCGTGTTGTTGGCCCAGGACTGTATGCGCGTGGGGCTGCCATGCTGGTGCACCTCGCCCGTGTGCGCATCAAAGGCGATGGCCACCGTATCGGTCTTGAGCTTGAACCTGCGTTCACCCGTCACGGCGCTGGGCTCATCGCGCATGTCGTACAGGTAGTAGCTGCCTGCCTTGAGCTGGTATTGCATGTCCATGGTGATTCCTCTCTGGGGTCATTGTCGAGGGCGCACCACAGGGCAATCGCAGGGAATGGGGCCGGAAAACCGCTCTTATCGGAACGTGTCCGCATGCAGCCATGCCAGTCGGTGCGCGTGCCATTGTGCGCGGCCCGTCGGCATGTGCAAATGAAACTTGACCGCAATTGAGTAACGGTTTGTGAGGGGCTGAGGCGAGCCACTTTCACCGACGATTGAGATCGCCTGCCGATGGTCAAAAGCGCGCGGCCAAGGCCTGCCCCCCGTGCACGGGCCGCTCCGCCGCACTGGGGGCTGAGGGCCGCGGCTCCCAGCCTGCCCGCGCAGACTTGGACGTGCCTAAAGAGCGGCCGCCTCTGGCGGACGCACCAGCGCGCGTCCGCGCCTCAGAGGGAGCTTAGAAATCTACCAGGCTCAGGCCCACGCTAAACACCGTGCGCTTGCGGTTGTAGTCGATCATGCTGTCGCCATAGCCGCTGAACAGCTGGGTGTGCAGGCGCAGGTTGCTCTTGCTGCCCAGGAAGCCCGAGCCCAGGGTCTGCAGCCATTCCACCCGCAGCGAGCCCCGGTCGCTGTTGGCCAGCGAGTGGCGCATCGTGGCA
Organism: Acidovorax sp. Root217; assembly: GCF_001428645.1. NCBI lineage: Bacteria > Pseudomonadati > Pseudomonadota > Betaproteobacteria > Burkholderiales > Comamonadaceae > Acidovorax > Acidovorax sp. Root217. The sequence goes on from NZ_LMIH01000024.1 coordinate 169,642, forward strand.
CCCAGGGTGTTGTCCTTGTCGTAGTTCCAGAAGGCGGCCAGTTCCAAACGGCCCATGTAGTCGCTGATGCCAGGGTTGTCGTCGCTGCTCGCGCTTTCGGAAAGGCGCTTCCACAGGCGGGCGCGCACGTTGATGTCGTTGCCCAGCTCCAGCCCCGTCATCAGGTAGGCGCGGTTCCAGCTGCGCGACAGCGGCTTGCTCTGGCCGTTGGACTGGTGCACCAGGCCGATGCCGCTGTAGCGCCAGCGCCAGCCGAAGGGCAGTTTGGCGTCGGTGGGGTAGACGTACATCATTTCCGGTTCGTGATCGGTCGTGCGGAAGGGGCGCGACAGCTCGGGCGTGAACAGCTGCCAATACGACTGCTGCGTGTAGCCGAACCAGATCGAATCCTTGAGCGTGGGGTGGCCCTGCGTGAGCAGGCCCTGCGCCACCTTGGTGCGCACCGACAGCTGGATGCGGTTCTCGGTACGGCGGTAGGGGGTGGATTCGGTGGCCGAGCTGCCCTCTGCGGTCGACGTGGGCATGCGGTTCACGTTGCTGCCTGCCGCCACCGATACCGTGATCGGGCGGTAGCCACGGAAGCTGAAGGTGCCGCAGTCGCTGCCCGACTCCAGCTCCCAGAAGCGCGAGAGATCGCTGTACTGCGGGTCGCGGCAGCCTTCGGTGCGCGCCACCTCGATGATGCGCGTGGCGGGCAGCGTGGTGTCCACCGGAGTCGGCACGGCGTTGGCCGCCTCGGCCGTGGCGGCTGGCGACTGCCAGGCCTGCTGGCCGGCCCATTGGTCAAAGCAGGCCAGACGCGCCTGGTTGTCGTCGGGCAGCGCGGCGCAGCGGCGCCAGGCGGCCTGGTCGCCCGTGCTGGTGCTGCCGGGGGCCATGGAGGGCGCGGGCGCCCCTTGCGCCAAAGCCGCGCCGGCCGGCGCCAGCACCGCCAGGGCCAGGGCTGCCGTGCGGTGGGCCGCAGCCATGCCCGTGGCGCGCGCTCGGGCGGGGCGAAGGGACGGGAGAGGGGTGCTGTGAGCGTGTTTCATGTGCCTGGTATTTCATTGCCGCGATGGCCATGGACGTTCTTGTCCGGCCAGATCGCTGGGTTGCGTGTCGGTGCCCATTCTTCCAGAATCAGGCGGCCGCCGACTGTCGGCGGCGACCGCGACCTGCAGGCTGCTGTTGCGCGGGCGCGTCATTTCATGGTGATGCGGCGTCGCTGCTGGCCTTGGCCTTCGCCGCGAATTCGGCGCGCAGGGCCCTGAGCTTCTCGCGCGGGTCCTCGCGCGTGGTGGTGCGGTCCAGGCCCATCTCGGCGATGAAGCGGCTGGGGCGGGCCTGCACCATCTCGCGGCCCTTCTTGCGCCGCTTGGTCCAGCTCACGGCCAGCGTGCGCTGGGCACGGGTGATGCCCACGTACATCAGGCGGCGCTCTTCCTGCAGGCGCTGCTGCGTGTCTTCGGCAACCACCTTCTGGCGGCCCTCGTCGTCATCGAGCTTGAAGGGCAGCATGCCCTCGGTGACGCCCACCAGGATCACGTGCGGCCACTCCAGTCCCTTGGAGGCGTGCAGGGTCGAGAGCACCACCATGTCCTGCTCCTTCTCGCGCTCCGAGATGGTGGACAGCAGGGCGATGGTCTGCGACACCTCCAGCAGGCTCTTGCTCTCGGCCGCCACGGGCGTGCCCGAGGTGTCGTCGATCTGGCCGCCGGCGCGCTGGGCCATCCAGTCGCAGAACTCGAGCACGTTGGTCCAGCGCGCGGCGGCCACGGTCTCGCTGTCCTCGCCGTCGTACAGGTGCTGCTCGTAGCCGATTTCCTTGAGCCAGTCGGCCAGGAAGGCACGCGAGGCCTCGGCGCCGTGCGTGTGCCGGGCGCGGTGTTCCAGGTCGTTGATGTAGCGGCCGAACTCGTGCAGGCCATCAAGCGCGCGCTTGGGCACGGCCGCCGGCAGCATGCCGTTGAACAGCGCTGCGAACATGCTCTGCTTGTGCTGGGTGGAGAACTCCCCCAGGGAGCCCAGCGTGGTGTGCCCGATGCCACGCTTGGGGCTGGTGATGGAGCGCAGGAAGGCCGGGTCGTCGTCGTTGTTGATCCACAGTCGGAACCAGGCGCACAGGTCCTTGATCTCCGCGCGGTCGAAGAAGCTCGTGCCCCCCGACACCTTGTAGGGGATGTTTTGCCGGCGCAGCGCCTTCTCGAAGGGCTTGGCCTGGTGGTTGGCGCGGTACAGGATGGCGAACTGCTTCCAGTCCGGCGGCGGGTTGGCGGCCGCGCGCAGGCTCATGATGCGCGCCACGGCGCGCTCGGCCTCGTGCTCCTCGCTGTCGGCATCGATCACGCGCACGGGCTCGCCCTCGCCCAGTTCGCTGAACAGCGTCTTGGGAAACAGCTTGGGGTTGGGCCCGATCACGTTGTTCGCCGCGCGCAGGATGGCGCTGGTGGAGCGGTAGTTCTGCTCCAGCTTGATGACCTGCAGGGTCGGGAAATCAATGGGCAGCTTGCGCAGGTTGTCCAGGGTAGCGCCGCGCCAGCCGTAGATGGACTGGTCATCGTCCCCCACCGCCGTAAAGCGGGCGCGTTCGCCCACCAGCAGCTTGAGCAGCTCGTACTGCGTGGAATTGGTGTCCTGGTACTCGTCGACCAGCACGTGGCCCAGCAGCGCCTGCCACTTGGCGCGCACTTCGGGGAAGTCGCGCAGCAGGCGCAGCGGCATGCCGATCAGGTCGTCGAAGTCCACGCTCTGGTAGGCCGCAAGGCGCTCCTCGTAGCGCGCCATCAGCACGGCGATGCTGCGCTCGTTGTCGTCTGCCGCCTGCGCCAGCGCCTCCTCCGAAGTGAGGCCCTTGTTCTTCCAGGCGCTGATGACCCACTGCCACTGGCGCGCGGTGGCCATGTCGACCGTGCCGCCGGCGGCTTCCTTGAGGATGCCGGTCACGTCGTCGGCATCCATGATGCTGAACTGGGGCTTGAGGCCCAGCACCGAGCCGTCCTCGCGCACCATGCGCACCCCCAGGGCGTGGAAGGTGCAGATCAGCACGTCCTTGGCACGCCGGCCGATGAGGCCCTTGGCGCGCTCGCGCATTTCGGAGGCGGCCTTGTTCGTGAAGGTGATGGCGGCGATGCGCTTGGGATCGAGCCCGCGCTCGATCATGTGCGCGATCTTCTGGGTGATCACCCGCGTCTTGCCCGACCCTGCACCCGCCAGCACGAGGCAGGGCCCCTCGGTGTAGTGGACAGCCTGGAGCTGGGCAAGGTTGAGACCGAAAGACATGGGAAAGCAGCGGGCAGGGAGGGGGTGACGCGCACAGCGCCGGAGGGGCGCGCGGCGTGCTTTCAGCAAGGGGATGGGGGATCATACCTTGGGCACCTCTCGCACCCCGTTGTGAACAATTGGCCACAGAAAGGTCAACTACTGTCACAAAACCTGACTGATACGGTTTTGTACTGGTCGCGAATGGAGGGCTCACTTAAACTGATCAGTTGCTTTCTGCACTGCGGGGTATTTGCGTGAAGACCAATCTGAGGGGGGATTTGGCAACCAGCTTGCTGGCGCCCGCGCTGCGCACGCGGTTTTCAGAGTTGTTTGGCGTGGCCGCCCGCAAATCGGTGTTCGCGTGGCGCGAGTCGCCCCTGGCCCAGGCGCAGGTGGCCATGCTCGACGTATCGTCCAACCTGATGCGGCTGCAGCCGATGCCCCCGTGCGTGATCTGGGTGGGCCACGAACAGCCGGGCGCCCGCTTTGCGCAGACCTGGGTGGGGCGCCTGCCGCAGGACTACACGGTGGCCGACCTCATTGACATCCTCGACCGCGCGGCGGTCTTTCTGCTCGACTGGAAGGCGCGGCAGAATGCCGCCCCCATCGCCGTGGCGGTGCAGGCCGCACCCCCGGCACCCACGCCTGCCCCTGCAGCACAGCCAGCGCGATCCTTTGCCCACAGCACCATCCAGCCGGCAGCGCCTGCCGCCGTGGGTTCGGCCGCCATGGCCGCCGCGCAGGGCAGCCGTTACCGCCTGGGCTCCTGGGTGTTCCTGGGCGCGCCGTTCGACAGTGCAGGCTACGTCAGCGCCCTGGCCCTGCTGGCCCGCCAGCCCGTGACGGCGCATCAGCTGCAGGCGCACAGCGGCCTGGAGCCCGCCATGGTGGCCGTGCTGCTGCGGGAGCTTGCGCACCGCAAGGTGCTGCAGGTGATTGCCCCCACCCAGGCGGTGCCCGCTGCGGCCTCGCCGTCCCGCGCGGGAGGCGCCGTGTCCCAGGGCTTCGTGCGCCGCCTGTCTCACTGGCTGACAGGAGCCAACCGCCCATGAATGCTTCGGTAAAGACCTATTCCAGCGCTGCCCCCATGCCGCGCATCGCCTTCATGGGCCCCATGGGCGTGGGCAAGACGACGGCCATCCGTGCGCTGTGCGGCGACGACATGGTCGCCTCCGACGTGCCGAACCTGGACCGCCAGGCCCATGCCAAGGAGTTCACCACCGTGGGCGCCGAGTTCGGCCAGATCGACCTGGGCGATGGCGAGTTCGTGCAGGTCTGCGGCTGCCCCGGGCAGGACCGCTTCGACTTCCTGCGCCAGTGGGTCGTGTCCGCCTCGGTGGGCGTGTTCGTCATGGTCGATGCCAATGCGCCCGATGCCATGGAGGCCGCAGGTGCCCTGCTGGCCGAGGCTGCTGCCGCTGAGCATCCGCCGCTGGCCCTGGTGCTCAGCACCCGCCCGGCATCTGCCGCCACCATGCAGGCCTTTGCCGATGGATTGCAGGCCGCCGGCCATGGCGTGGTGCCGGTGCTGCAGGTGGATGTGAGAAAGCGTGCCGACGTGCTGCAGGCGCTCGGTGTGCTGGTGTCGATGTTGTCCCTGCGCAGCGAGTCCCCATGAAAAGCAGTTCCCCCCTGATTTCCGAAGCACTGGCCCAGACGGCCCAGCGCGCTCTTGACACCCATGCCGCGCCCATCAGCGGCCTGCAGCTGGCCTTGCTGGCCACACCCGATGGCTTTGAGATCGCCTGCCTGCGCAACCGCAGCGACCTGCAGGCCAACCGCCTGTCGGCCATGGCCAGCTCGCTCATGGCCATGGCCCGTGCGGTGGGCCGCGAGATCCAGAGCCCCCAGTGCAAGCGCCTGACCTTCGAGGCCGAGGGCAGCACCGTGGTCTTCCAGTCCATCGATGCGCCGGTGCCCTGCATCCTTTGCCTGGTGCTGGGCAGCGATGCCCTGCTCGGCCGCGCCCTGTGGGCCGCGGGTGAGGTGGTGCAGGAGATGTCCCGGGCCTAAGAGGCTGAGAATCTTTCGTCCATGCCCGCCTTGCACGCCAAAACACCCCGGCTCGTCGTTGCAAATGCTCGCCATAGC